>JANQSH010000169.1 GCA_028284145.1 Planctomycetaceae bacterium | reverse complement strand
ATATAATCCTGTCGTGAACGCATGGCTTCCCTCCCTGGTATGACCTGTTTTGTGCCAAGTCATTTTCCAAAGGGACCTTGCGTTCACAAATACCAATCCGCATTATTGGGAACGACTGAAACTGCTCTATACCAGGTACATCGCCTCGCGAGCACTATCGTAATGCCTGGCAGCGACGGCAGAAAAATGTCGAACGCTGTGCCTGCACAATCCGCTGGATAATTGAGCGTTCGCATGTTGGGCATTTTTCCCCTGCACGGGCGTAAACACGATGCTGATTCTGAAATTGTCCAGACTGATTCAGCGCGTTGCGATAGGTCCCGTCCTCCAATGTCGAGCCCTCGTACCGAATGGCAAGGTGTAAAACATCCAACGTGGCCTGTTGCAGACGGATGATTCGTTGCCGAGACAATCTGTTCGCAGGCGTTTGAGGATGAATCTTCGCCACATGCAGAATCTCACTGGCATACAAGTTTCCAATTCCCGCGATGAAAGTCTGGTCCAACATTGCCACCTTGATTTCGCGCGAGGTTGTGGCACATCTTTCCGACCATTCGTCAACCGACATTGCCAGAGCGTCCGTTCCAAATCGTCCATTGTAGAAGGTTGTCTCGAACTCATCCCGATGCCAGAGCGTGATCGTTCCCAACCCCCGCCGGTCCCAGAACCACAACGACGTCTGTTCGTCATCAACGCTCAGATTCCACTCAATTCGCAAATGTTCGACATCGGGCGGATCAGCCAGCAGCATCAGACCAGTCATCCGAGGTTCAATGACACAGTAATCTCCGGAGGAGTATTCCAGTACAATTCGCTTGGCGAACCGGCGGACATCAACAATCGACTGCCCCTTTGATAATCTTGACAGCCGCGAGAACGTCGGCAGGATCTGAAGAGGCTTACAGCGACATCGGCACTTTCGCACGTTGGCGATCGTGCGTCCCAAAATCGCGGGGCGAATCCCGCGTACCATTGTTTCGACTTCCGGAAGTTCAGGCACAGTGCTACTGGACTATCAAGACTGAAAGTTGGGTTTGATGAAGTTGCAAGGAGCGACAACGGAATGGAATGATATTGGAATTGCAAAACTCCAACCACCCCTCTGACCGTCAATACTCGTGCTGTTCGCCGTCATCTGCTTCCAGGCCGGCGAAGTCCGATTTCACAACCTGGCGGATCGTGCGGTCATCAACTTCTTTCTGCAATCGTTCAGTCGCCTCGGCAATGGGCATTGCTCCGATATCCCCATCAATGCGGTCCCGCAATGCAATCTTTCCTTCTTCTGCTTCCCTGGGACCGACCACCAGCATATAGGGAATCAATTCCAGTTGCGCGTCGCGGATCTTCGCTTGAACCTTCGCGCTTTGTAAATCAGTTTGCACTCGGAAACCGGCTGCCCGGAATTGCCGTTCGACATCAACTGCATAATCGTTGGATTTTTCGCTCACCGGCAGCACACGAACCTGTTCCGGTGCCAGCCAGAGCGGAAACGCCCCGGCGAAATGCTCAATCAGAATTCCCATGAAACGTTCCATGCTGCCAAACGGAGCGCGGTGAATCATCACTGGTCGGTGTGTGTTGTTGTCCGCACCGATGTATTCCAGTTCAAAACGTTCCGGCAGGTTGTAATCGAGTTGCACAGTCCCCAACTGCCACGGTCGGCCAATGACATCGCGAATGACAAAGTCGACCTTCGGGCCGTAAAACGCTGCTTCGCCCAATTCCTCTTCAAAAGGGATTTCCATTTCGGTCAGCACTTCGCGCAATTCATTCTCGGCGCGATCCCATAGTTCTGGTTTGCCGACATACTTATCGGAATTCGGATCGCGCAGCGATAACCGAATGGAAACGTCCTCGAAACCAAAAGTCTCGAAAACCATCTGCACCAGTTCGACCGTATCGCGGAATTCCTGCTTCACCTGATCCGGCGTGCAGAAGAGGTGTGCATCATCCTGTGTGAAGCCACGCACGCGCGTCATACCATTCAGTTCGCCCGATTTTTCATGGCGATAAACAGTGCCGAATTCCGCGAGGCGAATCGGCAGGTCACGATAACTCCGCTGCTCGCTGGCGTAGATTTTCACATGATGCGGGCAATTCATCGGCTTGAGCAGATACCGCTCATGTTCGTTTTCCCACTCTCGTAACGCAGCAATTTTCTCTCCTTTTGAAGTGTTGACGTTGAAATCATCGGCATCAAAACCGAGAACTTTTGCCGCGTCGAGGAAGGTCTTTTCATCCGCCTCGCTGATTTCATCCCGCTCCAGTCGACCGATCCAGACATCAACCAGTTGGCCGGCATCGTGTCCATAAATCGGAGTGAACTGAGATTCGCGGTAGTAAGGAAAGTGGCCGCTGATCTGGTAAAGATCGACCTTGCCGATGTGCGGTGTGGTCACAAGATCGTAACCGCGCTTCTGCAATTCGCCGCGCAGAAAGTCTTCCAGCACGGCTCGAATGGTGGTCCCCTTCGGTTTCCACAAAATCAGCCCCTGTCCCACCTGCTGGTCGATGTCAAACAGTTTCAACTGTTTGCCCAGCACACGGTGATCGCGTTTCTTCGCTTCTTCGAGCGCTGCCAGATGAGCCTTCAGTTGCTTCCTGTCAAAGAAAGCCGTCCCATACAATCGTTGCAGTTGCTGATTATTGGCGTCCCCTTTCCAATACGAACCGGCAACAGAAAGCAGCTTGAACGATTTGATCCGCCCGGCATGCGGGATGTGCGGTCCGCGACAGAGATCGACGAATTCACCCTGCCGATAAAAACTGACGGTGTCGTGTTCCGCCAGACCCGTTTCAATATGTTCAACCTTCAGATCCTGCTTCAGGTCATCGCACAATTTGCGGGCTTCATCGCGTGACAGGACAAACCGCTCGAATGGCTCAGCTTCCTTGATGATCTTTTTCATTTCCACTTCGATCTGCGGAAAGTCATCTTCGCTGATCGGCACGGGAAGATCGAAGTCGTAATAGTAACCATTGCCGACGGTCGGGCCAAAAGCGAGGCTGACACCATCGTAGAGCCGCATCACCGCGCGGGCCATTACGTGGGCACACGAATGCCGCAACACGCCGAGGGCTTCTGCATCGCGCGTGGTGAGCAGCGTCAAAGGGACCGGCCGAAGGTCAGTCAGTTCCGCCAGGGGTCGCATGGTATCGACTATCTGGCCATCGATTTTGGCCGCAACGGTTGCCTGAGCCAGTCGTTCGCCAATTCCCGCTGCGACATCGATTGCGGTCGCCGAATCTTCAACCTGTACGGTATTCCCATCGGGGAGTTGCACATCAATCATTTCGAGAATTCCCTTTTCGTCCATCCTGCATGTCACCGCGACGAGAGGTCCCATGCTGGAATCGGCCGGGGTGCAGCAAGCCGCTAACCGGCCTGCGAGGTTTGGCGCTCTTATATCGCAAATACTGAAAGAGCGTCAACTTTGGGCAAACGGCCAGCCTGTGGTCGGCAAAATCGGACCGAATTGCATCAACCATCGTCGAACAGCCACGGGATACCTTGACCTTTGTGAAGCGACCCCCTATTTTGCATTTCTTGAGACGCACAGTGTAACGTGCAGGTTCGCCAGCATGTTGATCTTTGAGCAGCCGGTCAATTCGGCTCCCACTGTGATGCCTGTTTTGGGACGATTAGCTCAGTCTGGTTAGAGCGCCACGTTGACATCGTGGAGGTCACTGGTTCGAGTCCAGTATCGTCCACTCTTCTTCTTCTCCGCCGCGATACCGGTTGTCATCGTTCTCCGAGCAATCCTGTCGACAAAGAGCAATCCCACCGACAAACACACGTGGTCAACGGTGTTTCATGCTGCCCGATCAAAGTTGATGAACCATCTTCACGATGAACCATCTTCACAGAGTCATTGTCATTCGCGATGCGCTGCGTGTCATGTGTCGGCTGGAAAAGAAGGGCCGGAGAAGACGTTACTCCCGTTTGGGTGGACGGATCATCAAAGAGTTGGTCGCTTCGGCGGGCGACTTCCCTTCAAAGAGAACCTGATACACCTGATGCGTGATCGGCATTTCAATGTCCTTTTTCTCGCCCAGTTCAAACACGCTTCTGGTCGTTGAAACGCCCTCAGCTACGGCATCCATACTGTCGAGAATTTCCTGCAGCGTTTCGCCCTTTCCCAGACGCTCGCCGACTTTTCTGTTGCGGCCGTAGGGACTGCTGCAGGTTGTGATCAAATCGCCCATTCCGGCCAGGCCTGCGAAAGTCTTTTCCTCGGCTCCCAATTTTTTTCCGAACCGTGTCATCTCCACCAGGCCACGGGTCATCAGGGCGCTCTTCGCATTGTCGCCATAGCCCAATCCATCACACGTTCCGGCGGCGATGGCAATCACATTCTTGAGCGCCCCGGCGAGTTCGACACCGATGATATCGGGATTCGTGTAGACCCGGAACCGGTCGGTGTTGAACATTTCCTGCACCTGTCTGGCCAGCACGATATCACCACTGGCGGCTACCACACTTGCCGGCAGACGACGCGCAATTTCTTCAGCGTGGCTTGGTCCACCCAAAGCAACAATCGCCCGATGTCCAAGTACATCGGCAATGATTTCGCTGGGACGCATGAAGGTGTCGTTTTCCAGCCCCTTCACCACACTGACAACTGGCCGATTGCTATTGAGTGTGGCAGCCATGGGAGTTAACGCTTCGCGCAGATACTTTGTGGGGATCGCAATGACCAGGAAGTCAGCATCGTGCACGGCCCTTTCGAGATCGCTGGTAATTTCGATCTCATCCGGAATGGTGACGTCGGGTAACAGGCGGCGGTTTTCACGGTTCTGCGTCATGTCAGCCGCATGTTGCGGATTGCGAGCCCAGAGCGAGACGTCTTGTCCTTCATGTTCGGCCAGCAGAACAGCACAGGCGGTGGCCATTGCACCGCCACCAATAACCGTGATTTTCATGTTGTCGAGTATCCGGTAGGAATGTCAGTTCAATGTTGATATTTTCAGGCAGTAGCCCGGTTAGAGCGTATTACGCTCTCTTCTGTGGCGCGAAGATCATTGTTCGGCTTGCAAATACAGGTTCCCACGAGCCACAGGCGTCATATCAGAAGGTAAGCGGCTCTATCGTAATCGAGGCGTTAAGAACGTCTCGATATCACGCGACAAAATGCTGATGTTGCCGGGAATGGGCGGCAGTGATGTGTCATCAAAAACCGTATAAACCACATACTCCATTTCAGCGCTACCATCGGAAAGGAAAACTGGGCAAATTCTGTCAAGAGATGACGTTGGGTATCGATTCCTGAACTACCTTTGGAATGTCTTAATCTCAAAGGAGCATTCTAATGGAACAAGCCACCCAACTAAAGGCCGTCGAATTCGTCGACCGTCGCAGTCCGGACAATGCCCAGCAGAATGCGGGTCGCGAACGACGTCAGTTCGCCGATTCGCGTTCCACAATGCGACCTGAAGTGACTGAACTCGCAGAAGCGGTTGATCAGTACAAATTGACGCACCGCCGCAGGTTCATCACATTTGAGGAACTCTACGACGTGATGTACGAGCTGGGATATCGGCAAATCTGATCTCCCATCGGCTGGTTAAAAAGAACGCCCGGGTTGAGGTTGCGATTTCACCTCACTCCGGGCTTTTTCTTTTGCGCCATAAAGCGCAGGATGTCGCAAAACTTTTGCGTGTTGTGAATTCACCGGAACTCTCGTTCGTGAATACCTGTCAACAAACCATTTTGAAATCGAAGCCAATGCGCTACGAACTTTTGCGTCGTCTGGTTTTTTCGTTGTCTGGCGTGCCAGATCAGGCGGCCTGTGGCAGTTCCAGTTTGAATCGGAGTGGCACTTTCAGGTATCGGCTACCCTGTGTATCGTAGAAGTAGATCATGTTATGGTCGGACACCCAGATCGCCCCCAGCCGAACGGATCTGGGGCCGTGGAGTGAGAATTGAATTCCGCATTCACGTCCTCGGCGGCGCAACTGCATTTCTGACATCTCGAACTGATCTTCGAGCAGATTTTCCTTTTCGCACAACGTGCGGTGAATGAATTCGCGGAGATCATTGAGGGAAAAAATTTCAGGCGTGTCGAAACTCATCGATGTAACTCATCCTGGGTTATCTGGGTGGTTGCGTCCTGCGAACCTCTGATCCGATACGTTTCGTTACGAAGACAGCTTCCAGGACGACGTTGCCAATCATTTGGCTTTGTTGTCGATGGACGTGTCGGATATCGGCCATTTCAGTCGGCAACTACGGGACAGGTGGGGCAAGCGGAGTCTTCCGAATCATACGACTGATCGTCGAATTCGATTCAGTCAGAATTTTCGGAACGTTCGTAAAGACCGTTTGTGACGATCGTAACGGTTCAGGTCGGATGGACGGACGCTGGATGTCCGTGTCAGGGGGAGCTGCAGGAGAGATCTTCAACTCGATTGATCACGAGTTGAAAATTTTCAAAGAGTCCTTGATAAAAAATTCATTACTTCCGGCAGGCTGTTTTGCGCATTCCTGTGTGCAGAAGCTGTCGATCGAGCAGGAGGCCAGAGTAATTTCCCTTCTGGTGTGACGTCTCTGGCTCATGAGAACCTGGTTTGCAGGCCAATACGGTGTCCATCACGTCACAGAAGAGCATAATACGCTCTAATCCGCCTTGCGGTCGGAGTGAATTCCGTGAGGTTGGAAATCAGCGATAGCTGGTTGCGAGGTTCACGAAGTTGTAACTACCGGCGGAAAAGTGGCGGTAATCGTAACCGTAGCCATAGTTTCCGGAAGGGTAATCGACCATTGGAGCGGGCTGATGGCCATAAGTCGCCGAAGCCGCATATCGTCCGCCGACATATGGTGTTCCTGAAATGGCATGTCCGTAAACGCCATGACTTTGACCACAACAGCCTCCGCACGGATCACAACAGGCGGGTGCCGGTGCACATCCACAGGGATCACAGCAGGAACTGCCACAGGGATCGCAAACTGGTCCACAGGGATCGCAACAGACATCACATGGATTGCAACATCGATTCTTCAAACGGTCGAACAATCCTGCTTCTGCGGTGTTTGTTGTACAGAATGCAACAACAGCCGCCACGAATGTCAAAGAGATCCACTTCATGGGGAAAGCTCCAATCGCTGTCGACCGGGTGATGAATCCACATCTGCCGGTCGAACCAGTGCTTTGTCAAGGCTTTGTTTTGGGGTGCGGATTGACATAACCGGCTCTGTTGTCACTCCTTGCAACTTCATCAAACCCAATTTTCAGTCTTGACGGTTCACAAGTTTCTCGATCACATCCGTGTGCCGATGGTTAAAAAGAATTCACGGTTCGCAAAAGTTTATCGGCTGACGAAGTGGAGCAGACTCAGGAATCTGGGGGATACTGGCAGGAAATTCCGGCGCGCCTATGTCTCCCTGACGGTTATGGCGATTCTTTCGCAATTTCATTACGGTTTCAAGAATCACGCGGCTGATTCGTCGCCCGAAACGGCCTCTGTCGATCCAGCGTCGGATGTGGCTGGTGAGTTGCTCAAACTGGAAACTGACCTCTCGGATTCCACCACTTCCCGCTTCCTGGGAGAAGTCGCCGATGGGAGTGCGGTCTCGGAATTCGCAGGACCAGCGTTGATGGCGCTGGGGGAGGGGCCGAAATTCGACGTCGGTTCAGTTACAATGGGAACCTGTACAACAAATGTACTCCCCTTCCCAAATTCACTTTCCAGAAAGACAACTCCCCCCAGCAGTTTCGACAATTCCATCACGATGGAAAGTCCCAACCCGGTACCACCATATTCGCGCGTCATGGTGTCAGCTTGACCGGGAACCGAACGTCCCTGCCGGAATTTCTCGAAGATCGTTTCCTGCTCTTCCAGCGGAATGCCGATGCCCGTGTCCTGCACGACAATCTCGACTATCTCCTCATTGAAGCGGTGTGCCAGAACCTGCACGCGTCCTCCTTCAGGTGTGAACTTGACGGCGTTGGAAAGCAGATTATTCAAAATCTGTTGTAACTTGACGCTGTCCTGCTGCATCGTTGGCAAGTCCGTTTCGATCTCACACGTCAACTCGATGTTCTTCCTGGACGCCTGGGGTTGCATCGATCCGACTTGACGTTGGACAAGATCATCCAGCGAAAAATCAACAACCTGCAGGTCCATCTTGCCGCTTTCGATTTTTGCAAGATCAAGAATGTCATTGATCAAGACCTGCAAGTCGCGGCCGGATGTCTGAATGTGCCGGACAAATCGCTCCTGTTTCCCGGTCAGATTGTCCGAACCCGCGAGGACGTCGCTGAATCCGAGAATGCTCGTCAGCGGAGTGCGCAATTCATGGCTCATCGTTGCCAAAAACCCATCTTTGACCTTATTCAACTCGTACAGTTTCAGGTTCACGTGTGCCAGTTCATCCACCTTGGAATCGAGATCGGTATTCACGTTTCGCAATTCATCCTGCACCGTAACGAGGTGCCGCAACATGCGATTAAACGCGTGGCTCAACTCTTCAAATTCATCACCCGTCCGAATATCGGCGCGTAATCCCAAATTCCCGCGCGTGATTTCGTCACTGACGTCTTTTAAGTGCAACACCGGCTTGACGATGACATATCGCACGATCGCATACGATGCCAACATCGCCAGAAAAGCCGTGATGATTGCCGTGGCAATCAACATGGCACGATTCCAGGCGAGCGCCTCTTTGGTATCGTCGATGGACATCGTGATTTTCACCATGCCCATCAAGTCACCCGACTTCAAATCGGGGTCTCGTTCGATATGACAGGAGATACAACTTCGGGAAGCGTACACTGGTGAATAGTAATGATACTCACCAATGTCATCCAACACGCTGATGATCTCCGGTTCGCCCTGCTTCAGTTTCGCCAGTGCATCGTAACCCGCCTCGTCATCGGGGCGCTGAGCTGCATTCGCCGACGAAAGATCGGCCATGAACAGATCCCACGAATACTCTCGCACATCCTCCGGCTTCAACGAGGATGCGAGTTGTTCGACATCAATTTTATCTTGTGGCAACCAATTGACGGCATCGTTCTCTTCCTTCGCCCATTTCAGATGCTTCTCCCACAACGCGGGCCAGACAAGACTGCGTGCGGTCGTCTTGTTCTGTTCATAAACCAGCCCGCTGTTCCGCCACCAGTAAAAAGCGAAACTCGTGCTGATCAGTAACAACAACCCTCCCCCCAGCAGGAAGCGGCATTTTCGCTCCAAACTGGTTTCGCCAAGCAATCGCTTGAAAGTACGGTACGACATGAAAAGCTCGGAGAACCGAAGGAATAGACCAGAGACTGTGTATCTGGCGTGTTATGAGTCTGGTCGTATCAGTAATGCACGACACTTCTTTCAATGTAACGTGCCTTCGCGTTTGAGTATAGAGCGAAAACTGTCACACTTTTCCGGTCAAGTGACATGCTCATGCTCGCGAGAACATGTCTGCCGGGCGATTCAGAATCCAAACTCTTCAAGGCCAGACGTCAGTTCGACTTCTCCACTTTCCTCGTCAGGCGAATGGTCATCTGGTAAGGGTTCGTCGAGCGGGCATCTTTGCCATTGTCATAAACGTGCACGTAATACCGACCCGGTTTTGACGCCGTGAACTTGCCGATCGTATCGCCTCCGACTGCCAGTGGCTTCAATGTTCCTTTGGAATACCCCGCCTCATCCGTAACGTAGCAGACGATATCCAACTCCTTCACGCCAGGAATGTTGACTTCGTATTCCCCCGTGTCGTTGAGAACTATGCGGTACAGATCGACATCCCCCTTCGGGTTGAGCGTGCCATTGACAGTCGATCCGACACTGATCTTCGTGGCAGACGTTTTATTCTCATTGGATTCATTCGCATCACCCGGCTGGTAGGCGATCTGGAGATGATACGGTTGTGCATTCCACTTCGTCTTGTCGGTTGCGTGAACATGCAGGAAGTATCGTCCTTCATCCGGCAAATCGTACACTGCTTTGGTTTCGCCTCCCTCGGCCAATGGTGTGGCAGAACCATGCGAGTAACCGTTGCCGTCATAAAGCAATGTTTTGATCGCCAGATTGCCCGGCACGTTGGTGACATCGATTTTCACACTGCCCCGACGTGGTACGCGGAACGTGAAAATGTCGACGTCGCCAGCGGGATTGATCGTCGGATCGAGATCCGCCTGCAGTTCGGTTAAAGTCGCGGTTTTTCGTTTGTCGTTGCGTTCCATATCGTCGCCGGCGTGGAACTTGGTTGCCAGCTTGTAAAGCTGCGAACTGAACCCATTCGACCCGGAATCGTAGACGTGGATGCGGTAGACGCCCGGTTCCGGCAACTTGATGAAACCGCGTGTTTCGGCACCGGCACGCAACGGAGCCAAAGAACCCATGGAATACCCTTCCATGTCGTAAACATGCACCAGCAGGTCGAGTTCAGGGGCGACATCGGTGACAGCCACTTCCAGCATGCCACATTGGTCGACCTCAACCTCATAGATATCCAGATCTTTGATGGGCAGAATATTGCCGAACACTTCGCCGGTATGGGAAATCGCCTTGGCCACCATGTTCTTGTCATTCGGCTCGTGACCATCGCAGGCATGAAAGTCGAGATTCAGAGTGTAGTTCTGATCCGACGCCCTTTTGTTGGCATCGTAAACGGTCAGGAAATAGCGACCGGGACTCCTGATGCCAAACTGCCCGGTTGTCTCCGCACCTTCCCGCAACGGCGCAAGCGTGTTGCCTTGCGAATAGCCATCTGCACTATGGACCGCCACTTTTAATGCCAACTCGGGTGGAACGTTTGTGATTTTGACGTCGAGCAATCCGCCCTGGTCAACCTCCATCACATAGACGTCGACATCGCGTTCCGGTTTGATCTGAGCAGTGATGTTGCCACGATGGTAGATCGCTGTGCTCGTTCCTTTGTCGTTGTTTGGTTCAACTTCTTTGGAGTTCCGCACGCCGACGTCGACACCGGTTGCCGTGCCGAGCGCATTGAGCAGGCCGTTCTCGTCATCCGCAGAAAGAAACTGTCCGTTGCCCGCCTTGGCCATGTTCTGCAATTGCGTTTGTGTGGCCTGGTCGACGGCGAAACCAATCACTGTGATTTTGATCGGATTTGGTTCCGGTTTCGGTTGTTCGTCCTGTCCTTGTGCAATGGGCATCAGAAGCCCCGCTGCAAGCAGAGCCAGAAGAGAATGGTTGATCATTCGATTCATAATAATGTTTCCTTATCGTTATCTTTATTTCTTGAAGACACATGTCAGCGTGAAGCTTCCAGCACCGGATCACCACCACAGGTTTCCTGTCCGTCGGAGAGGATGATCAACTCGCGCGATTTTCCGCGGGCATGATTACGGAGATAGTCTTTTCCATAACGCGTTGCGGCTGCCAGCGGAGTTCCTCCGGACGGTTTAATTCGCGGCAAAATCGCCACGACCCTGGAATGTTCCGTTGTGAATTCGTGCTCGACTTTGATGTTCCCGCAGGAATAGAAAACGATCAACGCGACTTCGGTACCAGGACCCAGCCGTGTCAGCACGCGGCTGGCGGCCGCTTTCGCCTTGGCCATTTTTCCGTCGTTACTCATACTGCCCGAGGCGTCAAGCAGAATCAGAATCGAACGTTCGCAGTCATGCTCCAGTTCATCGACCAGTTTAATCTTGATCGCTTCGGTATCGGAGAGTGTGCAACCGGTGCTGTGAAACGTCGAAAGTCCCACCGATTGGCGTTGCGGCGGAACAGGATTGACGAAAGGTAGCGGAGCAACGATGGGAACCAGGCCTGGTCCGGCACTGGTGGCAACAGCCGTCACCTTGACGAGTCGCTCTTCAACCTCCGCATCGATCCGTTCCGGTTGCGGCGGTGGTGCGAGCGGAATGTCGAAGGCAAAGGCGTTTGTGCCGACCACATCGGCGATGCGTGTTCCGGTATTCCCTTCGACCGCCCAGCGAATACGTGTGGTGGCGATCGGTTCAAACAACGGGCTGATATCGGCCCTCACCCAGACGCGTTGTCTACCATATTCATTCAATGCCTGTTTGACTTCGACAATCTCCAACGCGATCGGATTGGCATAGCCGACACGCCGGCTCTGGATACCACTTCGAGGTCGCCGCGTTCGCGTATCTCCCCCCGCGTAAGAGTAGACGGAGAGTTGTGTTGTTCCGCCGTCCAGTTCGTTATCAACAATCACGTTTCCGACATCGGGTGCTTCGTAAATAACCGAGTTCGCGATGTAGCTTTCATGCTGCAGACGCGTAATCAACTGCTGTCCAGCGACGATGTTCCGTTTCGGATCAGCGTTCGGAATGGAGACCGTGGCATAGAAGTTACCGCTTCCATTCAGCGGTATCGGTGCGTTCCAGAAGAGGCTGACCGCGTTCGGGGGTGGTGCGCCTTCTGCAACGACCAGGGAAAAACAACTGGGAATGAGCACACCAGCCATCACCAGAGCGTTGTCTTCGGGATCATCCGCTTCCCCATCCCCATCGTTATCGAGCGTGATTCGCAGTGGAGTTGGTGATGCAGCAATGAGACTCAGAACGCCCGGAGGCAGGCCACCATCAGGGTTCGTCGGGGTCGGGATGGCCGTATAACCGGGAACAGTCGTCACGGGATTACCATTCGGATCAACTGGTGGTGGACTGATTCCGTAAATGTACGCTCCCTTGGGATTGGCGGGCGAGTAAAGGCCGGGTAGTCTCAGTCTGTCCAGTCGTCCATGCGACAATGACCAGCGGGTGACATCAACGCGATCCAGCGCCGGTGCGTTCTGTGCCATCAGCGAGGCATCGGGCATCGCGGTGGCGATCATCCCGACAAGAAACAGGTAAGTCGTTCTCATGATGTTTCCTTTTTTCAAGAATGTTTGAAGCGACTGGCGTGCGTCGGGGCGGACGATCTGCGCACAAATTCATGAGACTTCCGCAGAGTCCCACACCAGAGTTGACAGAGGATTGTCATAAGACTGGGAAGCCGGCCATGAAATTTTGAAAATTGCGGAAACTCATCCACTGGACGCATTCGATGCGAAATCCGGCCCGCAGAGAGAGACGGAATGTTGATCGTAGAGCGTATTACGCTTTCTCGTGCCACGATGAGCGTCGTTAGACCTGCAAATGGAGATCCCCACGAGCCAGAGGCGTCACACCAGAAAGTAAACTGCTCTGGAAACCATTCAACCTTTGAGTTCAGCATACCGGGATGAGTCGGCGCGCCAAGGAAAATTTTGCGGTTGTGTTTTCCGTGGTAGTTTGGCAACCGGGGTTTGATGGAAGATATACGTCAGAAACGCTTCAACCTCATGTTCACCCATCTCTTCGAGGCGAATCCACTCGCCCGTTCGTGAGTCAAGCGCGTGGACGCTGGCTTTCTGAAAAAGACTCTACCTTAAATTTACTACTTGTAAATGTGTACAGAGTTAAATACAATCAAAATGTTACCGCAAGAGGGTCAATGAATTCTTAGTCCACCAATGCTACGTCATCGTTTCTGCCATGATGTATCGTTTACATTCTTTACCAAAACAGTCTCTTTTCGTGGTTGCTGTTGTGTGCGTACTCTTCTCAGGTTGTAATGCTTATGAACAAACATATGGTGGTTCCTTCGGCACGATAAAAGAAAACCCGTTCGTGATCGTTCGCTGGGTCTTCAATTACTTTCTGACTCCCGTCGCGGTAATTATCGTTTTTTGGACCCTCCTCAAGAACATCCTTCGAATTACGGAAGAGGGTTTCAAAACTGATACCGTCGAAGGATACAAACGTGTATGCGCCGCTGTCCTGCCGTTTGCCGTCTTCGTGTACGCCGTAATCATGCAGCAGGCTGGTGGTGATGCGGCCAATGAGGATTTCATTCATGACATCTCAAATCGGCTTGCTTCGTTTTCATCTCTTACCCTGGTAATCGCGTCGGCCGGTGCAGGAGTTGGGATTGCTGTCGAGATGTTCCAGATGCGAGGGATTGGAGACGTTATCCTGCGTATCGTCTTGCTCCTTCTGTCCGCGATAACCTGCTTCGTTGCTTTCATGTTTGTCAGCGTTGGCATTGCTCCCGGCATCAATGTGGTGTTCGGTCTCCTGATCGGATTCTGTGCCACCGCAGTCATGTTGCCACACAAGTCGTGAATCCAGCCCAAACGAAAAGGTGAATGAATAAATTAGTGAACCGGAGCGGCTGCATTTCGGTAATTCAACAGGTTGTTAAACCAGTTGTTAAATCATCAGAAACGTTTTCGACGATTCGGGCGTCTTCCTGATGGTCCGCTGTCCGATTGAGTTGCCTTGGTCATTCGCTGGCAGAAGTGTCTCATGTAGGCTGATGATGGATCAACACGCGCCAAAAGACGTTTTCCTGCAGAGCCTGAAGCGGTGTTCCGAGTCGCAGGATTTCATCCCTGTGTTCTACAAGCGATTTATCGGGGCCTCGGACGAGGTGAGAGATAAATTCAGATTCACCGACTTCGAAAACCAAAACAGGATGCTGCATCGGTCATTGGAGCTTTGCGCAGGTGCAACCAGCGGTGAGCCGGAGGCCCTTCGTGAAATCCATGAACGTACAACGACTCATGACCGTTACCACCTGAACATCGAACCACGTTTCTACGATCTCTGGCTTGATGCAGTCATTGAAACGGCTTCAAAGTTCGATGAGAAATGGGACAAAGGTATCGAAGACACTTGGCGCCGAATTCTCGGACATGTCGTGGAGCACATGGTGCGAAGATACTGAAGTTCGCGTTCACGAGAGCGGCATAACACGTCGTATGGGGGTTAAGAAGGAATTATCTTCTTCTTCTTATCTGGACTACCTTGGAGTGGAATTGGAACGGTTTCCACTCTTTGTAACAGGAGGCAGTCCAGGATGTGTGCAAAACCTCGTTCTCGATGTCGTCGTTTCCGTAAGGCGCATTTGTCTCACCCCTGACTTCCGTTACCTTGTGTGGTGCTATTTTTGGGCGGGCAAAATTCGGCGTGGTAACTACATTTTCGTCACCTGGATCGGCGATCATCCGCCAAAGCATGTTCACGTCTACAAAGATGGGAAACTCATCGTGAAATGGGATCTTGAAAATGGTGTCGCAATGAAAGGGTACCGCACAGGGGTTTTTTACATCAGCGAGAGTTCTGTACCAAATTCTGTACCATTGGCATTTTTGGCTGATGTCTGATTGACGAAAACCCTTGGTATCAAAAGTCGGGACGACAGGATTTGAACCTGCGACCTCTTGACCCCCAGTCAAGCGCGCTACCAGACTGCGCCACGTCCCGTTTGTGGAAAAACACTGCTATTTAAGTCATTTCAACTGGGCGAATCTTACCTATTGCCCCATTCGGTCGCAACCTCCTGTTCCGTTTTGTTGCAGTTTGTTTCGCGAACTGGTGGCTAAACTGGTGGTTTGATTCCCTGCCCCTCTTTTCAGGCCGCATTCGCCCAAACACTACAAATATAGTGTCAACGCTTTTTTCAAAAATTTTTCACGTCGTTTGACGTCGTTAGGTGACCCTACGGCGCCGCATTGTGTTTGCTTTTTCACCAGACCCGTTGCGCAGAAAAACGTGGTGTATAATTCCTCTATTCCAACCGAAACAGAAGGCAACAGGATGAAACGGGAAACACCACAAACTTCAAAAAAATGGATGTCCCATGAGGACACAATGAGGGCAACTGGTTTGTCGCGAATCACTCTTTGGCGGATGTGCCAAGAGAAAGTTTTGAAGAGTCGCCGATTGAGAAAGCAACTTTAATTCCTTCGCAGCAGTGTTGAGTCTTTTCTTGGGCATCCACTTGGCTGATTGATTTTCCAAAAACACCCCCAATTTTCGCGCGGAAGGTACGGGCCTGCACGGAGCAAACGTTGGCACTGGCGACCACCAGTCGTGCTTTTTTACGGAATAGTTGGTACTATGCTGAACCTGTATAACAACTTACGAAGGATTCAGCATGGCACCCGCGCGCAAAGAACCAAAAATGGATACCTACAGTCAGCGGCTATCGGTGCGCATGCGGAAACTTCGAGAAGAAGCCGGTTTTACCGTCGAGGAAGTTGTGGAGCGAATGGCGAAGTTCGGCTACGAGGTGCCGGTTCAAACCTACTACAAATGGGAGAATCAACGAACGGTTCCCAGGCTGGACGCAATGCCCGCTTTTGCGAAATCCGTCAAAATGAAAGTAAGAGAGATCTTTCCCAGCAAGTAACCTGCAATTTTTATTTCCGTTTTTTGGAAATTCAGCTTGACTTGCGTTTTCAAAATGCGATAATTGTTTTTCGTTCGTGGGAGTTTGCATTTGCGTTTGCAGGCCAGGAGACGATTTTCGCGCCACAGAAGAGCGTAATACGCTCTAAACTTTCGGTGCCTGGCGACCTGTGAGGCGGAAGACATACGCCATGATTTCCACGAACACCTCATACATCTCGACAGGAATGAAATGCCCCGACTTCACCGTGCGATACAGTTCCTGAGCCAGTTCCTTCCGTTCGATGATCGGAATTTTATTTTCCGCGGCAATGCGGCGAATTCGTAAAGCGATATCGTCCACCCCTTTGGCGATCACCTTGGGGGCGGGCATCGTGTCGGGATCGTACTGGATGGCGATGGAGTAGTGAGTGGGGTTGGTGATGACAACGTCGGCATCCTGCACTTGTTGCATTTCACGGGCCTGCGTCATCTTGCGATGGGTTTCGCGCCGTCGCTGGCGGATGTGCGGGTCGCCCTCCATCTGCTTCATTTCTTCGCGGACCTCCTGCTTCGTCATCATCAGATCCTGCTGGTACTTCCACTTCTGAAAGCCGAAATCGAGCAGCGCCAGCACAACCAGAGACAGCGCTAACAGAAAGGCGAGCATTGCCATCGACTGATTGACGCCCTCGGCAATCGTTCCCGGTTCTGCCTGCATCCAGAGTACAAATTTCGGCAACTCGTACCAGACAAAGGCAGAAGCAATGACGACCACCAATGCGAGTTTACCGAGGCTGATAACCAGTTTCATTGTTGATCGAACGGAGAAGATTCGCTGCAGACCCGACATCGGATTCAGGTGATTCCACTTGGGAGAAAGGATCTGTGGTGCGAACAGGAATCCGATCTGCAGGATGTTCAACAGCATGGCGGCACCGGCAAAAGCGAGCAACAATGGCAACACCGCCTGGCCCGCCCAACTCAATAGATCGCCATAGTGAGCTTCGGCGATCTTGTTATCGTAACGTAGATGGCTGGCGGAGGTGATCGACATTCGGAGGTATTCTGCAAGGGACTTCAACGTTGAACCACCAGCCATGTACAGCATCAGCGCGACGACCATCATCAACCCGGCTGCGTTGAGGTCGACACTGCGCGCGACGTTGCCCTTTTCACGGGCGTCTTGCAGCCGGCGTTCTGTCGGTTGTTCTGTTTTTTCTCCGAATTCTTCGCCCGGCATCGCGACTTTCTATATATGAATCGCTATCAAACTCCAGCGAGGGAAGCGCGCAAACTGTCGATTGTATACGGTACAATGTTGACAACGTGCCTGGCTGCTCCGGAAAGGGTGATGGCCAACACGACCAGATTGACCATCGCTCGAACGGGAAATCCGACGACCAGGACATTGATCTGAGGCACGGTATGACCGAGAAAACCCATCGTGAGAGCGACCAGGGACATCATTGCCAGTAAAGGTGCAGCGACCTGCACGGCCAGCACGAGCGACATATGCACCAGATCACGCAGGAATTCGAACGTTGAAACCGAAAGAAATCCCTCACCAGCGGGTAAGGTCTGAAACGTCTCGACCAATGCGGAAACCATCATGATGTGCCCGCCGATGGGTTCCATACAGAGCATGACAACGATGCCCAACAGGTAGAGTAATTGCCCGCTGACAGACGTTTCGGCGTCCAAACCGGGGTTAAACACCCCTCCCAGCGCGATACCGGTTTGCTGGTCGATCAACTCACCGGTTAATTGCAGGCCAGAGAGAATTGTGAGGACACCCAGTCCGAGCGCCAAACCGATGCCGAATTCCCCCACACCAACCCAGGCAAAATCGAGAACCGTTTTCGGCACATCAATGGGGTAAGAAAACTCATGCTTCTGCAAAGAGGCACCTGGAAGTTTTCCTGCAGTCACAACAAGAGAGTCGAAACGTTCCAGCAGATGCTCAGGAATCTCATCGCGCGACAGCAATTCGTTTTGATTCGCGTCCAGTCGGTCGAACCCGACTTTCGCTTGTTGGTTGAGCATCGGCGTGAGAATCAGCGAGATGGTCAGCACCAGAAAGATGCGCACATTGGCAGGTACAATCGACTGGCCAAACAGCGGGCCGATGGTCATCAACCCGCTGACTCGGACCAGTACCAAAAGAAAGGCATAGAAGTGTTGAGTTGCCAGACCCAGCAGATGCTGGAGCGTAACGCCAGCCAGCGGGTCGACGAAAACGCGATTGAGGAATGGCTCAATTTCCATGCTCGCCTGTTTTCAACCGCGTAGCGGTAGTGGGGTTGCATTGGGATGAGGAGTTGATCAGAGTGTGCCGGGGATTCCCATTATCAGGTTTGTCGAGTACTCCACCAGTTGATTAATGGCCCAGGGAAGTGCGTACAGCATGGCTAACAACATCGCGACGATTTTCGGAACGAAACTGAGCGTCTGATCCTGCAATTGTGTCACGGCCTGCATGATGGAAATCAACAGACCGACGAATACGGCGATCACCATCACAGGTGCACCGACCATCAGTGTCAGCATCACCGCTGCTCGTCCAAGTTCCACTGCCTGATCGACATCCATATTTCCAGTGCCTGCGTTCCATCCAAACGAAAACCGGTTACCGTGCGATTACTTCAGCCATTCCACGTCAGCCAAATGGTTGTACACTTTCCAGCAGCATGCCGACAGTGAGGAACCAGCCATCGATCAGCACGAAAAGTAACAGTTTGAAGGGCAACGAAATCAGCACCGGTGGCAGCATCATCATGCCCATGCTGATCAACACCGAAGCGACCACCATATCGATGACCAGAAATGGCAGATAGAGCTGAAAGCCAATCACGAATGCCGTCTTCAATTCGCTCAGCATGTAGGCGGGTAATAACACAGTGAGCGGTACCTGATCATACGTCTCGGGAAGTTGTTCCGCATTCGCTTCCAGATCGATTGTCGGGTTCTGGAATTCGTAGAACGCCCAGACAGTGTCGCTATTGCCGGTCGCTTCGATCTGGTCACTCATGAATTGCCGCAACGGGCGCACTGTGCGTTCAAATGCCTGATCGAAGGTGAGTGTGTCATCGCCCGGTCCGGGATTTGTATACGGTCGGATGCCTTCCTGATACGAACGCTGCCAGGCGGGAGCCATAACCAGAAACGTCAGGAACAGGCAGAGTGAAACGATGACCTGATTCGGCGGGAGTTGCTGCGTCCCCAATGCCTGCCTCAGCAAACCGAGGACAATCACGAACCGGATGAAGCAGGTGGTCATGATGAGCAACGACGGTGCCAGACTGAGGACCGTCATCAACATCATAATTTTCAGCGTCGACGATAACCCACCGGGCGAGAGCATCTGTTCGACATCCATACTCGCGGGAACGGCCAGGCCAGGATCGGCTTCGACATCCGATCGATCGACAGTCGGTTCATTTGGAACGAGTGGTCCCTGTCCAATTTGCGTATCGGGCAAGCCGTTGGCGATACCGTGTGGTGTCTGGTTTACGGGGCGCTGTAGCAGTGTTTGCTGGGCGGCTGTCGAGTTGGGCATCGCCTGCAACATCAGCCAGACAATCAACAACACGCCCCCCAGGGCGAGGCGTTTTTTCGGCACGCGTGTACGTTGCCGCAACCATTCCTGCCAACGTGAGGGCGTTTCTTCAGTCATGCGATTCCTCCATGTCGGAATGGAGGCCGCCATTTTCCGGAGAACCCTCGGCCAGCGTCTGCTGAATCCGGCTGCGGAACTGGTCTAACGCGTCGTCATCGATCGGGTGCGATGCAAAGCGCGCTTCCTCGCGTGTCGGTTCACGCGAATCTTCGTAGTTCGCCGGTTCATCCCTGTGAGTTGAGCGTTCCGTCGCCATCGGCGGGATGCCGGAGGATCCCCTCCCTGACGGAACCACGGAGCCGGGTCCGGTTGTGGTTCGTTGGAAGAGATTGCGAAAGGTATCCACCACAGTTTGCTGGTCGGAATCATGTCGGCATAATCCTGCCAGATAATCGACTTCGACGGGATCGGAAATCTCCGCCAACGTACGGAGTCCATCTGCGGATGATCCGATGACCAGAATACGCGAACCCAATCTTACCAGATGAACCGATTGTCTGTGATCCAGGTGGCTTCTTCCCAACCGCTCAAACACTTCGGTGGGCAAACCTCCGGTCAAAGTCTTGCCGTTTTTCTTCCAGATCTTCGCCACGATCAGAATCAGAGTGACAACGATAGCTAACCCGCCAATCGTTGACCAGATGGAACCGCCCGGTGTCTTTCCCGTTTCTGCGTCCTGTCCGGGTGGCGTGATGGCCCGACCCGGTGGGGAGATTTTTCGACCGTTCCCTTCGGCATTGGTTGCAGATTGCTCACCGGCCAGGAATGAAGACCCGGAACGTAGCGACGGGTTCGCGCTATTTGATATCGGGTGAAATACCGTTGATGAGGAGGCCGGATTAGCCATCCAGTCTGAGTTTCCGTTTTCGCCGGAAAGAGCGGGCAGGCGTTGGTGGGTGGGGTTGGCGAATTGTCCTGTACCCTCCCGTTTGCTCTGCGTTCCCTGCCAGGGCCGGTGCGTGTCATCCGTGTGCGCTTCGGCAGAAAACCCGATCGCAAAGCAACCGATCGCAAAGCAAACTGCCAGCATTGCGATGCACAACCGCATCATGCTTTATCATCCTGAAATTGTCAGCGATCCATCCCTGGATCACAGGCTCTTTTTGCAAGATTAAAAATCGGGGGAAAGGATCTCGGCGACACGAACGCAGAAATTGTCATTCAATACGAGTACCTCACCCCGCGCAACAAGTCGTCCATTGACGAGAACATCGACGGGATCGCCCGCCAGTTTGTCGAGTGGAACGACGGAGCCGGGCCGGAGTTTGAGGACCTCATCAATGAGCAATTCCGTGCGGCCCAATTCGATACACAAATCGAGTTCAACATCGTGCAACGACTGTAGCTGTCGCTCCTCACCATCCTCCTGGCTGGACGCATCGAAATCCTGAAACGCGAATGGCTTAGCGTCGCTGGGGGTTGCGTCTTCGAGATCGGGTGAGACCGCGCGGGCCAGATCGAGTTCGGCCTGACTGAGCAGTTCTTCGGGCGATTGATTTGACGATGTCGCGTCACCAGTCGGTTGATTGAGCAACGTGCCCAACTCATCGGCATTCAGCGCACCTGAGTCGGTCGTTTCGTTTGATGTCGCGGAGGAGATAGCCGATGATTCCGATGTGGTCGAAGCTGTTGGCTCCGTCGTTGCATCCTGCGCCGCCTGATTGCCGTCCGTATCACCCTTTGAGGGCGCATTTTCGACACCTGGAGTGATTCCGGCTGGAGGTTCCTGTTGGCCCTTCAGTAAGTCATCCAGATCACCCGGGTCGATTACGTTTTCATTGTCTTCTGCCATATCAGACTCGCCATTTCCTGCTCAAACTGAGTTGCCTTGCAGATCAGATCTCGGTTCGTTTGAAGTCGCTGATGACAATTTCGCTGATGTAACTTTTCCGCAGCAGTTTGTTGATTTCCTCTTTGACGAGTCGCTTGATCGTACTCAGATTCGGGTCGCTGAGGTCGTCCAGACTGGAACTGCGGGCGACTTTGATCACCTTCTCGCGAACCTGGTGTTTGTAGCGTTTATTGACGGCTTCGTCGAAACGGACTTCATTGTCGGGCGAGACCAATGCAACCAGTGTAAATTGCAGATGAATTACCGTTCCCGGTGCGGCACGACTGTTCGTCGGTGCGAATTTTCCAACCGAGACTTCGACCGTTTCATTCTCGATCGTCTCGGCTTCGGCCACTTCTGTCTCGGTTGACTGTTCCGCTGGAGCCGACGGCAGGACGAACATCAGCACAACCGCTTCAATACCCATCAGTACGACCACAAAGACCGCGATTTTGACAAACCCTCCTCCTTTGGATGGCTCGTCACCACCTGCAACATCGTCATCGACAATGCCGGGGACTTCTGGCGTAGCTTCCGTCGCCATGTCTGCTCCTCCCTGAGCATGAAACAATTCAAATCAAATTCGACGCGAGCGTATTACGCTCTTCTGTTCCGCGACGGACATCGTTCGGCCTGCCAACAGAGGCCCCCACGAGCCAGAGACGTTGCACAAAAAGGTAAGCTACTCATGACAGACAGTTCCTCACCTTCCTGCGACTGGACTCGAAATCCTCTTCCAGCGGCATCGCACGCGCTACTCGCAACGAGAGTGATGACGAGGAGACCAGCCAGGAAATGAACCGCGAATTCGGCTCTGCATTACGGATTCTGGCCATCGTTCGAATTCTCAGGCGTTATATACGCGTCAATCAAAAACACGTCAACCCGACGATTGAGGGCCTGAGATGCACGGTCGCGCGTGCGTGTACGTGGTTCGGTGTCCGCCGCCGCCGATACGACTAGTCGGTCGCGCTTAACCCCTTTGCTCACAAGGTATTCCGCCACTGCATGGGCCCGGGCAAAAGAGAGATCCCACTGGTCACGCACTTCGATTCCATGGAATTCCTTGTGGAAATCGATGGGCAGCGGTTCGGGCGAGGAGTGCCCCCGAACCATCAGCCGGTTTGGTTTTCGCGAGACCACCTCGACAATGATGTCAAGATTATGCTTGAGCGGTTCGGTCAGTGTGGCATCGAAGGGCGCAAAAAGCGTTGGACCGCCCATGGTGACTACCGTGCCGTGATTCACTCGCTGAACGGTTTTGTGGGCGCCTGCCTGACCTTCCGATTTGCGACTGGCTTTTTTCGTGCCACCTTCGGAACGAACGCCGCGCGAAGAACGTTTGTCAAATTCGCTTGTCTTCTGATGCGATGGACCGGGCACACCAGCCGAGCCGAGATCGGGACCGAAGCGTTCGACCAATGCGTCCATCATGGCCCGCAGCTTGCCTTCATCCTTTATTTCACTCATCGAGACGAGCATGATGAAGAAGGTCAACAACAACGACATCATGTCACCATAGGTGACCACCCACTCCGGCACGCCAGGTGGGGCTTCATCTTCCGGAAGAGACATCGAATTCGCTCCTTGCGTGTGAGTATTCTACATTCACTCGACACGAATTCCGTGCCGACTCATGCGGCTTTGTCTGCCTCACGATCGGCGGCGGGCAGGAATGTACTCAGTTTCTGCTCCAGAACGCGGGGGTTATCTCCCTCCTGGATCGAGAGCAATCCCCGCACGATCACTTCCCGTTGCTGGATTTCCTGTTTGCTGTAGAACGCGAGTTTGTCCGCAAACGGCAGGCAAATCAGGTTGGCCATGATGGCACCATACATTGTGGTGATTAACGCGACGGCCATCCCCGGACCAATCATGTCGGGATTATCCATGTTCCCCAGCATGATGATCAGGCCCATCAGAGTTCCAATCATGCCGAAGGCCGGGGCATACCGACCGAGCGTTTCCATCAGCGATTTGCCGTTTTTATGCCGGAAGGCGACAGCATCAATTTCACTACGAAGGATTGTCTCCATCAGTTCGACATCGGTCCCGTCGACTGCCATTTGCACGCCCAGCAAAATAAACGGGTCTTCGATTTCATCCACTTTGCTTTCCAAAGCGAGGATGCCATCCTTCCGGGCGACTTCGGCGAATTCCACCAGTTGGCGCACGACTGGGGCCAGGTCCTGCTGCCTGGGAAAGAAGACCTTCATCACCACTTTAGGCAGGGAAAGCAGAGCCTTGATGGGAAAGGCGATTCCGGAGGCGGCAATCGCACCGCCGATCACGACCGCCCCAGAGGGGATATCCATGAAGGCGGCGAAGGTGGCACCTTTCGCGATGAGTACGGACATGACCAGCAGTCCGACCCCTAACGCCAATCCACCGATCGTCGCCTTGTCCATTGTTTCAAATTCCCCAGGATGATTTCAGTGAAATCGTCTACGACAGAAATCCCTATAGCAGTTTACGATTTGGTGTGATGTTTCCGGCTCGTGGGAGCCTGTATTTGCAGGCCTGACGACGCTCCCCATCGCGGCACAGGAGAGCATAATACGCTCTATGACGCTTTGGGCAATGCTGTTCGGATGGCTCGCGAATAAGCGATGCTGCGTCTGACAACCTCCTCGGCCGATTCGCGTACGATCACGCGATCACTGGAAGTCAATGTAATAAACGTATCCGGTCGTTGCTCAACAAACCGGATCATCTCCGCGTTAACGATAAACTCTTCACCATTCAGTTTTGTGAGCTTGATCATCCTTGATCGCTCCGTTCACTCGGCCGGAATACGGCCAATTTACCGCCCTAATACCAGCAACTCATCCACCAGCTGCTGGACCGAACTGATGACCCGTGCGTTACCCCGATAATTCGTTGAAGCGACAATCAGATCGACAAGGTTTCGTCCGATATCAGTATTGGACAATTCAATCGCCCCGGCCTGAATCGTTCCCACACCGAAATTCCCGGGTGTGGTGATGAACGGTGTGCCGGAACTGACGTTTTCCCGATAGGTGCCGCCCCCATTTTCAAATAAGCCCTGCGGATTGGCAAAGCGAGCCATTGTGATTTGTCCCAGCGTGCGAATGATGCCATTGTCGAAGACGCCGTTAATCACGCCGGTCTCGTCGATGACAAAACTGGAGAGTGTTCCCGCGCTGGAACCATCTTGAGAAACGAGTTTCACACCACTGCCGGCGGAAGTGGTCGAGATGCCGGACATCCCCGAAAAGTCGAGTGTCACCTGCATCGGGCTGACGGCAGCGGTATTGTCACGATTGAGCGAAAACGTTGACGTACTATTCGTCGCCGAAATGTTGCCCAGCCCGTCGAAAACAATCGTGCCATTGGCAATCGCGTTGTCCGCCCCGCTGTCATCGGGTGTATCGATAAACCAGCGGAATGTCGTCGAGGTGGTCGACTTCGATTCCAACGCCATCGTCATTTTCAGTGTGATTTGATCGCCGAGGGAATCGAACACGACAAAGTCGGTGATGGCGCTTTCGCCATTGGCTGTCTGCGACTTGGTAAACGTCAACGGCACCGACACACCGTTACTGGTCAGATCGCCAACGACAATCTCGATATCGTTGACCTCGCCCGTGTTTCCCACAACCTGGATTTCTCCGCCAGCAGTCACGGTGACGCCCGGCTGTCCACCTGAATTGGCATCGTTGGGAATCGTGCCACCAGAATGCAACCCAAGGACATTATCCATAAAGGCAATCCAGTCGGCGACGGTCGTTGTGCCGGTGACGGCCAGTGTTTCTGCCGCGACGGATCGGCCGCCTTCCTTCGGTGAGAAGGACAACGTCTCTCCACTCGTAAAGAGGTTGACCGACGAACCATTCTGCACATTGACCAGCAACGATGCGGTGGTGATCGCGGCTGAGGTGGTTGAATCGGTCAGCGCTTCACTGGTCAGCAGGGAACCCTGCGTTGCGGTGTCTCCGGTTGATAACAACGCGCCTCCGAGGACCGCGTTCTGAGTTTGTGATGCAATCTGCAGATCACCCAACGGAATGGAGATGTCGGATAACGTCGTTGTGACGAGCGAGAAGTTGCCATCGACACCGTAACCCTGAACTTTCAAGCCAGCGTCGTTGACCAGTTCGCTTTCGCTGTTGAGCGAAAAACTCCCATTGCGGGTGTAGACGTTCCCTTCGGAACCGGAAAGCACGAAGAACCCTTCTCCCTGAATCGCCAGATCTGAGGGACTTGTGCTGTTCGTAATACCGCCTTGTGTGAATTCTTTCGAGATTGCGGACGTGATTGCTCCCAGCCCGATCTGGCGTGGGTTCGTACCTCCGTTGTCACCATCGGGACGGGAACCAACGCTGAGCGTTCGAGACAACTGGGTGGTGAACAGAACGCGCGAAGCCTTAAAGCCAATCGTTCCGGCATTGGCGATATTGTTGCCAATGACATCAATGGTCGTTTCGTTCAGCGCGAGCCCGTTCACGGATGTTGTTAATGCCGATGCAAGACCCATCCTTTTCTCTCCTTCTCCGCCGACGACCGGTGGTCCTGCCGGTTACAATCCCTGTCAGCGATTATCTGGCTTGTGGCAAAGAGACGTTACCCACATCCCATCCATCGAAATTCCTGTCGAGGAAAAACAAAGGTGTCGTGAATACAGTTGCGTCCCCATTGCCTTGTGTTCGAACCTGGCGTCCGACCGTAATTGACTTACTTCATTTTCAATGCACGAGAAGGCAGGCTGCCCGGTTGTCGAAACGGAATGTTTCTTTGGCAACACGAGACGACACCCAGTGGTGGTGGATAAACCAGTCGCGCATACGAAACCGGAAGATCGGTCTCTGTCTTGTGTATCGGCCGTTCCGCCTGATTTCCCCGGCGAATGTTCGTCCTGCTCAGCGTTTGCTGGGGCGTTATGATCGCGGGAAATGGCGAAGAATGTGAAGGTTTTCCGGGTATGACGAATGTTCAACCTGCCATCGGGACGATTCGGTGAATATCCAACCTGAAATTACGGCTGGTTGATCGACGTTACGCTCGAAAGCAGAACATCGACACCGTTGACTTCCAGATAAACCTGGCCTTCTGCCAGGAATGCTTTCTCGGCGATCCCTTCGATCGGCAGCCCCGAGGCATCGTTCGCGATGACACTCCTGCCGATGTAGGATGCGGCAGTCGAAAGTTCCTGACCGGCGACAAACGATTCCAGCGCGTCGCTCAATTCGATATTCGACTGCAGATTCTGCATCTGAGAAATCTGACTCAGAATCTCATCGTTACCCACCGGCTCCAGTGGGTCCTGATACTGTAACTGTGTAATCAGCATCTGCATGAAGTCTTCCGCCTTCAGCGCTGCGAAACCGGTTTGTGAACTCTCGACAAAGTTCGGACTCGATGTGACGTCAGAGATTTCCATTTTCGCATTCCTTCCCTGGCCTGTGGGTCGTTCCTTCAGACTTCGATATCAATTTGACTGGCGTTAATAGTTGCGGATCGAGGAGCAGGACGATTCGACGCGGCATCCCGCCGCCGATTCATGTCGTCCGTTTCCTTCGATGACTCTGCACGCTGTTCATTCAGCCGTTCACGAAACTCCTGTTCCGTCCGTTGATCGGAACTGCCGAAATGATCGGTTGTCTGTCCCGAATTGCGTTCCGACAAATGCACCTCAATCCGTTCGAGTTGTGTTCCGTTTTGGGCCAGCGATTCGCGAAGTGAGGCGATATTGTCCAGCAGGATCTTTTGGGAAACAGCGTTGTCGACTTCCAGCCGCGCCATAACCGCACCCTGGCGAACGGAGATCTCAACCTGCAAGGTTCCCAGTTCCGGCGGCGAAAGTCGCATCCGCAATGGCCGACCACTGGATGAGGCCGAATGAATGGCAGAGGCAACGCGATTCGTCAGGGCGGCCGCGTCGACCTCCGACTTCATACCCGGCACGTTGATATCCGTCGCGATTCGATCAGCCAGACGAACGTTCGTCGTTACTCCCACATTTTGTGCAGGACTCGCCTGATTATCAGGTGTAAGAACGTCCGTTTTCGCGACAGGCTCTTCGACGAGAGTTCGGCCCGAACTGGTTGTCGAGGCGTCGATGGTCAGTGCCGCTGGGGGTGGTGTTATCCCTGACTCCACTCTCGCGTGTACCGGGCGATTGTTTATCGGTTTGACGCGCGGCGTTTCGTTGGGAGTCGATGTTGTCAACTCAATGTTCGGCTGTCCTGCCGATGTCTGCCGACTTGCCTGTTTCGGCAGCTCTTTCGGTTGAACGACAGGAGGTGTCGAGCTTAACAGCGGGCTCGATGTCGCTGCCTGTGGCGTTTCCTGATTCAATAGGGCATCTGCCTGATCGGGATTCGCTGAGTTGGTCGATTCGGTTTTGAGCTGAACGCTTGATTCCTGTGTGTTATGAACGGCTGAAGGATGAATCCTGGCTTGATCGTCGAGAGAGGAGACAATGCTTTCCGCGATTACGTCATTCGCATTGGCAGGGTTGGCCCGGTTCTCCGACGGAGCCGATTCGCGTGTCTGTTCATTGTCCGATTTCGGCAAATCATTGACAACTTGTGATGCCACCTCCGTCGGTGTCGCATCGATCGTCAAAGCAATCAAATCTTCACCGTTCTCCGGTTTTGATTCGACATTCAATGGTACAGTAACACTGGCCAAATCGGACTGTTCGGCCGGAACGAGAATTGCTGCCGTCCCGACATCACCATTGGCATCCACCGGTCCAACGTTGAGTCCATCGACGATTGATAACAGTTCGGTTGCAACCTGCCCCCCATCGGTTTGCGCATCGGTAACGGTGGGCTTAATCGATGATGTAACCGATATCGGAAAGATCAATTCGCCCAGTTTACGAGGGATGTTGGTCGCAACGTGGGATGAGCCAATCGCGTCGACACGACTTTCTTCTTGTCCCGCATTTTCGCTTTCGGTTGAAGATTCGACATCGGCAACCTCGCTCAATGTGGATCGTTCGATCAGGTTTGCGGCAATTCCGGGAGGCGGTGTTAACTGTTGACCGTTTACGAAAAAGGTATCGCCAATCCGGTTTTCTATTGCTTCCACATCGTTTGCCGAATCAGTAGCGACAGAATGTTCCTCCTTTGGACCGGCAGCCCCTTCCGTTTGCAGCGGTGCCTGATGATGGATGTCACGTTCCTGATTCTCGTCAGAGGAGTGGTCTTTGGAGTGAGGTTTGTCAACGCGAGAACTCTGGCCCGTTTGACGGTCTTGCGATGTTTCTCGAGGCGAGTTCTCCTTCAATGTACTCGGAGTCGTTTCGTTTTCTATTGTGGATTTGGCAGGTGTTCGGCTGGTCTCCGAATGGCCCGAATTCGCTCGACCTTCCTCAGATCGATGCAATGTCTGAGATAGAGCGTCGCGGTAAGGCGACGACGCATTGCGTCCGCCAGTCAATGGAGAGCGAGGATCACGCCCATTGCCGCTGGGAATGTTCAGGAAAATGGAATCTGAAGGGGAAACGTTGGCCATCACACAGACGAATTTACAAGTCAGGAAAACAGTCGCGATCAATTGACGAACCGCGACCGCAGGATCAGCCGGTATCGTTAAAATCGACATGTGGCCAGCGATGGCTGTAGCGAAAGTTCTCCGCCAGCGGGTACTCGACTTTGGCAAAACGAGTCAAACAGACTTGGCGCGCAAACCAAAGTGTCGTTGGCGTCAGATCAGGCATGGACGATTACAGGTCATTCGTCCGTTGATGTTGTGTCGGCGGGAGCCTGGCGATCATCTGCGAGTTGCTCCGAGGTGTCATCGATGAAGGACCTGTCCGGCTCCCCTTCCGAGATGGCTTTGAAAATGTCCCGGCCTCGTTGCTGAATCTTGATGTCGTCGCCGTCGAACTCTTTGATGATCTTTGCGATCGATTTCTCAGGCATCCCTTTAACCAGCAAAATGGCTTTATCGAGTTCGACATCCATCAGCATTCCCGCCGCATCGCCAGGCGAACTGGCCAGCAGAATTCCCCGCGCCTGTTCGGTGGCTTCCGACGAGATGGCTTTCTTCATCTCCTGTAATTGTTTTTCAAAATCTTTCCTGCTTTGTTCAAATTTCTGTTGCTCGCTGATCAGACTTTCGGCGCGTTTGGAAATCATATTTTTGAACAGAGCCAGTTCCTTCTCCCGGCCGTTCAGTTCGAGAATCCGCATACTGCGATCCCGCACAACATCGTTGTTCGATGGTTGTTCGACATCTTCTTCGACAGTCAGTTCGAGTTCCGCCTGTTCCGTACCGGACAGCACATCACGAATGTCGCGCATCGTGGCACTCGTGAGATGGCCGCGGGAATAGAGATATGCCAGCCCGACACCTTCCACAGCGATGACCGCCAGGGCAAGTATTGACGAGATCATGAACAATATACGAATCATTTCGTGTACTCCGCCAGGTTGGTCGCCACCCAGGCATCTTCCATTTCACGAGAAGCCCGTTTCTCATCTTCGATGATGTGATCTCGCCGCTTCTGTTCCTCCAACCGTTCCAACGATTTTACCTTTTGGTCGGCTTCCATTAGCGCTTGCCGGACGAGTTCCAGTTGCCCGCTGACGACATTTTTGTTCTTCTGCGTTTCGAGCAATTGCGATGTCAATATCCCCGCGTGATATCGCCGGGCCGCTGCACCACGCACATCGACTGTTCCGATTTCGGCCAACACCTGCATCTGATTCAGAACGGCTTGTCGATCCTCTTCCAACGAACGCTGCCTTAATTCCAATTCCTTCAGGTCCGCCATCACTTGCGCCAGCAATTGCCGACAGAGATCGCGGTAATGAATCCGATATTGCAAAACAGAACTGAGGCGGAATCGAAACTGGCTCATGTTAAGACGGAGTTTTCAAAAGGATGTGACACCGGGCACCACTGGTTGGTTATTGCTGTTGAAGTTGTGATCGTTTTTGTGCTTCTATTGTCTGCTTGTCGCTGTCGGGAGGCGCGGGATCGCTGGCTGTGGAGAGTTTGCTCAATTGTACGAGCCGCATCAGCCCCTGCCGGGCGTCGTCGAACTTGCCGTTTTCCTCTGCAGATTGTTGAAGGTAGCTGTTGATGGCATCGCGCATGCGGATGGCGATATCGACCTTCGGGCTGGAGCCCGCCTGATACGCGCCGATGGAGATCAGGTCTTCGGCCTGCTGATAGGCGGCCAGAAGTTGCTTCATTTCGTGTGCCGCGTATTGGTGCTCGAGCGAGACGATATCGTTCATCGAGCGGCTAATGCTGGAGAGGACATCGATCGCCGGCCAGTGCGCAAGTTGTGCCAGTTTTCGTGAAAGGACAATATGGCCATCGAGGATTCCGCGCACAGTGTCGGCAATCGGTTCGCTGGTGTCATCTCCTTCAACCAGCACATTGTAAAAACCGGTGATGCTGCCTCTCGCGCTACGTCCGCTGCGTTCCAGAAGTCTTGGGAGTTTCGAGAAAACACTGGGAGGATAACCGCGCGTGGCAGGTGGTTCACCGGCAGCCAGTCCAATCTCTCGCTGAGCCAGCGCAAACCGGGTCACGCTGTCCATCATTAACAGGACATCGCGCCCGACATCGCGAAAATACTCAGCAATTGCTGTTCCCAGATAAGCTGCCCGTAGACGCAATAACGCTGGTTCATCACTGGTGGCAACGACCACCACACTGCGTGCCAGCCCTTCCGGACCGAGATCACGTTCCAGAAACTCGCGCACTTCACGGCCTCGTTCGCCCACCAGAATGACCACATTCACATCGGCGGAACTGGACCGCGCCATCTGCCCCAGAAGCGTACTTTTCCCAACGCCACTGCCGGAAAAGATTCCCAGTCGTTGTCCTTTGCCACAGGTCAACAGGCCGTCAATCGCGCGAATGCCTGTCGTTAACGGTTCATCAATGCGCGGTCTTTCCAGCGGGGAAATGGGATCGGCATGCAGGCTGACATGCTGCGGAAGCACTGACTCGGGCAGGGGGTCGATAAACCGGCCTCGGGCGTCGACAACGCGTCCCAGCAGGCGTTCTCCCACGCGGACACCGGGGACCGACTGAATGAGTTGCACCCGATTGCCTCGCCGTATCCCGGAAAGGTCAGCATAAGGCAGCAGTAACGTTTCGTCCCCATGGAAGCCAATCACGTCTGCTTCCAACGGCGTGCCATGCTCACGTTCGATGCGACAAACTGACCCCAGCGGAGCCGGAAATCCCAGCACCGAAACGGTCATTCCGACAATGCGCGAAACACTGCCGGTCATCCGCACAGGCAGAATGCGATTCACCTGATCTTTGAGGGCGTACATGGCAAATTCGTTTCGACGAGCATATTCTCGCCAATGGTTGGATTCGTCAGGGATTAAAGTGAAAGCGTATTGTGCTTTCTCGTGTTCGCGAGGAACGACTTATGGCCTGCAAATTCAGATTTCCACGAGACAGAAACGTTACACGAAAAAGAAAACTGCTCTAAACATCGGATTCCAGGAGTTCGGCAGCGATTCGCTGGAGTTGCGTCTCGATTTGTGCGTCAATGCTGCCGTGCTGTGTCTGCAGGACGCTGCCCCCTGGGGTGATTGATTCATCGGCGACAATCGTGACGTCTCCACACCGCGCCATCGATTGAATTACTTGTGCCGCGTTGTCGCCCAGCAAGGCAACGTCATCAGGATGCAGTTGAATGGTGATGTTCCGGTTGCCGGAAACGAGTTCGAGGGCTGAACGAATCATCTCGCACGTCTGGCCTGGTCGTTTCGCCAACTCCTGACCAATGATTTTCTCGGCGATGGTCACGCAGATTTCGACGGCCGAGGCCTCCCATTCCGCGAGCCAGCGGTCCCGTTCCAATTCCAATTGTTCGACCACTTTGTTCAGCGCCGGCCAAAGCGACTGCATCTGATGTGTCTTAACGTCTTCCGAGATCGCCTGGGCACGTTTTTCGATCAACACCTCGGCTTCGCGCAGCCCCTCTTGTCGTGCGTCCTGCTTAATTTGCTCGTATGTTTCCAATCTCATTTTCTCAGCATCGATACGGGCCTGGACGAGAATCTGTTCGGCTTCCTTCCGCACCCGTTCCAAATGCGCTTCGCAGCGGGTTTGAAGATCCTCATAGTTGAACAACACGCGCGATCCGAGGCTGCGAATCGAGTCGGCTTTGAGAACCCTTTTTGGTTCGACAGGCATGAATGGCTACTTGAAAAAGTTAAGGGTTTAGAGCGTGTTACGCTCTTCCGTGGCGCGATGGACGCCGTTTGGTCTACAATTGCAGGCTCCCACGAGCGAAATCCGTCACACGAAAAGGTAAACTGC
>JANQSH010000154.1 GCA_028284145.1 Planctomycetaceae bacterium | reverse complement strand
GTGGTCGACCGGTGCCGTCATCTGGTTCGATGGGCGGACAAGGCTCGATTGCAACAACTTTTGCCAACCCAACTGCGCCCATTTCGTGCAGATCGAGATAGACCGTTTTTCCACCATCATCGCTCATGTATTCCAGCCAGTCGGCTGGTTCGAGCAGTGTGATTTCGACCGTTGCGCCATCCTCTTTGGGCAGATGCGGAACGTAATTCCGCCATTCTTCGGGATGTTCAATGTCGAGTAGTTCGACCTGCTGTCCCGCCAGTTCCGGGTTGTTCGCAAGGACGCGCATGCCGTTGCGGAGGTCTTTGATCGCAGCGGTGATTAACGCCGGCTCTTCGACATGAGAAGCAGGGACAGCAGCAGCGGTGAGCGAGGAATCTGCGGAAGGACTGGAGAGCAGACCCGAAAGGCCGGTCCAGATCAAACCGCCAGCGACGATGAGTCCAAAGATCGTCAGCAGACTCCGCAACCACGGCCGGGATGTTCCAAACGTGGGATATTCGCTCGATTGATGTGTTGTCGTGGCAGGCATGTTGCCATTGTCATGTGCCATACCGGAATTCTCAACCCGACTTACACGATCTGCACGTTGCCGCCTGCGATTGGCCGATGCACCGTATGACGACTATTTCCGTGTGGCTTCAAACCATAGTAAATCATAATGAAGAAACATGCTAACTTAGTCGACTCCTGTGCTTTTCAACGAATGCCCGTATTTTCTTAGAATGAACAGTCCCATAGGGCAAATACTCATTAACCAATCGCTGGAATCTTGAAAAATACTGACTCTGATCAGATTCATTGTTTTCTTTCACAGCGCGAGTCAATTTTGATACGGATTTAAGTAAGCGAGAAAAAAGCCACTCCGTCAGATCTGTATCCGATTCATGTCGTGATTCGTATTCATAGTATGATTGAAGATCATCACGAAGTTGTGACAACGCGATTATTAATTCAGATTTGGATGTCACATTGCACCATGTTCATTTGAAGACATTCGTACGAGCACTGGGGACAAAGATCTGCTGGCCCCCGCCAGGTAATATACGCTTCAATACTTCGTCGTATTGAGCTGCCGTCGTTCCCTCAATAACGACCGTCCCTTTTTTGATTCGCAATCTACTTGCGTTTGTCAGCATATTCCAGTCAGCTTTTACCGCGTTTTGATTTCTAGCGAATGAGCGGGTTACAGATGATTTAGTGCCATATCGAGCAATTTCGCGTGCGTTCTTTCCGTTATCATGCCATCGATGAAGAACACGATCTCGTTTTGCCACAGAAACTTGAACTTTATGGTAATCTGTGAAATTATCACGGATATCGTTCAGAATTTCGTGTCTTTGGCTGCTCGGTACACCAGCGTCAGCTAGTTGTTTATTCAATCGTTTGCGGGTCGCTCGATCCCATCCACGCGCCCTTGGACTTGGGACGCACGTATTATGCACCAGCGTACCGAGTTCGCCGACGCGGTAGACATGCTCTCGGTGGATTTCCAGATTGTAAACCGGTTCCGGGCCTGCACGCGGGACAATACTCGTTACCTTCGTCGTGCCGTGGATCGTGTCAACTTCCTCACCGATTTCCAGTTCACCAGCAGGCACAAATTTATTGCGCGTGACCGACCAGTAGAGGTGGTTGTCGGTCACACCGGTCGGTTCGTCCTGACCTTCCAGTGACACGTTCACCAGATTGTCGGTGACGTAATGCTTGAACCTGCCCGTGACGACATTCCTGCCGGTGCCGTCATCCGGTTCAATGGGAGGACAGGGACCGAAATAGGTCACCAAAGCAGGGCCGACTGCTCCCATTTCGTGCAGTTCGAGTTCAACCGTTGAACCGACGACTGCGCTGTAGAACTCAATCCATTCCAGCGGACGGAGAAGTTCGATATCAATGCGATAGCCATCCTCTTTCTGCATCGTCAAATGCAGTTCGCGCCACGTTTCCTGATCGACATCAGGGATGGTCTCATCGACTTCTGTGCGATCGGGATTCGTGCCAACCGCACGCCGACCCAACTTCAAATCCTGAATTTTAACGGTCTTGATGATCCGTTCGGTTGATGGCAGGAAGAAGGCTGCACCGAGAGAACAGAAAGCAAGCAGCAGACCAAAGGTGATGAAGAGTTTTCGCCAGTTGAAGCTGGACGATGCACTTTCCACTGCTTCTTTTGTCGCAGAGGGAATTGTGCGATTGGCGGAAAGCATAGTCTTCGGTGCTGATTTGATTCGAGGTGGTTCGAGAAGAGCGATGTTTTCCTTTGGAGCAGCAGCGCCTGAGGAATCACAGGCAGACCACTTCTCCTTCACAGAATCGCGATCATTCTTCCATTGTGATCGATTGCTGCGAGAAAAGTCCAGTGACCAGGGATCGACATAGTCGGGAGAATTGATGTCGAACTCTTTTTGTATCTGCTTTCTGCGATCACGAGAAATGCCGATTCAGTTCGAACCGAGAACCTGCTCTTCAAAGAGCCTAAATTCTCGCCTTGCCTCTTCCTCAATCGACATCGCAAGATTCTCTGGTAGCTTGAACCGTACAAGTCCAAGCCAGTCATCAAAAAGATCACGAGCATCTCGATAGTGTTTTTTTCGAAAACTAACTCGAACACACTTTGGAAATTCCAATGCTAGCAAGCGAATACATTTCAACGAAACAATAAGTGATTGCTCGGGATATGACTTTTCGATTACATTTCGAATGTCCTTGAACATTCGATCCTTAATCTCTTCAATGTAAACTCCCAGCGCATCGAAGGCAAAATCATTTTCGTCTGATTTACTCCCCCAATATGGCATTGCCTCTCCCTATAATCGGATTATTTCGGCGTTCGGATATCAAAAAGATCATCCAGATTTTTCAGAAAATCATCCGGATCAATATCAAGCCAGCGATTTGGATCAAGCCCACGATTCCGGTTGTTTAATCCGGCTTTCTGCAACTGTTCCAAAATTGGTTCGGTGCCGTCGATCAAACCTTCTTTCCGAGCTTGGCGAAGGCGTTCACGTATCAACATTGCCTCGATTGTACGGGCTTCCTCTGTAGGAATATCATCCGTTATCGGTTTCATTTTCGAACCTGTCTTACGAGCATCCCGTTGATGCTGCTTTGAGCGACGTTTCAAGTTATCAGAAATGCCGTAGTAATTGGTGTTACCAGCGTCATCTAAATGTTCGTAGACACGTTTGTGACACGTATTATGCACGAGCACGCCGCTGCTGCCGACGTAGAACACATGTTCGCCGTCGACCTGGATGTTGTACACATCATGCTTACCCGGACGTGGTGAGACAC
>JANQSH010000120.1 GCA_028284145.1 Planctomycetaceae bacterium | reverse complement strand
GACATGTGGCAAACTGCTCGATGCCTTCACGGAAACCGAATGCCGAAACGACTTCCGACACTGCGGATACCGCTACGCTTAGACGCAATACGATCTAGTGCCTTGTCAAGGCTTTGTTTTGGGGTGTGGGTTGACATAACCCGCTCCGTTGTCGCTCCTTGCAACTTTACCGAACCCAAATTTTAATCTTGACGGACCACTAGGTTCTTCTGAAGTCACCGCTGGAATCGACAGTGGATTGCCATGCGGTTGAGAATCCGATGTCGATGTGGCTCGAATATGGCGATGAAGGGAGTGTGACGATAACATGCGGGTACGAATCTTCTCTTTTGAGTGAGAAATCTGTTTTTCCAGGATCCTTTATCACGTCCCTTTCGTTCTGCTTCATGGTATGACACAACAAAAGTACCACCAGCTCGATCCGGACAAAATCACACAGACCCTGCTCTCCCTCTCAAAACGGATTGACGAGCGGTTTTCCGGATCGGGGTTATTTGGCGTTTCGCAAAAACTTCATGAAGTTGGCACGCGGGCCAAACGGCAGGCGAATTGGATTGCTCGGCCGATTTACTGGTTGCGATTCATCATCATGCTGCTGATCTGCGCATTGATTGGGCTGATCGTGCTAGCCGTGATGAATGTCGAAGTCAACCGGCAAATCAAACTGGTGGAGTTTATCCAGGTCGTTGAGGCGGGTATCAACGACATGGTTCTTGTCAGTCTGGCAATCTTCTTCCTCGCCACTGCGGAACGTCGCATTAAGCGCGTCCGTGCATTGCGTTCACTACACGAACTTCGGTCGATCGCCCACCTGATTGATATGCATCAATTGACCAAAGACCCCGACCGCCTGCATTGGGAGAACAAAGGTGTGGTCGCGGCAAAAGTCAAATTAACACCGTTTCAACTCACGCGCTATCTCGATTACTGCAGTGAAATGCTCTCGCTCGTGGGGAAAATCGCAGTGCTGTATGTACAGGACTTCGACGACCCCGTGGCGTTGTCAGCTGTGAATGATGTCGAAAATCTGACGACCGGTCTCTCACGAAAAATCTGGCAGAAGTTGATGGTCATACACCGCGATGAAGCTTTGTTGAATTCACCGACTCCCACTGAGAACAAAAATGGCTGCAAAAAAACTGACGCCGATCCATCCCGGTGAAATACTGCTGCTGGAATTTCTGGAACCTTTGGGCGTAAGCCAGTATCGTCTTGCCAGGAGTATCAGTGTACCGCTGTGCCGGATCAATGAAATTGTAAATGGTTCGCGATCCATTACCGCCAACACCGCATTTCGACTCGCGCGATACTTCAACACATCAGAGTAATTCTGGCTGAATCGTCGATCGCATTATGATCTGGAGATCGAACGCGATCGTCTCGGCAATTCTCTGAAAAAGGAAGTTCAGGCATTGGCGAATGCAAATTGAATATGGCAACGCGTAAAATTCAACGCACGGTGAAATTCATCGGCTGCAATGTCCAGGCCTGGATTCGATTGCCCTGTATTTGGCTTTGCATCGCGTTTTGCAAAAGGAATTCGAGTGGACGAGTGTCGAAACCGAGGGCACGCAGTTTGTACAGACGTTTGCTCAATTCATCGTGGTAAATTTCTTTGCCCGTTTCACCGAACAGTTCCGAGAGATCGAGTCCATCTTTGACTTCTGGAAGATGCTTGACTTCGGCATCGGCGGCTTTTGATTTGATCTTGATGGTATTAACGCAGGCGGTAAGACCACCGATTTCATCCACCAGTCCCAACTTCTTTGCCTGACTGCCGGTCCAGATTCGTCCGCCCGCCATACTCTGCAATTTTTCAACGGGAATGGACCGGGCCTTTGATACGCGATCCAGAAACAGGTCGTAGATTTGATCGACATGGGACTGGAGTTTGGCGAGTTCTTCTTCCGTCCAGGGTTGCCCGCGCAGCATTTTGGCTTCGGCGTCCAAAGCGACCGTTTCGGTATTTACTCCAACCCGACGCATTAAGGGGGCGAAGCTGGTTTGCAATCCGAACACGCCAATGGAACCTGTGATGGTATCGGCATCGGCAAAAATTCTGGCATCGGCACAGGCGACCAGATAACCACCCGAAGCAGCAACATCCCCCATCGAGAAGGCGACCGGTTTCTCAGCCGCGAGATCGGCAATCGCCACACGGATACTTTCACTGGCGGTTGCGCTCCCGCCGGGTGAGTTGACGCGAATTACGACACCTTTGACATGTTCGTTTTCTCGGAGTTCCTTGAGATCCTTCACGACGGGGCCATCAATGACCATGCCTGGGCGTTTTTTATGACCGTCCAGAATCATGCCGCTGAGATGATAGACGACAATCGACGGTTTGGTAATTCCTGTCTTCCTGGAGCTGCCGGAGCCCATCATGGCCTGAAGGAGATCGCCAAAGCCGATCGGTTTGGGTTTGATTTTTTTAGGTTCCGACCAGTTAATCTCGCCCCCCACTCTCGCTGAAATTGTCTTACGCAGGCTTGCCGGTTCAACCAGGTGATCGACCAGCCCGTAAGATTTGGCAGTCTCAGGCAGCATGACGCGATCTTTCTGCATCGCACGAACCTTGTCTTTCGAGAGTTTGCGGCTGGAAGCAATCGCCTCAACTGTGGCACTGTTCATGGAGGTCAACATTTCAACATAATGTTCTCTCAAGTGGTCCGACATGGTCGAACGCGTAAAGGGTTCTACGGCTCCTTTGAAATCACCTGCCCGCACTGTCGAAATTCGCACGCCGGCGAGATCGAACAGGTCTTTGAAAAAGGCATGACCCATCGCAGATGATGGGATGTCGACCAGACCATCGGTTGTGAGATAGATTTCATTGCATGCCGAGGCCAGCATGACTTGCGGCGTATCGGCATTCTCCAACCAGGCGATCGTTTTTTTGCCTTTCTCGTGCAGTTGGGAAATCCTTCGCGACAGATCCCGGATTTGCACGCGGCTCAGCGAATGTGGTTCGGAGAGATCCAGCACGAGGATCTGCACATCATCTTTATCAGCCAATTCATCAACGTGCCTGGCCAGTCGATAGTACGATTTCAATTTCGCTCCGCCCCCCATTAGTACTGCGGTCGGATCAAATGACATATAGGGCAGTTCGGCATAAGTACCGCGGAGCGTCAATTGATGTATGCCGGTCGCTTTCTCAGTTTTTTTGACATCAGCATCAGCATGCAGGGGGGAGGAGGGCACCAACAGTATAAAGCCACAAACAATGGCAAGAGTGATCGCAGTCTGACGCAGATGGAAAATGGAAATACGGGGCATTCGTTCTCTATCCTTTCTGGAAAAAAGATGCGTTCCACAGATATCGCATCATAAAATACCTGCATTGAGTTTACCGGGTTTCGATATTTTGACGACAGATCGAAAATCGGCAATTCCATAGTCGTTTCCCTTCTTGTGTAACGTTTCTGGCTCGTGGGGCTTCTATTTGCAGGCCAATCGACGATTCCCGCAGCACGAAAAGAGGCCGTCTGTCGTGGGAATGGAAACGTCCTGCGTAACGACGCAGCAATCCACACTCA
>JANQSH010000115.1 GCA_028284145.1 Planctomycetaceae bacterium | reverse complement strand
GGAGTTATCGTTTGATGACTTTTGCGCCATTCCGGAAAGCGAACAGGTGCGCGATGTGAGCCGGTTTCATCCGACCCGCAAAGGTGATGGCGTGACGCTCAACGCGGTATTGGAAAAGGTTTCACCCAAACCGACGGGGACGTATTTGACGTTACACGCCTCAGCTGATAATTTCGCCGCGAGCGTGCCATTGGAAGCGGTGCGCGATGAGGGGATTGTCGTCTACCAGTTGGATGGTACGCCCCTTCCCTTCTCCAAAGGTGGGCCGGTTCGATTTCTGATCAGGAATCCGGCGGCGTGCCATACCGATGAACTCGACGATTGTGCGAATGTAAAATTTGTCGATCGGATTGAATTGACCGACGGCCGCGGTCGCGACACCCGCCCGCAGGACGACGACGAGCATGAAGAACTGCACGCGAATGAGGGGGCGTGAATCTTGCAGCCCGCGTCACACGACGTGATACCCGCCAACACGCCAAGTGCCGGTTTGCTTTCTGGTGTGATGTTCTCTGGCTCGTGGGAGCTTGGAGCATCCGGACAGAACACGCCACAAATGCTGATTTCCTCGTCGTTTTTCAACGAAACGGCGGTTTTGTCCCATGGTTCTTATATTTGCAGGCCGAACGACGTCCATCACGGCGCAGAAGAGCGTAATACACTCTAAACGAAGGAAGTCCACCATGACAAACATCACCCCTCTGCCGGAAAGCGAAGCCATCGATAAAACGGCTCAGACTTATAGCCGCATCAAAGAGCTGCTCGAAAGCGACACCGTTCCGGAACCCTTTCTGGTCTACGGGCGGGTCCAGCCATTCCTGCAAGACTTCTACATGAATTTCAAGAAGTTCGTCCATTCTGATGGCAAACTCGATGCCAGGCAGAAGTGCATCCTGGGGCTTGCCGTCAGCGGGCATTACGCCAACGGCTGGTGGATTCGATTCTTCTCCAACCGGTTAACTGAGTTGGGCGGCTCGGCTGATCAAGTGCCTGAGATCATCGCGGTCGCTTCTACCAACGCCATGTACAATGCGTTTTTCAAATTCCGGGATATCAGCGGCAGCGACGTTTTTAACGGCATGTCGGTCGGATTACGGGCCCATACATTCGGCAGCACTTCGCTCGATGATTCGATGGTTGAATTGATCAACATCGTCATCAGTGATTTGAATGGTTGCAAACCGTGCACTTCGGGTCATGTTTCCAGGGCACGGGATCTCGGCTTGAGCGACGAAGCGATTTTGGAAGCCGTCCAATGTGGCGCGACGATGGCCGCTGGCCTGCAATTTTTGAAAGCCGCAGGAGCGTGATGATACAGCGATGAGAAACTGTTTTCGTGTGTCACTGCTGGCTTTGCCCGCCCTGTGTTGAGATGATTCTCTTGCCAGGCCGCCAGGCTCGCAAAGATGAATCGCAGCCGCGGTCGCTACGTTGTCGCGGAGTGACCGCTTCCTATAGCGCATTCCCTCATGGGATCCCATGAGGGAAAAACCTGAATCTCTCACATTGCCGCTGGATCAAAGCTGGGGGCAAGGTCAAATCACCGGTGCGATGACAAAATGCCCCTGCGATAACCGTTACTCAACTGGCATCGTTTCGGTGAAGCAGTGGTCGTAGCCATCGCAATCACTGATTCCGAATTGCCGCTACAATAATCTGCAGTGTGAGTCAGGCCGGGCGGCGGGGGATTTCATACTTGCAGCAATCGACCGGACATTGATCGGGCAAAGGTGGCAGTTTACCCACAACCGCTCGCTCTTCTCTACCTGAGATTCGTTCTTCAACCAGATCACATAATGCTGCGATGAAATCCGGATGTACCCCAACCGTCGCGGCTCGAACCATCCTGATTCCCAATTCGTTACAGAGGTCAGCTGCTTCTTCGTCGAGGTCGAACAGCACTTCCATGTGATCGGAAAGGAAACCGATCGGAAACACGATCACGTTTTTCAGCCCCTGGGAGTGTTGCTCACGCAACGCATCGCAAATGTCCGGCTCCAGCCAGGGGTCGGTCGGTCGTCCAGATCGACTCTGGTAAACGAGACGCCATTGATCACTCGACAACTCTGCCCCTTCCGCCACCAGTTGGCAGGCCTCCTGCAATTGCTGTTCGTACTCACAATTTTCAGCCATCGAGTCAGGAATACTATGCGCGGTATAGAAGAGTTGCAATTTCTGCTGTTCATCATCGGAGAATTTCGCTAACGCTTCTTTCATCCGCACGATGTTGGCGGAAATGAATTTCGGGTGATTGAAGAATCCCCGCAACTTCTCAACAACCGGTGCTCCCTCTCCCACTTTTGCCAGAGCATCTGTGATATTTTCCCGATATTGCCGACAGCCGGAATACGAACTGAAACCGGATGTTAAAATCGCCAATGCCCGTTGAGTTCCCACATCGCGCATTTCGCGAATGGTATCGGGCAACAGAGGATGCCAATTGCGATTGCCCCAGTAAATTGGCAGGTCGATTCCGCGGCTGGTCAGGGCAGGTTTTAGCGCTTCAATGAGATCCCGACACTGCTGGTTGATCGGGCTGATGCCATCGTAATGGTAGTAATGTTCGGCGACTTCGAGCAGGCGTTCGCGGGGAATACGCCGGCCACGTGTGACGTTTTCCAGAAATGGCATCACGTCTTCTTTTTTTTCCGGTCCGCCGAAGGAAACCAGTAACAGTGCATCAAAGGGAATCAACTGTGAGTCCGACATCGTATTTGCCAATTACGCGTAAAAGGGATCAACTTCAAGCGTTCAGTGTTATTATAGCGAGGATGGCAAATGCGACAGGTTTTTTTAACAGTGCGGTCACGTTCGTTTCATCACCAGCATGCCCAGTGGTGGCAGTTGAATTTCGATGCTCTGTTCCATGCCATGCATTTCTTTTTCTTCACTATACGCGCCGCCAATGTTGCCGATGTTACTGCCGCCGTAAATCTCGGCATCGCTGTTGACAATTTCGGCGTAGTAGCCGGGTTGCGGTACACCGATGCGGTAATTGTCGCGTGGCACGGGGGTGAAGTTGGCCACCACGATTACAACTTCATCTGTGTGTTTGGCAGATCGCAAGAATACGAACACGCTGTTTTCATGATCGTCGCATTGAATCCATTGAAAACCGCTGGCATCGAAATCGTTGGTGAATAGCGCCGGCTCTTCCCGATAAACCCGATTCAGATCGCCAATGAACCGACGGATGCCATCATGGTATTTATGTCCTTTGAGCGCCCAGTCTACTTCCGCATCATGATTCCATTCGGTCCATTGAGCCAGTTCTCCTCCCATAAAGAGCAACTTTTTGCCCGGCATGGTGTACTGATAACCATAAAGCAAACGGAGATTGGCAAATTGCTGCCAGTAATCACCCGGCATTTGAGAAATAAGCGAACGTTTGCCATGCACCACTTCATCGTGCGAAAGGGGTAGCACAAAGTTCTCGGTAAAAGCGTAAACCATCCGGAACGAGAGATCGTTCTGGTGATACTTGCGGTGAATCGGTTCGTAACCCATGTACCGCAAGGTATCGTTCATCCAGCCCATATCCCATTTCATGCTGAAGCCGAGACCACCATTGTAGACCGGTTGCGAAACGCCGCCCCAGGAGGTCGATTCTTCCGCGATCGTCAGGATGCCGGGAAAGTCGCCATGTAGAACAATGTTCATATCCTTCAGAAACTGGATGGCCTCGAGGTTTTCCCGTCCACCATGCTGGTTGGGAATCCATTGCCCTTCCTCACGGGAATAGTCGAGATACAGCATCGAAGCGACCGCATCGACGCGAATGCCATCAACGTGATATTTGTCGAGCCAGAACCGGGCGGAGGAAAGCAGAAAGTTGTGCACTTCCTCGCGGCCGTAATTAAAAATCAACGTCCCCCAATCGGGGTGAAAACCCTGGCGAGGATCGGAATGTTCGTATAACGCTGTGCCGTCAAATCCGCCCAGCGCATGTCCATCGGTTGGAAAGTGTGCCGGTACCCAGTCGATCAACACTGCAACATTATGCTGGTGGCAATAGTCGACAAAGTACATGAAGTCTTTTGGATCACCAAACCGGCTCGTTGGCGCGAAATATCCAGTTGCCTGATAACCCCAGGAACCGTCAAACGGATGCTCGGTGACAGGCATCAACTGCAGATGCGTAAAGCCCATCTCGTGACAGTATTCCACAATCGCATGGGCCAGCTCACGGTAGTTGAAATATCGGCGGCCATCGCGCGGCCGTTTCCACGAGCCGAGGTGCACTTCGTAAATCGAGATCGGTTGTTCCAACCAGTTGGTTCCCGGTCGGCGGTTCATCCAATCGACGTCGTGCCAGTCGTAGCCTTCGAGGTCGTAAACAATAGAAGCGGTCTTGGGAGGATGCTCGGCATAAAATGCAAAGGGATCGGCTTTCTCAAGCAGGCGTCCATCCTGAGCGCGTATTGCAATTTTGTAGGCATCACCCGGATTCAAATCGGCAACGAATCCATGCCAGACACCGCTGTCGCTGCCATACAGCCAGTTGACTCCTGGTTTCCAATAGTTCGCGTTGCAAATGACAGAAACTTCACGTGCATTCGGTGCCCAGACCGCGACATTGGAGCCCTTGATACCATCAACAATGGCAGGGTGCGCCCCCTGATGATTGTACAGTGAGCAGTGAGGACCCGATTGTGTTTGCATGGTGCTTTCCGTGCAGGTGAAAGTCGATCGACCTGATGGGAGGGCTGGAAAACTCCGATTTTGCAGGCTTTCCACTTCAATGACAAGTCGTGCCGCTGGAAAACCTTGCGGGAAACCCTGTAGATCAAAGCATTCGGATATACATGAGATGCCTTCGGCGAAACTTGTCTCAAGTTGGAGAAAACTGGTCGATTGCGAGGTTGATCGGCGGGAAACGAAGGCAGCACAGTCGGTGTATCGGGCGACACTTTTCCCTCGCGGTTGTCGTATGCGTCGCGCGCCGTGCGTAGCATGTCGGCTATCCCTGCCGAAAGTTCTTTGCGGAAAAATCTCTTCTCTCTGAGAACTTCGCGGCTTCGCGAAAGTTCTCTTCTTTCCCTCAGACAACTTTGCATCGTCACTGTCTCTTCATTATCGTGCCACGCTTTGACAAGCCTGGTGACAGGAACGGTGCACGTCATCACCAAAAAGGGAAACGGCTCTATTTTTCAATCTTCAATTGAAGCGTGGCGGTGGCGATCAGATTTCGGTCTGGTCGCTCTTTGAGTGAATCGCGTATTGATTTCTCGCTGCGAGGGACAATGGCATTGTGAACGCCCTTCCCGTTAACGATCACCTCAACCGGTCGATCGAGATTCAGAAGATTATCTGACAACAACAAACGGAGTTCCGAAAGTCGTGTGCATTGATGCGTCACGCGAATTTGCTGGCCTGTCACCTCGGCTTCGATTCGATCTCCCTTGCTGGCTTCGTCTGCTCTGACACCAAGCCAATACAGCCGCGAATGCGTCACATCGTCCTGCAACCAGACCACCTTTTTCGGCCAGGAGTTTCTGGTGAATTTTTGCATCCACGGCAGCGCTGCGCGATCTCTCCCATTCATCCAGTGTCCCGAATCGGGGTAGATTGTCACGAGGTGAGGATAGCCCCTGATATCTGCCTGACGAAGACCCGCCAGCTTCTTTTTCCATTCGGCAGCGATCTGGTTGCGTTTGTAGGCAGAATCCCGTCCACCCATCCAGATGGAAAAAGGCAAATTGCGCAGGCCATCTGGTTGGGTCTCGTTGGGATGCCCAGCCATCATGGACGCGGCTGCGAATCGATCGGACATCCGAGGTGCAACCTGAAAGACACCGTCACCACCTGCAGAATAACCCATCAGGTACACTCTGTTGGGGTCGACTAATCCTGCCACAACGTAGGACTGGATGAGCCGATCAAACAGAGGGTCGATATGGGCCTTATGCCACAAATCCCAGGTATTTCCAGGAGCCCGGGGAGCGACGACAATACCCTCTCCGGGGGCATAGAGTCGGATTTGGTTTTTCCATTGGCCATCATTCATCTGTGCAGGTCCACCACCGCCCCCATGCATTGAGATAAATAGTGAATGCCCGTTTTGAGGACGATTCCCAAATCGTTTTTCCAGGAGTCGCAGTGTATTCCCCTGGTACATAATCGACAGGTTGTTTCGCTCTTTTTCCAGACCTCTCCTGTTCGCATTCGCCCATTCTGTCCAAAGACGATTGCAAACCCTTTCCGCTTGCGCGCGGGACAACCCTGCACCTTCGGCAACGCAGTGTTGAGTTCCGAAATCGCTGATCAAAAAGAAGAGCGACGCAACAACCGCCGCCAAAACTGTTTGTTCATTGAGGCCTTTCATGCAAACTGCTCCAGCTTGAACTCTGCATCGATCCAACACGTCAACGAATTGCATATTTCACCTTTTTTCTTTGGAGTCAACATAGACAGATCATTCCGATCTGGCGGGGTGATGGAGTGTATTTTGGTTTTCCGTGCCGTGGTGGGCTTCGTTCGGTCTGCAAACATAGCCCCCCACGAACCGGAAATGTTGCACGTATGGGTGAACTGTTCGATTCATGAAAACACCTTGGTTTTTTATTGGACCGGGCCATTGGCTCAATGTTCAGAATTATGGAAGCCGAGGACGCAACGCGTCGCCGTTGTCATCAACAGGATAGATCGCGTGGTGTTTTTCCAACTCTGCAATCAGACCTTTCATCATGCGTTGCAATTCGTCCGGCTTCGATTTCGCGAGGTCCGTGGATTCAAACGGGTCGTTCTTCAGGTTGAATAATTCGTAGTGACCACCCTTGACCTGAATATGTCCACCAGTCGTCGGGACATCCGGTAAAGTGTGGTAAATCACCTTCCAGTCGCCGTCGCGCCAGGTCGTAAAATAGTTGCTGCGGTGTCGACCGTGTGGATAGTGCATCAGAAATTGCTCTGGCCGTTTCGTATCCGAATGGCCAGTCAGCAGAGTTTGAAGCGCCTTACCATCAACAACGTGATTCTTCGGAGACGTTACATTGGCGATTTGAAGAATCGTCGGGAACAGGTCGGTGATGTTTGCGACCTGTCTTTGGATTTTCCCAGCAGGAATTTTGAGATCTCTTGGTAGTTTGTTTTCTGAATTCCGCTTTGCCCAGGCCGTGATGAACGGTACTCGCATACCGCCTTCGTAATGAGCTCCCTTTTTGCCCCGCAAGGGGGCCGAACATGCGATCGCATGCTGTTGTCCCAGAGGTGCGTCCGAACCATTGTCACCCAGGAAGAGGATAAGAGTGTTTTCTGCGATTCCGAGGCGCTCGAAATGGTCGAGCATATCACCCAATGATTTGTCTATCCCTTCGATCAGTGTCGCGAATGCCTGTGCATTGACCGGTTTTCCGGAATTCCTGTAATGCGCCGCGAATCGAGGATCTGATTCAAACGGACCATGCACGGCATAGTGGGAGAAGTAGAGGTAGAATGGCTGACCGCTTTCGATGGTTTCAGAAACCTGCCGCTTTGCTTCAATCGTCAACGCTTCCGACAAAAACGTTTCTGTGCCATGATACCTCTTCAGATGCGGCACGGCATTGTGAGCACGTCGTGTTCCGTGACCATAGTTTTTGCTGCCGTAATAACTGCCCGGTGCGCCAAACGCGGCACCACCGACATTGATGTCAAAACCGAGGTTCAAAGGTTCGGAACCTTCATGCCCATTGGGGCCAAAGTGAGCTTTTCCAACATGAATCGTTTTGTACCCATTTTCCTTCAAAATGGCAGGGAGCGTTACATCTCTCTTCTTGAGCCCCGTCCAGTTCCATTGTGGCGCGCCATTTTTTCCTGCATTGTTGCTGCTGGGGTTGATCCAGTTCGTTGCGCGATGGCGAGCCGCGTTTTGCCCTGTCATAATGGAGATGCGCGTCGGCGAGCAGACACTCATCGCGTAAAACTGATTGAATCGAATGCCCTGTTTTGCCAGTCGCTCCATTGCGGGTGTGCGATAGAATTCGTTTAGGGGATATCGCTTCGGTTTGCCATTTTCATCAGTCAGAAATGGTACGGACGTATCCATGATGCCCATATCGTCGACGAGGAACACCATGATGTTGGGTCTGTCAGCCGCTCGGGTTTCCGTCGGGAGAATCAATAATGTCGAGAGGATCAATAATACAGTCAAAGCAATCAGGAAACATCGTGGATACATGGCAGAGGTTTTCCAGTGAAAGATTCTGAGTTCGGCAGGAACATCAACAACAAGTGATTATAAAAGCCTGACCTGGCTTTCGACAGCATTCGGCAGGAAAAGGACTCGGAAACGATTCACTATCGTGCCGCGTCGAAAGTCCTGATACACTTCCAAATCCATGTTAATCTGCCGGTGGTTCTGACTAAAACCACGTTCTGAACGGATCATTCTTTCAAATCGTAAGACATGGTTTTGGGGATTTTGTTTTTCACCGCGAAAGATACCAAACACACGAAATTGGCAAAGAGATTCAGACAGGATCACGGGATGGACAGCAGCTCCAGCACGCGGATGTACTGCCACACGTCGTCCCGTATTTCCAGCCACGGTTGTCAAAACCATGTTCTGCCGGGTTTGAGAAGTTCATGTGCTGACGGTCTCCTGGTTTTCCATCAGGAAATGGGAACCAGAGTTAGCAGCGGAATTCCGTCGCTCAGAGTCATCAGGGTGCTCTCAATCAGCACCTTCCATGGAACTCCTTGAGATTGAAGAACATGGGGTGATGAAAGATGATGGACTGAGAGCGTCTCAGAAATACAAAAACCCTTGAGTCATAGGCTTACAACTCAAGGGCAATCAATCGAGCGGAGAGAGGGGGATTCGAACCCCCGGTCCCGGTTACCCAGGACACAGCATTTCCAGTGCTGCACAATCGGCCACTCTGTCATCTCTCCGAATTGCGAATATGGGCGTCAAACTGCCCCGGTTTCGCACGCAGGTTATAGCATAGTTCCAACTCGGCTGCTATGTCCCAGCAATTTGAAAAAACCGAACTCCGGTATTGTTTTCCCGCCAATCGTTATGATATGCACGTTCCGAATCTGGTGAAAAGGAAGAGAGCAAACTTGAGACATATCCAGATGGTTACGTGTTCGAGGGCGTGGGAGTTCAGCTTCTCCGGAGTTGACAGACCATTGAATTCGGAAAGGCACAGTTCATGCGGGCAGTCTGTTTGAAGGAAGGACGCGCAACATTTCAGGCCAGTTATCCCAATCCTCAGCCGTTACCAGGTATGGTCCGAATTCGAGTTCTCCGGGCGGGCATCTGTGAGACCGACTTGCAACTCATCTCCGGCTATATGGGGTTCTCCGGAATTCTGGGGCACGAATTTGTGGGGGTTGCTGAAACGGGGCGATACGCCGGGCGACGGGTGGTCGGTGAGATCAATTGCTGCTGCGGCGTTTGTGATTTTTGCAATCTGGAACTGAAGACGCATTGCCCAAATCGAACGGTTCTTGGGATTCTGAACCACGATGGCGCATTCGCCGACGTCCTCTATCTGCCGGAGGAAAACCTGCATGTGGTTCCGGAAAACCTTTCCAATGATGAGGCGGTTTTCACCGAACCAGTCGCTGCCGCACTTCAGATTCTGCAGCAGGTTGATATACACGACCGTCAAACAGTGATGATTCTCGGAGATGGCCGACTGGGAAATCTCTGTGCACAGGTGCTGAATCGCACCAATTGTCGTTTACGGGTGATCGGAAAGCACAGAGAAAAGCTGGCATTGTTGGATGACTTGAGTATTGCGACGATGTGTCTGGAGGAAGTCAACACTCAACAGATACGAAGTGAGCATCGCATCGACGTTGTCGTCGATTGCACCGGATCGGCATCTGGATTTCCATTGGCACTGCAATTGGTGCGACCACGGGGAACCATTGTTGCAAAAACGACCGTTGCGGGAACGCAGGACGTTGCTCTGGCACCCGTTGTGATTGATGAAGTCACAGTGATCGGATCGCGATGCGGTCCATTCGATGAAGCACTGCGGTCTCTTGCTGCCGGCGAAATTGATGTCGAACCGCTGATTGCCGCACGATTCCCGATCGAGCGCGCAGAGGAAGCGTTAATCAGAGCAGGACAATCTGGCGTGATGAAAGTCCTGCTCGATATTTCCTGATCACGGACAATCGGAATTCGTCCCCAAGATCGGAATCAGATCGACATGACTTCCAGATCGTTGTGTACGGTTTCCACGCCGTTAATGGCGCGAATCGATTCCTGCACCAGTTGCTTGTGGTAGTAGGAACTGACGATGCCGCGCACGATGACATCCTGGTCACGTACTTCATACTCGAGGTGACGTGCGGAAAGGTGTGGATTCCGCATCAGAACATTGTGGACAAGTTGGGCCAGATCGTGACCTTGATCGAAGAAAAGTTGAAGAGACATATTGAGCCTCGCTGTGGAGTGAACCATTCGGCGGACCTTGCACGCTGGAAATTGGCAGACTCCATCCATTGTCAAAATCGGCAATCAGGGTGATCTGAAGCACAAGAAACGCTCGAATCGGTTGTGTTAAGCAATGCATCTCATTCTTTTCCGGGATAACCAATGCGATCGTTCAAAATGGGAATACCCTTGAAATGCAATCTGGTGCCGCTCCCTGAATGGCGTGGTAAAGTGATCGAGCGAAACATGGAAAAAATCGAACAATTGGCAAGGATTCAGTGGAAATCGGGCAAACCGGTATAGACACGAATTTCGCTTTTCGGCATATTTCGCCACTGCATTCCGCAATGGAGCGTATTACGCTCTTCTGTGCCGCGATGAGCGTCAATTGGCCTGCGAATACAGGTCCCCCCACGAGCCAGAAACGGCACACCCAAAAGTAAACTGCTCTAGATCGAGGATTTGCATTGGCAAATCATCGGAGAACGATTCTCCAAAGGAAGAGTTGATGAATTTCCACGGATGGATTTTTTTCAGTGTCGCCTGTTTGACCGTTTGTTTTCAGGTCGGCTGCTATAGCTATCCCCCTTATGGAACCTATCCAAACGGGTATCCTCCCACGGGAGTTGTGCAGCCTCCGGGGGCGGCCTATATGCCCCCTGCCGTACCTGCATCGCAGGCGCCGATCGCTACCACGCCGAATGGTCATGGACAGGCACAAACGTGGCAAATGCCGGAACCTGCCGTTTCGTTGGGGCAGAACAGTTCCAGCGATCCACTTTACGATTCCTCAAAGGACAGCACACAACCGACTCCGGCGAAAGCGGGAGAGGTTCCCGTCTATCCTGATCCAAATGAGTTTCAGCAACCCACACCCGCTGGTAAGAGCGATTTCGGCGGCAGCAGTGATTTTCCCGGCAACAATACGCAGCAAAAACCGGACAGTGTCGATTTCAATCCGTTTGGTCCCAGCGGTCAGACAACGGATGAGTTCTCAGGTGAAGATGTCGCGCTGAATGTCGCTGCACCACCGACATTGGAAACAGTCGCCAAGGCGGAAGTCAGTGATGAATTCGTGCCTCCGATTGAAATCGCATCGACCGGGAAAGACCCGGCTGCTCAAAGCTCTGCAATCCAATTGACCTCTGCGGTCGATCAAATGGCAGAACCAAATCCTTACGATTATGACCGCGCTCAATTCACCTGGTTGAGAGGCGTTGTCGATTTCGACGAGATCGCTGGCGAGTGGAGTATCATTTATTCGTTACGACCCGAAGCCGACGATGAGTTTGGTGGCAGCTTGACGTTGGCCAGGTCGCAATTGCTGAGTGGACTCCAAAATGGTGATGTCGTACTTGTCGAAGGCCGAGTTGATCGCCAGACGCAGGATCACCTGGGCAAACCGAGTTATCTGGCTCGGCATCTGGCCCGGCTCAAGCCGAAAGCGAATTGATCTGGTTCTGTTGCTTTCGCGACGCGAGATTCAAACAGAAATAATGCCGCCGCGATGTTCCTTCAGAACATCGCGGTTTCTTATCTGGTGTTGGCGATCAATCGGCTCTCGACGTCATCACCCCAGCCGCTATACTTGCCCTGATATTCTCTGTTGGCTTTTCGGGCACGTTTTGGTGGGACGACATGTTGGAGCGGATCGGCTACATTCTTGTCTGCTTGTTGATCCCTGTGATTTGGGGAGTCATTGTAAACTGGCTCTTTCAATTCTGGGGACAGAAGAGTTCTGATCAATCCGATGACATTTTTCCGGACTACCAGATCTAGTCCGGCGGACCTTTATTTGTGGCGGCATGATCCTCATTCGAACCTGTAATAGCAGTGTGAAGGCAGCTACAGTTCAATGTGGCTTGCAATGGAGCGTGTTTCGTTTTTCTGTGCGGCGGAAACCACTGTTTGGTCGAAGAGTTTGGTTCCTGCGGGCTAGAAACGTTACACGAATAATCAAACTGCAATTTTTCAGGGCATGGAATCCTCGCCGATGAATCTTGGGTTCATCGATTTTGTTTGGACGGTTGTTGCTGGAGGGACGGTCGGGTGCCTTTCGGGGTTGTTTGGTGTTGGCGGTGGTTTTTTGCTTGTTCCTGTTCTCAATATCTTTCTTCATATTCCCATTGAATTTGCCGTAGGTGCCGGAGCGTGCCAGGTTCTCGGTCCGGCAACAACATCGTTGTTGTCTCGACGATTTCAAGTCGGCGACCTGAGACTTCCTCTTGTCCTTGCGGGTGGATTGATGATCGGCGTTGTGGCAGGGGCGTCGATGTTGGAGCAGCTTTCGAGCAAAGCGTTCGATGAAAGTCGTTGGCTGCAAAGCCCGGATGTTGTTGTCCTGGTTGTCTACTTCTTTGTGTTGTCCACCATTGGTCTGTTCGCGATCTGGGATGTGCATCGAGAACATGCTGGCAGGCCGATGCCCCGAGGCTTGTTGAGTCGCTGGAGAATTCCTCCACTGATGTCTTGCAAGGACAACGGAAGAGTCTTGTGGCTTTCGATCCCCATTCTTGCCTGGTTTGGCCTGTTTGTTGGTTTTCTGAGCGGACTGTTGGGAATGAGTGGCGGTCTGGTTTTGCTGCCGGGGCTGATCTACCTGATCGGCATTCGGACTCATGCAGCAGTATTGAATACTTTGGTTATCGTCTGGATCGTTTCGGCGACGGCAACTGTAACGTACGCCTGGCACGACTATATTCGACTGGAACTCGTGGTGGCGTTATTGTTGGGGGGAACATTCGGCGCACGAATCGGTTCTGAACTCAGCGGGCGATTGAAAGGGCCACAATTACGAAAAGGGTTTGGCTGGCTGCTTTTGACTGCGGCAGCAGTGGTGGCGGGGAAATTGTCGATCTTACTGAATGGTTATCTGAAATAAAACGTTTTACGCTTTTCCGTGTGTTTGGCGTATTTCGCAATGAAAGAAGGGATCGCAAAAAATTGTCTCGCGAGAGGGATGAACGCGCCGTTCAGTTCGTGATTTTATTTAGTCAGGAAAACGAAGTCGAGTTGGTCTTGTCAGCCCTGATCTTGGGAGTTATCCTTCTTGACGCCAAAAACTGAATTCCACTTCCGTTGTGGAGTCGATCTGCCTGGAAAGGATTCCGGGTGACAGTTTCCCCTTTAACGGAAAGGGCTCAAGGATGAGCCGACTGAAGGTCCATTGGCCGAATTCCCAATCGACGATAATCAATACGGAACCGGAAGAACCGCGCATTCTCTCTTTTGTCTGGCACTCTGCTCGCGTCAGGCATCGTCAGGTTGTCGCTCCCGATGTGAGCGATGTTGTAGCGCGTGCTCGGGCGTTGCACCTGAATCGCAGTTGCCCCTACTGTTCCCACCCGATTGTGCAGCCGATCGAATTGCGCGACTCCGTGATGAATCGCAATCAGATGCCCATTCCCGGGACAGCAACACTCGTTGGTTTTCGCTGCGAATGCTGTCAGGCCGAGTGGTCGGCCAACAACGAGTAGAGTGTATTACGCGCTCTACTGTGCCGCGATGGACGTCGTTTGACCTGCAATGTAGGCTCCCACGAGCCAGAAGCGTCACACCAGAAGGTAAACTGTTCTAAACTGCGTCAAATCAATTTGCAGTTCCGTATTGTATCAGCGGGTTTCTTCGGCGATGCAATGCAGTGAGACTGCGGTCCGCAAAAAGATCTCGCCATCGGAAAAAGCCGGCGTGGAATTACTTGGCTCGCCCAGTTCATTGCTGGCGATGACCTCGAGTTTCTGTGGGTTCGGTTTGAAGACGTGCGTGATGCCCTCCTGGTTTGTGGCATAAAGGTGTCCATCGGCATAAATGACGGATCCCCAGAAATTGCCACCCCTCAGCCGTTCCTGCCATTTCGTTTCCCCTGTTTTGGCGACGAGACATTGCACCGTACCCGGCCCGGCGTTGACGGTGAAGATGTGATCGCCCACCAATACACCCGAACCAATACGCTGAGGATTCCTCTTCAGGTTATGCCATAGTCGATGCGTTTTGGTGATGTTCCCTTTTCCACCGGGGCGAAAGCCAATCGCCGGACCCTGGTATCCGCCGAGAACCACACAGATCTCTTTTCCGATAATGGGCGACGTATAAACGAGATTTCCTCTGGGCGGATTGGCAAGTCCCTCGCAATACCAGATGATCTTTCCGTCTGCAGGGTCGAATGCTGCGACACGCGTTGGCAGGCTGCAGATAATTTGTGTCTTACCATCGACCTTCATGGGAACGGGCGTACTCCACGAACCGACATATCCCACTTTGGGAATTTGATTGAGTGTTCCGCCCGGCTCTTCAACCTTCCAGTTCAATGCACCATCCTTGAGGCTCACGGACGCCACAAACGTATTTTCTCCGGGGCCACAATTCAGAAAGATCGAACCATCATACAGAACAGGTGATCCAGCATAGCCCCAGATATGCTTGAAATGCCCAAGATCGGCCGCCCACAGTTGCTTGCCGGAGTGATCGTAGCAAAACAAACCTGCTGAGCCGTGCCAGACGACAACACGTTGGCCATCAGAAACCGGAGTCGAACCGGCATACGGGTTGGTTTTGTGTGTTGGGTCATCTTTGTCGCAGGTAACGGTCCGTTCCCAAAGCCGTTTACCATTGGTTCGATCGAAACATTGCAGTGTCCGCTCGCGGCCTTTGTCGTTCGCTTTCGTGATGAACACCTTTCCTGCAGAAACGATCGGGCTGCTGTTTCCTGTGCCATTAATGGCCATGGTCCATTTCACGTTCGTACCCGTCCCCCATTCGGTTGGCAGATTTGTCTCAGTTGACATGCCGTCGTAGTTGGGACCGCGAAAAGCGGGCCAGTCTTCTGCAGAGAGGCTGGAATGGTTTGTCAAACTGGCGTTCAGAAAAAGAAAGGCAAAATAAGTCGAGACAAGCAGGTATGCTGAACGAGCCATGAGTTCCTCCTGAAAAAATGGAAGCGGCACAGGATCCGGCTTCAGATGCCACAGACTGAATATCACTCAGTATGGCATTTGAGTGAGCCTGCGGCGACCGAAAAGGTTCGTTTTTTCGAGAGTGCTGAACACATTTCTCATCCGGGACTGGTCTTGAGTGAAGCGTTCCGATCGGAGTATGATCTCGCCACTCGACTCAACTGGCGAACGCCAACTGACGGAATGGGCAGGCTTGGTCCCCACTCGGCGGGCAATTTTCACGCGACGAATCAAAAAACTCAGAAATGCCAGACCTGAACGACAGTATTACTTGTCTCAACCCTCAGCGGATTTGCGTGATCAAGCCAAGTGCCTTTGGCGATGTCGTCCAGACCATCCCGCTCCTGCCGGTCTTGTGCGATCGGTTTCCCGAGGCGCGCATTAGTTGGGTCGTCAAATCAGGCCTGCAGGATTTGCTCACGGGGCATCCACTTCTGGAAGAGGTGATTCCCTTTGAAAGGATCCTCTCGGTTCGGCATTCATTGCAACTGGCACGAGAATTGCGATCTCGTCGATTTGACCTGGTTCTCGATTTGCAGGGGTTGCTGCGGACCGGTGCAATGTCCTTCGCGACACGAGCTCCACTGCGAATTGGCATGGAAACAGCTCGTGAAGGAGCGCACTGGTTCTGTCATGAAACGGTGCCGCAGACAGGAAGCATGTTGCCCGTGCATCAGCGACTTTCCAAAGTGGCGGAATACCTCGGTTGCGAACAACCCGGGACGCATGCCGAGATCGATATAACATCGGCTGATCGCGAGTGGGCCGATAAGCTGACGGGAGAATTCGGGACTCCGGCGATTGCCATCCATGCGGGGGCGCGTTGGGTTACCAAACGTTGGCCGGTGGAAAAATTTGCAGCGGTGGCCGGTCGGGCAATGCGGGAATTCCAACGCCCGGCCGTGTTGCTGGGTAGTCACGATGAACAAACGCATTCGGCACAACTCAGGGAGTTGTTGAGGCAACTCTATCCGGCTGGGCAGGTAATTGACCTGACCGGAAAAACAACTATCAAGCAGTTGGCCGCGATCCTGCCAAAAATGGCAACCTTGCTGACCAACGACACAGGGCCGATGCATCTGGCAGCGGCACTTGGCGTACCTGTTGTCGGCGTGTTCACTTGCACGAGCCCGGTCCGTTCCGGCCCACCTGGTGACCAACACGAACTTGTTTCGACGAACGTCGGTTGTGCCGCGTCGTACAAAAAGCGATGTCCGCATTATGGGGAATTTCATCAAGCCTGTTTTGATGAGCTCTCTTCGGCGCGCGTCGCCGCAGCAATGTATCGCCTGCTGGATCGCCAAACCAGGACCAGCGATGCGGCTTGAACAGCCAGATGTAATCAATTTACCGTTGATGGGTTTTCGGGTTCCAGCTTGTAAAACGCTGAGGACAACAGGCCCCCCCACGAGCCAGAAACGTCATACAAATAAAGTAAACTGCTCTGATATCCCTTCGTTGTTAACTCTTCTTCATCAGCTTAAAGGAATCCAGAAAGGCTTTTGCCTGCCTGCTTTTCGTCTCACCCTTTTTCTCAGATGAAACGATCACCTGATATAGCCGCGACTTGTCGAAGTAAATCCGCGTCGAGATTTCGACGCCGGTTTTCTCAACGAGAATGTCGAACGATCGCCCCGGTCGACCATTGAGTTGAACTTCTTTGTCCCGCATCAGTTTGCCACTCACATTTTTCACACCACCGTCGCGGGCGTTATCAAGCACCTTCCTGGCATCCAAATCATCAAGAAAGCCTTTCGGAAAATCGGTATAGATCACTCCGAAGACGGTGTCATCTTTTCGCGTGTACAGGAACTGATGAATTTTCAGTTTTCCTTTGGGAGTTTTGTGTTCCACCTTGTCTTGCTTCGGTTTCGCGGGAAATGTCGCCGTGAAACCACCCTCTTTCGAGTTTACCTTCTCAGCAGCGGGAAGAACGGTTGTCGTCAGGAGAAAGCAGACAATGGCGGCGGAAATGTGGCGAGACATGGCGTGTGGACCTTTGTGACAGAAAACTCTGGCAGGATAGATTGATACTTAGAGCGTATTACGCTCTTCTGTGGCGCGATGTACGCCGTTTGGCCTGTAAATATAGGCTCCCACGAGCGAAAACCGTCACACGAAAAGGCAAACTGCTCTAAATGTTTCGATCACTTCGGATCAAAACGTTTCTTTTATTCCATTCAAACCAGCCGGACAACCAGCCGCAAGATCAATTTTGAGAGCGTAGTACGCTCTTCTGCGCAGCGATGGATATCGTTTGGCTGTAATAGAGGCCCCACGAGCCAGAGACATCACACCAGAATGCAAGCCGCTCCAGAATCGCTCATCGTGACCAGTGAACTGTCAAGATTGAAAAGAAGTGTTGGTGAAGTTGCAAGGAGCGACAACGGAGCGGGTGATGTCAATCCGCCCCCCAACAAAGCCTTGACAAGGCACCAGGTTTCCATCCCCAGTCTGGGAGCGCCTTTGATTCTCCTGCTTCACGTGATACAAGTTCTGATGCTCCAATTATCTGCGGGCTTTGCCCCAGACTTTTTTCGCACCAGTAATATTCGACTCACATCGTCAGGAGAAACAACATGTCCAAGCAACTCGTACTGGCCCTGCTCTCCCTTCAAATTCTCGTTGGGAACATCGCTTACGCGGAGAATGACAAAGCATCCCAGTCAGATTCGGAGTGGATTCAACTCTTCAATGGCAAAGACCTGGAGGACTGGACGGTCAAAATCCGTGGTTACGACGCTGGCGATAATTTTGGCGATACCTTCCGCGTGGAAGATGGCCTGCTCACCGTCTCTTACGACAAGTACGACAAATATGGCCAGCGTTTCGGACACATCTTCTACAACAGGTCCTTCTCGAATTACATCATCCGCGTCGAATACCGTTTCATCGGCGAGCAATGCCCTGAAGGACCGGGCTGGGCATTCAGAAACAGTGGCGTGATGGTCCACGGCCAATCGCCAAAGGTGATGACAAAGGGTCAGGATTTCCCCGACTCCATCGAAGTGCAACTACTCGGCGGGGACGGCAGGAACAAACGGTCAACGGCCAATCTCTGCACACCCGGCACACATGTTGTGATGGACGGCAAACTCTGGAAGCCGCACTGCAAAAATTCGACCTCAAAAACCTACCATGGTGACCAGTGGGTGACGGCGGAAATCGTGGTCAGGGGCAGCGAACTGATCCAGCACAAGGTCAATGGCGAACTGGTGATGGAGTATACCAGGCCACAGCTCGATGATGGCACGCTTCTCAACGAAGGTACAATATCGCTGCAATCCGAAAGCCATCCGGTCCAGTTCCGCAAAGTCGAGTTAAAAGTGCTGAAGGATTGATGACGCTCGATTTCGCATGCTGTACCGACGATGCAGCAAGAGGCGGCGGGCAGATTGTCGGACCCGATGCTCGCATGAGAATGGCTGTAAATGGTCACACCAGTGGAATCACCTGCGCACGACAAAGGCCGCAAACCATTACAGTTTACGACCTTAAGGAGAGCCGCCGGGGAGACTTGAACTCCCGACCTACGCATTACGAGTGCGTCGCTCTACCAACTGAGCTACAGCGGCAAAGTGTTTCCTGACGTCTGTCAAGACATCAGAAAACAAAACATCAGAATTGTGGTGGAACAAATCGGCTGAATACCAATCTGCTCCCTGCCGATGCGGGCAATTCTAGCGTCTGGAAAAGGCACCCGCAACGTTGCTTTTCGTTTCATGCAGGCGACTTTCGCGTTCCGTATCAGTTGTGCCTGTTAAAACAGTCGAGGGAATCGCAACGGGGCAAGTTGGGAAGGTTTAGAGTGCATTACACTCTTCTGTGTCGCGATGAACGTCGTTCGAACTGAAAACATAGGCCCCCCCACGAGTCAGGGACGTCACACAAAAAGTAAACGGTTCTAGTCGTCGAATTCCACTTCAATGCGACCATCCTTGCGGAAATGGACTTCGATCTCTTCCCTGCCGTAGTCGAATTCCACTTTGTCGCGACGAATCTGTACTTCCGGTTCACCTTCCGGGAAGTCGATCGGCACGCCAACCGTTTCACCTGTATGCGGATGAATGAAGGCGAAAATGTGCAGACCAGCGTGCGGTTCGTACCAGTTGTCCGTCTCCTTGAAGGGAATCGGATGCAGGTAATATGAGGTGCCGTCCGAGGAAGTTGACGTCTGCATTTTCCGGTTCTCTGTTGTCGCAGGAATGACGGCGACGCGTATTTCCGGTGGCGCGGGATTGTCCTTCATCGGAATCACCAGCACGGCTGAGGGACCATCACCGGAGCCTTTCCCAACAGGCCTGGTATTGGTTGTCGATGGTGTCTTTCGGGTGACCGTTGCGTCAGGAGTCGGTTGCAGGTTCGCATTTGGCGAGGACGTTTTGTCAGGGATCACTCTGCCGGGAACGGGTGGCAAAGTCGCTTCGGGCTTTTCATTCAAGGTCTCGGTGGGATCGCCAGGTAAGATACCAGGAGCGAGAGACGGATCTCCCAGCGAAATGCCGGGACCAGCGGAAGGGTTCCCCAGGTTGATGCCACCACCATTTGCCGGGCTGGTGGCTGGAGGTTCGCCCACTGTGGCCTTTCTCCTGGGAAGAATCACCGATGCTTTGGAACTGATTGTGACGCGAACAATTCCCGTCGGTGCAGGCGTCGGGAGCAACTGACGACCAGGAATAGCGGGGTGTGGCTGCGGGATCACTCCCCGGTAACCATTTCGGTAGAATGGGGCACGAATGGAATTCCCCTGTGGTCCCGACTCAATGCGAGTAAATGGGGCCTTCACTTTCGTACCATTGGGACCGGTTTCCACACGAACAAAGGGTACCCAAATCGTTCGCTTGCCAGTGTGTGGGTCGCGACGGACGAATGGATTCCAACCCGCTTCCAATGCCGTCTGCAATCCCAACGATGCAATCAGGGCGAAACAGATTGCGGCCGACCGGCGAACGCTTGTGGTCTCAAAAATGCTCATCTTGCCAGCCTCCTTATGATTGATTTGGCAATTCGGTTTTCCGGTTCGATTGGACTCCATCCACACCCATATTTTCGTGATTCCTCATCGACCGGGCAAGAGTCAGCGAAAACGTATTACGTTTTCTTGTGGCCGCAAGGAATGTCTTTCGGCTTGCAATAAGCGGGCGCCCATGAGCTACAAACGTCACATCAAAAGGTCGGCTGCTCTGAATCCGTTGTTTCCCGTTGTTGGTCGGTGATGAGAAGGGCTTTTTCTGCACCAGGACGCTTCAGAGCAGCGGGGGGTTGAACAGTTCCAGGGCCGAAAATCAGTTGGCCCGATGAGAAAAAGTTCCAAATTGTCCGTTTCATGGGCATGATTGCAGAGAACGGTCTATCTTTATAAGTGATTATTTTACAGTTAGTTAGCATTTGACTTGCCTTGGGCAAGCGGCAGATCCGGCCGAATTCCTCCGAAAACTCCCAAGAATGCCAAAGCAGGGGCGAATGAGAGAGTGTCAAGCCGGAGAAACGGAACTCGAAACCCGTACACCGGCAAAATCGAGTCCCAGGCGTAAAACACTTTTTTGTGGCTGCGAAAGGTATCGTTCGTCCTGAAAAGGCTGGCTCCCACGAGCCAGATTCATCACGCAAAAAAGGTAAACGTCAATCATTGAGGAGAGTCAGAGATGTTCAAGAAGGTGTTAATCGGTTCGGTCGCCACCCTGGTTATCGGTGGGTATATTTTCGGCAAGGATGTCTTCAGCTATTTGAAAACCGCCGGCAGCCAGGCGCGTGACGCGGTGAAATCGGAAGTGCCGGTTGAATTTGAGATCGAACGGGCACGGGAACTGGTTGAAGAGCTGGTTCCGGACATTCGCCATAGCATGCATGTGATCGCAGAACAACAGGTTGATATCGAACATTTGAACGAAGTGATTGCTTCCAGGGAAGAAGCCTTGAACCAGCAGCGCGAGGTGATTCTCGCTTTGCGGACAGACCTGGAGTCGGGGCAGGAAATGTATGTCTACGAAGGCCGAAGCTATTCAGAGGAAAAAGTTCGCCGCGACCTGGCGACGCGATTCAGTCGTTATAAAACCGTGCAAGATACGCTGGCACGTGACAGGCAGATCTTGACGGCACGAGAAAAGGCGTTGCAGGCCAATCAGGACAAACTCGACAAAATGCTGGTTGTCAGGCAGGACCTTGAAGTACAGGTTGAGCAGTTGGAAGCTCGGCTGAAAACAGTGCAGGCGGCGGAAACCGTCAGTGTGCTGGCTATTGACGACTCACAACTTAACCGTGCGAAGACATTGATTCGTGAATTGAACAAGCAGTTGGATGTCAAGGAGAAACTGCTGGATAATGACGGTCGCTTCACCGGTTTGATTCCGGTCGCCACCGAACCGAAGATTCCATCGAATCTGACCAAAGAGATTGACGATTACTTCGAACTGCGGAATGAAGCAGATCTGGCCGAAGTCGGCAACTCGAACTTGTAATCGAATCTTGGTGTTCTCCTCAGACAGGCCCGGAGAAATCCCCTCCGGGTTTGTCGGCTCGATGCGGAGAGTCGTTTTCGTAATAGAGCAGTTTACCTTTTCGTGTGACGGATTTCGCTCGTGGGAGCCTGCAATTGTAGACCAAACGGCGTCCATCGCGCCACGGAAGAGCGTAACACGC
>JANQSH010000091.1 GCA_028284145.1 Planctomycetaceae bacterium | reverse complement strand
GTGGTCGACCGGTGCCGTCATCTGGTTCGATGGGCGGACAAGGCTCGATTGCAACAACTTTTGCCAACCCAACTGCGCCCATTTCGTGCAGATCGAGATGGACGGTTTTGCCGTCATCATCGCTCATGTACTCCAGCCAATCGGCTGGTTCGAGCAATGTGATTTCGACTGTCGCTCCGTCTTCTTTGGGAAGCTGGAGGACGTAGTTCCGCCACTCGTCCGGGTTCCTGATATCGAGCAACTCAACCTGTTGGCCCGCCAGTTCCGGGTTATCCGCCAGTACCCGCATACCATTGCGAAGGTCTTTGATCGCAGCCGTGATTAACGCCGGCTCTTCAATTGGCTGAACGGGAGTAGCAGCGGCGGTGAGCGAAGAGTCTGCGGAAGGAGAAGAGAGCAGACCGGATAGACCGGTCCAGATCAAACCGCCAGCGACGATGAGTCCAAAGATCGTCAGCAGACTGCGCAACCACGGGCGGGATGTTCCAACCGTGGGATATTCGCTCAACTTTTCTGCTGATGTTGTCGTGGCAGGCATGTTGCCATTGTCATGTGCGTTACCGGAATTCTCAACGCGAACCGACCTTTCATGTCTACGACCAGCACGAGAGCAGTACAGGTTTTCCATCAACTGATCGCTGGCGAAGTAATCTTCAATTTCCTTGCGTTCTTCGGGAGAAAGGCGATCGTGATTGATGTCCCGCATTCTGGGTTTCGCTTTTTTGATTTTCACCTCTTCGTTTTCTTCATTTTCGAGTTTCCTTTTTCGCTTCGTTGCAACCATGTTACTTGCAACCACGACGATTCCCAATGTCACGCCGGAAACCACCAAGGTGCTTTCCATTGTCGTCGCCAGTTCCCAGTCCTTACTACCCATTGAATTCGCTGCTGGAATTCCCGGCCCGGCGAAGTGGACGGAACCGTGTTTCATCGCGACCTGAATTTCCCCGACGAAGCAGGCGCGGCGGAGGAGCGGGCCGAGCAGTCCGGCACCGCCAAAGGCCATGCCGAGGCCGTCCATCACGCCGAATTCGCTGGGGTTGGTGATGAGTTTGTGAGTGCCCTTGCCGACGGCGTAGAGGTCGTTGGCGTAGTGGATGGCCTTGAAAGCACGCCCCATCCAGCCGACTTGACAGCCGGGGATGAAGGCGGTCGCCAGGCCGATGACCTCGCCCAGGATGTTGCCGGCGAGGTAGGGGATGGAATCGCGGTTGACGTACTCTTCGTAGCCCATCCACTCGATGTAATCGTCGATGGCACCGAAGGTGATGGTGCGGGCCAGGCCGATGGAAAAGTCGCCGAGGACGCCTGAGAAGCCGGCGTACTGGAAGTAGGCGATGGTGTCTTCAAACCACTGGCCGATGTCGTAGGCCTGCGGGAGTTCGTATGGCTGGATGGAGGCGACGGCGGTTTTGAGTGCGTTGCCGGTGAGGAGGGCGAAGAGGTCTTTTTCGAGTTGCAGGAGTTCGATTTCGGCAGCCGGTATGATGCCGGCGGTGGCGATGGTGTGGTCGCGCTGGAGCGTGTTTTTCGTGTGGGCGCGGGCTTCGTCGGCTTCCCGGTTTGTGGTGTCTTCGGTGGCCAGAGCGGACTGCACGGCGTGGGCGAAGTTCTGTCCGGCTGCGGTGCGGACATCGGCGAGGTCGTGCAGGGCCTGGTTGATGAAGGTGCGGAATTCGCGGATGTCGGCGTAGACGCCGTTATGTTCGGCTGAACCTTCGGCATAGAGGCTGTTGAGGGCGATGATCATTTCCTCCATTGCCCGTGCGAAGGGTTCCATGCGGGCGATGGAATCGTGCTGGATGGTTTCGAGTTGTGCGCGGCGGAGGCCGTCGGCTGTGGTGAGGTCGACCAGCAGGTCTTCGGTGATGCTGGCGATGGCGACATCTCGGGTGAGTGCGGCGTTCGCCTCGGTGGTGGTGTAGGCGAGGTCGAGTGCGGCGAAGTCGGTTTCGAGTTGATGCACGGCGAGGGCGATACTGGTCGAAAGGGCCTGATCGTGCAGGGCCATTTCGGTGAGGAGGGTTTCCTCGGCATTGTTGAAGCCGGTGACCTGGGCAACGCGGGCGTCGGCCGTGGTGAGGCGGAAGGCTTCCCAGGCGTCGGCGGAGAGCTGGGAGTAGTCTTCGGCGGCGGGGGCGTTGGCGAAGTCGTAGACGATGCCAGCCCCGGCGACCTGTGCGGCGGTGACTGTGGGGATGTATGCGGGATCGCTGAAGAGGCGGTCGGTGTCGGGACCGTGGAGGTACGGATGGAGGAGCGAGCCGTCGGCGGTGAAGACGAAGGTGACATCGTCGGCGGTGTTCTGCGGGTAGAGAGTGTCGTCGAGATCGTAGAGGAAGCGGAGCGTTCCCTTTTCGCCGGCATGGTTGATGTCGGCATTGACGATTGACTGTTTGAGTGTGTTGTCGGCGGTCGCCAGACTGCTGGCGAGGGTTTGGCGGGCGAGGGATTCGTCGAGCAGGTATTGCGACCAGGCGGTGGCTTCGGCGGTGTTCCAGGATTGGATGGCGTTGACGCGGGCGGAGGCGAAGTTCTGCACGGCGGTGGCGTCTGCGGTGATTTCGGCTGAGACGAATGTGCTGGTGGCGTCGGCGCGGGATTCAAAGAAGACGTTTTGTGCCTGGGCGACGTCGGAGGTCCAATCGGCCCGGATTTCGGCGATTTCGATTTGGGCGTCTGTGGTGAGTTGCAGGAGCGATGCGGAGAGTTCGTTGCCCCGGATGGTGATATCGTTACGCCAGGCGGTGTTGGCGTCGGCGATGGACTGAGCGTGGATGGCGGCGGCATCGGCGAGATCGAGATCGAATTCGGCGACGGCGGTGGCGATGTCGAGCCGGTGGTCGCTGTCGGTTGTGGTTAAAGCGATTTTGTAATCGTGGACGGCGAGTGCGATATCGGCCTGGAAGGTCTGCTCGGCGATCGAGAGGGCGATGGACTGATCGGTTGCGGCGGCGTTTTCGGCGAGCGCGAAGTTGTGAGCCGCGGCCCGGTTTGCGGTGGTGTAGACAGAGCGGAGTTCGATATCGCCCAGTTGCCAGAGACTGGTTGCCTGCGAGGTGGCGACCCGTTCGTTTTCATTGGCGACTGCGACGGCATCGGCGAGGGTTTGATCGCGATCGGTGACGGCGTTGCGGAAGGCGGCATCGGCATCGATGATGACCGTGGAGAGGGTCGCTTCGGCAGTCGCTTTGACGGCTTGATGTTCGAAGCCTTCGGTCGTGTTGATTTCATCCCAGTTCCAGGCGGCTTCGGCCTTTGCGGTGGCGAAATCCAACTGCGGCTGCAGCATGGTTTGTCTGAGGTCGATCTGGTTCTGGAAGGAATCGAGTTTGAATTGCCGCTTGGCGAGCGTGTACGATTCGCGCTCGATTTGTGCGTACTCGGCGTAGTTGGCATTCCAAATCGAAGGCGTCCCCTGGGGCCTGTAGATGCTGTCGTATGTTCCGTCGTTGGGCAGTCCAACGGCATCGAAGAATTCCTGTTTTTTCTGTTCGCCGTTTTCGCTGTTGACCTCACTTTTGATATCGTCGATGAGGTTGAGGAATTGATACCGGGTCAGTTTGGCGTCGTCTTCGACCTGTTTGGCGTTGAGTAGATTCTGGTTGGTCTGTTGTGATGCGAGGAAGTAGTTGGTGGTGGCCTGATCGTTGGCGTCGAGGAGGACGTCGTGGGCGGAGGTCAGATCGAGCCGGTACTGTTGTTCGTTGTAGCCGGTCGCACTGCTGATGAGGTCGGCCCGCATTTGCTGATAATCTGCGTCGACGGTGGCGTAATATGTGTCGATGGCGGTGGATTTGGTGTCGACCATCGTTTGCCAGTGGCTGGTGAAGGGGGTATCGGCCGTGGTGAGGGCGGCGCGGATTTCCGTCTGTTGACCGAGCCGGGCGGCGAGAATGTTGGCATCGTAGAGTTGCAGTTCGGCTTTGCGACCTGCTTCGTAATCGAGCCGGGGCTGAGCCATTGCTGATTCGAATGTGGCGTCGGCGGTTTGGATGTTTTGTTCGTAGGTATAGGCTGCGTCGCGTTCGGTCTGTTCGTAAGCGTTTTCTGCAGCGTCGACGGCGTCGATGTAGGTCTGCTCGATCGCCGTCATGGTGGTTTCGTGTGTGAGGTGTGCGAGCTTCATCGCGTTGTCGAACAGGTCGACGGCTGTTTGCACGTTGGCCTCGAAGGTGTCGTCGGCTGTCTGGATGGCGACATCGTGCGCGGTGTAAAGGGCGATCATGTCGTCCCGGTAGTTGGCGATTTCCGCGGCCGCAGCGGTTTCGTAGGCGGTCAGTTCCGCAGTGTATTTATCGTTGTAATCTTCGCGGGCGTCCTTCAACGCCATTTCGAGAGTCGCTCGCGCGGAACTGAGCGTGCTGTCGTATTGGGCGTTGGCTGAGGCGAGGGCGGCATCGTAGTCGGCCTGTGCGGAAGCGATGGCGGCGAGATAGGTCGTGTCGGAAGAGAGAGCGAGCGGGTTGGTGATATCGGCATCGGGTGTGACGGCCGCGTAACTGGACGCAGCGGCGGCGATGGCGGAATCGTAAGTTGCCCGTGCATTGACGACGGAACTGTCCCGCGTGGCGATTGCAGAGGAGAGTACGGAGTGGTAGTTGGCGTTGGCATCGTCGAAGACCGCCTGCATGACGGCTTCCGTTTGTTCGACAGCCGCATCGAATCCATTCTTGATGGAGAGCAACGCGGCGTCGAGTGTTTCGGCAGCCGAGAGGATGGTGGCTTCAAAGGTGTCGTTGTGCGATTCGACGTCCGCCCGGTGATTGAGGAAGGTCGTTTCTTCGGCGGCGATGTAGGCAACTTGTGCGGCGAACGTTGCGGCGGTGAAATCGTCCTCTTTCTCGGCGGAATCATTGCGGTAAAGGCCATCGGCAATGGCAACCGCATTGACATAGATTTCCTCCTGCAGTTCGATCAGTTGGTTGGCGTTGTTGATGTGCGTGTCAGCCGTGTTGTTGTAGAGAATTGTGGCGTCGGTAATTTCATCCCACTGGCGGTAATGTTCGACCGCCTGATGTGCTTCGTAAGTTGCTTCCTCGTCCAGTGTCCCTTCAATGTGGTGTTGTTCTTCGTGGTACAGATTGGTCGCGAGTTGCTGTCGTGCCTCGATGTGGGCGGTTTTCTGGCTGATGATCTGATTGCGGATGTCGGTGTCGCGCGCGACGTGAGCCGTATAAATCGACGACAGACGATTGTTTTTTGCAGTGCGTTCGCTATCTGTGGTGTGGTCGATGGCTTTGCTGGAAAGTTGCAGGGCGAGGTCGGCATTGTATTGCCGGGCGTAAGTGCGAGCGGTTGGGAATTCACCCGGTGGATTGTAATTTTCTGCCAGCACGGTGAGCCGGACGATGCCAGTGACAGGTTCGCCGGCTTGATTCTGCGGAATTCCGTCGTCATCGAGTTGCAGATAGTTGTCGCGAATCGCGTATTCAAATTGCGTGTTGCCGCTGTAGCCGACAACCGGTGTAAACTCGAACGTACCATCGGCATGCAGGGTCAGATGGCCAGTCAGCGTGGAGGGATCGTCGAGGTCGTACAACGGTTCCACAATGTCCTGCGTGATCGGTTGCGGCGTGGAACCGAACATCAGCTCGATGGCGTGTCCGTCTGGATCGTGATCCGCTTTGTGAATCGGCGTGGTGAAGATCAGTGTTTCGTCAAATGGTGTGTAGAGCGTTTTGTGCGCGAGTTCAGTCGATTCAAACGTTCGGACCTGCGGGTTGACGATAACTGGCGCCTGGTTTTTGACTTCCAGGGTGACTGTTATCGGCTCGCTGAGACCCGTCAGGTCGAAAGTGGTTTCCTCACCTTCAACGGAGACGTTGGGAATGACGTCCGTAATTGCGTAAGTGAAGGTATCGGTGCCGATGAAATGCTCGTTTGGCGTGTAAAGGAACGTACCATCGGCGTGGAAGACGAGTGTTCCGTGCTGGACGTTACTGATCAGTTCGGCCGAGATCAGGTCGCCATCGGCATCGGCGTGAATGCCCATGCTGGTTGTCGACGCGGTGTTCGTGAGAAACGAGCCCCAGGAATCGGTGTCGAGGTTAGAGCCATCGTTCTTCTTCCTGTCCGGGAGTTCCGCATTGGTGAAACGTGAGTTGACCGGCAGTGTGAAGGAGGTTTTGCCATCGCCATGTTGTGTGGTGGGCGTGTTGTTGGTGACGTTGATCCAGACTGTTGCCGTGTCGATCGCGAGGCCATCGGTGATTGTGACGACAAACAGATCGTCGCCGACAAAATCCTGGTCTGGCAGGTAGATGAACTGACCCGACTCGGAGACTTCGACCGTGCCGTGGAGAGGTTGCGTGTAGCTGCTGACTGTTAATTGATCGTGGTCATCATCCTGCGCAATGCGCGTAACACTTGACCCGGAATTCTGGTAGAGCAGGTCGCGGGAATCGTGTTTTCCGCCTGCCACTTCGCTTTCCAGCAGCCATTTGGTGTCAACGCCATTCCATGATGAGGCGATTAATGAGTCGTTCTTACCGATGGTGAATGACTGGTTGGACAATGTCGGGGCAGCGTTGGTGACATTGATCGTGACCTGCCCCGTTGTCTCCCAGACACCGTCGCTGACGGTATAGATGAAGGTCTCTGTTCCGGTCATGCCAGCGACAGGTGTGTAGTGGAAGGCGCCTGACTCTTTCCATTCGAGACGGTCACCCAACTCATGTTCGACTTCGGTCACGCGCAACGGGTTACCGTCTTGATCTGTGTCGTTGGCGAGTAGACCATCATCGGCAAAGATGTAAAGTGGCGTGTCATGTGTGACGGAATAGATGTCATTTACTGCAACTGGTGGTGCGAGACTGTATTCGGGCAGCACTTTGATGAATGCGGTCGCAGGTGCACTGACGGAAACGCCATCGGAAATGGCGTAGGTAAATGAGAAGTCGCCCAGGAATCCCTGGTCGGGTGTGAAGATGAAGGAACCATCGGCGTTCAATTGGACGAGGCCTCCGGTGCCCTGTGACAGAAGCGTTGCGGTCAATGCATCCTGATCATCATCGACATCGTTGGTGAGTAAACCATGCTGCCACGGAATCGCCAGTTTGCCACCAGGATTCACCAGGTAGGGTATTCGGTTCTCTCCTTCTGCCGGGAAGGCAACATCATCCATGGCAACAGGTGCATTGTTTTGCACATCGATAGTGACTGTGCTAAAGGTTGTTTCTGTACCGTCGGTTACCTGATAGATGAACTGATCGATTCCAGTGAAGTTTTCGTTGGGCGTGTAAATGAAACCACCGGTTGCATAAAGCGCCAAACTTCCATTGCTCGGACCGGTCTGTAACGACAGATCGAGCCGATCGCCATCGCTGTCGTTGGCACTCAACCCGTTGAGTCCACTGACGGCAAGCGTTGTGTCGTGCAGGACACTGTAGCTGTCATCACCAACCACCGGCGCCTCGTTATTGACGGTGATGCTGACGATTGCGGGATCGAGACTGAGCCCATATCCATCATCGACGAAGTAGGTGAAAGATTCCGTACCGACAAATCCGGTCGCTGCCATGTATGTCAGCGAACCATCGCTGGAAATCGTGAGCGTACCAGACAAGGCACTGTCATCGACCTGGACGACGGTGAGATTGTCGTTGTCGGCGTCGTTGTCGTTGGTTAGCAGGCTATCCCACCAGGAAAGCCTTAATTCATCACCGGCGTGGACTTCGTAATTGTCGCTGACTGCTTCGGGTCGTTCACTGGTTACGGTAATCGTCACCGTTGCGGTCGATTCATTTCCGTCAGCATCAATCGCCTTGTAGGTAAACGAGTCGACGTCAGCGAAGCCGACATCCGGCGTATAGGTAAATGTGCCATCGACCATCAGAGAGAGTGCGCCATGTTCCACGTCGGTCACCAGTTGAGCCGAAAGGAGCCCGGCACGATCGTCACGTGTCGTTCTCATCGTACTCTGAGGGACGGAGCAGGTTCATGAATTCGTCAAAGTTTGGCGCGATATATTCTGTGTAGGGGTCGAAGTCTCGGGACTTTTCGTGATACCACATGACGACCGCAGGTCGCCCGTCCGTGACTTGTCCGTAATCGAAACAGACGACATCGCCAAATGAGGTAATCGCGAAAGGCACATGCAGTTCGCTCAGGCGTTCGCCCATATCCGCCCAGATACATCCGACATGATATGTTTCCAGAGGGTGATTGGGTGACGAAAAATTGAGGAAGCGATCAATTGGATGACTGTTCTCGTTCACTGTTGTAGCAATGCAGCTTTCGGGTCTTCCACCGTGGTATTTTCTCAGGTGTGCCAGCCAGCCATGGTCAATTTGAAATCCCTTTCCCCCAATGATCGATTTCGGACCAAAGTAATATCTTTTCCAACTTTCAAAAGATGCATCATCAAAATCGCCGGAAAATGAATCCGGTTGGTATTCAAAATTGTATTCCATTTTCATACTCACTGTTCAATCCAAGTCGCCATTCCTACGTGATCCAATGCCAAATGCAATCGTGTTGGCACCAGTTGTATCTTGCCCTTTTCTTTCCTTTCGATCGTCATGTGTCGTTCTCATCGTACTCTGAAGGACGGAGCAGGTTCATGAATTCGTCAAAGTTTGGCGCAATATATTCTGTGTAGGGATCGAAGTCGCGGGACTTTTCGTGGTACCACATGACGACCGCAGGTCGCCCGTCCGTGACTTGTCCGTAATCGAAACAGACGACATCGCCAAACGAGGTAATCGCGAAAGGAACATGCAAGTCGCTCAGGCGTTCACCCATATCAGCCCAGATGCCGCCTAGGCGATATGTGTCAAGTGGATGTCCTGATTTTGCAAAGTTCAGGAAGCGGTCTATTGGATGACATACCCCTTTCTCTGTTGTAACAACGCAACTTTCGGGCTTTCCACCATGATATTCTCGAAGATGAGATAGCCATGGCTTATCAATATGTCCATGCTCCGTGATGTTTGACTTTAGTCCGAAGTAATAACGCCTCCATTTCTCAAAGTATTGTTCGTCGAATATCCCAGAAAAAGAGTTTGGTTTGTACACGAAACCGAGTTCCATTGTCGTCCTCACTGCTCAATCCAGATAGCCATCCCTTTATGTTCTAACGCCATATGCAAACGCAGAGGTACTAATTGCATTTTGTCTTCATTTCCTTTCGATCGTCACGTGTCGCTCTCATCGTACTCTGAGGGACGGAGCAGGTTCATGAATTCGTCAAAGTTTGGCGCGATATATTCTGTGTAGGGATCGAAGTCGCGGGACTTTTCGTGATACCACATAACGACCGCAGGTCGCCCGTCCGTGACTTGCCCGTAATCGAAACAGACGACATCGCCAAACGAGGTAATCGCGAAAGGAATAAGATAATCTGTAATGCGTTGTCCCATTGACATTAAGATCATCTCAACATGATAGTCGTGCAACTCATCGCAGTCGGCGGAGAAATTCAGCATTTGGCCAATCGGATGTTTAATTCCCTTGACAGTCTCAATAACATTTGCAATGGGCCGTCCACCGTTAAATTTTCGCAGATGGTCGATCCATTTTGCGTCGATCTGGTATCCATCCCCTCCAATTATTGACTTTGGTCCGAATCGATATCGTGCAGTCCTTTGATATGTTGCTTCATCAAAAAGTTCAGCGAATGAATCGGGCTCATATTCAAACCTTAGATTGCTCATTGCTATTGATATCTCCATGTGGCTAATCCTGCATGGTCGAGGAACATATGAAGGCGCTGTGGAACAAGTTGCACTTTTCCTTTCTCTGCCATGTGATGCCAGACATAGCCGGGGTGATTTCCATATAGTTTGTTTAACCACGCTGCATGTGCAGGTCGATCCATTAATTTGGCACCTTCAAGCAGATGACCAGGTAATGTAGCAGTACGGCCTATTTCTTCACCCGTTTTTTTGTCAACCAATTCCTTCGCCAGATCCTGGAAGTCAACATATTTGTCGTTTGGCCCATAGAATCGCAACTTGTCAACATTGTCAACCAATCCCAGTGAGCGGGCCTCTTGACGGATCAGCCCCTGTTGGTTAACCGTGATTTGCCCATCAAATATTCCTTGCGCGATGTCATCCCACAGATACTTGCTGCCGACCCCTCCATTCTCATTGACCGTAGCCGCATAGGCCTGCACCAGTTCATCGAACGTGTTGTCGGCAAGACCTCCCGTATTCCGGCTGGCTCTGCGGAAGAAGAATCCGGCCAGGCCAATCTGGATACCGCTTTCCGAAACAACACGGACACCATCTCCAACAATGGACGCCTTCATGCCGATTGCGCCACCGGTGGCGGCAAACTCGACATATTTCAGCACGGAGTGCTTGATCAACTCCTGCCAGGCTGGTGGAAGTGACGGACGAGCACGATTGAATGCCGCACTGTAATCTGCTTCGCTGGATTTGGGATCAAGCAGTACACTGACGGCTCGATCTCGGCGTTCTGCGGAATCCTGCATTTCGTAGGTCAGGTCGGACGTTGCCCGCCCCACAAACGCGCTGAACTCATGCGCATCATCAAACATCCTTTTGGGGAGTGTGGCAATTGACCACGTCAGGTCGGCGGTGAAGCTCGCAACGCTCCACGCTCCATCACCAATTTGCTCCCAGATGCCGGGATTTAAGTTGGCTCCTTCGTCTTCAAAAAGATCGTCTATCCACGCCTGTATGGTACGATGGTCGAGCCTGGTTGGATCGCTCTGCTTTTGATTTTTGAGATGATCAAAGAAGTCGTCGATGGACATCGCATAGACTTCAGTGTCCTCACCACTTCCGATCGATCGCCCAATACATCCCTGGCAGTTTTCCGGGGCATCTTCACCCTGCATGAGACGACCGACTTCGACATCGTAACTGACGTCTCCCTGAACAAGGGTAATTCCGAACCGCATATCGGCTTCGGCAGATGCCGAGAAGACGTCCTCTGATGTCGGTGTGGAATTTTGCGGTGCAGGGGCATTCGCTACTGCCGGGTCTCTTTGTTGAACGAGGGTTGATCGGTAGGCGACAAGCAGGTCGGTACTGGCACGCAGTTCTCTCAACATTTTGTTTTGCGCGTACTGTGTTGACCTTAACTGGCTGCTTGCCTGCTCGAGATTGTTGACCAGTTCCTGATGTGCGAACGCTTTTTCAAACCCCTCCAGAAAAACTCTGGTCTGCTCGTTCTGAACGGCTTCCTGATATCTTGTCTCAGCTTCCTTCACAGCCTGAACCAATTGGTTTCGCTGAGTCAACAGCGCATTATGGGCAGATGTTTTTTGTCCCAGGCGGTTGAAGGAGGCGTTGATCTGTAGTTGGACATGATGCTTGAGGTGGTTCTCTTTATATTTGACGAAATTGGACTCATAGTCTTCTAAATTCACTCCGTCGGCATTGGCAGGTACTCTCGTTTTGGGGAACACCTTGCTGTTATAGTAACCTTCCAACGTCGTGATGGGACCGGTGCCTATGTTGAGAGATCTCAGTTTTTCCAACTTTTCTTCCAGAGACATCCCCGTTTTATGAACGATGGTATTCCTGGCCAAAATCGCAGTTGTATACCTGTCTTTTTCGGCCAGTAACTCAGCCTCAGACCTCGCAAGATGCCTCATCAATTCATCTCTTTGGTCTCGCAGTGAATTTTGTTCCTGCTGCACTGCTGCCAGTTTTTCGCCATCAATGGTAGAGAAGAACTGAATCCCTTCCTCGGAAGTCTTAACCTGTTCTCGCAAATTATCGACGACCGCTTTCTGTTGCGAAATCCGTTCGGGGAACTCGTTCAGCTTTGTGCGCAGCTGTTTTTGCTGCTCCTCAATTTGCTGAATCCGGGAACGGAGGTGACTGTCAGGGATCCCCCGGAGGTAATTGTAAGCCTCTGTTGTTCGTGGGTCGTTTGCCAGAAATGCTTGAACAAGGTCGTTTTCAAACTGCTCGCCTTCAAAGGGAACTTCAACAACATTTGCCCCATGGCCAAAGTCGGCCCATTCACTGGCTACTTCCAAATCGTCATCAAGTGAGTAATACGACGTGCGAACATGGACAGCAGGTGCAGACGTCTCAAAAATTAGTGAGACGTGGAAATTTTCATTCGAGACTTCAACGGAATCAACGGCAGTGTTAGATGCGTTTTCCAGAATTTCGCCAGTTTTTGCATCAATGGTGATGTCGGGTTCGCCATCATCATTCAAATCGAATTCAAAGACGATATCCCCTCCATACTCACCCTTTTGAATTCCACCGCTTAGATCCAATCGCGTGATGTTTTCTCCACTGTCAGAGACATCGGGCGATTCGAGACTGATTACGGACTCGATTTCTGCCGATGGCGATTCAAGAACGATGATCGATACTTCTCCAACGTCCGTTTGTCCGCTTTCACTGGAAATGGAGTACTGAAGGTCAACAGAACCAGTGAACCCTGGATCGGGCGTGAAGGTGTAAACATCGCCATCGCCATTGTTTGTCACTTCCCACAAGCCTGATACGGGAAGGCTGACGAATCCATCGAAGATGACAGTTTGGGACACGTTGTCGTTTTTAAGCAGGTCGTTCGCAATGAAGCTCAGCGAATGATCCCTTCGTAAAACGAAATCATCATTGTTCGCCTCAAATGGCCCCCAACCGTAGTTAGCCGGGTCGCCGACGACGAAATGAATCTGATGCATCGCCAGATGGGAATCCTGGGCCCAGCTGCCCGCAGGCTCTTCGACTTCGGCAAGCGAGAGATCGTGCACCATGATGTGAACACCCGCTTCGCCTTCAAAGCCGGCTTCGGCATGAAATATCAACCCGCCAAGAGTCGTGTTGATATCGTCATATGAGCCGGTAATCGAAATCGTTTCTGAAAGTGTGTCGGCTGATCCCTCCACAAATGTGACACCAGGTGTTGTGGGCAGCAGAATCGATCCGTGCGTTTCTGGTTCCGATTGACCGTAGTTCACGACGCTTGTCGTGAGCGTGACTTCGTACTGACTTTCGGTCGTCTGGTCTGCGTCGGTCAAGGCGACTGGCGTGGGATTGTCCGAATTCATCTCGACGTAGAGATAGTTCGGAGCAATGATCTCTGGCCGGGCGAGAGATGAGACCTCCAGTGATGCAGCCGCATAAACCTGCGGCAAGCCAACGATGCGGGCTTTCACGCCGGTGGTGTAGGGAGTTGACTGATAGGCCAGATTTTCCGTTGTATAAATCTCACCTGTATTCGCGTCGATAGTGAAATTTGTCGGATCGTCGAGGTGATAGGTAATCGGCAGGCCTTCCGCCTGTGTTGCGACCACTTGACCGACCAGAGTTCCAGCGGGAGCCACATCGGGAATGGCAAACTCATAAACTGGCAGTGAAAATGACGGAGAAACGATGCCATCCTCGTTGATCGTGACGGTCCCGGTGGCGGACTGGTTGATCTCATACGCACTGGCCTGAACGGTGAAGGTCTCCTCACCTGAACCATCCTCATCTACCATGCCGCCATCTGGCACGGCGTTCCGCAACCTCCTGTTCGCTGTGGACAGATCATCGTAGACGGAGGAAGTAATCGCCTTCATAGTTTCGTTCAACGTTTTCGTGGCTGTCAAACTCAAAATCGACACGAATCGTTTCGCGATCACCTCTACCAACGTTCTCTAACTCTTCAAGAATTGCCTCTTTGATCCGAGACGCTAGTCCAGATTTTTCCGCTTCTGGAATCTGCTGGTCCCAACGGTAAAAAATGAAGGCCCCAAAGGTATCGACTCTTGGAGAGTAAAACATAAACACCTGGTAAACATCGTTTTTGCCAAAACGGTGAAGTACTTGAACACTCACCTCACTAAGCCCACGGTTTCGCTCAGCATCAGCGGATTCGGCTCGCCTAAAATCTTCATCAGTCGGAATGTTGTTAGAATTCACTTATACGCCTCCCAAGTCCACTGGTCTTTTTGTCTGAATTTGTATCCAAGATCCCGAAGGAAATCGACCTCTCGCTCAAAGAAGGAGTTCGGACGTGCTTTGAGTGGATTATGCGAGAACAAAATTTGTTTTCCTTGCTTCATTTGCTGAGTCAGGAACGTTTTGTTAATTCTCCAAATCTCATCAGGTGAAAGTCCCTTTGTGACCTCGCTCCAATTTTCCACCTTGAAGTAGGTCGCTTTGTAATGAGCGGCAACCTTTTGATAAGTCGTACCATCAGTGGCGAAATGCCCTAATACCAGTTTTGTGCTGTCGGCATTCCTTGTTGCCTGTTTCGCAACATCATCAAACCAATCCGCCCCTCTAACTGAGGCCTTCGCCGCATCGATGGCGGTGTCCAACTGTTTCGAGACGTTGCCTCCGAAGTCTTTCTTCGGAAGTTTCTCGAAGATCTCCAACGCCTTGGACTGGTCGGCTTTCACCAATCCATTAAATCGCCGGACGACATCGCCCGTCAACTCGAAACCCGTCGCACCGGCTCGAAAACTGATCTTTGCCGCATTCTGCGTCGCCCCCGGAACGAACGGCAGGAACCCGATCGCAGCCGCGTGTTCCGCAAATGTCGTGTTCGTGATGATTCGCAGGAACATGCGTTGCGACTGGTTAACGTTCTCCCCCTTCGGTTACATTGTTACCGTGACGGGTTTCAGGTTTGCCACACTTGTTCCACGATTGATCTGGGATCGTTCACCGGTGGGCATTGCCAATCGTTGCTTTTCATGTGGGCAAGAAACGCTTGAGGCAAAGAGATGTGATGTGTCTCAATGTAGTGAATTACATCCAATGTCCAGCACCAAGTCCCATCTGAAAAAACATGAGGCGATCCGATAACGTCATCGTCTTCCGCAAGCAGATCCGTGAAGACACCACCAATTGCCATTACTTGAGTACCTTGGGCTAAGTACGAAAGCACTTGGCTTTCGTTTGAAAGAGGCCCCTCCGACACAAGCTGCTTCAGTAGAGTCCGGGCAGCATTCTCACCTTGTTCATCAAAAAAACCAAATTTATTCATTTCTAGTTCCCAAAAGGTGTAAACGGAATCCACTTTCCACCTGGCTGTAGCAACGGCTGTGACTTGAAGTCGATTGGTACACCAACCTTGGTTGTGGCTGCCTCAACAGTCACGTTCAGCTTATTGGCAAGGTTCTGAGCAAGGTTGCGTTGCCCTGCATTACAGGAGATAAGCCGAATGTCTCCTGTGACTCCCTTTGACTTCAGGAAGTTCGCTAAATCTCGATGGCCTAGATTCACCCACTTACCGTTGTGCCGAACTTTAAAGCTGTCCTCCGTTGCATGAATAAAGACGTCTGTGAACCCAGATTTGGGAATGACGTTGTCTGCATGTTTAAGAAGGTCGTCGGCCAAGCCATCGGCAGCCCACACCACTCTCTTTGCGCTCTTCACCGCATCGATGGCGGTGTCCAACTGTTTCGAGACGTTGCCTCCGAAGTCTTTCTTCGGAAGTTTATTGAATATCTCCAACGCCTTGGACTGGTCGGCTTTCGCCAATCCATTAAATCGTCGGACGACATCGCCCGTCAACTCGAAACCCGTCGCACCGGCTCGAAAACTGATCTTTGCCGCATTCTGCGTCGCACCCGGAAGGAACGGCAGGAACCCGATCGCAGCCGCGTAATCGCCATCCGCAATTTCGGTGAAGGTGATCACCCAGTCCAAAGGTTCGTTGAGAATGGGAGGTGCATTCTCATTGATCGTGACGGTCCGGTGGACTGGCTGTTTGTGGACAAAATTTACGGGTCAGTCTTCAGCGGTGCCAGCAGCTTACTGATTTCCCAAACTTTCACCTGCCGATCTGAAACTCCTGTTGAAACCAGGTATTCTTCTTTCACCTGCTCAACTCGATAGGAATGTAGCCGCCCAATCGTTCCGTCATGTGCAAATGGAATTCGCCACCCCTTGCCGGTTTTCGTATCCCACATTCGGATCGACCTGTCGTACCCGGCCGAAAAAGCAACACGGCCATCGCTGGAAAACGCAAAGTCCAAAATGTGACCATCGTGCCCTCGTCGTAAGTACATTTGTTTCAACGAGGGTAATGAAAAAATCGACACGGCATCGTCATCAAAATCATCTTCACTCTTTTCGAGAACGGAAGCGATCAACATTTTTCCCGTTGGAGAAACGGATAAAACTCCAAACTGACGATCATGGCCAACCACTTTCAACTCACGGCCATCAACAGAATTGTACACTCTGATTCCAGCCCCGGATGTCATCAACTGGCTGCCATCGCTTGAGAACGCCACATCATGTGCCGTCCCTTTTTCGAGCCCTGTTTTCTCCCACAGCACCTTTTTGAGTGTTGTGTCAACAACTCCAAAAGTATCCCCTTTGCCTGAAGAAAATCCTATCTTTCTGCCTGACGCTGCCATCCGGACGATGTCAGAAGCAGACGTTTTTATGATTGCGAGTGGCTCTTCATTTTTCACCTTAAACGCCCGGATTTCGATCTGCCCATCATTTCGACTAATCGCCACCAAGCCTGTTTCTTCAATAGCGACCATTTCTTCCACCCAAGGGCGTTTTGTATCCAGTACAACCTGATTACTTATCCCATGGAGTTTCTTTGCCACAATCGTTGTATTTGAAAATCGTTCGGCAACGATGAGACGATATTGTTGTGGCAAAACAACGGTTGGTCCAATTTCCCTCTCAAACGTGATCCATTGACAGGGGCCTGCACCAATTCGAGGTTGTTTTCGAGTATCGTCTGCTTTTATGGGGAACGCTGAAACCAGAATCAACAGAAAGAATAAAATCGTGCGCATGGCTATTTCTTTCCAAAACGTTGGTCAAGTTCGACAGACACGGTTGGAGCCGGTTTGGAGTTAACTATAACTTCAGGAGCAAGCCTCTTCCAATTCCAATCATAAGTACCTTCTGCTGAGTAAAAGGCACGTGCAGATTTGACATTTGTCTTGAGAAGGCCTGTGAATTCACCATAGCCATTGGCCTCCCAGTTGCCATTCTTGTCTTTACTGACAACGAAAATAAAATCGCCTTGGACAAATTTTGTCTTCTCTGTCAGAGTGATAATGATAGTGTTCTCATCGCCATATTTCTTGAATTGGTTCGTGGCCTTTACGATGAGATCCTTTAGATTTGGGCTGTTTTTTAGCTGTGGTATGTTTTGCAGTATTTCTTCCAGTTTCTCTTTCGATCCTTCCCCGGCTCGGACGTGTTTTAGAATGTGTACGAGTGCTGCCCTCCCAATCTTCCCAGCAGTCCCAAGTTTCCCAATGGGGGTAAGCTTCGCTGCTGCGGCACCCGCGATCATAATGGCATCGCCCATACCGTTATGATACGCGAGTTGCCCGAACTGGTCTCTAACAATTTGTTTTGCATGATGATCGTTGGCCGCAATAATCTCCACCCGTCCTTCCTCGATTTCGAAATGATTGAGAACGGTTCGTGCGATACGATTTGCTTCTCCTTTGAACTTGCCCAAGTCCACAGCATTGACAGTCAACGTTGCCAGAGCGACGGACACGGCTCCGGAAGCGTCGGCGATCTGATACTCGAAGGAATCTGCTCCGTTGAAACCTTCTGGTGGCGTGTAACGGATATCGGCACCGTTATTGATGACTTCGACCGTGCCACCGGCTGCTGTGGTGTGGGTCTTCTCCTCTGCGGCCATGCTGGATGCCACCGTGTAACTTGACGAGTAGGACTCGTTGTTCGTTACCAGCGGCGACGATGACTCATCGTCCCACGAAGAGGAGCTATTCGACGGAGAGCTGCTCGATCCTGTTCCCACAATCTCCACAAACCCAATCGTATCACCATCAGGATCATGATCATTGGCGAGAAGTTGGTCGGTTGAAAAAATCAACGACTGACCCACCATCAGTTCGATTTCGTCATTCACTGCAATGGGAGGTGTATCCTCATTGATCGTGACGGTACCGGTGGCGGACTGGTTGATCTCGTATGCACTGGCCTGAACCGTGAAGGTCTCCTCCCCTTCCATCGGGTTGTCGGGGTTGGTCTGGATGGAGACCGTC
>JANQSH010000060.1 GCA_028284145.1 Planctomycetaceae bacterium | reverse complement strand
CGGAACAATGGGTCGCATTCCGTCTGAAAATGTATAAAGTACAGTCAAGTTCATGAAGTATTCGGGCAAAACGAAAATGAACGACAAACGAAGGGATGTCCACAACTCCGATGTTCCGGTGTTGTGTCAGGCCTGCGAAGCCAGGCATCAGGGACTGTGCGGTGCGCTGGACAACGAGGAACTCGTTCAACTCAGCAGGTTGTCGACGCGCAAAGAAGTCAAACCGGGTACCGCGCTGGTCGGCGACAGCGAGCAGGTCACCCAGTATTCCAACATTCTTTCCGGTGTGGTGAAACTGACCAAAATCCTGGCCGATGGTCGTCAACAGATCGTCGGCCTGCAATTTGCACCGGATTTCCTTGGCCGGCCCTTCAAGGCGGAAAGCGGCACCAATGCGGAAGCAGCAACAACCGTGCGCCTTTGTTCCTTTCCGCGCAGCGCTGTCGAGCGACTCATGGACAGCAGTTCGTCACTTGAACACAGGCTGCTGCAGCAGACACTCAAGGAGCTGGATGAAGCGCGTGGCTGGATGGTGACGCTGGGTCGCAAGACGGCTGCCGAAAAAGTATCCAGTTTCCTCTACCTGATCGCGACTCACAGCGTTCTGGAGTCTTCCGAAGACGACAGCGCCGTTTTCGAGTTGCCCCTGACGCGCGCCGACATTGCGGATTTTCTGGGCTTGACGATTGAAACCGTCAGCCGACAGATGACCAAGCTGCGCAAGGAAGGTGTGATCGACATCCAGAACAACCGTACCGTAACGGTTCCGGATCTGGACAGGCTGGCACAACGGGCGAGTGTTTAAAGTCTCTTGAGACCGTCCGGGTCTGTGTCGAACACCACACTCAACAGGTGATCCCGTTCAAAGGCAATGTGACGACGCAGCGCTTCGAAGAAACCGCGGAGCATATAGCCGGTGGCCTCCGGGTTTTTGGGGGCATCATCGCCACCCAGTTCACGAAGCGCGTCGGACAGTTCCTCTGCGAAACACTCATCTTCGCAATGCTCGTATTGCAGACGACGGATTGTCGAATGGACCTGGGGTGTAGCACCCAGTCTTTGTATGGCCAGCGGATAGAGGCTGTCTTCTTCAAACTGATGAATGTCTCGCAGTAGCGGGAGCATATCGCCACCAAGGCTTGCGCAGGTCCTTTTGCTGATGTCCCGGGGCAGCGAATCGGCGATTTGTTCGAGCATGTCGCACAAGGTGTGCAGAACCGCATGGGCTCTTTCGGTTGCCTCCAGCGGATCGTCGACTTGGCCGGCAAAATACCGTGATGCTTCTGTGATCATTTCGAGGCCAGCTAGCTGTTGCATCTTGCCCTCCAGAGCGTCGCGGCCGTCATCCAACGGTCATTTAGATTTACCTGGCGGCCCAGTAAACGCAGGTGCCGATCGTGGCTCAACAAATGCGCCAAAATGTCTAGACGTGCATTGATCGAGATCAATGTGTGCGCGCGCTGCTTCTGGAATAAGGAGCCAATATGCGGTGGGACTCGGTCTTCAACCGCTACAAACTTGCCTGGTTGGGGGTCATCAATGAAATATGGGGTTGAAACCGTA
>JANQSH010000058.1 GCA_028284145.1 Planctomycetaceae bacterium | reverse complement strand
CATCCTGTAATCCTGTCCGTCTTTTTTCGGAAAGAACTTGCGACGGCGGATGGCGTGCCCTACATGGTATGATGTGTTTCGTTCCTGTAACCACGCTTGACAAACGTGGCGTGACCGCCATTCGAGCCACGTTCTCACGAACGTGGTTACCAGGCAGGGATGATTTCAAAGTTGTACCGACTCGGTGGAAATCAACATCACTTACCAGGTAAACGTTTCAGGTCGAAGCAATTTGCTCAAGAAAAGCCTTCGCCGAAATTCACTATGATCGCTCCCAAACCACAATGCTGGTCTGTTCGCCACCGTTTTTTGCGCGTCGCACTTTGAGCGACAGCTTGGGCAGTCGTTCGGAGAGTTGAATCAGTCGCTGCAATTCACTGGCGGAGCGAACCGGCGTGCGTCCGATGGATTCAATCACATCGTACACTTTGATTCGGTCGCTCAGCGGGCTGTCTTCTTCCACATGCAACACCAGCACGCCCCCCCGTCGGGCGTCGTAACCGAGTTGCCTGGCGACCTGGGCTTCAAGTGTGTGAACTCGCACTCCCATGGACCGCACGTCAATCCCCATGTCCGGCTTTGTTGGAGCTGACGCCTGTTGCAGCAAGGTTTCGCGATCACCCAGCGAGACATCGACGTTGATCCGTTTTCCGTTACGGAAGACTTCAAGTGTGACCCGGCTGTTCACTGGCATCAGGCTGACGAGATTGATCAGATCGTTTTCATCCTGGACTTCTCGACCATTGAACTCCAGTACGACGTCATCCGGGCGGAGTTTTGCACGGGCTGCAGGCGTTCCAGGATAGACTTCCAACACGCGGGCTCCCTGGGCACGTTCAAGTTTCAGACGGCGGGCAACGCCGTTGGTGAATGCCGGATCGAGCTTTACGCCGAGATAGGCACGTTGCACACGACCGTGCCGAATCAATTCGTCCGCCACGCGGGAAGCGATATTACTGGGGATGCTGAAGCCGATCCCTTCATTCCCGCCACTGTTGGATGCGATGGCAGTGTTAATTCCAACAACACGACCGCTCATGTCAATCAACGGTCCACCGCTGTTGCCGGGGTTAATGGCGGCGTCGGTCTGCAGGAAATCCTGATTCAGAACATCGCTGGTGGCGCCCAGTTTCAACGAACGTCGTCCCTTCGCAGAAATGATACCATAGGTGATGGATTGGCTCAGACCAAAGGGACTGCCCATCGCAAGGACCATGTGGCCGATTTCAATTTCATCACTGTCGGACCAGCGGGCGGCGTCCAGGTCGGTTTGCTTCAACTTCATCACGGCGATGTCGGTGGCCTTGTCGGACCAGATCTGCACGGGGAGGAGAATTCGACCATCGTGCAGGTGGATGGAAATGTCGTGACGTTCCGCGCCATGAATGACGTGGCGGTTGGTGACAACAAAAAAGGCCGTTTCCCGGTCGTCGCGAACGATTACGCCGGAACCGGTCTCTTCGACTTTGCCCCGGTTTTCCTGACGACGGGCTTGAATGTGCACCACACTGGGCGACGTCAGCCGTGCAATTTTCGCCAGCATGCGGCTGGTGTTGATCAGGGAGTTGTCCGATCCTCCAAGCTCGGCATACAGCCCTTCGACCAGTTTGGGATCGAGGGTGCGTGCTTCGGCCGGTTTTTGCCCGGGCCATGCGTCGAGCATCACGTTGACAACGATGCCCACCGAGAAACTGAGTCCGCACGCGATGACAACAAGTGAACGCCTCATATCGATCAACTCCGAAAGAGCGTCAAACGGACCGATCGAATCACAACCCGCCGGTTTGATGCTCAGAGAAGGTTTGGAAAAAGTCGAGGATGTGGCAGGGGCTTGAACCTGCCCGGCTCAAATGCGGTCCATCAGAAGTTATCAAAGGATCGGAATCTTTCTGTCCTCACACCGTCACTCCGCGATTGCCGACAGATTCTTCACCATCTGTTGTCGCCATTCACGGTTTTGCCTTCCCTGGCATTGCATCGCAGAGGAATCAACATCTAATCGATGTCGATGTCACCCAGCGTCAGTTCACTGTCGTTGATGCGTCCTTCGTGCTCGTAGGCGGAGGCCCAGTCAGCTTCAAATTCACCATCGCCGCCACCATGTTCTTCCTGCAGGCGTTGGCAATTCACACAAACCGGTGTGAAGGGCAACGCTTTGAGGCGGGTGATGGGAATGGGCTTGTCGCATCCTTCACATTGTCCATAGCGGCCCTCCCGCATCAGCACAATGGCCCGGTCAATCGCACGAAGTTCGCGGCTTTCCAAAGCCGCCAGTTGAGAGTCCAGTTCGCTGGCCGTACCGTCCGCCGCAGCATCTCCGACATCACCCACTTCCTTATCACCTTTGGAGAGATTCAACTCTTCCGCAAGTTTACGCCGCAAGTCGTCGCGTTTCGCCAGCAACCGCTGGTGCAACCGAAGGAGTGCGTCTTTTCTGGCCATGAAATCTGGTCCTTGAACAATTGAGTTGTGTCCATCGATGGGTGCAGCAACTCATGCTGCGGAGTGTTCCAAAAACGAACTGAACATCTGTTCTTGTGAACACGTTTTGCGAAATTGCCGGGAGTCATTCCGATCTGGTTTCGGGGGGCTGGAGCAGTTTACCTTTTCGTGTGACGCCTCTGATTCGTGGGGGCCTATATTTGTTGTCCGAACGACGCCCATCGTGGCACAGAAGAGCGTAATATGCTCTGGAAAACTATAGCTCGCCGTTACCGCGTGCGAATGATTCATCCCCGGTTTTCGCTCAATCTGGCATTCTCCTGAGTATCCAAAATCACTGTATGTCTTTGTATATTCAGACCTTGAAGATCAAATTCTCCACCCGTTCGTAACAGTTCAAGGCAGAGAAACGACTCGTTTCGACTCTTAGGATTTTTTGGTCATGAGGCGAATGCACGATATAATCGCCGCGACAATGCCATTTCCATCAAATTGGCAGCTAAAAAACTGATGAAGTCCGGATTTCGGAATATGAATTGTGATGTCGGCGCAGCGATGACCGGTTGTCTGCTATGGGAAGATCGGCGGTGGAGAATGTGATTATCGACCATTTTCGCCAGCAATCGGACAACCGGCACAATCGGACTTTCTCATTCGGCAGACAGGTATGTTGCGGCAATCATCGCCAGCCAGCGAAGAGGGGCATTTCTGTAACCATTTGTGGTGACAAGCTTTGTCGCTGGAACCGGGGTGATGGTCGTCTGGAAGGGGCGTCGTGTTGCCCTTGACGGCTTTCCCTCTTTGTTCTGTAATTCCGCCCGATTTCCTCCCGAACCGACCCGATTGACCCGGATCATCTCCTCACGCCTCGTCCGATCCAATTCGTTTGCAAAGCATGACGACGTTCGACCGACATCTCCTGGCACGTTTCCTCTTTATCTTTGTGGTGATGTTCATCACGACGTACGGTCTCTACGTTGTGATTGACGGCTTCACGAACGTGGATGGATTCATGCATGAGGCGGAAAGCACCATGGATGGCTTTTCGAGGATGGGGAAATACTACCTGCTGCAATCGAGTCAGTTCTTCGATACGGTCGGCTCAATTCTGGCGGTGATGTCGTCAGTCTGTGTGTTCGCCCTGTTGATGCGGCGGACCGAACTGCAGCCCATTCTTGCCGCCGGCGTTCCAACTTACCGCCTTGTTGTACCCATCTTATGGGGTATGACTTTCGTGGCCGGTATTATCGTGATGAATCGAGAATTTGTGATTCCCCGTTACGCACATTACCTGCAATCGGGACGAGGCAATTCCTCCAACAGTGGGCAGAGCGTGCAACCGGTTTACGACTACAGCACCCGCATTCATATGGGAGGGAAAAGTGTCTTTCTGGAACAGGGGGAAATCGTGGGTGCGGAATTCACACTCCCCGTTCCCGAAATCGTTCACGAGTTAACCCGCATCGATGCCCCACGCGCGAAGTTCTATGAAAAGACCGGCAATCTTCCCGGTGGCTGGTTGCTGACCGACACAAGACCCTCGTTTGAAGATATCAACCTGACAGAGAATGGTCGGCAAATCGTCTTCCCCGGAGCGCGCGAGGGACAGATTTTCGTCGTTTCCGATGTCAGTTTCGATCAGCTTTGTGATCGCAGCCGGAGTTACCACTTTCTCTCCACGCCGGAACTCCTGCGGCGCATCAAGAACCCCTCTGTGGGACAAATCTCCGTTCGTGGTCAGATGATGTTTCTGCACACTCGGCTGACCGACCTGCTGATCATGTATGTGTCGGTTTTCATCGCTGTGCCGATGATCGTTCGCAAGGAGAGCCGGAGTCTGATTGGTAACATGTCGGTCTGCATGGGCATTTTGATCGGGCTGATGGGCGTGACAGAAGCGTTTCGCTTTCTCGGCAGCAGCAGCCTGTTACCCATGGACCTTGCAGCCTGGTCGCCCATTATTTTTCAGGGGACGTTATCGGCCTGGTTGAGCGGCAGGACGCAATCCTGACAGGTGGCCAGGCCCTTATTGGGGATTCTTACATTTCCAAATGCAGCGGGTCAAAGCCGGTCATCTGATGTGACTCGACACCCGATTCCTCCAGTCGCTCGCGGAGCTTCTGAACCGATTTGTAGAGTGCGGAATTTCGGCTGGTAACATGCACGCGAAAGTCCTTCGATTCCGCCTGCCACGCTTTCACGCGTTTCACCAGTTCGTCAAGTGTGACCGATTCGTACGATGCCCCCGCTGGGCCTTCGTGACGCAAACTGTATCCATCTGCTTCGACGACTACCTTGAACACACCTTCCTGTTTCAGTTCGGTGTTACCGTCTTGTCCTTCGTCGGGCTGAATTGGCACATCGACTGGTTGATCACCGGATGACCCGGTTTCGCCTTCCCCATCGGAAGCATTTGTGCCGGCCAGGGAGATTTCACCGTTGGTGGTCGCCGCCACCTGGGACGGATCGGCATTGTTGTCACCTTCGCCGTCACCATTGCCGAATTGTCCGAGGTAGCCGAGAATGGCTCCAATCACCAGCACGACCACTGCACCGACGGATAATCGCCTTCTCATCGCTTTACCTTTTGTACTCGTTGTTTCACCAGATGAATCGTTGGCTTTATGGACCTGGAACAGCAGGCGACTCAGGCGGTGTGCCATCCCCCGCTGAATCTTCCGTTGGTAGCGTACCCGTTTCTGCTCCAGACGTCACGCCGCCCTCAGAATTCCCGGTCGTTTTCAAAGGTGAAGGCCCATCATCCGGCTGTTCAGATGAATCGCCGTCGACTCCTTCAGTGTTGGTGTGATCCTTTTCCGGCGTCTTGCCATCGCTGGGATTGACCGTCTCCGACTCTTCACGATCACCCTTTTCCGTGTTCGGCTTCTCTGTGTCTATTTCGGTTTCAATCTCTGGTTCGGTTCCCTTCTCTGGCGGGTTGGTTGTTCCGTCATCGGAGCTTTCGGGTATTGGGTTCTGCGGTCCCGGACCAGCTGGTTCGGTCGGTTTTGATCGCGGTGCCCGATCATAAAACCCGACAACGGTATACTCGAACCGCGTTCGTCCATCGCTGTCCGCCGTCATTCGTTCCGCCGCCAATGGCAGGCCTTCCAGCGCGGCCTTGAGCGCACCAACACGCACATCGTCAGCGAACGACAGCATGATGATCACCAGTGCCTTGGGTTGGGGCAGCACCTTGTAACGCTCAAACAATTTCGCCTGAAATTCCGTGGCGGTCGCGGCTCGAAATTCAAAATCCTGTTTGCTGATTCCCAGTGTCGACGTCCCTTTGCCATCCAGGTGGATTTCCCATATATCGGCCCGTTTCTGCAACTCATCAAAGGCGAGCAATTGCAGCAGAATCTCACGGCTGTTCGCCTCTGCGAAAGAGGCAAATCGCGCTTTCAATCGCGATTCTTCCTCCTCCGAACGGGGGACCAGAGCCGAGTCGCGCGGCTTGACGATTTCCTCGATGAGCGATGGCGGCACCTGAAACAATTCCGACATCATTTCGCTCATTCGACCTTCGCGATTGTGCACCTGATTCAGCACCGATTGCAACTGAGTGATCTTCGTATCCCGCTCACGCAACGTTTTCAGGGTCGCTTGTTGATCCTCCGTCAATTGCAAAAACAGCGTTTCGGTTTCGGTTTGTTGTTGTCGCTGCAGGTTTAACGTAATCTCGGTCTCACGCAGGCGTTGCTTGAGTCGCTTCAATTCATCGTGGAACTGTTGCAACCGGTCCTCGGCGAATTCGCGTTTCTCAACCGCCGTTGCCATGTCCGCCACGGCTTTTTTCTTCTCAATCGCGACCACTTCCGAAGTCGCCTGAACCTCCAGAAATTGCGCAAAGATAACGATCAGCAGCAGATCGAGCAGCGGAGTGAGCTGAAAGGCGAGTCGGCGGCGAAATTTCATGAGATCTCCTCGTCTGCGGAGGCTTCATTTTCCAACTCATAAATCGAACGACTTCCGGTCATCGGACGCGATTCGCGCGTCGGCGTCTCGCTTGTCACCAGTGCCAATTCCCGTTTCGTGCGGGCAACCATCTCGCGAACCTGTTCCCGATTCTCGGCCAATCGTTGAAATCGTGGTTCCAGCAAACTGTTCATGAACATCAGCAGAATCGCCGCTGCCAAGCCCGCGAACGTTGACCAGATGGCATCGCCAAAACGATCCACAATAGCCCCGACACCGGTCAACGCCTCCGTGGGAGCGGGGTTGTTCAATGCCGCCCCAATCGCCAGAATCGTCCCCAGCACACCAGCTAACGGATACGCTTCGATCATCGTCCGGCAGATGTTGTAACTCGTCTCGAATGCCAGTGACTGCAGATACCGCCGCCTCTCGTCAAGGTAATTGATCCGTTGCAGAAGTGAGTTCCGTTCGGCGTGCCGCGTTTCGTCGTCAAGCACCTCGTTGACATCCGCCAGAAAAGCGACGATCTGGTCGGAGAGGTGAGCCATCGTGTCGAGTACACTGCGATGGCGCAACTCGCGCGTAAAGTCGTCCAGCGAGGAGGCGATTCCCTGCAGATCGCGGCGACACCACATCCAGAGTGCGTAAAATGCGATCGCATGCAGCACGAAGGCTGTCCCAATGACATAAGTGGAAAGTCCGGAAAGTTGATCAATCATGTGTCAGTCAATCGTGTGTTGGTTGTCCAACGTTTTTTGAGTCGGTGGTTTCGCTGTTTGCGGATTCAAGAACATACAGTGCGTTGTCGGCACGAAAGTTGGCTGCCCAGGCGCGACCGACGGCCTTTTTGCCGATGATCGGAAGTTCTTTCACAATCCGTATCCCCATTCGGTCGACCAGATCGCGAAAATCCCGCAACGACATCCAGTGCACATTTGGCGTATCGAACCATTCGTATGGCAAAGCCTCAGTCACCGGCGCGCGACCATGCAGCGCAACCTGTACTCGTACTTTCCAGTTGCCATAATTGGGCAGCACGACCAGTGCGCGACGCGCGATGCGTAGCATTTCCCGCAAAACTCGCGTCGTATTGCGAACCTGCTGCAGCGTCTGGCTGAGAACAGCGTAATCAAATGCGCCGCTGGGAATGGTCGGGATTCCCTGATCGAGGTCATCACGAACCACCGAGACGCCACGTGACACAGCGGCAAAAATGCTTTCCTGATCCAGCTCCACCCCCAGCACTTCGCAGTCATGCTCATCCCGCAACAAAGAAAGTAGACGCCCATCGCCACAGCCGAGGTCGACGACTTTGCTGCCCGCTTCGATATGCTGCAGGATGATTTCGTCCGTAATCACCTCAGTGGGATCGGGAATGTGGTATCGATATCGATTTGTGGTCGTCTTGGCCATAAGGAGATCGCGTTCTTAGTTCTTCCAGGGTAGTTTACCTTTTCGTGTGACACCTCTGGCTTGTGGGAGTCTGTGATGGCAGGTTGAGAGGTATTCTTCGCGATCACAAGAAAGCGTAATACGCTCTATTTCTTATTCCTGGACGTTGTCTTCTCCCCCGAACTTCGCAAATGCTGGGCCTGCTCCAGAAAGGGATGCAGGAGTCTGCTCAATGGTTCCAGGTCAATCAGAAAGGAATCGTGTCCGAATGGCGCATCATATTCGGTGCAGGTGACGTGCTTTCCCGTTTCAATCAAGGCGCCGACAATTTCCCGGCTCTGACTTGTCGGGAACAACCAGTCTGTACTGTAAGAAACAACCAGAAACCGAATATCGGTATTTCGAAAAGCCTTGGCAATCGACCCATATTTGTCCTCCAGATGAAAATAGTCCATCGCCTTGGTCAGGTAGAGATAACTGTTGGCATCGAAACGTTCCACGAAACGCTTTCCCTGATAGTGCAGATAACTTTCGATCTGGAATTCTGTTTCTCGCAGCAGGTCGTAGGCCAGTTTGTCACTGTGCTGCAATCGACGGCCGAATTTCTGTTCGATCGAATCCTCGGAAAGATAGGTGATGTGCGCCAACATGCGGGCCAGCGAGAGACCATAGCGTGGCCCCTCCGCATGTTCGTGGTATTTTCCGTCATGAAAATTCGGGTCGGCCAGAATCGCGCGGCGACCTACTGTGTTAAATGCAATCCCCTGAGCGGAGAGATTCGCGGCTGATGCCAGCACAACAGCGGCGTTAATGGAATCGGGATAGCGTGCCGCCCATTCCAACACCTGAAATCCACCCAGACTTCCCCCAACTGCCGCCAGCAATTTTTCCACACCCAGATGCCGGGCGAGCGCGTAGTGGACTTCGACGATATCGCCGACGGTCACAACGGGAAACGAAAGGCAATATCGCTCGCCGGTTACCGGGTCGATGCTGCTGGGGCCAGTCGTCCCCTGACATCCTCCCAGCACATTGGCGCAGATAACAAAGTGACGGTCGGTATCCAGTCCCTTACCTGGGCCGACGAAATCATCCCACCAGCCCGGCTTCGTGTCTTCGTCAGAATGAATGCCAGCGGCATGAGCATCGCCAGTCAGAGCATGGCAGATGAAAATGGCGTTGTCTTTTTCGGGAGAGAGTTCGCCATACGTCTCGTAGGCAACGGTGATTGGACCGAGAGTTTTCCCGCCGGACGTCACCAGTTCGTGTGGCGGTTCAAAGAGTGTGGCAAATTGGGTTTCGACAATCCCGACGGAGTTTTCTCCCGATGGTGTCGTCTCGATAATCTCGCTGGCCATTTCGGTCGCTTGTCGTTCGTTGGCGGAGGGATTTTCTGACAAGTCCCGATTATACGCTGGTGCGCGGGGCAAATCGAGGATTGACTCGGAGTATGGGAATTGAACTGATCGATCCGCACGTTGTGAACGTCCTCATGAAGCAAAAAAACAACATCACAACACAAGCTGATCAATCGACAAAACGGAGCGCGTCGAGCGGAGCTGGCAAAAGGACGTCAATCTGCCTGATTGCCGTAAAACGCGAGGATTTCACCACCACATTTCTGGCATGTACCGAGCGTCTGTTTACCCGAAGATGTCAGCAACACGCGCATCATGCCAGTTGTTTTCGACTTTCCCACATGTCCGCATGTCAGGCATCGCAGTAACGAAACCTGAGAAACCCCGCCTGACATTTTCAGAAAGAGGACAGCCAGAAAGACCAGTCCGCTCAATCCAGACATCAGCCAGAGGGTTTCATTCATGGACACTATCACCTCTCCCGCACATCCTGAATAGAGCCGTTTACTTTTTCGTGTGACGCTTCTCGTTCGCGGGAGTCTGTATTTGCAGGACGAAAAACGTCCATCGCGCCACGAAGGAGCGTAATACGCTCTAGAAATTGCAATGCGGGTGGATCAGGAATTGCATTCTTCCATCCTGCCTCTGTAGTGTACCGCACGAGTTAAGGGTTTGCACGCATCGAAAGAGATTTGTTTGAAGGCAGACGGAGATAACAGCGAACTATCGTCTCGAGGAAACCCCGCTCCGACGCCATCGGCATTCGCTGAGTGAAAGCACAAGTCGAAGAGTCATTTTTCAGAAATGTCCTGCTCGATTTCAAAATATCATCTGTGAGGTGGTTGGCGGTTTCAAGGTGGAACAGCAGGAATCGGCGGTTTGCGAAGTTGAAAAAAACGAGGCGACATCTCCCCCCAGCAAAATGTCTCCTTCAGTTGAGTCTCTTTTCAACAACTTGGGACAAATCAAAAAAATATAAACTGAAATATAACAGCAAGATACGCTTGCGTCCGTAATTGTTATTGACCTAAATTACGATTTGCCGAAAAATTAGGAATGCTTCGACCAACCGGAATGACTTTTCCTGAATCATTTCCGAAAAAGAAGGATCTCAGCTGCCAGGTGCGCGAATCGTTCTGAATCCCATATCTGGTCCTCTCTTTCTGAGATCGCAGGTGCAACCGATTCCTACGGAAGGGTTTCGGTGAGGATTAGGAGACGGTTTCCATGAGTACTGCGCTGCCGGCAATGACAGAACAACCTTTTGATTCAGAACGCCGCTGGATAAAAAATTACCCTGAGGGTGTTCCCGCCTCGCTGGAATATCCGGACATCCCCGCCTGGAAACTTCTACGCCATACAAGTGAAGACTTCCCCGAGCGTATTGCATGGAAGTGTTCCGGACGAATGGCGACCTACGCACAATTGTGGCGACGGACGGAATTGATCGCCGGCGTACTGAAAAAGTTTGGCGTCGAGCCGGGCGATCGGGTTGGCATTCTGTTACCCAACATCCCGGAATACCTCTCTTCGTTGAATGCCATCTGGATGGTTGGTGGCATTGCGGTCGCCATCAACCCTCTAATGGTCGAAGACGAAGTGCAGTCGTTATTGAAGACGACGCAATGCAAGTTGGTGATCGCACTGGACATGCTCGCTCCGCTGGTGCTGGATGGTGAAAATTGTCCCGACAAAGTTCTGGTGGTGACGTTGAGTGATCGGTTGCCCCGCTGGCAGCAACTTGGTTATGTCTTTGCCCGCCGACAGAAAACCGGCCGCTGGTGGGTCGACACCGAACATCATGTGCACTGGTTGGAAGATGAAATCAATCGGCCGGATGTCCCGATCGTCAGACCGGCGGAGATCGATCCGGCGACAACACCGGCATACATTCTGCCAACCGGCGGAACGACCGGACATCCCAAGGCGGTCGTCCTGTCGCACCGCAATCTCGTCGCCAACGCGTGGCAGCAGTTCCACTGGATCTTGCGCGAACAGTCGCAACATACGTTTCTCGCCGTGTTGCCGTTCTTTCACTGTTATGGCCTTTCGGCCATTCTGATGACCGGCGTGACAATGGGAGCGACGTTGCTCATCCATTATCGCTTTAATGTTCGTAAAACCGTGCAGTTGATTGAAGAACACTGCCCGACAGTTTTCCACTCTGTCCCGGCCATGCTGGTTGCATTGAGCGAGCGAGTCGAGAAGTACCCGGGTGATTTGACGTCCATTCAATACGTGATTTCCGGCGGAGCGACACTCGACAAAGCAATTGCCGAAGAGTTCATTTTCCATTCGGGGGCGGAATGTGTTGAGGGTTATGGGCTTTCCGAAGCAAGCCCGGTGACACACGTCGGTCCTTTGGATGGCACGGCCCGTCGCGGCAGTATTGGCATGCCCTTGCCCGATACCAACGCCAAAATTGTCGACCCGGAAGATGGATCGAAGGAATTGGGGATCGGGGTTGTTGGGGAACTGATCGTCCATGGGCCGCAGATCATGATGGGGTATTACAACCTGCCGGAAGAGACGGCCAAAGTCGTGAAGGATGGCTGGCTTTACACGGGTGACCTGGCGTATCAGGACGAAGATGGATTCTTCCATATCGTTGATCGCAAGAAAGACCTGATCATTACCTCGGGATTCAACGTGGTGCCAGCCGAGGTGGAGGAAGTGATCCGACGGCATCCGGGCGTCAAGGATGTCGCGGTGATCGGAGTCCCCGACAAACAACGGGGCCAACTTGTCAAGGCGTTGGTCGTGATGAATCCGGGCCACAAATTCAACAACGAAGATCTGGACGAATTCTGCCGGAAGAATATCCAGGCATCAAAACGGCCACGCGAATTTGAAGTGGTTCAGGGCGATTTGCCACGCAACTTCCTCGGCAAAGTATTGCGTCGCCATCTGCGCGATCCGGATACTCAGCCCGATATCGATTACGACAAAGGAACGGCTCAGGAACTTGCAAACGAAATTCACAAGACGGAACGTGCGAATCTGAAGGATGACCCATTCGACGTTCCTGACGAAGAGAAGGAACCATAAATCCAACAGAAATGGTTCCTGGCGGAATACGCAATTCAAAAAGAGGAAATTGCACAACGGAAAACAGATTGCCGGCATTGGCCTGGCCTACTCGCATCGCCTTCAGGAGGACACTGGATGACGAGCCCACGACGACAAACCCCGGAGCCTCTGGCCATAGTCAGCGGAATTCGCACGCCGTTCGCCAAAGCGTTTGGTCCCTTGATGCCGGTTCCGGCAGATGAACTTGCCATCACCGCATTAAATGAGGCGCTTTCTCTCGCCAATTTGAAGCCGGAACAAATCGACGAGGTGGTATTCGGCAACGTCGCCAGTCCTGCAGACAAATCGAACATCGCCCGTGTCATTGCGCTCAAGGCTGGTATCCCGCAGCATACGATCGCACACACAGTCAACCGCAACTGTTCGTCGGGAATGGAAGCGATCATCACCGGCTGGCATGCGATTAACGAAGGCCGCAGTGATGTCGTTCTCGTCGGCGGAACCGAATCGATGTCGAACGTTCCGCTGTTGTGGGACCGCCGCATGACCAGATTACTGCTGCAGGTTGCCTCGGCCAGATCGATGAGCAAACGTCTGGGGGCCTGGTTTGGTTTTCGCCCCTCGATGCTCAAACCGGTTCCCGGATTGAAACTCGGTCTGACTGATCCAACGTGTGGTCTCAACATGGGGCAAACGGCGGAAGTTCTGGCAAATGACTTCGGCATCGGCCGGGAAGAACAGGACGCCTTCGCCGCGAAAAGTCACAACAAGGCGGTCGCCGCCGCAGAGCAATGTTTTCACAGCGGTGAGATTGTCGCTGTCGATGTGAAAGGAAACAACGTCGGAAAAGACATCGGCCCGCGTGCCGGGCAGTCGGTTGAGAAGTTGGCCAGGCTCAAACCGATCTTCGATCCCAAAAACGGAACGGTGACAGCCGGAAACGCCTGCCCGATTACCGATGGCGCGGTTGCTATGGTGTTGATGTCCGCCAGCCTCGCCAAAGAGCAGGGTCTGGAACCACTCGGTTACGTTGTGGATTATGCGATCGCCGGTTGTGATCCCCGTCGGATGGGACTCGGACCGGTATATGCCACTTCCCGTCTGCTGGAACAAACCGGACGCTTACTCAAAAATTACGAACTGGTCGAAATCAACGAAGCCTTCGCCGTGCAGGTGATGTCCTGCCTCAAAGCGATGGCGTCGGACGAGTTTTGTAAGAACGAACTTGGGCGTGATGCCGCGATGGGGGACGTTGACCCCGAGACACTGAACGTCAACGGTGGTGCGATTGCTTTGGGACATCCTGTCGGAGCAACCGGGGCCAGACTCGTACTGACGTTGCTGCGAGCGCTGAAAGAACAGGGCAAGCAACGCGGGCTGGCGTCATTATGCGTTGGTGGTGGACAGGGATACGCGCTGGATATCGTCACATCACTTGATTGAATCCAACGTCAATGGTGAACAGATAGAAGTATGACAACAGGAATTGTCAACGAGTCAACGCAAAGGTGAGGGAGAGGCGACCAATGACGGACGAGAAGACGAACTTCGAATGTTTCCAGATTCAGAAAGATGACCGAGGCGTAGTCACGGTCACTGTCGATCTCCCGGATCGTCCATTGAATGTTTTCAACGAACGTGTGTTGCGCGAACTGGATGGCGTCCTTTCTCAGCTGGAGAACGATGCCTCAGCCCGGCTGGTCGTTTTTCGGAGCGGTAAAGAATCGGGATTCTTTGCCGGAGCTGATGTCACCGAAGTCGAAGGGATGAAAACGGTCGACGAAGTGAAAGAAGTCGTTGCCGCCGGACAATCTTTGTTCAATCGTGTCGAGGCGCTCCGCATGCCGACGGTCGCTGTCATTCATGGCCCCTGTTTGGGTGGTGGGCTGGAATTCGCACTGGCCTGTACAGCCCGAATTGCGCGTGATGACGGGTCAACCCGCATCGGACTTCCAGAAGTCACACTCGGTTTCATTCCCGCCTGGGGTGGCACACAACGTTTGCCCAGGTTGGTCGGGCTGACAACCGCACTGGGAATGATTCTTGAGGCGAAAAAACTTCCCGCTGCCAGGGCAAAGAAAATCGGCCTGGTCGACGCCGCCGCAGAGCCGAGTCAGTTCGACGCACAGACCGGCACATTGATTGATGTACTGCTCGCGAATCAAAAAACTGTGATTGCCAGACGACCGAAGTTGCCCTTGAAGGATAAATTGCTGAATTACACCGGTATTGGTCGCTGGCTGGTTTTCAAAGAAGTCCGCAAGAAGATCGCCAAAAATGCCACCAACTACCCTGCCCTGCCGCATGCCGTCCGCGCGGTCGAAATTGGCTTAAGCAGCACAATGCAGGCAGGGTTGGAATATGAACAAAACGCTTTTGCCGAGTTGGTGTTCTCTCCGACCTGTCGATCGTTACTCAGTCTGTTTTATGGCCGCGAAAAGGCCCGCAATCCGAAAACCTGGTCGTCGCTTGAGAAGTCCAAACGCCTGGCAGACGTGCAGAACATCGGTGTGGTCGGCGGCGGGACGATGGGGGCTGGCATCGCACAACTCGCCTGCTACCAAGGATACAATGTTGTTCTGAAAGAGATCAATGATGAGCAACTCGCCGCGGGCAAAGAGCGGATCGATAAACTGTTTGACGATCTGGTCAGGAAAGGTCGAATGCGGCAGAGCGAAGCTGAAGAGCGACTGGCGAAGATGACCTGCACGCTGGAATGGTCCGACTTTGCCGATTGCGATGTCATTGTTGAAGCGGTTATCGAAAACGAAGAGTTGAAGCAGACGATCTTCCGCGACCTGGAAGCCAACGTGAAAGAGTCTGCCCTGCTGGTCAGCAATACCTCTTCGATTCCGATTGCCAACATTGGCGAAGTGGTGAAAGAACCGGACCGCGTTGCCGGTCTGCACTTCTTCAACCCCGTGCATCGGATGGACCTGGTCGAAATTGTAAAGACAGACACAACGACAGAAAAAACGATCGACGCGTTAGTCCGGCTGGTAAAGAAGTTGGGCAAAACGTCGATCGTCGTCGCCGACAGCCCCGGCTTCCTCGTCAACCGAATTCTCTTCCCGTACCTTTCAGAAGGTGTGCGGTTGTTCTGTGAAGGTGCGTCGGCTTCACAAATTGACAAGGAGATGAAGAAGTTCGGCATGCCGATGGGACCGATGGAATTGCTGGATGTTGTCGGGGTGGATGTCGCGGCACATGTCGCGCAAACGATGGAAGTCTTCCAGACCGAGCCAAACCCAACCGCCAAAGTGCTCAGCGCGATGTGCGAACAAGATCGCAAAGGTCAGAAAACGGGCATCGGTTTTTATCAATGGGAAGGCAGGAAGAAGGTCGGATCGGTCCCGTTTGATGCCACCGGGTTGATCGACATCCCGGCAGCCGTATCGGAGTTTTCCGCCGCAGACAATGGCGAAGCGATCACGCGTCGCCTGATCCTGAGTCTGTTGAATGAGAGCGCAAAATGCCTTGGCGAACAGATTGTCACTGAGCCGTGGATGGTTGATCTTTCGATGGTCATCGGCACGGGATTCGCGCCGTTCCGAGGTGGGCCACTACGGACGATTGATCAGATGGGAATCAGGAACGTGATTGCCGATTTGGAGCGGCTGCAGAAAGAGTGTGGCAATCGATTCGAGTGCTGCAGCCTGCTGCGGGAGTATTTCGGAGCCAACCGGAACTTTTTCGAGTCTGCGAAGGAGGAAGACCGTCAGAAGTCAATCGCCTGATGTCGGGGCGATCGGGACCGTTGCTGCCCGGTTATGGCGACCGTTTGCAGTGGCGAAAATTTCCTGGACCTTATGAAGAAATGTGGGCCGCAAAAAGCCAGAGATTGTTTTTTCAGATGCCGAAGACGACACACACAATGGAGCGGACAGGGAAGACGTTCCTTTGCGGCCTGGAGCAGTTTCCTTTTTGTGTGAAGTCTCTGGCTCGTGGGGCCTGTATTTGCAGGCCAGACGACGTGCATTGCGGCACAGAAGAGCGTCATGCGTTCTAACGTTTCACATCGGAGATTTTCGGGTGGAGATTTCCATTGGTATTCAGCGAATTCAAGGAAGGAAATCGCAATGAGTCAGAATCAAGGGCGTCAACAGACTGATTCGGCGAACACAGATGAGGGACATGTTGAACACCTTTCTCAAGAAGGATGAACCCAGGCCTTCTCGCCAGCCAACAAGCAGAAAGAGCAAACCATGACAACCGAACAGAGCAACACAACCGTCGAGTCCGAAAAGGGGACTGTTGATCCAACCGAACCTTCCTTCGCCGAAACCGCCTTGAAGCTGGGCGGAAAGAGCGACGATGAAGCCCGCCGTACTGGAGCGGTCGACGCTGCCGACGATCAGGTCGAAGCAATGTTCTCGCCTCAGTACCAGACGCAGAACAGCCCGGCTCACCGAGCGGTCTGGGATCGTGTGCTGCCTGTTGAGTTATTCGATTTCCAATCGGGACCGACCGATCCGGATACTCAGGCAGTGATGGACAAGTCAATCGATGTTGTGGTGAAACACCGCGATGGCGGTACATTGCTGGGTGAGAATCACAAGATTACCGAAGAGGTATTTGAGGAACTCGGCTCCGCTGGTTACTGGGGCCTGCTGGTCGACAAACAGTATGGCGGCTCCGGTTCCAGGTTCGTGAATTTCGCCAGATTCCTGACGCGAATGGCAACCTGCGATCCGACTGTCGCGGGATTGGCATCTGTTCATGGTTGCATCGGTGCTGTTGACCCGGTTCGCACATTTGGTTCACCAGAACAAAAGCAGAAGTACCTGCCGAAGTTGGCGACGGGAGAATGTCTCTCCGCCTTTGCCCTGACCGAACCTTGTGCCGGTTCCGATCTGACCGCCTTGCGGACCCGCGCCCATTTGGATGGCGACGAGTACGTGGTTAATGGTGAGAAACTCTTCATCACCAACGCAACAACCAACCGGACTGTTGGTCTGGTCTGTTTGATTGAAGATAAACCAGCCGTGTTGATTGCCGATCTTCCGAAAGAAGAGAACGAGCATTTTCAGATCGTGCCTTACGGGTTGTACGCGTTGAAGCATGCCTACAACCAGGGGTTGATTTTCAAGAACTTCCGCGTGCCGGCAGAGAATCTTTTGACACCCGTTAAAGGCGACGGTTTGACAATTGCGTACCACGGTTTGAACCTGGGTCGCGTCGCGCTCTGTGCGAACGCGGCGGGGACAATGCGCGTCATGCTGCAGAGTATTCTCCCCTGGGCGAATTACCGCAAGACTTATGGCGACCTCATTGCCAGGCGGGAACTGGTGCAGCGGCGCATCGGCCACATGGCCGGTTTGATTGTCGCCTGCGATGCGCTGGTCGAGTGGTGTGGTTCACTGATCGACAACGGCTACCGCGGCGAAATGGAATGTATCATCGCCAAAATCTTCGGTAGCGAAGCGCAGAAAGAAGCGTCGATCGAACTCACCATGAAGACTCACGGCGGGCGATCCTTCCTGCACGGCCATCTCATCGGTGACAACGTCCACGAGTTTCTCGCTCCCTGCATTTATGAGGGGGAAGGCGAAATGCTTGGTATGGCGTTTTTCAAATCGCTGGTGAAGCACCACGGCAAAACCTTCTTCGAGCCGATTGGCAAAGCATTGTATAACGCCGGGATCAAGAACCCGAACCCGATGAATCCGGCTCATGCCTGGGTGCTGAAAGGGCCGCTCTGGACCTACTCGAAGTGGTTTATGAGCGAAAAGGCCAGTCTCGGTGGGGCACCAAAATGGCCTTCGATGCCAAAGAATTTGAAGGCCCATGCCGATTTCGCAGCCGACTTCCTGCAGAAGTCCAGGTTTGAAGTGACTGGCACGATGCGGAAGTTTCAGTTGGCGCTTGCCGATCGTCAATTGCGGATGGCAGAACTGTCACATCGCATTCAAACGGCTACTGTCATACTCTGTACCAGTTTGTACGCAGCACGCAATGGGGACGAACTCGTCCAGCAGGCGGCTGATTGTCTCTGCCTCAAGCTGACCGAGGACTTGAAAGGTGGGCGACCGAGTGATCGGTATTTCAAGAAGGTGTCGAAGTTGGGTGAAGCCATTGCCAACGGCAAATTCCAACCGCTGGAAGATGTCGCCACGTTGGACATTCTGATGCCCTACGAACAGGCAGGGTAACGCTTCAAACCTGAAACCGGAGAATCACATGAGTTTGCGTCGTGCAACACTCGCTCTCGGAGGTGGTGGTGCGCGCGGCGTGGCTCATCTGGGCGTCTTCCAGGCATTGCAGGAACACAACGTCGGCATCAATCGCATTATTGGCGTCAGCGCCGGCAGCATGGCTGGCGGAATGATCGCCTTTGAACCGGACGTCGAAAAACTGAAGTCGCGTGCGCTCGATTATCTTCTCTCCGATACGTTCCAGCAGCATCAGCGACGGCTGTTCGGTTCGAGTCATCGCCCTTCCCGGGAGGAAGACAGCCGGTTCTACAGTTGGTATCAGAAACTGGCCAGGATCGTTCGCAAGAACCGAGCCATGTACCGCGGCAGTTTTTTGCCATCGCTGCTGTCATCACAGATCCTCGATGAGGTGCTCGAACATTTATTGCCGGACGTCGACATTGCTGATGCACCAACGCCGTTGCATATCGTTACAGCGGATTTGCTTAGCGGTCACCCGGTCGTATTTGATCGGGGACCATTGCGATTGCTTTCCAAAGCCTCTTCGTCACTGCCGGGGATCTTTCCGCCAGTGGAATATGAGGGGATGTTGCTGGTGGATGTTGGCGTCTGCTGTTCGCTTCCCGTGATGACAGCATTGACGTATGACCCGAAGCACCTGATTGCGGTCGACGTCAGTTCGGGAATTCGCCCCCGCACGGAATGTAACACCGCCTTTGATGTGATGATGCGGATGGACGAGATCGGCGAGAACATGCTGCGACAGGCGGTCGAAGATGGAGCCGATTTGATCATTCGTCCGCAGGTCGGTGACATTGAATGGTTCGATTTTTCCACATCCGCCGACGTCATTCAGGCTGGTTATGACGCCGCAATTCATGCGATTGAAGAAAGTCATGCCGGTTCTCAACTTTGGCAGCGCTGGTTGAACCTGCTTCCCATTCCGCAAACGCCCACATCGAAGTTGAAATCGAACATCCGCCGCTTTCGTTGAGCTGCGTTCACGACATGCGATCATCGGTTTCACTTGCGGTCTGCTGTCGTCACTCGTCTGAAGCCGGAACGCGCTTGCCCAGGTTCGTCAGTTGCCCAGGTTCGTCAGTTGATTGCAAAATTTCGGAATTTGGAAGTTTTCTCGCGCGGAATTCGAACGTAAGTCGTTGATTGACGATCGCAACCGGGGGGTAAACCCTCAATGTGCGTTGTAGTGGAAAAAATCGGGCTCGACTGACGCAATGGCTGGTCGCGATGATCTCGCAACTCCCCCCCTGCTTCGCAAATTTGTCACTCAGGGGGATGCTCTGTCTGCCATCCGGCCATTTCCTCATGGTGGCACGAAAATCTGCCTGATGGGAAATCAAATCAATCACACGAATTGCCATCAATCGGATCGTCGGGATTTCGTGAGTGTCCAACAGGCGCGTCGATACGTTCGCCGGAGTCGCCGTGCGAACGACAGAAAGAGTTTGCCTGGCCCGTTTTTCCTTAGACTTCCCACAAGTGAATTCTTGCCTTCAGGACGCCATCCCTTCCAATCAGTACGGTCGAGATACTCAAAAAACAGGTCCTTCATGGGATGCCGACACTCTATCGACCACGGTTTGGCGGAGGAAGAAAAATGCACGATTTTTGGAACCCTCACGGTTCTTTCTGCGACTGTGATTTCGAGTGGAGCCTCCGCGAGAGTCGGATACTCGAACAGGTGTTGCTGCACATTCCACTCCGGATCGAGTTCCCCCCACTTTCCCGACAACACGACATTTAACGCGTACTGATCCCAACACCAGGCATGTTTTCGGTAATGTGTCAGGCAATCGAAAAACTGTTGCTGTAACTCATCCGCCCGCCATTTCCCCAGATCAATCGGCATGACGCCCGCATTAAAGTACTTCGAACGAGGTGAGATCCCCAGTCTCTGACAGTTGCTCACTGGTCGTGTGGAAACCAGCCAGGGAAAACTATGCGACAACTGTTCCGGTCCAAAACTGGCGTCGACGTACGGGGCGGCCATATCCTGGACGGCCAGGCAATGTCGGTCATTCAGTGGCGTGTCCCACAGATCTCCGATATCACCCTGCACAACGACATCGCAATCAAGGTAGATCGTGCGATCAATATCTTCGGGGAGTAATTCCGGGAGCGCCAGCCGAATGTAGGAAGCGTGTGTCACATGATGCGACACCGGAAAAACGTTGAGGAAGGAAGCGTCAGTCGCCAGCCAGGTGATATTCACTGGAAAGTCGTCCCACGATTGAGCGAGTTGTTTTCGATCTTTCGATGAGAGACCGACATCAACGACAAACAGTCGCAACGTTCGACTGCGGTCGAGGTTCTCCAGTAAAGAACGAACGGTGACAGCCAGCGGGCGGGCAAAATTTTCATCCGCTGCGCAGACGACAACAGGGTCCTGCTGATGAGTGGAGTTCTCTGTTGATGATGATTGATTCAATGGGTTGACCGTTCAGTAACGTGCGAAAGATGTTTTGAGGATTGTGAATTGGCCGTGGCGTGTGTAACCCAGCCGCAACATCTGTTCAAATAGAGCGTATTATTACGCTCTTCTGTACCGCGATGGACGTCGATTGGCCTGCAAACATACGTTCCCCACGAGCCTGAGATGTCACACCAAAAAGTAAACTGCCTGTAGAACTGTGTGAGCGAATGTGGAAACAAATTGTCAGATTCTCAAAACCCCTTTTTCCGCGTGAAGGTACGGTTACGCCGTCCCTGTTTATTTGAGAGCGTGTGAATGAGGACCTGTGTGGCCAGTTCTGCCACGGCACGAATGACGGCTCGCGAAGTCTCGTTGTTCAAAATGCTCGCGGTCCTTTGAAAAAGTTTATCAACCCACGTGGGGTGGAAGTGCTGGCGTTTTCGGATTTCGAGCAGCAGGGTCTGTCTGCCGATTTCTTTTTTCAAAAATCGATCTATGGGAATGGTGACATCGAAGTCGGGATCGAAATAACACCGGTCGGAATCGAAATCCGAGTTCTGGCATTCCCGTAAAACGTAGCCCAGGCCTTTGATCAGTTTCTCCGCGTCGGTTCGTTTTTCTCGCATCTCACGAATCGACTCTCGTGAGTCGTCCAACTCCTCGTTGAGATAGCCGATTTCCGCCACGATTTCGTCATCCAGCTTTTCTGGCGTTTGCTCTGCCCGCTGTTCCAGCACACTCGTTTCTGTTTCTGACAAAAACTTCCGAAGCCGGTCGATGGCGTCGTCGAAAAATCGGCCTTCGTCAGACTCCAACTCGATCAGTTCATCCTCAAGTGCTTCGAGTTCACTTTCGAGTGACGTTAATTCTTCCACCATCGCATCACGCTGTTCACCCAGTTGTGTGCCCGTCTGGAGAATCGGATCGAGCCCGAGTTCCGCGGACAAGCCGTTTTCAATACCCTCCATTTCCGATACGTCCCGCTCGAATTCGGCCCGGCGCCGCTTAACCTCCTCAGCCACCCGTTCGGCGGTCGTGCAGAGGAACAGATAACTGGGACGATACTTGCGGTAATCGATCAAACGTGCCACCCAATCGTCGAGTCGTCGAATCAGCCTGCCGCAATTGTATTCCGGTGTGCCGTAGTGGCGATTCCAGAGATACTGAAACAGGATGCTCTGTTGATAGGAGGGAAGTTTTCGGTCGGCTTCTCCGTTGAGTTCGATGACGCGCGATTCGTGTTCTGCCAGACGCCGTTCCGCGTCAATTGTTCGCTCTGAAAGTTGGAGAAACGTGTCGTTCGTCTGCAAGTGTTGCGTTAACTCGTTTTCGAGCCGTTCGCGTTGCACCACTTTTTCATTCAATTCACGCGTGACCGATTCGAGCTGACGACTGGCATCCTGTTGCCGTGAGACGATCCGATCAATCTTCCGGGCCAGGTCGCGTTCTCGTTTGTGCTTCCGTTTCAGAATCGAATCGAGTTCTCTGCGAACATCGCCAAAAACCTGGTGGACATGTTCGGATGACATATCGGGCAGGTAATGCTGAGCCAGTTGGACGATGGTTTCGCCTTTGCGTTGGACGAGTTCCGAAACTCGCTCATCCAACTCCTGCAATTGTCTGGCGAACTCACTCGAATTGTGTCGCTGTCCATCCAGAACATGCTGCAAGTGTTGCAGAATGGCGGGACCAGTCGGAGCAACGTCTACCATGGCAGCAGTCCGAATGTCATCAGCCCCCAGACAGAAATGGCGGCCAGGGCGAATCCGACCAGAACGAGCAGGATCGCCACTCGGCGAACGTATAGTTTTGCCAGCGTGATGGAGAACCCTCCGGCTGGTTCCTGAAACGAATGCAGTCGCGAATAGTACAACTCGATAGCGGCGTCGACTTCCTCACTGGTTACCTGTTCGCCCGTCACTTCGGCAACTTCCAGCAGACGTCGGCGAAGCTGCGATTTGGTTTCGTCAGCATTGAGTTGCTGCTCAACGAATTCCCGTTCCTTGCGTAGCGTTGTCGCCACATCGACAATGCGCATGATCTGATCGAGACTCATCGGGGTGTCTGTCGATTGGCTCATTGGGGAAACAACCTCGAATGTGACGGCAGCGGCAAGTCGATAATACACGCGCTTTCGCCAAATGCAACGACATGGTAGTCTGGCGTGGGTCACTTAATCACGCTGATGGAGACTTCATTCGATGACCGACCAGCCAGGAACTTCGCCCGTTTCCTCATCACTTCAGAATTACCTCGACCAGGCCGTGGCGATTCTCGATCGCTATGGTGTTTTGCCGGCCGATAACGCTCCCTCAGAGTTACTGAAACTCCTGGATGAAGTGCGGCATGTGGACGAGGCCAGGGTTCTCGCCATTTCCAGGACCATCAAATATATGGAAACATTTAACGCGATGGTTCGGAACAGCGTTGAGGATATTCGCGTGGGAAACCGCTACGTCGAAATCACGCAGAATTTTGACTCGATTCGGGAGGATTCCAAAGAACTGATCCGCCAATTGGATGATGGATACATCAGTTGGAAGGAAAAAGCGGAAAACCTGTGGATGCGAATTCACCGGGGTTCGCCGCACAGCCGATTTGAAAAGATCGTCGAAATCTACAAAGATGTGGCGGGCGATACACGCAAACAACTCGAAGCCGAACAGGAGATCATGGATGGCTATATCGATTTTCGTTTCGCGTTAAAGGAAGCGGAGATTCTGGCCCGGGAACTGGTCGAAGTGCAGGTTGCCACGTTGGAGTCTGCCCGGAATGAATTCGCGATGGCTCAACAGACGGTCGAGCAGGCAGAAGGAAGTGACGAGGCGAAACTGCTGCGGCTGGAATTGGCGCGTGACGAGGCTCGGCATCGGTTTGAGAAAGAGGATCGCATTTACCAACTGTTGAAAGATGTCGCCGAGAATCTCTCAATTGGTTACGACGTCGGAGAAACCCTGGTCATCAAATTGAAACAGACGCACGATGTGAAAGATCAGGTGTATCGCAGAGCGGTGACATTCTTTACAACGAACGAACATGTCTTCACGATTCTGGGAACGGTCTACACTTCGCAACATGGCCTGCATGAGGCAACACAGGCAACTGAAGCTATGAAAAAGGGAGTGAACAAGGGAATCGAAGATGTTGCTGACCTGGGACGGGATCTCGAACGGGCCGCATTGAAGGCGGGATACGGCTCAACCATCAATCCGGAGAGTGTTGAGAAGCTGGTAACGGCGATTGCGGAATTCCAGGTTGATTCATTGACGATGATTGCGGAACTGCGCAAGGAGAGCGAAGAAAACGCTCGCGAAATTCGTCGCGTGGTTGAGGAGGGAAAACGGAAGTACGAACAGACGTTGGCAAAATACGCGACACAGGAAAACGTTTGATTCCGATCTGTTGGCAGCGGAAAAAGGGAATCTGGGCATGCGAGGTTCGGGTGGTACAGAAGGTGGGCTTGGCCTGTTTGTCGTCGGTGCGATTCTGGCGGTACTCGGGATCTACCTCTTTTTCGATTCTGTCGGCGTGAGAACGGATGATGGTCTGTTTTCCGGCATGCTGGGCGGACGTGGACGACATGGTGGCGGAATTGGTCGCACTACCTCGATGGGGATTTTATTCGTTCCCTTTATCGTCAGCATCATCGGCTTGTTCTACGACGCGAGAAAAAAATGGGCGTGGTGGTTGCTGTTCCTGGGCATCACTATTATCGCAATCGAAGTCCTCAGCCGGATTCGGTTCTATCTCGATACGAAGCTGACACATTTGTTGTTGATGATGGCTCTGTTCGGAGCGGGCGTAGGATTGATCTTGCGATCTCTCAAGGAATCAGAGGCAGACGGCCCGTCGTGAATAGAGGGTATTACGCTCTTTTGTGCTGCGATGGACATCGCTCGGCCTGCAAGCATAGCCCCCTCACGAGCCAGAAACGTCATACAAAGAGGTAAACTGCCCTGAACCATGCAAGGCAATTAAGCGATATAGAGCAGGGTTTTGTCCCAAATGTTGATCACCATCCCTGAACAGCCTTCCGATCATGCAGAGTGTTCGAGCATCAAGACACTTTCGGTTGATACACTTTTGGTGTGCCTTGTCATCCAGTATGAACCAGGGCAACCGGCGTGAATAATGCATGCAGTGATCGAAGTCTTCTGTGCAGAGAGAACAATATCTGCGAATTGGTCGCTATTGAGACATTCCGTCCGTCGTTTGAGGCCCGTTTTGAGGCGTGATATCGGTCCAGATTGCCGTGAAAAAGCGCGTATTTGGTTGACAAAACGTTTCTGCAGCGATAATCTCTGGACTCACGCATCAATCAATATATGTTGGTTTCATGTTGCGTCTGCCTTTGTCCAGCTTCCGAAATACAACTGAACATCCCACTCGTTCAGTCTTGCCTGGTTGTCAAACGCCGCGTTCCAGCCACGGTGTGCTCGGGACCCGATTTTCGTTCCTGACGTTTTATGTACCTTTTTCACATTGAGGTGAAACTTCATGAAGTGCTCCGGAAATCAAATGAGTCGTCGTAACGCCTTGTCTGTCGGCATCGTTGGTGGATTGTCGCTGGTTGAACTGCTGCGGTTGAATTCCGCAAAGGGCGAGCAGAAGCACTACGATTTCATCGAGGCCAAAGCGAAAAGTGTTATTCACATTTACCTGCCCGGTGGGATGGCTCATCAGGAGTCCTTCGACCCCAAACCGTACTCTCCGCTCGAATATCGCGGCGAAATGAAGACGATCAAGACGAATACCGGTGAGGTTTTCTGCGAATCGTTGCCACAGATCGCGAAATTGGCTGACAAGTATTGTGTTATTCGGTCGATGACCCACGGCGAAGCGGCGCATGAACGTGGTACACACAACATGTTCACCGGCTATCGCCCCAGTCCTGCCATCAGGTTCCCCAGTTTTGGCAGTGTGATTTCTCACGAGTACGGGCCGAGGAACAATCTTCCGCCGTACGTTTGCATTCCGAATCAACCAAATGAGTACGCCGGCAGCGGTTATCTCAGTTCGTCGTATGCCGGTTTCAGCCTCGGCAGTGACCCCGCTTCATCCGGTTTCAAAGTTCGGGATCTCAGTCTGCCGGGTGGTGTTGATGCGAAACGGTTCGAGCGCCGCAAGTCGGCGTTGGAAGCTGTCAATGCCCATTTCGCCCGGCGCGATGAATCGGACAATGTCGCCGCGATGGATACATTCTATCAGCGGGCCTACAGTATGATCAGTTCGCCTCAGGCGCGTGAGGCTTTTGATATCAATAAGGAAGATGCCAGGCTGCGAGATCGATACGGTCGTAATCAGGCTGGGCAACGGATGTTGATGGCGCGCCGACTTGTCGAAGCCGGAGTCCGGATGGTCACTCTGACTTACGGCGGCTGGGACATGCACGATGGCATTACGGCACGAATCAGAAACCAGATGCCAGCGTTGGATCAGGCGCTGGCCAGCTTACTGACCGATCTGGAGCAGCGAGGTATGCTGGATGAGACGCTGGTCATGGTCTCCAGCGAGTTTGGCCGTACACCGAAAATCAACCAGACCGCCGGGCGTGATCACTGGCCGAAGGTCTTCAGTGTCATGCTGGCTGGTGGCGGGGTTCAAGGTGGCATGATTCATGGCTCTTCCAACGCCACAGCTTCAGAGCCGGAAGACGATCCTGTTGGCCCGGAGGATCTCGCGACAACCATGTACCATCTCCTGGGAATCGTGGCTGACAAGGAACTGATGGCACCCGGTGCTCGTCCAGTGGAAATTGTCGATGGCGGGAAACTGATTCGCCCGATTGTCGTCTGAGTCCATACGCCCCACTCCACATTCATTCACATCCACCCGTCGTCTGATTGTCTGTGGAAGGAGATGGATATGTCGAACCTGTGCGCGGCTTTTGCTTCAGATGTTCTGTGAGAAACCTATGAATCGATCCATCATTTGTTTTGCCTGCAGCCTGATCAGTCTGATGATTCTCGGCAGCGATGCCTATGCCGTACAACCGCAACTTTCGTCGGTGAATCCAACCGGAATACAGCAAGGGACGACAGCCACGGTCTCGTTTGCCGGCCGTCGCCTGGGAGATGCGGAAGAGATGATGTTCTACGAACCGGGCATTGCCGCGTCAGACATCAAAAAGGTTGACGATAACCGCGTGACAGCCGTTTTGACCATCGATGAGAAATGTCGCCCCGGTCTGCATGCGATTCGTGTGCGGACGGAATCCGGAATCAGCGATATTCGATTCATTTCGATCGGCGCGATGAAACAGGTTAAAGAGGTTGAACCAAACAGTAATTTCGCTGAGCCACAGGCGATCGAACTGAATACCACTGTCAGTGGTGTGGTGCAATTGGAAGATGAGGATTTCTTTGTCGTCGAAGCGAAGAAAGGACAACGCATCACGGCGGAAGTGGAAGGCCTGCGGCTGGGGACATTCTTTTTCGATCCCTATGTCGCCATTCTGAATCCACAACGTTTTGAACTGGCCCGCAGCGACGATTCAGCCCTGTTGCGGCAGGATGGTGTCTGTTCCACAGTTGTCCCCGAGGATGGCAAATACATCATCCAGGTTCGTGAGACGGCCTTTCAAGGGAATGGTGCCTGTCGGTACCGGCTGCATGTGGGGACATTTCCTCGACCAAGGGCGGTTTTTCCGGCTGGCGGCAAGCCGGGTGAGGAAGTGGAAGCCCGTTGGATCGAGAATGACACATCCTGGGTCGAGAAAGTCAAATTGCCTGACCAGTCACACGACGAGTACATGTTGTTTGCGTCGAACGAAAACGGCATGGCTCCATCGGCGAATCGTGTTCGAGTCAACGCACTGGATAACACCAATGAAGTTGAGCCAAACAATTCCCGTTCCGTGGCGACACCGGCTTCCGCCCCAGGTGCGTTAAACGGCATCATTCAGGAATCGGGCGACATTGATTACTACAAAATCACGGCAAGGAAAAACCAGCAATTCGACGTCAAAGTGTATGCCAGGTCTCCGCTTCGTTCTCCTTTGGATTCCGTGTTGGGCGTCTACGATGCCAACGGCCGGGGCGTGGTCAGCAATGATGATGCCGGCAAACCGGACAGTTCTCTTCGATTTCGCGCCCCGGCGGATGGTGACTATTACGTGATGGTGCGGGATCATTTGCGAAGTGGCGGGCCTGATTTCGTCTACCGGGTTGAAATCGTGCCGGTCGCACCAGAGTTAACACTTGGGATTCCGGAAAAGGTTCGATACTTTGCGACGACAATGCCTGTGCCTCAGGGGAATCGAGGGGCGATGATGATCACGGCATCCCGCAGGAATTTCGGAGGCGATTTGAATCTGGCGTTTGAAGGCCTTCCGCAGGGGATGACATTCAAAACCGTTCCCATGCCCGCGAATCGCACGACAATACCAGTGTTGTTTGAAGCGGCCAGTGACGCTCCGACGTCCGGCACATTGGTGGAAATGACGGCAACACCCGTGGATGAAAAGATCAAGGTAAGCGGTCGACTGGTACAACGCACAATGCTTGTTCGAGGTCAGAACAACCGTGAAGTCTGGGGGCATTCGGCTCATCGACTGGCCGCCGCGGTTACAAAACAGGCACCGTTTTCCATTGAGATTGTGCAACCTGAAGTACCGATTGTGCGAAACGGGTCGATGCAATTGAAAGTGATTGCCCACCGCCAGGAAGAGTTCAAGGCACCGATCGCATTGCGTTTCCTTTACAACCCCCCCGGTGTAACCGCATCGGGTTCCGTGCGGATTGCCGAAGGAAAATCGGAAGCCTTGATCCCCCTGACAGCGAATGGCTCGGCGAGTGTTGGTGTCTGGCCAATCATCGTGACCGGACGAGCAACGCACGAGGGAGGAATTCTTGAGATCGCCACGCAAATGGCGGACCTCGAAGTGGCTGACAGTTTCTTCAATATCGCGATACAGAAATCGGCTGGAGAACTTGGCAAGCCGACCGAAGTCTTCGTGAAAATCGAACACAAAAAACGTTTTGAAGGTGAAGCCGAAGTGCATCTGCTCGGTGTTCCCGCGAACACGGCTGTGGAGACCAATCCTCTGAAGATTACTCCAGAGACGACCGAGTTGCGGTTCCCGGTGACAATCACTGACAAGGCACGTCCGGCGACTTACCGGTCTCTGGCTTGCCGGGCGATCATAACGATCAACAATGAACCGATCACACAAACCGCTGGTGGTGGTCAACTGCGGGTCGATCGCCCTCTGCCCCCAAAACCAGTCGCAAAGCCCGCGCCTCAGAAAGAGAAACCCAGGGTCATTGCCAAACCACCAGCACCAAAGCCCCTCAGTCGATTGGAGCAGCTCCGTCAGCAAAAAGCGAAGGAAGCGGCTGCCCCGTAATTCGAGAAATTTGTTTTGAGTTGAATGCCCAGACGACACATATACTCTTTCTCGAAAATAGCGATCAATTAGAAATTGCGATCAAAAACTGGAGTATTCCGCGATGAAAACCCGCTTGATTCCGACCATCGCACTTGTGGCACTCACATTGACGACTTCGGTCGACGCATCGAATTCCATCGTCAAGGTTGAGTTGTATCCCGGCGAAATCACGCTGAAGACGAATGCTGACCGCCAGAGATTGGTTGTTGTCGTCACACGCGACGATGGTGTGACGATGGACGTGACCGAGCAGGCGTCGTTGAAAATTACGAATCCATCTGTTGTCCGCTTGCAGGGGACCACGTTGTTTCCCACAGCCGACGGGGAAACGAGACTGGAAGCGTATTTCGAAGGGCATGTCTCTCAGGCGAAGGTAGTCGTGTCGGAAGCGACGACTCCCCGCGATGTCTCCTTTCATCTCGACGTGATGCCAGTAATGATGCGGACCGGCTGTAACTCCGGGAGTTGTCATGGCGCGGCTCGCGGCAAGGATGGCTTTCGGCTTTCCCTGTTTGGGTTTGATCCCAAAGGAGATTACCAGCGGATTACGCGCGAGATCGGCTTTCGGCGGATCAATCTTGCAATGCCTGAAGAGAGTTTGTTTCTGCAGAAGTCAATTGCTTCGGTCCCGCACACGGGGGGTAAACGATTCGACAAAGAAAGTGAATACTATCGGGCGATTGTGAAATGGCTCGAAGCAGGTGCACCACAAGATGCCGGTGCCCCCCCGGTTGTGACGAAACTGGAAATCTTTCCTCCCTCGGCTGTCATTGAAGGCAAAGGGACCGTGCAGCGGTTTGTTGCCCGGGCTACATATAGTGATGGTCATTCGCGCGATGTCACGAGCCTGACCAGTTTCATGTCGAACAACGACAACTCGGCTCCGATTGATCAAAACGGTATTGTTACGGCTAATGCCCGGGGCGAGGCCTTTGTGATGGCTCGATTTGAGACGCACACAGTGGGAAGCCAGGTTCTCGTGCTGCCTGAGAATCTGGAATATGCAGCACCGGAAATCATGGGCAACTATATCGATCAACTTGTCGGCCAGAAGCTGAAGAAAATTCGCCTTCTGCCGAGTGAAATCTGTACGGACGAAGAATTCCTTCGGCGTGTCACGATCGACATTACCGGACTGCTGCCGACGCCAGCCGAATATGATGAGTTTCTGGCGGACCAATCTCCGGATAAACGTCGTCAACTGGTCAACCGCCTGCTGGAACGGAAGGAGTTTTCCGAAATCTGGGCGATGAAATGGGCCGAGTTGCTGATGATTCGTTCGTCCAACCAGTTCAGTTACAAGTCGGCCTACCTGTACAACAGCTGGTTGACCGAGCAAATTGCGAACGAAGTGCCGCTGGATCAAATGGTCCGAGAGATTCTCGGAGCGACTGGTGGCACATTCACCAATCCACCGTCCAACTACTATCAGGTCGAACGCGACACGCTGAAGACGGCGGAAAACGTGGCACAGGTTTTCATGGGCATTCGCACCCAATGTGCACAATGCCACAACCACCCGTTTGATCGCTGGACGATGGATGACTACTACAGCTTCGCCGCGTTCTTCGGTCAGATTGGCCGTAAAACAGGCGAGGATTATCGAGAACAGATCATCTACAACCGTGGTAGAGGTGAGGTTAAACATCTTGTTGACGGCCGCAATATGTCGCCGAAGTTTCTGGGTGGCGATCTTGCAGAGACAAAGGGCAAAGACCGGCGCGTGGTGATGGCCGATTGGCTGACCGCACCGGAGAATCCCTACTTCTCGAAAAATGTCGCGAATCGTATTTGGGCACACTTTTTCGGGACAGGCATTGTCGAACCGGTCGACGACGTGCGTGTTAGCAACCCTCCGAGCAATCCTGAATTACTGGATGAATTGGGACGTAGACTGGTCGAATACAAATACGACTTCAAACAGTTGGTGCGGGATATTTGCAATTCCCAGGCTTACCAGCGAAGCACAGTCCGCAATGACAGCAACCGCACCGACAACCGCAATTTCGCCAGTGCGAAAGTACGCCGCATTCCTGCGGAGTTTTTATTGGATAGCCTCTCTCAGGTAACGAATACCGAAGATAAATTTCGCGGCTTGCCCAAAGGGGCCCGGGCCGTGCAGATTGCCGATGGAGGGACTTCGACTTATTTCCTGACGACCTTCGGTCGTGCCAAGCGGGAGTCTGTCTGTGCCTGCGAAAGCACGACGGACCCGTCACTCTCTCAGGCATTGCATTTACTCAACGGACAAACGACTACGTCGAAGATTACCAGCGGCGGTCTGGTGAAAAGCTGGCTTCAGGATAAGAAGTCGCCGGCAGAAATCATCGACTTGATTTACATTCGCGCTCTTACCCGGAAACCGACTGAAGCCGAACAGCAAAAATTGCAGGCAGTCGTTGCCGAGGCGGAGAATCCGCAAGCCGGACTGGAAGACATTTTCTGGGCCGTGTTGAATTCGCGCGAGTTTCTGTTCAATCACTAGTGGTCCGTCAAGATTAAAGTTTGGGTTCGGTAAAGTGACAAGGAGCGACAACGGAGCGGATTATGTCACCCCCCCAAAGCAAAGCCTTGACAAGACACTAACGCTACCATTCATCGTCGGAAAACCATCGTTCGCCTGTATTCTTGTCGAGTTGTTGATCATGTTCATTCATTGCTCTGTAATCTTTTGTCTTGGCCTTGCGTTTTGTGTTGTAGATCCTTCTGCGACCTCAGTTGCCGAAGAAGCGAAGAAATCCGACGCGCCAAAAGTGACCTATAACGATCACATTCGGCCAATTTTTCGGGAGCATTGCCTGGCCTGTCACAATTCTGACAAAGCGCGAGGTGGGCTTTCTCTGGATAGTTATGCCGCTGTCATTGAAGGGGGCAGTGGTGGTGATGTTGTCTTCCCGGACGATCTTGACGCATCGCGCATCTGGACAATGGTGACCCATCAGGAAACGCCGACGATGCCTCCTGAAGCGGACAAAATCCCGCAGTCAAAAATCGATATGCTCGAAAAATGGATTAAGGGTGGCTTGCTGGAGAATTCCGGTTCAACCGCCAGGAAATCCAGGAGCGTCGCACTGGCTTTGACCATCACGTCAATTGGTAAGCCGGAAGGACCTGCAGCGATGCCAGAAGGCGTGCCGCAACAGCCAATCATTTACACGCCGCGACCGGGCGCCTCAACCGCGATTGCCAGCAGTCCCTGGGCGCCGCTGGTTGCGATTGCGGGGCAGAAGCAGATCGTTCTCTACAACACCGATACAGCAGAACTGCTGGGGGTGTTGCCATTTCTCGAAGGCATTCCGCATGTTCTTAAATTCAGTCGCAATGGTGAGATTTTGATGGCCGGTGGTGGTCGCGGAGGTCATTCCGGCTACGTGGTGTTATATAATGTTCGGACCGGCAGGAAAGTGACGCGCCTTGGCGACGAACTGGACGAAGTGCTGGCAGCGGATATCAGTCCGGATTTGAAATACGTTGCACTCGGTGGTCCACAAAAGCTCGTTCGGATTTACTCGACCACAACCGGCGAACTGGTTCATCAGATCAAGAAACATACCGACTGGATTTACGCGATCGAGTACAGCCCGGACGGTGTTCTGCTGGCAACCGCAGATCGCTCCAGCGGGCTGCTGGTTTGGGAAGCTGATACCGCGCGGGAATATCTCAACCTGACCGGCCATAAAGGAGCCGTCTGCGACGTCTCCTGGCGTGCCGATTCCAATGTTCTCGCAAGTTGTTCACTCGATGGCTCCGTCAAACTTTGGGAGATGGTCAACGGGAACAACATCCGAAGCTGGGCAGCTCATGGCGGCGGAGCACTTTCCATCGATTATGCCCGAAATGGCCAAATTGCGACTTCCGGAAAAGACCGCACAGCGAAAATCTGGGACGGTAATGGTAAAGGGCTGGGTAGCGTTCCCACCATGCCCGAGGCAGTTCTCGAAGTGGCATTCTCATATGATGGGAAAAAGGTAATCGCTGGTGACTGGACCGGTACAACCAAAATGTGGCTGACGGCTGATCGCAAAGAGATGGCTGCTCTGCAACCGAATCCACCCACTTTGGCAATGCGACTCGACAGTGCGAAAAAGAAGGTTGTCACCGACAAACAGACTGCCGAGCAGAAAAGAGTCGCGTTGGTGGCGGCACAAACTGCTGCTGCCGATTCCAGAAACAAACTGCAATCTGCCCAGGCAGCGTTGGCATCAAAGAACAAGCAGTTGGCCGATGTCAAATCGGAGATGGGATCGATCGCGGCCAAAACAGCGGATCTGATAGCGAAAGTCAACCAGCAAACCAACCAGTTGAATATCCTGAAAGCGACGCTCAACAAATCGAATGCAGAACGTGATGCGGCTGACGTCGTTCTCAAGGCGAAACAGGATTTATTGAACCAGCAGTCCGCACATCTCTCCGCAGAGAGACAGGCTTTGGTCGGTTTTCGAAACTCTCTTAAAGCAGTCGAGGAAAAAGTCAATGCGAGTGGTGCACCAGCCGACGCAGAATCAGCAAAAAAACTGACGGAGTTGAAGGTGAGCATCGCTCAGGCAACGAACAGGATTGCGGCCATTGAGACGCAACATGCCAGGATCAACTCCGAAGTGGACGTGGCAACAACCGATGTAAACAACAAGGACAAAGCGATCAAAGCCAATCAGCAGAATCTGCAAACTGCTACCAACGCGCTGCAACAATTGCAGGCTGAGAAAACAAAACTCGCGACCCGCTCGAATGAGTTGAAATCCAATTCCGAGAGTTTGATGAGGAGGATCATCACAGATACAGCGGCGGTGAAGTCGTTGACCACAACCCTGGCTCAAAAAGATCAGGCTTTGAAGGAGACTCAGGAAGAGGCTGCAGCAGCCGGGAAGCAAGCGGCCAGTTCTCAAGCAGCCGTCGACAAAATTAACGCTGAGATCGTAGCGATCGCGAAGAAGAAAGTCGATCTGCAACAAGCGGAAGTTGCCGCGCAAAAGAAACTCCAGGCGGCGGATACAGCAATGAAACAGTCTCAGGTGGCTCGTGATGCCGCAAAGAAAGCGGTTGACGATGCAGCGGCGAAGGCAGCTGCACTCAAGGTGGAATACGACAAGCTGGTCGCCGCACAGAAAGCTGCACAAGACAAACTGGCGCAGGAAGCCGCGAAAGCCACCGCTGCCGAGCAAGCCGCTGCCGAGGCTGCCAGTGAACTGCAAGCTGCTGAGGAATCGCGAAAGCTGTTCCTGGAGTCTTACCCCGACGCTGTTCCGCGGCAATAGCCGTTCCTCCCGGCAAATGTTCTTGTGGCAGAAGGCAAGCCGGTACTTCTGCTTTCGTAATCTACTATCCGGGATGACTCTGACATCGTGATTCCTCTCGAAAGTATCAATCAGGGCTATCACGCCCTTGGAGCAACTTACCTTCTGGTGTGATGCTTCTGGTTCATGGGAGCCTGTATTTGTAGACCAAACGACGTTCATCGCGGCACAAAAGAACGTGATCCGCTCTATTTTTCCGAAAAATTGAAACTCTTTACCACGATGCCGGTAATGCTCATTACAGGAGACTTCGCGTTGAGACAGGTTGCTTTGGACAGTCGACGCGCAGGTCAAACATCAATCGCTGCGTGAGGAGCGTCATGTGTTGGTCGTCATTCGTTTCGCGGATCATATTGTCTTTACTGGGGGCGATAGCAACAGTCGTTATCTTGCCTTCTCCATCAGCGATCGCACAAAGAGCGGATCGGGCGAAGCGGGTTGCCAATCCCGCTTTGAATGACACATCGAAACAAGGGCGAAGAGCCAACAACTATGTGATGACGATCAATACCAGGCGTATTGTTCGGGATATCCCACCGGGTGTTGTCGGGTGGGGGGCCATGTGGAAACGGACAATGCTGTGGCCACCTCCTCCGGCGAACTTCGCGAGTGATCATGAACACCTCGCGTATATCGCGCGACTCGCCAAAGCGAACAAGGCACTGGTGCGCGAAGCAGATCTGCGACACATTAGCTGGCCATGGGGCGTTTCGTTTTCGACGTTTGGTGTTAATTGGGAGAATAGCGCAAAACCATGGTCGCAACGGATACCGGACTGCGTACGCGGCAGCGGATGGTGTGAAAAAACCATTGTGGGGGTCGGTGATTTGCTGACCTTGTCAGAGGCATGGGAGTTGGAGGCGATTACGGTTTCCGTTCCACTGGCTGTGTTTGACGGAAACAGGCCTCGCTGGGGACCTCGACTTTTTCACGATGATTTTTCCGACGAAACAATCGAGAACATCAGCAGTCACGCTGTGCGACTTGTCGCATTCATGAAAAAACACCCTGCCTGGAACAATCTTGACCGCGTCTACCTTTCGGCCGGGTGTGAATGGCGCCGATATAAACTGCAAAACCCGTCTTCAGCCGTGCTGACATACGCAAAACTGGTTGCGCGAATCCGCGAGAAGGTTAAGGATAAGAAAGTATGGATCGTCGCATCGGCGTCCGATGGTGCGGACATCTCCGGTCGCGAGAGAATCAATGCCACGAATTGGAATTCCTATCTCTATCAAAAGCTGAGCGGTATTTCCGGCATCGCGCTCGATCTGCATCGGTATCGCGGCATGATTGGTGCCAGGCCGTCGCCAGATGGAAAACTGCCCATGACCGGGCACAACATCGATAAGTTGCTTCAAACCGGATTGTCACAACGAGGCTACCTCGTTGTCGATCCTGCTCAATGGAAACAGCGTGGCAGGCCCATGCCAACGGTTCTGTTGGAAAATGCCATTCATGGTCGAGATGCGGATCACAAGAAGCAAGCAACCGGGACCCATCCCTGGCCTGCGGTGATGGCCCATGCTGATCTGGTTCGTGAAGCGCTGGCTGGCAATAGCCTGGCATTTCTTGGTTGGACCTGGTTTCCCGAGAATATCCCGCCCGAGTGGCCACACGGCGCGACTCAAAAAGGCAAACTTGCGCCGCATGCAAATGCTCAAGCCTTCTTGAGCACCTGTCATCGCGGTCAGGTTCTTGATACCGGTCCGCTGAGTTCCCAACCTGTTCGTGGCAATGCAACGAAAACCAGGTCGGGCGATATCCTCGCCTATGGTGGCAACTTCAGCCGGCAGGAAAATTCTCTCCACGTGCTGATCAACGGGCACCCGACCCGAGGCGGAAAAGTTGAGATTCTCTCCCAGGCCGGTCTGCGGAAAAGAAATTGGGATGGACGGACGCCAATCCTGTTGGAACCCATGACGCTCTGGCGAATTCGATTCAACACACCTTAGAGCGGTTTACCTTTTCGTGTGACGGATTTCGCTCGTGGGAGCCTACAATTGTAGACCGAACGGCGTCCATCGCGCCACGAAGGAGCGTAACACGCTCTAAAACATGTCGAGTTTTGCTGAAACGGCTGGCGAATCGGAATTACGCTTTCTCGTGAGGCGAGATCGTCAAGTTCTTCAAGATCGCAGAAACGGCGACCAGACCAGATGAACGGAAAACCTTCAAGGAACTGCTTTCCTACGCCAGGAAAAACGTCTCCCGACTTGATGGCCTGCTGTTTTACAAACTTGATTGAGGATTCGACGTTTGCCGAAAAAAATCGAGAACTCCGCGATCGAATCGCAAAACTGGATACGCAGATCGATGGGTGCGATCGGAATCGATCCGATCAGGCCGAACTGGCAACCAAAGTGTTTGAACTTTCTCAAACGCTGAAAGAGAAATGGGTTAGCGCCAATGTCCGCACAAAACGGCAGTTGCTGGAAATCATCTGTTTGAACTTTTCGCTCGATGGTGTAACTCTTGTTCCAGCAATAAGAAAACCCTTCGATGTTCTCACCGAAGGGCTGTCTGTTTCGTTGAGTCGGGGCGACTGGATTTGAACCAGCGACCTCTGCGTCCCGAACGCAGCGCTCTACCAGGCTGAGCCACGCCCCGTGATTTCCTCGTTTCTTATTTACATCATCTGCAAATCTCAATTCAACCAGACAACCCAAACGATGTGAGGGTTCACACACGATTTGCCGTCGAGAAATGGCAACCTCCCTCCCTGCCGATTTTTGATCGATCAATGAATTCGGATTTGGGTGGACACGGAAAGCGACATTGTAGCAGCAGGGGAGAGCGGGTCAATGTCAGCGAAGACAAGGCGTTGCGATGCTTCGTCGAGTCACCAGACCAATTGACATTGAGGTTTGCCGATGGGAAAATTCAATGCGGGGATGTTGATTTCGTTAAAGTGTATTATGCTTTCCCGTGTCCCTGAAGAACAGCTTTTGGTCTGAAAGTACAGGCTTCCCACGAGACAGAAACATCACACGAAGAAGAAGGCTGCTCCAGGCACATCATAGTCCCGTTTGCTTTGCTGTGTCAGAATCGTGGCAATGTCGTATTGAGGCTGGACAATGAAGACGTCAGGTACGGAGATGTTCATGAAAATGCATTGGATACAAAACCGCCCGACACGATGGGCCTGCTTGTTCGTTTTCCTTTTGATGATGACTGGATTGACAGGGTGTCCGGAAGAAAACTCCACCCTGGATATATCCTCAAGCAAAAATTCAGGTGAGCAAACGCCCGCCGATATGGAACAGAACAAGACCCCCGAAGTGGCTGATGGCGCTGAGATTCCCGCAGATGCGGTAACTGTCCGCGAAGTCGACCGGACGGGATTTGACAAGGCTATCGCCGCATATACCGGGAAGGTGGTTCTGGTGGACTATTGGGCCACGTATTGCATCCCCTGCCAGACGCAATTTCCTCACACCGTCAAATTAAGCCGCGATCTGCGCGACAAAGGGCTTGCCGTTGTTTCGATGAGTATGGATTACCCATCCGACAAAGAAAAGGTCGTCAGGTTTTTGCGTGATCAGGAAGCCGATTTTGAGAACCTGATGAACGGTGACGAAGACCTGCAACAATCGGCAGCGGCCTTTGAATTGCCCGGTAACGTGCCGCTCTATCGGCTATTCGACAGAAAGGGAAAACTGCGATACGAGTTCGGTCCCAACCCGGACGATCTGACCAATGGGCTGCCGATCGAAGACATCGATAAAAAGGTTGCCGAACTGTTGGCTGAGCAACCAACAGAGGGCTAGTCCTACAGTTGTAGATTGTTGTCAGGGGGTTTTGGGTTTCTGGATTTGTAATGGGATCTTCTGGCCTGGTATTGATGCTGGCGACGCCAGTGGCTC
>JANQSH010000035.1 GCA_028284145.1 Planctomycetaceae bacterium | reverse complement strand
GTTTGATTCTTCGTGAATTGTGTCGACAACGCGGTGTGGAGATGTTGGAAGGGCATGCGATGTCAGACCATATTCACATGGTTTTGAGCGTTCCGCCGACGGGCCGACGCGGGCGGCTTCGGCGACTTTGCCAAAGATTTGAACTTGGGCCAACCGGTCAAAGAGGCACGCGACCAACTGGCGAAACTGCAGGACGATATCCGCGAATCCGGGCTGCCGTCGTCGGTCGAAGGGTTGCGGGACGCCATGAACAGCGAACGCCAACAAACGATCGACTTTTTGCGGCAGGCTACCGAACTGTCGCGGCAAGTGGCAACTGAAATTGAACAGTTGCGCGACGAACTGCGGTCAACGCAAATCAGCAGGCGGTGAAAAAATGAAAAGCGTGCCACCAATTTGCAGGAAGTCAGTAAGCAGTTTTGTTTACACGCCTCCATCAGGGGGAGCTTGTGGCACACTAGCAATACTGGTTTTTCTTGTGCTGTCAACCGTCATCGTCGCACAGAAACCGGACTGGCGGGAAACCGACTGGTCTGCTCACCTAGCCAAGCAGGTCGGCGGAAAAGATGAGTATCGCTTACCGAATGGTGCCCGCATTGATGTTCTTGAAACGACAAAAACAGAAGTCATCGCGTGGGAAGTCGAATGGTGTAGCAAGTGGCCCGAATCCATTGGGCAAGCGTTGTTTTATTCGCTTTCGCTGGACAGCAATGGAAAACCGGTTCGCCCCGGTGTTTGGTTGCTAAAGAAGGCTGGCGACGATGAAGACTACCTTGAATGCCTGAGCGTCATACGCGAACTGCGCGGGCATGGCATTGATATCAGGCTAAGAGTGCAAAAGGTCAGCGGCTAGTCTTTGTAAACGATGTGGTCGCGAATGTTGAACACAGCAAGGCACACACAGCAGAAAACGAATTCGACCAATGACGCCAAAACCCAATATAGACCACTCAGTTTTTTGACGTCATCATCGTTATTGAAACCGTTAATTATGGATGCTACGCCGAAAATCAAAATTGCAATCGAGACAAGTATCAGGATGTAACAGACACATTCTCCAGTTGAAACGAAGATATCAGCCATTCCAAACTCTGATCCAGATGGCGTTTTCGACCGCCGCCTTTTGCGTGTAGGTGACGGTTTACGCGAGTAATGATCGTCATTTTCAATTTGAAATTCGTTCATGATCTACAAATACGGGTCGCATGCCCATCAAAACAATGAAGTAGCTCTGACCGTCGCCAAACGTGTCGTTGAAAGCGAGCGCGGCGAACGGTTATCTACGATCATTACACACACATTAGAAGGATTTCTCAAGGCTGACACGCAAGCGGAACTGACCGCCGAGATTGTGGCACTCGAAAAGGCATACGAAAAAAACGGCGTGTCCGCTGGTCTGTTTTATGACAACGGCAGCACGAAAACCCCGCACTACATCGACAAAAATAGCAGTTTCGGCGGGATGCGCGTCATCGAGGGGCCGAGCTACCCGGACGGAACCGGGGCCGAATATGCAACGTATCGAACGTATCGCATCGTTTTGCAGGCGGAAGTTGCGGAAGCCGAAGAAAACGTAACGGACTTTCGGGAAAAGGTCACATTCAGCGGCGGCGGTCCAAAGATCGTTTTTCAACAGCCGATCATCGGGCCACCGATCCGCAGCAAGTGGCGCAGCAAACTCCATACATGGCCGTTCAAGCGGGGTCGGCAACCGGTTTTTCGACATGGCCAACACCGCCCGCGCCGTTGTGGCCCGGTTCGCTGGTTGAAAACCCTGTGATCACTCGCGAATCACCGAAGCTCGTGTGGTGCTTGAGGACTGGCGTTGGAAATACAACCACGTCCGTCCACATCGGTCGCTGGGCTACATCACGCCCTTGGAGTTCGCCCAGCAGGAGATGTCCAACCCAGGCTGCGACTCCAGTCGGCCTACGGCCTTCTTGCGCCACAGCCTGGGACTCCTTTATCATCATGAACAACACATTCACCCCGCCAGAGTAACACAGGCATTGGGCCAGTTTGGGTAACTCGACCGCCACGAACACGCAAGGTGCTCATGGCCATCCTTCTTTTCCACCCCACGGATTAATTTAGATCTTTACAGTTCAATTTAGATCTTTACAGCGCCAACCGGAATCGAACTCAAAACCGGCTGCCTTGCCGGACACCTTCAGACATGCTTTTGAAACGCCCTCCAGTTTTCCTTCGGCCTTTACAGTTACACCCCCCAGACTGAATTCGGAGGAGACATGTGGTCTGTCTGTTGAGACACATAGGGTTGGTGTGTCACCACTCGCAGAGAAAACTGTTCTGCCCCAGACTTTTATTTTTACCGATATCGTACCCCAAACACAAAACTCATCGCCACGTCTTTCTCCATCAACAGACAGATCAACGTCGATATCAGCTTTGCGGAGTTTCGATGACAAGTGGGGTATGTATGGATCAACAATTTTGACAACTTTATTTTGCCGTGTGTCAACAACGGCAAGAAAAGCAGGCGGGATCAGGCAAATCGTGCCCGGTTTGCAAGCAAAATCGAACAGAACTTCCTGTACACCCGGAATCCGCGGGTTGTTCAGGCAACTCACCCCTTCAAAAATGTGACCCTCCAGCACCTTTTTGATAAACGTCTTCCGCACGCCTGAGTCTTTCACGGCAACCAGGATCGCCCTGGCACAGGGAGTGCTGACTCCCTTGCTTTGTTTCTCAAGTTCTGCCAGCCCCGAGTCATATTGTGCAGCGGCCGTTTTCGCATCCAGGCCTGCAGCAAGGGTGACTGAAGAAGTGATGACAACTACTGCCAAACAGATGGTGACTCGCGTTGTGATGTGCATAGTGACTCCCCCAATAGCTAAGTGACTAACATCGAAACACATTTGCGTATTTTCTATCATAATAATTTCAGATGTTCAATGCTCATGTGTCAAATATACATTAATTTGTGCTTCCTGTTAATTTGTATTAACAGGAAGCTATCGCAAGAACGGATACGAAACTTCGCGCGTCAAATGTTTCTGAAACGCCATTCGGTATTTGGTCACTCATCACGGCGACATTCCCACCCGCGAATTCAGCCCTTTGAAGCTGAAAAAAGTGCGCCAACACATGTTGCCGAGAACGCGATAGCCACTGACACTTCATAAACTGTCGCCAGTAAACTCCTCGACAAAATGGCGATCTTTTTGAGGTTCAAGGGTCGATTCATTGAGGCACGACGGATGTTGAAGCAGGCGATCGAGATCGATAAGAAAGTGTTCGAGGCCATCCAAAACTGATCGAACGATCGATCGTGGTGAAAGGGAAGCAGGCTGTCATCGGGCGTCCTCCGGAAAACGTCAACGCTCTACTCTGACTGCCCCGGCCCAGATCCTCCGCACAGGTTATCCACCTATCCTAATTCTGACAAACAGGTTGCGCCATCCATGCGCAACCATGTCGGTTAGAAATGAACTGATTATCCGGCTGTCACAAAAGATGGTGGACCACTGAAATTGCCGGGTATGGGCGGTCTTGTGTGAAAAACGCTGTTGCGATAATATCCGTCCCCTTTTTCCTTTTTCGAAAGTCTGCCGAACACCGCACTCTGGGTTTCCCTTGGATTATCACATTTCCCCTATTGGAAAATCGTGTGCCGCAACGGGCGAACCGCTCGAACCTGGCTCACTTTGCGTCTCGGCTGTGATTGAGCAGGAAGGTAAACTGGTCCGCCTCGATTTTTCCGAAGCGGGCTGGTCGGAGTCCCCCCCAAACGCGATCGGCTACTGGAAAACGACGGTACCTGTTCCCGATAACAACAAACCGACCATCCTCGATGCTGATGCCATGATGCGATATTTCGAACAGCTTTCTGAAGCACCCAATCATGCGCAGGATAAATTTCGGTTTGTGTTGGGGTTGTTGCTGCTGCAGAAAAAACGGTTGCGTCTGGAAGGTTCGCGCCGCGAGGAAGACCTGGAATTTTTGCGACTCTCCGGCACGCGGGGCGAGGGGGACTTCGAGGTGCGAGACTATCAACTTGCGGATGAAGAGATCCAGGAGCTGCAATCCAACCTGACCGGACAGTTGACACAGGAATGGAAGTGAACACGACCGGTTTGCGAGACGTGGAAACGATGAGCCAGTATCTGATGAACAACGAGATTCACTGAAAACCATAACGAGGAAACAGGGATGTTTCTGACATGGAACCGAAGTCGGGCCAAGGAAGGCCCGCATCTTTTTCAACTGGCACGATGGATTTTCCTGAGTGTGTTGATTCTCTGCGCGGCGACATTGTTTTCGGCCGGCTGTGCGTTTCACTGGCCGCTACGCGGCGATGCCAGTTTTCAACCACCTCAACCATTGCCCGTCGGGTATACCAAATCCGAACTCGTTCAGAAGATTAATGAAAATGTCGGACATCTCCATTCGTGGCGTTCGACGGATCTCACGCTTTCGGCTAAGGGGCCGGGAACATTGCCGATCAAACTCTCCGGGGAAATCGCTGTCGAAAGCCCTCGCAATTTTCGGCTGATGGTGCATTCTCTTGCCGGAACAGAAACCGACTTCGGCTCCAATTCCGAACGGTTCTGGTTCTGGATGAAGCGAGGCGAACCGAAACATGTCTTCACGGCGCGACATGATGGCTTGACCGCCGCTCAACGCCGCATGATGATCCCTTTTCATCCCGATTGGGTGATGCAGGCGATGGGTGTTATTCCGCTGCTCGATTCTCAGGTCGAAATGGAAATCGACGAGACAACACAAAACGCCCGGCTGATTACGAAACTGCAATCCCCGGACGGTCATCCGATGCAGTCGGTTATCGTCGCCGATCCTTCCGGCGTGATTCACTCGCATCAGTTGTTTGATCAGAATCACCGCCTTGTCGCCCGGGCCAATTTGAGCAACTACCAAAGGCACGAACCGAACGACATCATTTTCCCGCACGAAATCACGCTGCATTGGCCGCAGTCAAATTTGAAGCTGATTATGAAAGTCAACGCTGCGGATCTCAATCCGTCGACGTTGTCGGCCAATATCTGGCAGCTGCCCGAAATCCCCGATTCCCCAAGGCTCGATATCGATCGTGTTCCCGCTGCACAACACACCAAATTCCATCACTAGTGCCTTGTCAAGGCTTTGTTTTGGAGTATGGACTGACAGAACCCGCTCCTTGCAACTTCATTAAACCCAACTTTTAACTTTTCGTCCTGATGGGTCCACCAGGCTCTGTCCCGCAATTGCTCAAACGGACATTTCAACAACCAGACAACCTCGCTTTTTCGTCGGATTTCAGCAGAAAACGCGACCTTATTATATGGACATCATAACGGCAACTTTGAATTAAAGGACAGCGTCTGGAGCAGTTTACCTTTATCGTGTGACGTTTCCGGCTCGTGGAAGCCTGTGTTTGCAGGGCGAACGACGCCCATCGCGGCACAGAAGAGCGTAATACACTCCAGACCTTTTCGCACATTCATCATTGCCCGTTACTTTGGCAAAGGAATTTTCCGTCATGCACATTTTGCACGTCGTTGGCGCCCGACCAAATTTCATGAAAGTCGCACCGGTCATTGCGGCGCTCGAAAAACGCGAATCGATCAGGCAGACGCTCGTACACACTGGACAGCATTATGACGAAAATATGTCGCGTGTTTTTTTTGATCAACTCGGCATTCCCAAGCCCGACATCAGCCTTGGCGTGGGATCTGGCAGCCATGCTGTGCAGACTGCCAACACGATGATCAAACTGGAGGAAACGCTCATCGAGAAACAGCCGGATATGGTGCTGGTGTATGGTGACATCAATTCCACGGTCGCCGCCTCGTTGGTGGCCGCCAAGTTGAGCATTCCAGTAACACACGTCGAAGCCGGTTTGCGATCGCGCGATCTGGGCATGCCGGAGGAAATCAATCGACTGGTAACCGACGTGCTGTCGACGTTACATCTCACTCCATCACGTGATGGTGATGAAAACCTGATGAAAGAGGGCATCTCTCCGGCGAAAATCCATTGCGTGGGCAATGTGATGATCGACACGCTTGTGCGTTTGCTTCCACAGGCGGAACTCCCCGACATCGATGGTGTGCAGAGCAACTACGCACTGGTGACACTGCATCGCCCCTCCAATGTTGATGAGCCGGAGATGCTGGCGAAACTATTGAAGACGTTTGATGAAATTTCGCGTGATTGCAAAATCATCTTCCCTGTTCACCCCCGCACACGGCAGCGCATTGCCAGTCTCGATATCGACCTCGATCTGGACAACCACCCCGGCATCGTATTGTGCGAACCACAGGGTTATCTGCAGTTTCTCGCATTGCAGAAGAATGCGACAGTCGTGATTACCGACTCTGGAGGCATTCAGGAAGAAACGACCTACCTGCAGATTCCCTGCCTCACAATGCGGGAGAATACTGAGCGTCCTGTGACTGTCGATGTGGGTACGAACGTGTTGATTGGCCGCGACTGTGAACGATTGAAGTCGCAGGTCAAAGCCATCCTTTCCGGACATGTCAAGCGGGGACGTATCCCGGAATTATGGGACGGTCATTCGGGTGAGCGAATCGCTGAAATTCTCGTCAACGGCGATGTGTTGCAGGATGCTTTGGCCAGCAGCACGGTGTGATTCGCCTGGTCTGACGGATTTTTATCTGTACACCGTTGCCGCGAACATCGCTCGCATTTCGGCAACACAAAACAGACGATTTCCCATAAGCGATCTTCCATGACGGTCTGCCTCCCTGGAATTGGAACTTGAAGAAGGCATAAATCCTGGGATCACTTTGTTTGTTTCCAGATCATTTCTCAACCGTGACATGCAATCTGTTGCCGTGGCGCCCGACAAAACGGTTCTTTTTTTCGAGCGTCACATTTTCGAGCATTGCAGTAGCGGTTGGCAAATGTTTGATACTTTGCTCTGAACAAACCGTCTTCCGACGGGCCCTGTTGCACAATACAGATATGGCATTCAAAGTTTCGAAAACAAGTCACTTTGGCGGTCTTTGTAGCGGAGCAGCGATTTTATTCTCCCTTGTGCGATGCTGGTGGCATTTTTTCGGACGGTTTGGTGAAACTGGTGCGTTGTCAACAGTTCAGGCATCGCGAAACTGCATCCACCCGCAGGATTTGTGTTGAGTTGGAAGGAATGATTGCCTTCCGCCATCAACACGGAGATAATGGAGGTTGATGAAGTAACGAAAAACGTTTGCTGGCGGGTTTGCTGAATGACATGCCCGAGGCATGATAAAGGTTTGCAGAACATGACGGTGTCCAACTCAGGACCGAATCCGGCTGCTCAAGTCGAGTTGACAACCATCCGCGAGATTTTCGGCTACTTGAATTTCTCCAGCGGTGCACCCGATACACGGTTTCAGGCCAACTGGAATTGCCTGTACGAAGGCATGACATCGGGGTTTTCAACGTATGATGTCCGGCAGCATCTGTTTGAACGATTGGCCGAGTTGAAAGCCGAATCCGAGCTTTTTCGAGAAACGAATCAGGCCGAAGCCGTATTGTCGATCGTCTTTGACAACTTGCTGCCGCGCTATCGCGAATTTCATTCCGATCTGCTGTTCCACCTGGACGAGGATGAGTTTTATCATCCGCTGTTCATCGTGCGGCTGATTGAAGCGGTGCTGGATCAGAGTGGGGCGTGGGATGAGCGAGAACGGATTGTTGAGAACGCCCTGCCTCAGTTGAACGATTTTCTCGGATTCCGCCCGATAGCGGTTCTGGAGAATGAACGGGAACTGCAATCCTACGAACACGAACGTTTCCGTCCAGTTCCGATTTTCATTAAGGACGCAGGGGCTGCTAACGGTCCTTATCGTGAGTTGCTGGAACGGACAATCGCGTTTTTCAATAGTGCACCGTCCGGCTTGCTGGACGGCGCATTTTTCCGGCTGGAGATGATGGACGAACTCGCGGTCGATGTTCGCGCGCACGATCACCTGCATCCAGTCAACAAGCGAACGAACTACATGTTTGGGGAGTGGGATCCGCACCAGATCAACACCAGGGGGTTCTACAACCGGTTCATCGTACGGAAAATCATTCTCGATGCACTGCTCCAGTGGATGGATGCCTCCTCCGAAGCCGATCGGGATGAATTGCTGTACGATGCCTCCGCCGTTTTGTGTGGCACGATTTTGATGGCCTCTTCCATCAGTGGGTACGGCCCCGACACGCACGATTCCTCCGTGACATTGACATCCCTGCTTCCCAAAGTGGCCCGACAACGGGATCAGTTTTACGCGAGATTGTTACAGGAAGCACGTGGACCGCGTGCCGCGCGATTGCGACGCGAAGCCGAGTTGACGCAGCAACCCTTCGGTCATGTCCGGCAACACTTGAATATGATCCTCGCCAAATATGGTGCGCGACAGGTGCAGAATCGGCACATCGCGACACTTTATGCGCGGATCGGAAATGCAGAGGCAGCCCGCGACCAGGCGTTGCTGATTCCCTCAGTCTCTTCGCGGTTTGAGTGCGAAATTCAGTGGCGGTTGACCTCCTGTCAGGCGATTCTGGCCCGGGGAAAAATCGACGATGCCTACATCCTGATTCAGGAAATCCGTAACCTTCTCAAGCGTGGAATCGAATGCGGCGGACTGGTCGATCCGTGGAACATTCTCGGGTTTCAGGGCAATTTCCCACTATTCTCTTCGCGCGAGGATGCCGTTCCCGATCAGCGTGTGGAATCGTTGCTGGCGTTGATGGAACAGTATTTTCAAGTGTTTGGCCAATTACTGGGTGAAGCGGCCGCAGCCGGTCGTCGCAAACTGGCCAAACAACTCTCTGCCGAATTGCGCGAGGCGGGCGAAGCATGGGACCGCTACGCAACAACCACCGTCGCCGATCTGCCCCAGGTCTTTGGTGTGGAGAGCTGGAAGTCAGCCCAGAGCGTCTCCCGGGCATTAAGCGAATGGCGGGCCGCGGGTGAGTCATGCGGCGACATCTCCTTTTGGCGTCAACATGTCGAGCACTTCGAGACAGCCGAAGCATACGCCCGCGTCGTCGATTCGCTACTGGGCAAGCGCGATCACATTGCAGCGCGTGGATTACTGATGCAGTGGTTAAGCCAGGCGGACGATGTCCGGCTGGAATCCGGCCCGCATTCAATCAATCGGCTATTGTTGAAATGGATGCATCAGATCATCAAGCCGGTCGATGACGAATTGAGTACCGACAGTCGCTGGGTCGAAGTGAAACGACTATTCGATTATGTCGAAGCCAATGCAGGTGAATTTTGGGATGTCCCTCGGATTTCCGACGTCACGGACGATCGCTACTCAAGGCAAGAACCGGAACTCGATGCCTTCTCCGACATGTACAACGGTGGCGAAGTGAATGATCTCGATGATGAAGAGGACGACGAGGAGAATGTCTTTCAAGCCGCATACGATGACGTCGTTTTCCGCGATTCCGCTCATGATGGCGTCGAGGGAGAAACGGTCGACGGTTCGTTCTCACCGGGCAATACCGAGTTTGAGGTGATCGGACGACGACTCGAATCCCGTATCAAATTCCTGAACACGCTGGCCCAACTCTGGCAGGTCACCGGTGCGACCTTCGCCGCCGATCGCGAAATCCTGAACGAATCGCCGGATGACAACGACGACACGAAACGACAACAACTTAACGACCGGCACGATACCATCATCGCCTGGCGACATCGGGCCGGGGAACTTTACCGCGATCTGCACGGGCTGATGACAGCCGTGTGGGAGTATGAGGTCTCCACCGAACCAGGTGATCTGGAATCGAACCTCGAATACGATCTGCAAATTCAATCCCGCGATTATCTGCTACAAAACATCATTGTCTGCCTGGTCAATCTGCGGGCCGCCGGGCATCACCTTTTTTGCTGTTTGCCCGAATACAAGAACGAACAGCTCTCGCAGGATGAACGATTGGTGGTGAATGTCTACCGGGCCGTTTTCCGCCGGGACGCGGCCGAAGTGCGCCGTCTGCTGCCGCCGCTCATGTCACGCCTCTCACGCAAACCGCTGCTTTACGTTCCTCTGGATCACGGCGGACATCCCCGCGATGTACTCGGCGTGCGGATTACGCAGGAACTGATTCGCACATTGCTTTCCGAGTTGCCCAAACTCGGCATGATGCGCGAGAACTGGCATCTGCTGCGGCTGGCGCATCGCATGGAACGGACCAGTCGGCCCCGTGGGCAGGCGGTCACCGAATACGACCGCCTCTTCCGCACTGCGCTCGACAGCACAGTGGAATGCATCGTCGAAGATTCGGAATTCTGGAAGTCGGGCCGGTTTTCCGATGAAGACTTGATCGAAATCATCGGCGAGATTGTCGAGCGGTATCTCGATCAATGGCTGAGGCACAGCGATACCATGCGGCTTTCGCAGGTCGAAACACTGATGCAGGAAAACGTCTGGAGCAACGTCCGCGGGTTCATCGAAAAATATGGCCACGACCTATTCCACGCCCGCATGCTGACGTTAGGCAATGTCCGTACGATTTTGCACAACGGCATCGACAACTTCCTCGACTTCCTCTGCGAGACCGACGATCCGGTTTCACCCAGTCGACTGGTCGAAGATCTGCAAACAGGGACCATCGACCGGGAGGAAGTTGTCCAATCACTGGAAATGATTTACGGCTGCGTCGTCGATCGTTTCGATCGATTTCTGGAATACAATACAACCACCACGCAATCCGACTACGGCGAGATGTTTCACTGCCTGCTCGATTTCCTGCGCGTGGAAACCGAATACGACCGCGAAGACTGGAACCTGCTGCCGATTCGCATTGCGCACGAGATTCTCTGTCGGCGGGGCAAGCATGAGGCATCACTCATCTGGGAACACATGTTGCAGACCAAGACCGATGATTCCGCGATGGATTATCTCAAGTCGCTGGAAGCGTTGGAAACACAATACGGCATGCGGATGCCAACAGTGACCGACCATCTGAAGGAACGGTTCATCAAACCACTCGCCGTCAACCGGATGATCGCGTTGGTTCCCGATGCGATTGAGGAAGCGAGCCACCAGTTTGATGGCGATCAGAAGCGTAAACAGGCCCTGTCGTCATTTGAAAGCCTGCGGCAGGAAATCGATTCGTATCTGGAAGACACGACCGGCTCGGGAATTGAAGTTCCCTCCTGGTTGCGAGCGATCGAGCGGGCCATCGATCAGGCCTCGACAAGCACATCTCTCACCGAAGACCACGGTTTCAACAATCTACCGGTCCGTTCGGCTCACATCGGGCTGTCGGAACTGCAGGAACAACTGCGGCATTGGAATGATCCGCTGCAGAAACGCCGCCGAAAAAGGCAGTCGGACTGAGAAACACACTGTTGTGGAAGACTGCCATGCGGGGAAAAGAAGTGGGCGATACTGGACTCGAACCAGTGACCTCACGGATGTGAACCGTGCGCTCTAACCAACTGAGCTAATCACCCTCATTTGACTATGTCAAAATTGTATTTTTATCGATTCGGTTCGGACGTGACAAGTTCGCTCGAAAATTCGGGGAATTTGCCAAAGAACACGTCTGGGTTGGGTGGCACACTTTACATGGCACAGCAGGGCAGGCATGTTCATTGAAGAGTTCTGGTGGCCATAGTTCCCTCTTTCGTGCCTTCCGTCCTTTTCGTGGTCGTCTGCCTGACATTGGAAATGGCCACCACGTGTTCTCAACCATGGATGCCGTACCACGGCATGTGCTATTCCTATGGGCCGCCGTTTTCCAGAAACACAACCAGACTAAGGATCTCCTCTTTCGTCAGTCCGTTGAGCATGCCTTGCGGCATCGCCGAAACCTTGGCCGCGAAACTCTCGTCGACATCCTCTTTCAAAACGGTTGTCACCTGAGTGGGGACCATCAAATTGGAAACAACCTCGTAAGACTTATCCGTCTCTTTCGTCACAACGCCGCTGATCACCTTCCCATCCGCCATCAGGAATTGATACTGTTGATACTTCCTGTTGATCTCACTGGAAGGTTCGATCATCTGTTTCAGCAGTTTTTCGCCCTGATACCGTTTCGCGATCTCCGTCAGGTTCGGGCCAAGATTCACACCTTGGTCTCCCACTCGATGGCATTGATGACACCGCGCTTTCAGGAATGACTGCAAACCTTTGCGAATGGTCGCTTCATCCCGCTGATATTCCGCTCCCGCGAAATCGGACATCGTCCATTCCTTCACGAAGTCCGGCTTACGATCAGCCAGCATTTGTGGCACATCTTTCAGATCGCGGGCAACAACCATCTCACCCTTCATGATGACCCAGTGACCGGGGAACGTGCAGACATATTCATAAATGCCGGGTTCCGTTGGCGCGTTGAAGCGGAACACGTGGATTTGCGACTTCCTGGTCGGGCCGATCATGGGGGAGGCATACAAAATGTCGTCTGCATGTTCGGTCGGAATAAAGTCAGAATCGGCATTGGCAGGGTCGCGCGCCATCAGGTTGGCCGCCTCACCCACCTTGACCCACGCCCCCGGCTTGACAATCACCAGGTTATGATTGGTCGCATCGGGATTGGTGAAGACAATCTTCACTGGTTGGCCGAGTGTGACGGCAAACTGCCGCATTGTGTACATGTTCCGTTCAGGGATACAGGAAATTTTGACCATCTTCAGATTCGGCTGCTGGTCAAACGCTGCATCCTCTCTTGTTGGTTTCGGTTCCCGAATCTGGCTGCTCTTCTGCAACCGTTTGAGCAGTCTCGATACGTTGTATTCCGGATTATTCTCCCAATGTCGACGAAGCGTGTGTGATCCCAAAGATGTCGCAATGGCGTAGGAGAGATGTTTTCCATGAGGCTGCTTGAAGACGTCCAACATGGTGTCCAACGCCTCCTTCGATCCGATGTAACTCGCTGCTATTGCCGCCTGCATCCGCACAATTCCGTTAGGATCGTTGGCGGATTTTCGGAGCCATTTGATGTGATCGGGCATGTAGGGATACCACCAGCGGAGTTGTTCGGTCGCCGCCGCCCGCGCGAGGTGTTCATTACCTTTCAGGATGTCTCGCAGTAAATCGGCGTTCACGCGGCCAATGTTCCGATATGCCCAGACCGCTTCGATCTGGTGATGCCGATAACGCGGATCTTTTGTGTCCAGCGAAGCGACCCAGTTATCCAGTGCGTTTTCGACTTTGTCAGCGTCCATCGCGCGCAATTCCCGTTTCGCCCAATAGCGATAGCGGTATTCCGAACGTTTGAGGATATCGAGCAATTCCATCACAGATGCACCATGGATTTTTGGTGGATCGACCAGTTTATGATCCCTGGCTGTAATCCTCCAGATCCGCCCGGAATGCCGATCGCGCCGTTCGTCGCGCAACGAGTATTGCGCGTGGCCTTTGATTGGATTGTACCAGTCGCAGACATACATCGCCCCGCGCGGGCCGTAGCGAAGATCCACCGGAATGAAGCTCAGGTTTCGGGAAAAGATGATGTCCGAGACATGTTCTTCTTCAAAGCCGAATTCGTTTTCAATCCAGCGATGATATTCGACCCGATTGGTGGGTTTGTAACGGACTTTGACAAAGCCACCCTGCATATCTGCCGGAAAACTGGCCATATCGATAAACTCATGTCCGCAGACACCGGAGTAAGCCTGCAAACCAGTCGGTTCAGGGTGCTGTTTGGGATAGGGGGGATCGAGGGCATGAAAGGCCGCAGCGTAGACGGGATGGCTCGCCATATGTTGGCCCCAGTCGTCGAACGTGACACCCCAGGGGTTGGTGCTGGGGTAGGTGCCGAAACTGATCAGGCGCTGATCGCGTGGCTGAAACCGAAACCAGCCCGAGTTATGCTGGCGGACCGGACCGTAGGGGGTCTCCACTTGCGAGTGATGGAAGACTGACTCTCGAAAGATGAGATCGCCATCGGGTGTCCAGGCGATGTCATGCAATGAGTGGTGCGAATCTTCTGTACCAAAACCGGTCAGCACGATGCGCCGGAAATCAGCCTTGCCATCGCCGTTGGTATCTTTCAGAAAAGTGAAATGCGGCTGCTCAGAGACGTAAACGCCGCCATCGCCAAACTCGAAGGACAGCGGGATGTTCAAATCGTCGGCGAAAACGGTCGATTTGTCCGCTTTGCCATCCTGGTCGGTATCTTCCAGAATGACGAGTTTGTCGTTTGGTTCGTTGCCGGGATAGACATGCGGGTAGGTGGTCGAACAACTGACCCACAAACGCCCCTGGCTGTCCCACCTCATCTGGATCGGCGCGGCAATATCGGGAAACTCCTCTTCGCCGGCAAAAAGATTCACCTCGAAATTGGGATCGATGGTGAACTCCTTGAGTTCATTGGCAGCCGACATCCAACGGTTGGCTCCCCGGCTTTCTTTCGTTTTGGGCAACGGAGGAACGTTGGAATCATCAATCGCCTCATCGACACTCCTGCCCCGGGCAATCTCCCATATTCGGCGATCACGATTGGCCGTCATGATCTCAAAGTTCTTCATGGCCGGCAGAAAATCGAGGTATCCGTAACTCTTGCTGCGGCTGCCGGTGTAATAGAACGTGTTGACGGGCCGATACCGGCGATTGAACTGGTTATTCTTATCGACAACAACCTTTCGCAATGAGTCATTCAAAGGCGGAGGAACCTGCCCGAAGGTCTCCTTAAACAGGATTGCGGCAAATCGTGAATACCCCTGCTCCGTCAAATGGATACCGTTGAACGTCAATTGGCCATCACCTTTTTTCATGGCGGTCAAGGTGGGAGCAAAAACGTCGACAAAGCCGACCCTCTGTTCCTTAGCCACATCGCGCATAGCATTGGTGTATTGGGCAATTCGCGTGTTGTTCAAATCTGCCGCCGGAACGCCCTCAACGTTTTCGTTCGCGATGGGAGAGACGAGGACAATCTGCGAGCCTGTTTTTCCATTGAACGATTTGGACTTCAGGTTGGCAATTGCGCTGGAGAGTGCTTTCTTGAATTGTTCGATGCCCGCTTTCCCTGCAAACGATTCGTTAAATCCGTAGGCCGCAAAAATGACGTCGGCCTTTTCGTGCGTCAGATGCTGTTCCTGATCGGCGAAATTGGTTGGACGTGGTTGGAGATCGGGCGTGTCGGCGGACCAGGCAAGATTGCGGACCACCAAATCATGCTTGGGATGCGAGGTTTGCAACAGCGTCTCAAAATGCCCAAAAAACTGCATGCGATCAAACAGTGTATTCCCGATCAAGGCGATCCGACTGCCCTGCTTCAGCTGTAGAGGCAATGCGGTTTCGACTGGTGCTGTTTCCGCAGCGCGGGGTGCGGTATTGGCATAGATGCCGTATTGCTGGTATTCGGGATCTTCCAGTGGGGCTGGTTTGCCGGTCGGCTGGTTTTTCGCATCGTTTAACTTTGATTTCTTCTTCTGTGCAGTGACTTCATTGAACTCGCTGCCCACGAAGGCCAAAGCAATCAACAACGCAAGACAGGTCGAAACAAGGGCAACGGCTCGGCAAAAGGATGTCGGCATGAAAGTCCCCTTCAGAGAGTTCGCAGCGTAGGGTTGGATGATTATTACGCTGCTGTGGGTGGATCAGTGATCGTGGGCAGGATTCTCACTCTATCAGAATGGTTGGCCGTTTTTTAGTTTGGCCGTCGTGACTGGGGGCAATCATCACTCATCTGTCCCTTTGAGCATCCGCCATCGCAAGTTCTTTCCGAAAAAAGACGGACAGGATTACAGGATGAACGGGATGAGTTCGGCAGGGTTTTCACCTTTCCGTCATCCCCGTGACTCATTCGTTTCGATGAAT
>JANQSH010000156.1 GCA_028284145.1 Planctomycetaceae bacterium | reverse complement strand
ATGTGGCAGTGATACATGTATGGAAACTGCTCTGTTGCCAAGTGCTCGAAACGGACGATCATTTCTGACCAGTCATCGTCGTCCAAAACCACCGTGTCTTTCCATCCCTGTTGATCAGGTTGCGGAGTGGCACCGGCGATTTTTTCGATCAGAAATGAACATCCGTGCACATGGAACGGATGCTCCCCCTGATTGGATCGGATGCGCCAGCGCTCCCACACACCTCGTGTGACCCGTTCATTGATGACATTCATATCCATTGCGACACCATTGATGGTCATGTCCATCATTGTGTGGCCAGCGTGACCTGTATCAGACGAGCTTCCTGCATGATCCATATCCAGCACAAAGTCTCGCGTCCTGACGATTTCACTCTCGTCCGGGCGCTCGATGGTGACCAGGGATTTTGGAAGCGGTGTTGTCGATGCCTCCAGAGAAGCATCAACTATCAGCGCCAATGTTGGCACGGGTGCGGTCCTGACATTGCTCAAGATGCTCTGAAACAGCCCACCAGCAATGCCTTCAGGATCATATTCATCTTCAAAAAGTGTCAGCAATTCCGCTGATTTGCCGTCTTGGAGGTCAACGATGATCTCGCAGCGTTCGCCCGGTGACATTTCCATTTCGGTCATTTCAACCGGCGCTGACAGCAATCCGCCATCGGAAGCGATCTTGAAGAATGGCCGTCCGTCTGCGAATGCAACAATGTAAAACCGGGCGTTGGCTCCATTGAGCAGCCGAAGCCTGACCTTGCCTGCCGGCACATTGGCGTAAGGATTGATCGCACCATTGACAAGGACAGTATCGCCGTACCAGCCGTCCTCTGGGGCATCGTTCAACGAGTAAACGAACTGGCCGTTGGCGTCGAAAGTCCGGTCCTGAACAATGACGGGCAGATCATCGATGCCATAGCGGCTTGGAAGTTCCAGCCCGTCACTCGTCTCGTCATCGATAATCGTCATGCCGGCAAGCCCACGATAAACCTGCTCTCCGGATTTGCCATGGGTATGGGAATGATACCAACAGGTGGCAGCGGGTTGTACAATGGAAAGTTCCGGTTTCCATTCTTCACCCGGCGCGATCTCGGATTGCGGACCGCCATCAACTTCTCCCGGAACATGCAG
>JANQSH010000140.1 GCA_028284145.1 Planctomycetaceae bacterium | reverse complement strand
TCCTGATTAGGTTTCGTTGACTTTTTTGACATCGGATAGTGCTCCTTTCTGAGTCCAGTTTAAGGAGTTCCACTGTCCGAAAAAGGCGAAGCATCCCATGATGTTTCGAGATGGCACTAAAGGCATCGGCCGCTCGGTCGAACCCCAGAGGGCATGTCTGGGTGGAGAATGGGTCCTGTTAGAAAGGACACGTAGAAACCATGGAACACTCAAAAATCGGTTGGACGCATCACACATGGAATCCTTGGTGGGGATGCAACAAGATTTCAGAAGCATGTCGCCACTGTTACATCGGCCAGATTATGCGGCGTTCAGGGAACGAACCGTTCCACGGCCCAATGAAGACCAAGACGACATGGAGCAAGCCGCCTACCTGGAATCGAGAAGCGATCAGGATCGGAGAACGTCATCGAATTTTCACCTGCTCGATGTCTGACTTTTTCCATCCCGCCGCCGATCAATGGCGAGCAGAAGCCTGGAAGGTGATCAAGGAATGTAATCAGCTCGACTGGCTGGTACTTACGAAACGGCCTGAGTTGATCAGTGATCGTCTTCCGGCTGATTGGGGCAAAGGGTACTCCAATGTCTGGCTCGGCGTCACGGTTGAGAATCAGGACTACGTCCAACGTATCGACCTGCTGAGGAAGATTCCGGCAGCTGTGAAATTCGTCTCGGCCGAGCCGCTTCTTGGCCCGCTGGAGTTCGGGCATCGACTTAGCAACATCGACTGGGTGATCACAGGCTGCGAGAAAGCAGCGAAAGCAAAACGGCGAATCATGCAAATGGACTGGGTCCGCAGTATCCGTGATCAGTGCGACGCTGCTGGCACGGCGCTGTTTCACAAGCAGTATTACTCAGGGACTCAAATTGTCTTCGTGATCGACGGCGAAGTGCGTCAAAGCTGGCCTGGATCGGCTGCGTAGGAGAAAGCTAAGAATTACTTATCCGGTTCACCAAGAAGGAGGGCCTCCATTCACAGCCGGTGGGTTCACGAAGAAGCCGCCGGACGCTAAAGGATTTTGACGTGACGAACGATACCGAAAGCACAGCATGGCATGTTGCAGGTCACGCATACATGGCAATGGGATACGGCTTCGACGTAGCAGGACTTTCATTGTCTGGGCTTCCGCAATCGGAAGCGACAAGCCAGCACCAGAGTGCCCAGCGACTCGACCCATGGACCATGATACAGCTACCCGAGATGCTGCATTCGCCAGGCACGTTTCAACACACTCAGTTTATGGAACGTCTTTGCCACATCTCATTGGCCGGCCCAATCCGCGAACTGATCCATCGAAGGCAACCGTGTTCTGTGGATGCTGTCCAACAGCACGAGCACGATTGGCGGCAAGCCTGGGCAGCGGCGGGATACCTTTGGGTTGACCAGCAAGAGCGAATGCAGTTTCTTGCTCGGGAGATTCAGCGTGGCGAGGTCTTCCTTGGCCAGACACTCTTGAATGAGTTTATGTCGCCGTTGGTCCGCCGACTTCTCGATCAGGGCCAGATGACGGCCGAAGAGGTTCGTGCGGTATGGGACGAGACGGAAGCTGCCAATCAACGTAGGCTGAGCCGCCCAGCCGGAAGACGCCCGTGCGTTGCAGATGTTGACGATTATGAATCGCTGTTTTTCGAGATAGATGATGACGCTCAATCGTAGAGCAGCCATCTTTCGCTCGAACGGTGAGTTGCGTTTTGTTGTAGTGAAATCTTGGCTCGGTGAGGATGAAGTCAAGAGCTGTGTTCCGTCTTCTGGCCTCAACACTACGTTTCAAGAATCCCACGGTCCCGGAGCTTTTGGATGTGACGTTGGACAGTCATTCGGGACTTGCCAATGGCCTCTGCAATCTCACGAATCGACTTTCCTTCTCGTTTCATCTCAGCGATCCGATCAATCGACTTGCGGCTGGTATAAGCCTGCGGCTGTTCGAGAGTCGGCGCGTCGCCGGCTTCTTCAAAGACCGGTTGGAGGTATTCCTCGACACGACGGATCGCATCGTAAACCTTCCCGAACGGTCTGTTCGTGTAGACATCTGACAATTTATCGGAGGTGACAGGGTTTCCGTGAAGGAGGAACACACCGGAAACTTCGCCATCGGAAAACCGCCGGATCAAATCGCCTGCGGTCTTTCTCAGATGCTTGAACGGAAGTTTCGTGATCTCGTTGCTATCGTCGATAATTCGTTTCTGGAGGCGTGAAAACGAGTGTGGAATCTGACGAGAAGGATTCCCATTGTCACTTCGTTTGTCAAGTGGCATTCCTTTACTGTTGAGGATGGCTGGTTGGTCAGGGGCGGGATTTTTTTGCTTCAGACGGCGGGCCATGATCCATTCGAGCATCTTCACGGTCTGGTCGAAAAGCAGGTACTTCCCGACGATTGTGGTTTTGTTACGGACCAGCGACACGAATGAGTCGGCGTCCGTCGATGGAAAGTCGAAGACCTCCTGCTCATCGGCTGGAAGTGCCTGGTGCAGGAAGATTTCACCGATAGTCAGCGTGGCGATTTCTTTGGTTCCGAATCCGCAATTCAGCCCGAGCATCAGGTAAAGGCGTTCGATTGGAGTGGCGTAGCGATTGAGCAGCCTCAACTCCTCAAGCTGAAACGTGTCCACTTTGCGGATGCGGCGTTTCACTGATTCGGTATCGAGAGGAACGCTCCGGTCAATGTCATCAAGGTCTTCTGGTTTCCGCCACGCAAAGTCCTTAGATCGGTGCAGCCATTTGAAGAAGCGGTGGAGCTCGCCGAGATAGTGACGAATCGACGAGCGACTCATGCGTTTCTTCTCGCCGTTCCTGCTCCGCTTCATTGGGCGCTGCTTCCAGAAACGATACATCTTCTCGATGAAGTCGTAGTCAATCTCGACGAGGGGAGTGTCGTCGTGCCTGGCTTTCAAAGTGTCGATCTGGCCGAGCTTGGTGTAGGCATACTCCGACAGAGCCTGAGTCGTTTCGTCGAAGTAGTGCTCCTTGACCCACTCTTCATACGCCTCGAATGCTTGATGCAACGTCGCTCCGTCGTCGATAATTGACTCGGTAAGAGTTCGATACTGCGGATCGAGCAAAGCCTCGATCCCGCCTTTGCCGACTGTTGGATTGGTTGATTCTGGCTTCAACGGCAGGGCTTCAAAGGGGTCGCGATCTCGCCAGTAATCTTCGTAAGGATTGTCCCGTAAGACGACCTGGCGCATGTCAACGGCTCGATCGCCAACCCCAGCGGTGTAGCGTAGCTGGTCTGTTGGGACGAACCGAAGGAAGGTGAAGCGATTCTGGATTAGCTGGAGACGCGATGCGTAGCTTACTGGGGATTCATCCTCAGGCTTCGGCGCGAGAGCAACCTTTTCTGCCCCCTTGGCCACCTGCTTTCCAATCTCTAGTGTCAGGTCATTCCACAGGGCTGTACCATCAGGAGAATCGCTGTCGATCTGTTCCCAGATTCGCCGCAGCTGATCATCTCGCCTCTCAGCCTCTCGCTTATCGGCCCCAAGTCGAAACTTGTGCTGAACCCGGACACCCTTTCCGTTTAGCTTCCAGCCCAGTTGGCGGGCGTAGTGCCCCTGTTTGTCCGGCTTGGAGAGCCGGCCCGTTCGAGTCGCCATTTCCGATCCCTTGCCTGTCCCGTCGATAGAGGAGTCTTAGTCCGATAAGCCATCCTACGAACGAAATCGGACTCGGAAAAGGCTCGAATCGGACTATTTACCGGACTTTGAGTCGGACTATTGAGAAAAAACGGGGCATTGGGACAGACGCTACGGGACAGCAAAACTATGCAAACCCAACAAAAACAGCCACTTGCGAGCTTCGCAAGTGGCTGTTGACAGTGGAGGCGGCGGGAATCGAACCCGCGTCCTGTGAACCCGCAGTCTCAGCCTCTACGTGTGTAGTCCGCTGATTAATCTCGCTGCGTCAGGTACAACTGACCAAACCTGATCACAACCAGTCCACAACAAATCTTATGCAGAGCGTGGTGAACAATGACTCTGCACCAGCCTGAAATTGCAACTGGCGGTCGGACTCCTCAGGCAGGGATTCCTAGGCCAGGGATGCCTTTATCAGGCAACCATTGCGTATTGCTTTTCGGCAATTAATTTTTTGATCAGCTTTTTACGTGGCCTGCTGATCAACCACGACACGCCACCTCAACCTATGGTGAACCAGTCGAATCCAATCGCCCCCCGTTCACACACTCTGGCAAAAGTCAAACTTATATACTCCATTATGATCAACGACCAGCAGTGGGTCAATGAGCAATTTTCTCGAAACCAGACCACCGATCGTAACGATATGACAATACAGGGACAAATCGTTCGCGGAGATTCATGTCAGCAGGCCGACTGTTTCGCCCTCGTGGAGATGCAATTGGTTCCGCCCGCGGTTCTCCGAGCGTTCCAACGCAGATTGCCCCCTGCTGATGAGGACGTCGGTATGATCTCCCGGTTTGCATTGGGTGTAACCGAGACTGGCAGTCACCAGTACTTCGACATTCGATTTGTCATGCCGATAATGATGGTTGCGAATGGAATTCCGAATCGCTTTGGCAATCTCCGTACCGGAACGCTGATCAGTATCCGGCATCAGAATAGCGAATGTATCATCCTGCCAATGACAGAGGAGATCCGTTTTGCTGACCGACTCCTGAATGAGTTGGATCGTTCTTTGCACAAAGTGCTGAACGCCAAATGCTCCAAATCGGGATTTGAGATGTGACAGTTTATCGATTTTCACGAACAACAGCCCACTGTCTCGTCCTGACTTCTTTGCTGCATCGAGCAACAGAGAGAAATTCGCAAGCAACGCTGCTTCGTTGGGCAAACCGGTCGATTCATCTACCGGTTCGTGCTGCCATTTGATCCTGGTTGCACCACCGAACAATCGTCGAGAACTGCGGGCTGTCTTGGGAGGAGTCGATTCTTCGCTGATATCTGAAGCTCTGGCTGTGACAGCCACAGACAGCAAGTCACTCAGCGCGGAACTGATGGTGTTGCGATGTTTCTCCAACTTCGCACATTGACTGGCGGTCAGCTTTTTACCGTGGCAGTCTGACAGAATTTTCACTCCAGCGACTGTCTGATTGAGTTGTTCGATCACACGCTTGAATTGCTGCGATAACTTTCGTTCGGCTGCCCGACGTGTATGGTTCTGCCAGGCAGGAAAAAAGATGACACCAGCTGCAAAGCCAAGCACAAAGATGATCGTACCAAACAGAAGTCCGGTGACCAGCATCGAATTGGACGGAAACCAAACCTGGGCTTCACCCAATATCAAAATATTGTGCAATAGAGTCGACAATGTACTACCTCATCACAGTTAAAACAGGTTTTCTCAAACCTAGCTCATAGCGAACTGCAATGAGTTCCCGCTCGGTGTCGTGGCTCGTCAAAGCCTGACCACTTATGCGGATCATTCCGATTCTCTGGTTTAATTCTCCGGTTTCCTGGCAGCTTGTGGACGTGAGAACTGAAAGCTGTGCACGATCGCTTTGTCACGATCAGCCAGATCCCTGGCAAGTGTGGTTCGCACCGAAAAAACAAATGAGATCTGTCGGCCATCGGGTGCGGCACAAAGATAGTAGAGCCACGTCATCGGTGACTTCTCATCGATGCTGGAAATGCCTTCGGTTTCGACTCGCAACACATAACGCCCATCTTCGGTTGTTAACTCCTCGGCTTTGCCAAACTGTTTGAATCGATCTCCGAGTGAACTGCGGATATCAGCCTGAAATTGAGCGGGAAGTGTGTGTTTACCGGGAGCCACTTTTTCCACGGGGGAGATGTTACATTGTGCAATCATATTTCCACCATCGACCAGCCGCAAAACGGCGACACGATTGGTCTGATGGAACACGTGCCAGTTGCGTCCGTGCAAAAAAGAGGAATTCCAGGGAGTACGGTAGCTGAGCAGCAATTGCGCCGGTTTGGGATTCAGCGGTATCTGACCTGCCGCCTGATCAGTCAACACGCCGATGGTTGGAGCGACTACACGGTCAACCGTCATCGATGCGGTCACTTCACTTCCCGGTGCCACCGCGCTGATGCTGCTTTTTTCTGTCTGCGTCAGCTCAATCCGCATGACATGTTTCGACAAGCGGTCGAAAACAAATTGCCCCTTCACTCCGACCCTGGTCTTGGCTCCGCGTGTGGCTCCTTCAGTAAAACCGGAAAATGAAACCGTCGCCTGGCTCTCCGTGAGGCGAATCAACTTGCAGGTCAGGTTCTCCTTGATAACCGCTTCGGTTCGCAACAATGACTGGACGGTCCAACTGTCACAACGCCACTCGTCATTCAACGCCACATCCATTTTGGGAAGCATCGGTAAAACGGCCAGTGGATCACCCGGCATCTTCAGCAGGTCTAACTCACTCTGCGAGATGTGTGTGTTTGGTGAGTAAAGATCGACACCTTCGCGCAGCAGCTGCGCGACCAGAAAGCGGCTTGGTTCGGAGATTTGCGTAACAGTCTTATGCCCATCGACGTTGATACTCGCCAGCGCATCGTCGTAGTATCGCAACGAGCGAAACGCGAGATAGTCTCGACCCGCACCACTCAACCGACGTTCGCGAAAGCGAAATGTAGCGTCCACTTTGAGGTCAAGGTCTTTCGATGTGTTGCCCGTCGCGGTGACGAATGTCTTGCCGGTAACTGACAATTTACAGCGCACATCGAAAACACGTTGATCTGTTTCGGATTCGACAATCGGTATTTTGCCAGAAACGGGTTGCGCTGTCGCACATTCCACAAACAGAAAGGTTGCGATCCAGGCCACGAGAAGGGAAATCAACCGGCTATGAAAATGTCGTGTCGTCATCCGTGAAACTCTTTGATCGTATTTTCCGTTATTGAGCGAGATCAGGGCAGAAGTTTCGGCCTGATTGCTGGCTGCCACACCAATCAATTGAATCGCAACCAACGCAGCATTCCGGCTGAAAGTTAAGGTTTAATGAAGTTACGAAGTTACAAAGAGCGACAACGGAGTGGGTTATGTCAATCCGTACCTCAAAACAAAGCTTTGACAAGGCGCTAATGTTCGACTGTTGCTGAAGGTTGCTCAAACGGCAGAACGGAGTCATTCGCCGCTTCGGTCGCGGACAAATCCTGAACCAGGGCTATGATTCCTTTCTCATTCAGTCCGAGGTCGCTCAACAATTCGCCACGCTGACCATGTTCAACAAATTGATCGGGAACGCCCTGACAATGAATATGGTCCGACCGAATTCGCTGTTTGTTGACGGCTTCGAGTAATGCGGAACCGAATCCACCCTGCAGTGCATTTTCTTCCACCGTGATGACGAATGGAGATTGCTCAATAATCGGCAATAGCGTTTGCTCATCGAGTGGCTTGGCGAAGCGGGCATTGACCACCGTGAGGTGAATGCCAGTATCACGCAATTGTTCAGCCACACGTACGCACATGGGGAACATCGCACCGTAAGCGAAGATGGCACCATCGTTACCGCTACAATAGACTTCAGCGCGTCCATGTTCGACCGGAGCCAGTTCACGCTGAACGGTTTCAGCACCGGTTTTCGGATAGCGAATTCCCACCGGACCATCATGCTTGAGTGCAAAGTCGACCATCGGTTGCACGTCGGCTGCATCGCCCGGCGCGGCAACGGTCATATTGGGGAACATTCGCATGTAGGAAATGTCGAACACACCATGATGTGTCGGTCCATCGGGACCACAAAGTCCGGCTCGATCCATACAGAATGTGACCGGCAGATTCTGCAATGCGACTTCCTGGAAGATATGGTCGAAACTGCGCTGCAGAAAGGTGCTGTAGATGTCAACGATGGGTCGAACGCCCGACTTGGCCATCCCTGCCGCGAATGCCACCGCATGCCCTTCACAAATTCCCGTATCAAAGAAACGTTCCGGGAAGTCGTTTCGGATACGATCGAGTTTATTGCCGGCACACATCGCAGCGGTCAACACGGTCACGCGTCGATCCTGATCCATCGCATCGTAAATGGCATCACTCACGACATCGGTGTAAGCCGGAGTCCCCCCTTTGCTCACCGGGACAATCTCATTTTCGCCAGTGCGTTCAAACGGAGCAGGTGAGTGGAACTTCACCGGATCTTCGCAAGCGGGTTCAAAACCGTGTCCCTTTTCGGTGAAGACATGCAGCAATACCGGACCTTTTACATCCTTAACCATCCGCAGGTATTTCACCAGCGATGCCAGATCATGGCCATCGACCGGACCGATGTAGCGAAAACCCATTTCCTCAAACAGCATGCCACCGTGCAGAAATGATTTCACCGAATCCTTGAACTGGCCAAGCATGTGTTCAACCGGTTCCCCAACGACGGGAACTTTATTGAGTATCCACGAGATGTCTTTTTTCAGGCCATCGTAAAAAGGAGCCACCCGCGCCTTGTCGAGATAAGATGCCAGTCCACCAACCCGCGGGCAGATGCCCATTTTATTGTCGTTCAGGATGACCAGCAGGTCTTTGTCGAGACCGGCAGCATTGTTCATCGCTTCGAATACGACGCCGGAAGGAAGCGCCCCATCACCGATCACTGCAACCGACTTTCGACCATCGTCAAACAACAGGTCATCAGCGGTTTTCAAACCAAGAACGGTCGAAACGCTTGCACCGGCGTGTCCCGTCATGAAGAGGTCGTAAGGACTTTCTTCGGGATTGGGGTATCCCATCAATCCGCCTTTGTTGCGAATCGATTCAAACTCGCTAAAACGGCCAGTCACAAGTTTGTGCGGATAGATCTGATGCCCTGTATCCCAGATCAATCGATCCTTCGCAAAGTCGTACACAAGATGCAAAGCAACACACAACTCAACGACGCCCAGGTTACTGGCGAAGTGGGCCGTGCGATTGGAGACGACATTGCACAAGGCTTCACGAATCTCAGCACAAAGCTGCAGCAACTGTTCATCGGAGTAGCCCCGCAAATCCTTCGGAGACTTGATTTCCGGTAGTAATTGAAATTCCATTTAATTTTCTCTTTCCACGACATACCGGGCTAATGCGTCCAGTTGTCGGCCATTCTCGCCCAATGGTTGTATCCAGCGACGAGCATCCTCGACTAACGCTGCCGCGCGTTGGCGACTGACGTCCACCCCCCACAAACCTGGATAGGTCAACTTCCCGTGGTCCGCATCCTTTTGGGTTTCCTTACCCATTTTGACTGCATCACTGGAGATGTCCAATAAATCATCCGCAATTTGGAAGGCCAAGCCAACTGACTTTCCATAATGATCCAAGGCCTCCAGTCGTTTTTGATCTGCATTTGCCACATGCGCACCCATGCGAAGCGCACATGTGATCAGACAACCGGTTTTGCGACGATGGATCGATTCCAGGTGCCGGGCTGCCTGGTCAGTATCTTCGTATTTGCTCCAGTTAGTCTCCTCGGCTTCCAGGTCGGCAACTTGTCCGCCCACCATGCCACATGCTCCGGCAGCGAATGCAAGTTCCCCACAGCAGGCAGCGGCAGCAGTGTACGGCTTCACTTCTTTTACCAGAATTTCAAACGCATATGTGAGAAGAGCATCGCCAGCAAGAATTGCCGTTGCCTCGCCAAATTCAATGTGGTTTGTTTTTCGCCCGCGACGCAAATCATCGTCATCCATCGCTGGAAGATCATCGTGAATGAGCGAATAGGTGTGCACCATTTCGATCGCACAAGCGGCGGGCAAAGCAGATTCCACCTCGCCACCACAGGCTTCAGCAGCCATCAAAACCAAAGTGGGACGCAGCCGTTTCCCGCCAGCCATCAAACTGTACGCCATCGCCTCTTGCAATTGGGGAGGGCAGTCAGTTGAGGCACCACTGAATTTCGTCTGGAGGAGCGCATCCATATACGAGTTCAGCCGTTGTTCGATCGTCGGCTGAAATGCTTGCCACGTTTGATGTTGCACAGTTAGAGTCGAACTCATGGACGCCATGGGATGTCGGGTTAATCGGCTGCCATGCCTCCCGATCGCTGAAAAGCGATTGCGTTCTGGCTGAATGGAGGTTATCCGTATTAACATCAATTGGCAAGGCCATTTACGTTAATTGGAGACAACCCGTTGTCTCATCGCGATGATTTCCCTTCGAATGAGACCAATCCACCACTCGACAGATGGGCCAACGCTGACTGTTTTGACCGACTAATCCGACGGACTTTTATCTGTGGCGGCTTACGCCCCATTTGGAACGATAATAGCCGATCGTAAAGACGCCACACTTATCCGTTTGCCGCTATAACTGATTGACAACTGGCGGAGCAAAGGCGACTGGCGGATGAACAGGAATTGTCATCCCATGAAGATGACATTGGCCAGCCAGAATCAAGCGGCGGCGGGAAGAGAAAGCCTGAGTTCGCTCGAAAAGTCTTTGGGGCTGGCCAGCAAACGGTCGGGGGGGCATCATCCAATCTGTGATCTTTCAGACATGGATGAGTTTCTGGAATTCGAAAAAGAAGCGAGAGGAACGAAGAAGCAGTTCAACATCGTCAACAATTTCAGCGTTGACCACACCAGTATGCTCCATCCTATATGCTCCATCCTACCTGAAGAAAACAAGAAACTGTCCAGAGGATATTCCATACGAAAACCATGCTTTGACGAAATATCAGGGTGACGGACTTTTGTCTGTAGCGGGTTGAACCTCATCTGGAACTGCAATTAGGAGTATGAAGGTCCCTGCAGTTCAACGTGGATTGTAATAACACGCTTCCAGACTGTGTGCTACATCAATCAGTCTGCTTTGAGGTCGTCGGTTTTTCAATCGTTCCCGTCCCTTTTACAGTCACGCTCCCCTCGGATGTCTGGTGTTCATTGCTCGTATCGGTATGAAGGTTGGAAAGCATGTCGTGGCGGGCCCACGCATCAACGGGAATCTGCAGGTTTTCGGACATCGTTCGTGACCCTTTCAGTTGGCACACCAGAAGAAGAAAGAGGAGTTGCGTTGATGACTCAACGAGGCAAACAACCCTACCACCGAAGTGTGATCGATGCCCAAAAATCCTCCAGATGAGGTCGAAGATCGCACAATCGACCTGGAACAGAAGCGATTGCAACATCCATAAAGCCGGCGGAATAACGGTTCTTCACCTATGTTGCCCGAAGACAACACGTGAATCTCATCAACAGTTACGCTGACGAGCCGGACGGATTGCGATTCGAGTCATTTCAAACGGCAGTGCAGATACCATTCATCATCCACGAGTTCATGCTGGAAAGCATGTCATCGCTGATTTCATGTCCCGCATGGAACGCTTGAGCCGAAACATCCAGACCTGAGGTGTACAGCAATTTCTGCGTCTGTTGAATGTCAGTAAGGGTAACCTTCTGGTCCTGCTTCCCCGCGACCAACAAGACCCGTTTACCGTGCAAGAGTCGAAATCTTCGGAGCAGGCTCTGCTCGGCAGGCATTTTTCCGCAAAGGGAAATCGCCCCGGCAAACAAGTCGGGTTGCGTCAGACAGATCGCCAACGCGAGTTCCGCTCCCTGATCAAATCCGCCGATAAAGATGCGATCGGAGTGAATCTGAAATTGGCCTTCAACATGCTTTAACGCCTCTTCAATCCGCGAAGTCACGTTGACGATGGCATCCTGCAGTGGCTTCCAACCGAATCCTGCATATTCCGAGGTTGGTTTCGGATTGTCTCCCCGCAATGCCAATGCGAAATAGTTTCGCGTGCTGAGTTTGGGCATCAGAGGGATCAATTCCCGCTCTGAACTGTTTTCGCCGTGCAACCAGATCAACAATGGGTAGGTGTAGTTCGGCTCGTGCTGTTCGGGAATATAGGTCGCGAACTGATGTCCGTCGAACTGTTCGCTCGTCGTCCAGTGGGCAGGTCGATTACGGTCTTCCGCTTCCGGAATTGGCAGCCAGGGCATCAACTCGTTGACGTCTGCATCCGTACTTTCGAGGTCCGGCAGTTGTTCTGGTGGAATACGATTGATCCAGAAATTCTCGGGAAGTCGGTGTTTCATGGCTGCTGCTTTCCTCCCATCTGAATCGCCGCGTTTTTGTCGGAAGCGGAAACAGATGCGCCGTTGGAACCGGGCGAAGAAACCTGAACGATATCCTGTAACGGAAAATGGCGACCAGGACAGGCAGTCGCTTTGACATCACCATGTCCGACAATTTCCTCGCTGGAAATTGCGAATTCCGCCTTCAAATAAGCGACAAGACGCTTCACGGCCAACAACTGGGCGGCTGTTGGTTTGTCGTTTTCAAAATTGCCGACGAGAACAATACCGATGCCATCGCTGTTGAAATTTTTCGCTCCGGCATGGGCACCGTGCAGTTGTTTGCGCCAGCGGAAAGTCGGCTCAATGGCGCCATCAGGCATGCCTTTGCCGTTACCAATCACAAAGTGATAGCCAATCCCCAGCCAGGGGTTGCCTTCGGCGTCTTTGCGTTGTCGATGCGCTGCGTGAATACTCGCCACACTGCCAACTTTGGTTGCCGTATGATGCAACACAATGTACTTCCAGATGTGTGGTTTTACCTGGGGCTTCCAGCGGTGTCCTTCGTTGCGACGGTCTTCCGTTTCGGTCTGTTTCGCCTGCCGTTGCAGTGGTTGCTTCTCAGTCAGAGGTTCAACCTGCAAAGCCAGACCATCAGGTACAGAGTCGATGGTTGCGGGCGCTGAAATCGATTGATGATGTGGAGCGATGGTGGCCTCGGAAAGGGACATCATCGACGCCCCTACGAGCATTGAAACTCCAGCAATCGCACAAAAACAGACCATCAGATTCCTCATCGACAGCGCGGAAAACGTCCTCCCTGACGTGGGATGCCCGCCGTGAAATTCCAAGTCCACAACAGTTTTCCGCTGTGACTTTTCAGCGCGGGGTGAACTGTAATTGCAGCGAAAAAACGTGTCAACGTAAGGATGCGATCTTCGGTTGCAGGACCATTTTGAGCCTTTGAAACAGTGTGAAATCGTGCGAAAGATAACGATGATGTGCCCCAAAAACAGCCGTTAATCTTTGCACACTTTACGCAGTCTCTTCAGTTCACGTGACAGACACGAAAAAACCGTTTTTTGACGCTCTGCGTCAGGTTGATCAAAGCAGAATGGGATGAACGGCAATTGACGGGAAAGCGTGGCGTCGATGGTATCAGCTTCGTGCCGCTGTTGAAGGGTGAGAAAACCCAAAAACAACATTCACTCTTCTGGCATTACCCGCGCTACACCAATCAGGGTGGCTTTCCCGGCGGTGCGATCCGGGAGGAAAACCTCAAACTGACTGAACGGTACGAAGATGGCCAGGTCCACCTTTACAATTTGAAAAGAGGACATTGGCGAGTGGGATAATCTGGCGGAAAAGATGCCGGACCGCGTTAACAAAATGCGAAACCGTTTGCACAAATGGTACAAGGAGATCGATGCGAAGTTCCTGAAACCGAAAGATGGCAAGCAACCGTGGAGAGCAGAACAGGGAATCAGCCTTCGAGTGCTGTAACAACATGATCGGCCATTTCGACCGTACCGATGCTCGAGCTGCCTCTGGCAATGTCGGGTGTGCGGTATCCGGTGTCCAAAGCGGCATCAACGGCTGCTTCAATTGCCTGAGCTTCTTCGTCCAGACCGAGCGAATGACGAAACATCATTGCGGTCGCAAGAATGGTCGCCAGAGGGTTGGCCACCCCCTGGCCGGCGATGTCTGGTGCGGAACCATGAATCGGCTCGTATAATCCCGGACCGCCGGAACCGAGTGACGCCGAAGGAAGCAGTCCGAGCGACCCCGGTAACATCGAACCTTCATCGGTAAGAATGTCGCCAAACAGATTACCCGTTACCACGACATCGAAATCGCGCGGGCGGGAAATCAGATGCATGGCCATCGCATCGACCAGTACCACTTCATATTCGAGGTCCGGGTATTCGTCCGCCATCACCTTAGCGGCGATCTGTCGCCATAGACGGGAGACTTCCAGCACGTTGGCCTTGTCGACAGACGTTACCTTGCCGCGCCGCAGCTTCGCGGCTTCGGCTGCGATTCGCACAACGCGTTCGATTTCCGGAGTTGTGTAGGACATGACGTTCCAGGCCTCTTCGCTCCCATCGATTTCCTTCCTGCCTGATTCGCCGAAATAGATGCCGCCGGTCAATTCACGGACAAAGAAAATATCGACCCCTTCGACAATCTCACGCTTCAGGGGTGAGGCATCGATCAATTGTGACTGAGCCTTGATCGGTCGCAGGTTGGCAAACAGGCCCATCTCTTTCCGGATGCCGAGTAATCCTTTTTCCGGACGGGTCCTGGCTGAAGGGTCGTCCCATTTCGGCCCGCCAACCGCCCCCAGCAGCACGGCATCGGCTGCTTTGCAGGCGGCAATGGTCTCTTCCGGCAGAGGTGAACCGGTTTCATCGATCGCGATGCCGCCCATCAAATGCCGGCTGCAGGAGAGCGTGTGACCAAACCGCGTTGCAACAGTATCAATGACCCGTTCTGCCTGATTGATGATTTCCGGACCGATGCCATCACCCGGAAGTAGAACAATTTTCGCGTCCACAATGGTATTCCTCTTTGGTGTGCGGTACTCGTCAAGAGGGCCACTTTATCGGACAACGCCTTTGAAAACCAGTCGCCATCGCCAGAGAGAGTGGACGGGCAATGATCACAGAGTCGCCCCGTTCAACCATCACAACCGTGATAATCAGAAGCATGAAGTAGCGGCATAAGTCGGTCAATCGACGTAACCGAAATCGTGCGATCTCGTCTCCACTCCCGTACCAACTCCCTGCGAACTCCAGAGTGCGGATCGACGATATTGAAAACAGAATTAACTCTTTCAAGAATCACAAAGCTGGATTCAAGGACGACGCCATGTGGCGAAAAATTTTCTTCACTTCCGGACTCTTTGTCGTGTTTTGTGGCGTTATGCTGCTATTCGTGGACCGGCTGGTTCTGAAAGCGGAACCTGAGTTGGAAAAAGATGAAGAATTTGAGGGACTGTTTTCAACCCTGAATGAAGAAAACAGGATCGTTGTTGATCCGCCTGACTGGACCGCCTTCAGTCTGATGTCGATCGGCACAGTTACCGGCATGTATTCGATCGCGCTGCCACGTCGATAAAAGCCGACCACCGCATTTCACGCGGCAAAATCGAGATTATCCCGCTCGTTGTCTTTCTTTTCCTGTTCGTCGAGTTTTCTAAGTTCCTCAGCTTCCTCGACCGCTTCCTCCAGCGTGCTTTCGTCGAGATACCGCTCGAACAGGCCTGTCGTCTCATCACACAGCTTGTTGATGCGCCGCTCTGCCATACGGTCCGGATTGGCCCTCAATCTGGCCAATGCCTCGTTGCGGATGTTGCTCAATCGGCGTCGGAATTCGGACATGAGTGTCAGATCCTTGATTTCAGATTTCGCCTGATCGACCGGTTTGAAATCCCCCGCTTGCGAAAACTTGCGAATGCGATGCAAAATTGACGCGCGGCGGGCAACCGTGTCAATCAGATCGGTCCGCAACAGAATGATCTGTCCCTCGACGGCCAATCGGATGGAATCATCGGGCAATTGCAATTCGATGTCTATTCCACTGCCTGTGATGTAAGGTACGCGGGCGAGTACCTGCTTGCCGCTGCGGACATAAATCCAGACCAGTGGGTCATCTTCGCGAAACGGAATGCTGACCTTGCCATTTCGATCGCTGTACAACTCCAGCAGTTCACCCCTGGCTTCTTCTTTATACGTTACCTTGGAGACGACACGAACCATGTGGGCGGCGAGTACACGATCGGGATACTTGCGCAACACCAGTTGCAAGGTGGTGTCACGTTTTGCCGGATTGACAGCCAACGCCAGACGTTCAATCCGTTTACTCTTTTTGCCACTCAGTCCCAATCGCATTCCGGAAACCATTCTGCCCTTGATGTGAAAACCGTCGACCTCATCGCTGCGAATATAAGTCCAGGGAAGCGAGGTGACTTTCTGAACCTGATACTCCTTGTCTTTGTAGCGAACATACGGCAGGAAATGATCCTTGGGGACAACCTGCGTCGCTGTGGAATCGGGAGTTAAAAAAGCTCCGGCCTGAAGTCGCATGCCGATTTGCTCAAATTCCACTTCCGAGATTTCCGCAACCGGGCGAAACAACTCCCGAATGAGGAGCGCTGCGATATCTGCTGCCAGCGGAAACTCCCGAGTCTCTAATTGTGCCGAGTGGGTGAGTGTGTGAATTCGCGTATCCCATTCGCGACCGGCAACAACCAGTCGATCCCCCTCCAGCCGGGTCGCCAGCAGAAAGACCTTGTCGGAATTGTCTTCACCATATTTCGCTTTCAGAAATTCGGGCGAAAGGCGGTCGAGACTTTCGCGATGGGCGGGAAACAGCCAGCGACACTCTTCGACATCGACATTCCAGCAGACGCCATATGCTGCATCAATCCGCCGTGCCAGTCGATCGACAAACAGTTGGCGACGTTCCGGCGTCAACGCGCCGTGTGATGCAAACGCGACCTCGACTTTTACACGGTAAGGCCGCAACTCAATGGGAAGCGGTTCTGGTATGGGAGGCTTATGGATAGCCGGTTTCCTGGGTGTGGACTTTGTCGGCTCCAGTATTGACGTTGCCTCTTTCTTCCTCGTTTCGGTGTTGGGATTCCCATTCGCACGATTGTCTGCCGCTGCAGGTTCCTGTGTTCGGCCGGTGAGTGGAATCAACGCCAGACTGATCGCGACGACGACGATCGCCCCTGCGACTGGTTTCCAGATTTTTCGACCAGACTGAATCATCATATTCATCGTGAAGTCGTCGCATACCAGGGTTGAATGGTCCATTGTTCGATGCCATCGTAAGCGTGCATTGGCGGATTCACCTGTCCGCGGATATTTCGCTTCAGAGGAATCTCGACCTTTTTTCGGCGATAAACCATAAACTCATCGACCTCCCAAAGTGGGACATAGCTGCAATTCGACCAGGTCATTTGGTGCAGGCGACGTAACGCGGCCTGCGCACTTTTGAAATCAACGGCCGATTCCACATCCAATACCGGTTGACGCAACCAGTCGGGCAATTGGGAAAGGGAATTCACACTCGCTTGCTCTTCCAGTGTCAGAAACGTCCACATTTGCGTCGCGGGTTCGGTCATCGTCAACGAGCGATAAAGCAGATCCCACTTCGGTCGTTCTTTTCCCTTCAAGGCCATTTCCGGGGTAATCAACTCGACTTCCAGCCCAATCCGCTTCCACTGTTTGACCATTGCCTGGGCAACAGCCTGTTGCAGTGGGTCGGCTCCGATCAGCATTTTCAGCGGCGGAATCACCCCACCGTAAGAATTCTGAGCAGCCGCCTTCAGGGAAAGCGAAAGGGCGATGTCATACTTACGGGGTTCGATGTTCGGGTTGTAGGCATCGCTTCCCGAATAGTACGGAGCAGTTACAATCCGCGCCAGGTGTTTTCCCGCTCTTTCCAGCAGAACTTCCTCCATCATTTTCTCACGGTTGAGCGAAAACGCAATGGCCCGACGTAATTCTCTGCTTTGCAGTGCCTTGTTGCCGAAATTGAATTGCAGCACATGATTGACCGGCAGAGCGTACTTCCGCACTTCAAATTGTTCGTCATCCTGAAAACGGGAAACATCCTCCGGACGGATGTAGGGCAGAAACGATACATCATCGCGGATGATCGCGCGAATCGCTTCTTCATGCGTCGGAAAAGAGATCTCGTTTACTTCTGCCACATGGTATTCGCTGAGGCCATCTCGTTGAGAAATGGCACGGCGAAAAACCGTCCGGTTTCCATCCTGGCGTACCTTGCGAAACCGCGTGGCAAATTCGCCCGAGGCAGCCACATTCCCTTCGGAATCTGGCGAGATGTCCTCTTCCCCCAGAGTGGGAACCAGATTCAGTACCGCTTCCGGCCTTAACGGGACTTCCGAGAGTTTCATTTCAAACCGAAAAGGAGATTGCACAGAAAGCGATGCAATGTAGTGACTCAGGCGTTCATCGTAGAGCGGATTGTCGGGATCGATCCGTTCCAGATATTGTGAAACAAGTTGAGGTGCCGTCAACTGCGGGCGGGATTCCCAATTAGCGCGGCGTTGACGCAGATTGAAGGAAATTCGCCGTCCCAATTCGGTTGGCTCCCAATTCTCGAAATAGTTTGTGTAATACCGGGCCGAACCATCCACACGATCAATCTCGAACAGCGACTGATTCATCAGATGCTCGTGACGTAATTCCGTTCGGGTTTTGATGGGGTAAAGTTGCTCGCCTCCCAATTGATCGACGCCACCCACGTTGAGAATCTGATACCGTCGCGTTGCTCTGCGATAGACATCAGCCAGGCCTGTCGCCACAGGCCAGACATCGGCTGCCTGGGCCGACAAATAAACTGCGTTGGGGTGGTCGCCCGAGGAATAAGCATTCCGCGCCTGAGTCACAAACTTCACAGCATGATCATTCAGGAATTTAGCCCACTTGATGAATGACGGGTGCTGAGCATCCATCTGCCGCAAACGCGACAGGAAGTGCCGCGCCTGGCGGTAGTCTTTGTCTTGAACTGCTTCAGATACCAGTTTATCGGTACAGGCCCCCAGGAATTGCGAGAGTTGCGGATACTTGTCGTTTTCGACGTGAACGCGTTCCAGCCACATGAATGCAGTCTCGATTCGCCCGGCTTTGAAATGCGACGAAGCCTGCTGGTATTTGATGAGTTGATTGCGACGCTTCAACCCCGGCCATTTGGGAGAAACACGTGTCACCATATAAAGAAATTCGTATGCCTCGGGAAACTTTTCTTCTGCCATCAACCCTTCAGCCCGACGCAGCATCAGTTCTTCGTGATAGACGATCGACTCGATTTTGTCGCGACGAATGCGGAATTCTTTTCGTGACTTATCACCGGGAATTGTAATGACCAGGTAGTTCAACTCCTCCCGTTCGGCAATCTGTTGTTCACGTTCTTCTGTGGTTTTCGGTTTGGGCCAATTAAAGCTCTCGTCGAATTTTTCCTGCAGCTTTACGAGCGTATGCGGACGGGGAAACACCTTGTTCACCACCATCACTTTATCTTTGTCGATGACCAGCCAGTCGACTGGTGGCTTGGTCAGCAGGTCTTTCGCTGAGGGGATCGGCATTTCGTCGATGGTTGGCAGATCGGATGTGTTCTTTTGCACCTCTTCCGGCGACTTTTTTGGTGGCGGTTGTGGTTGCTCACCCGGTTGCTGTCCAGGAGGTGGACTTACGCCGGGAGGTGGGCCAGGCTGGGCATTCCCGGGAGGTTGCTGACCTGGTGGCGCGTTTCCCGGTTGCGGCTGTCCGCCTGGCTGATTAAAGGGTTGCTGAAATGTGGGACCAGGCTGGTTGTTCGGTTGTGCGAATGCTGCGGTGTTGGCAGCCTGATAAAATACGATACCCAAAACCATAACGATCGAGTACAGCCAGACAGAAGATCGCAGGGGTGTCGTTGATGTTCGCTTTCGGTTGTCTGTCATGGCTGTCCCTGTAACAGATTGTCGACCCGATACAAAGTTCCGTCGATACTTCCGACCACAATGGATTGTCCCATCAGTCGTGGCCCCTGGCTCAATGACTGTCCCAATGCCGCCTTGCGTTCTACCGCTCCCGTAGCAACATTGACGATTTGAACCTGCCCGTCCGTTTCAGCAACAATCAGTTTGCCGTTTTGCAACAAAGGTTGGCCCGCCAGGGATGCTTTCCCCAGCGGGAGAGACCAGACTGTCGATAATTGCGGCTTCACATTGAAGCAATGCAACTGATCGTCGGATGTTTCCACGAAGAGAAACGTGCCGATCAACCACAAATCGTTGCTGATATCCGCCGGCAGTTGAATCTGTTCGCGCTGTGTAAGGCCGGTGTCATCCAATACGCGCAGATGCTGCTCGGCGTCGGCAACAACCACAACTCCACCTCCTGCCGCCGGGCGAACGTCGATCGGTGCATCGAGCTTGACCGCTGCCGCCGCTTCGAGATGGGGACCGCCAGCCTGCGAAAACCGAACCTTGACAATCGTGTTGTTGTCATCCACAGCGATCAGATCCGAACCACTTAGTCGCACCAGATGTTTCCAACGCAATGTGCGTTCCCTGCTTGCGGCAGGAACATAATCATCGACGCGAGGCAACCCGCCAAAGATACCCGGCACAACACTCAATCGGCCGGGATAGGGCAGCACAACACCGGACTCAATCATCACCGGTTTCGTATCCAACATTCCCTTTAGCTGGTACTCGCGGGCCACCTGACCACTCTGATTGACGAGCCACAGTTTGGGAATCGTCTCGTCATCCTGATTTTGACTCTGACCGTGAACTGCGATTTGCCCCGTCGCAAGTTCCGCCACGATCAGCGGTTTGGACATCGTCTCGGAAAGTGGCAAACCGCGAAATGGTTTCTCTTCAAAACCACCCGAATTCACTTCGGCACCACTGATGGTGTAAATGTCTCCGACGTCGGTAATTGCGACCAGAGAACTCTGGCCGGCCGTGGTCCAGTCGAGAATGGGCGAACCAAGTACCGTCTGGGATTTGATGGTCAACGCTGAACGATCGAGTTGCAACATCGAAACCGATTGGGAGGCCGGTAATTTTCGCCCGGCGTAGACGTTCAGGTCGACAATCTGAATCGGTTGCGTACTCTGTCCAATCGCCGCAATTCGCGGGTTCACGTAAAATCCATCAGGCGAAAGTTGCAACATTCTTAATGCACTCGATGCCATCCAGATGACATTGTCGGGACCAATGGTGAAGAAGATCTCGCCATCGACCGGCGATTCGATTCGTTCGGAGGAATTGAGCGTCAGGATATCTTTTCCAGAGACATCGGAAACCGTGAACGCGGTGAGTGTTTCCGGCCGTGACGGAACAATCAGTTGATTGCCACGGATCATGGGGGCATCGTAAACCGTCCCTTTGATGGACGATTCGGCAACAACCTGCATACGCTCATTCTCATTGCTGGCATCCAGCACACGAATGCGCGAGGCGTTCGGGCTGGGTGTGTCGGTCACCAGCACATAAGGTCCCATTGTGAGAAGTCTCGCCGTCAGCGAATCTGGTTGATGTCCCAGGTAGGTGACTTTCCTGCAGGCAAAGGGATTCAGCGAGACTGTGTACATCACTTCGCGATCGGCCGCGAGTACGATTTGGTTGCTGGTCGCCACATGCACAGGTGGTGCCAGCAACCGACGGGGAAAGCGAAGCCGCTCTTTGATTCGCCCCGTTTCGACGTCGACGAGGAACAGATCGCCTGCCTGAGTCGGAACCAACGCCTGACCGCCACGAATCAATGGCGGCCCTTCCGGACGATCGCCCAATGGCTGACGCCAGACCAGTTCACCCGACTGTCGATTCAGATAGATCAGTTCTTTGCGATTGGTATCGAACAAAAGCACACCGCTGACGCCGGCATCTGCCTTGATCGGAAAGAAAGGCGAGTCCAACCCAATCACGCGCCGCCAGACAGGTTCAAACGTGACGGCATCCAGCCCGTAGCAACATCCATTGGACACCGCAACAATGGCCCGACCATCACTGTCTTCATCCGAGAGAGCCCGCTGCTGATTGATGAGCGAATAGGTTGATGCAGCCGTTCCAGCCGCATTTTTAGTCAGAGCGTCTTTGTTTAACGCTTCGAGTTGCACGATCTGTGATTCGGTATCGAGAAGCCGTTCCAAAAGCGCTTTTAATTCTTTGGAAGATTCAAACTCGGCATACTGTGCCAGCAGTTTCCGGCGGGCAGCCAGACCGTTGTGCGGCTTCTGATCTTTAATTGCCTCTTCAATTGTGGCAACCGTCTGATTCCAGGTTTCCTGTTTCAAAATTGCCGCATCTGCTTTTTGGCGGGCGGTTTCAATTTCGGAGAGTTTTGCAGTGGGTGGGCTGTCAGACGGACTGTACCGTTGAAGGAGTTTGCTCCCCTCGTGGGAAATCTGGATCAAATCGCGATTCTTTTCACTTTCCGCCGTTTTCGCCGCACCCAGGCCGATTTGCTCAGCGTATTTCAGAATGCGCGGATAATACTCGCTGAAATCGTCCCGATCTTTATTGACCTTGATGAATTCTTTCAGTGCTTCCACGCCGGCGGCCCAATCGGGAGTCGCCCCGGATATCTCCGTGAGAATCTTCGATTCACCCAGCATGCGAATCGCTTCATCAACCCGGCCATCGCGGGGGTATTCATTCAGGAATTCTTCAAAACCCTTGATCGCCTGCGCATACTTGCCCTGTTCCATTTCCTGCCGAGCCGACTCGAACATCGACGTCGACCCTTCCCGAAAAATCATGAACCAGACCGTGAAGGCTGTCAGCAACAGCGCGGCACTGCCCCCCACCATAATCAGAACAAAAGGCGACCGGGCGATATCATGTTCGCCGGGGCGTGTCGGTTCTGATCGCAGACTACTTAACAACGATGACTTCGGCTTCTTCTTATCGTTTTCTTCGGCATCGCCTGCTTCGCCTTTTTTTTTGTCGCCTTTCGGTGGAGGTGCATCACTTCCATCACCCCGCGAAAGCATGGGCGTTTGTGATCCTCCATTGGAATGACTGGCATCGGCCGCTGCCAAATCTTCGTCCGAGAGATCTTCGAGATCCCAATCGTCGTCATCATCGAGAATCTCTGCCGCCATTTCATCGGACATTGCATCATCGTCAGATTCATCCGATTTACCACGGGATGAGCCAGACCTTCTCTCAGTATCCACTGCATCTACATCTACTGCGTCATCAGTAATTGGATTCAGTTCAACACTGCCGCTGGCAACCTGCTTCTTCCTGTTTGGTTCATCGTCATCAATGGCCACCAGATCGTACGTCGACTCTGGTGGTTTACCCTCTCCAGAAGTCTCCTCACCGAGGCTGATGTCCATCGAACCAACGCGGAGAACGCTCTCTGGTTTCAGCATTCCTTTGCGTACGATCGTTCCATCCAGATCAACACCTTCCGGACTGGTTGCAATTACGAGGCAGTTTTTGCCATTCCATCCCAGGCGGCAATGCAACGGTGCCACCCCCGCGTCCGTGACAATGATATCGCTGGAGGAATGCTGGCCAACCGAAACCATCTGGTCTTTTTCCAGATTTATCGTCTCGGTCTTGCCGTTTAGTTTTGTGACTGTCAGTATCGGCATCGATTCAATTCTAAGCGGTCAGATAAAGGTCAATCTCAGTGTGTGGTTATTCCTCGACGGCGGAAACCATCCGGATCTTCTGCATTCCGACTTCATTGGCGGCATCGATCACCTGAATCACGGTGTCGTGAAAGGCAATCGCGCTGGCGGTGAGCACCAGTTCGTTTTTGTTTTCGGTCAACAGTTTGTCCTGCAGAGTCTCCGAGAGCTGTTCCAGATCAGCGAGCGGCTCGTCATCGATAAAGATGGTGTTCTTTTCATCAATCTCTACTTTGACCGACTCATCCAACAATTCGTCCAGATTCTGAATCGATTGCGTTGCCCCCTTTTTGTCCGGATCGGGATCGGGAACTTCGATCGATTTCTGCAGGGTAAAGGAAGCGGTCACCATGAAAAAGATCAGCAGCAGAAACGTCACATCGACCATGGGAGTCAGGTCCATGTCCTCGAACTCAGTTTCTGCACTTTTGATCGAGAACTCTTCATCGTCGTCTTCTTCATACTCGTCCGCATGATAAACGGGCATCTCAATCTGGCGGCGTTGTGTCTCGGGCAATGCGGCACTTCCCAGTCCCTGATTTCCCTTTGCCCCCTGACTTCCTTTTGTAACAGAAGAATCCCCCGGCTTCCCGGTATCCGGTTTCATAAAGTCCGGTTTGCCTGGGATCTCTTGCGAGTCGGTTTTGTTGGATGTCGTAGCCAAATTTTCAGGAGATCTCTGATCGTCGATTCTGGCCGACTGCTTCGCTGCTGGTGTGGAGTCCGAAGGTTTTGCAGGAGCCGATTCCAACGGTACGCGCGTCGCTTCGCCGCAAGCCGGACAATTGACATTCTGCCCCGCTTTTCGCGTGCTGATGCTCAGCAGTTTTTTGCATTGATGGCAACGAAACTTAATGGGCATGAGGAACGAACTTCAAATCTGCCACTCGAAAATCAATCAACGATCATCCTGAACGCCGACATAAAACTGAACGCCTTCCACAGAGGTTACGACTTTGGCCACCTCTTGTACGACACCGCTGGGAACTTCCCGTTCCGCCTTGATCACCACCTGTGTTTTGTCTTCCTGCAACCCCTCTTCGACGAACCGACGCACGTCATCCAACGTTCCCTCCGGCCCCGCTCCATCCCCCATGTGGATGGTCGCTTCCTCTGTCCCGGCCTTCGGTGCCTTGATGGTCACAATTGTCGCGCCACGTGTCTCCACTCCCACGCCATATCTCGCCACCGGCACATCGAGATCGGGTGTCCCCTGCATGGTCGAGGCGACCATGAAAAAAATCAGTAGCAGGAAGGTCACATCGATCATCGGCGTGATGTCCAGATCGGCTTCGTCGCCGCCTCGCTTACGACTTGAGCTGGCCCCTTCGCCGCCGAAAGAAACGCCTCGTCGAGCCATGATCACTTCCCTCCCGAAGCGACAACCGGCTCGAACGAATCGAGGAATTCACCAAGGTCTTCCTGCACGGCGTCCTGCAGTTTGCCAATCCGCACATGAATCATTGCCCCTGCCAGAACGAGCGGAATGGCCACCGCCAGTCCTGCGGCGGTTGTGAACAACGCGAAACTGATTTCCCCAGCCAGGTCGCCCGGACTGCCACCGGTCTGTTCCATATTCGCAATTTTGGCAAACGCGTTGATCATCCCGGTCACCGTTCCCAGCAGACCGAGCATTGGTGCACTCTTGACAATCGTCGCCACCCACGACGTGCGATATTCCAGATCCGCAAGAATCTCGCGCTCGAATTGTTCGGCCAGAATCTGCCGAATTTTTTTGACTGGTCGATGACGGTGACGCAAGGCGACCAGAATCAACTGAGGCACTGCTTTGCTCCAGAGGGGGGGGGAATCGCACATTTCGTTGATACCATCGAAGTCCTTGTTCTTTAACTTCGCCCGCACATCATCCAGAAACTGTTTCGATGCATTCCGACCGGAAAATCGTTTTTGGGCAATTCGCCTCGCCAGCAGGACAACACAAAATACACCATATAAAGCACTCGCAGCCAACCCTGCATAAATCGCGTAGCCGGCAAACTCAAGAACAACGGTCATGGTCGTATCTCTTTGATGAACCTTTTGACTTCTCTCGGTCCCAACCAGTGAGTGAAGAAGCCGTCCGTTCCGAAATAAAATGGTTTCAGTTGAAGTAACTCTGACGGGTGACGGAAAACGTATAGTTTCCCGTGGTCCCTTTTACCGTGAAATATGTTCGTCGGATCTCCTCCACTTTGCGATCGCGGTAGGAGAGTTCTGTTTGCAGTAACAACGCTTCCGACTTTTTGGGGTAGAAGTGGAACAGGGTTCCGGAGCCAACGTCGACCCCCACTTTCCTGAACAGATCGATATCGGACTTTTTGCGGCCACCCCCACGCCAGGTCATGTAAAGTCGATTTTCCCCGGCTCCGCTTGTTGACTCCCGTTTGGTCGGTTTTGCAGCGGAAAAATTGCTCACATAATACATCTTTCCGCCGACCAAAGCTCCCAGTTCAATGCCGAAGTGATCCAACTGCTCGGCATAAGTCTGCAAAGAACCTTCATCGCTGAAGCGGATGAACCAGCGCTGGTCGTTGGGAAAACCGCCTGGTCCGCCACCGGAACCCAACGGTCGCCGACCAGTGCCATCGGAACTGCCGGGCGTGCCGGCGTTTTGAGCGTCCAGTGCCAGTTGTTCCTGTACCTGTTGAGCAGCATCGTCCGAAAGTTCTTCGACCGCTTCTAACGCTTCTTCGACTTCGGTTTCATCCGATTCAATTTCCGCCAGTGTTGCGTCCTGGGTCGGATCTTCCGGAGATTCCAAATCGAGTGTTTCATCCACGGCGCCATCTTCATAACCACCCGCCATCTGGATGAACTCGACCGGGACGGCATCATCCTTTTTCGGTGGTCGGGTCGAAATCCAGATCACCAGCAGCCAGATCACCGCAATCAGCAATCCGATAATCAACGCAATCAGAAACGACGTTACGATTTCGTACTTCGTGACATTCAACACCGGCAGTCGCCTGCGGGGTACAGCTGCGGGCTTTTTCTGAGTTGATGTCGTCGATGCCATGCGAAAACGATCGTAAAGAAAAGGAACTTTCCGTCGAAGGCCCGTCATGCGACAGAAGCGCTTGAGAAGAAGGGAAACGGGCAACTCGACGTCTCATGGTATTAGGGGGATCAACCAGTGTCAACGAGGTCGTTGAAGGGAGTTTCCACATCGAATCCTGTCAGCTCAAATTTGAGGATTTCGACAATGTGGCCAGACAGCAGTCGATGAACCAGGCAGCACAGCGGTTGTCCAAATTACGGTTTTGTTTCGCTGCCGCAAACGCATTCCATCGACTGGCAACCGGGACATCCGTTGCCGTATTTGTCCAGCATGGCCTGGTTCAGGTCAACCCCTCGAATGTTGGCCAGTGTGACCAGCCAGGCCAATGTATCGGCAAACTCCGCGGCGAGGTCTTCATCCGACCCCTCCCGTAACGCACCAGCCAGTTCACCGACCTCTTCCAGAAACCACATAAAGGTTCCGTCGACACCGCGCGAGCCATCCTTATGACCATACATTGTTTCAATCAGCGACTGGCATTCGCCCAACGACATTTGCTTCTTCTGTTTTTTGTCCGATTCGATGTGCGAGGTCATGCGGCCTGTTTTCTATGGTGCGAGTGGAATGTTCAGGGAATACTCTTCAGCAACTTTTCTGCTTCGGCATGAGCGGGTTCCCGTTGAAGTAATTTCTGGAGAACGTCGCGGGCGGCGGCGGATTGCCGATGACCCAGCAGGCTTTTCGCCAGGCCGATTTCGAGCGTGGCGTCGGCCGGTTTCAATTCCAAAGCGACTTCAAACTCGCGAATTGCCTTGTCCCAATTTTTCTGTTCATTCAACGCCTCGCCCAAAATACGATGAATTTCCGCATCAAGAACATCAATGTGCAACGCCTGCATCGCAAATTTTTCTGCCGCCGCTGCATCGCCTTCGTCAAGACTCATCTGGGCCAGCTTCTTGCGGACGGCAACATTGTCTGACTCAAATCGCGACAGCTCGATCAGAATCGACCGCAAACCCGTTTGCGACTCAGACTGCAAGTGTGCCTTTGCCAGACTTTTGAGCCATTCGACATCGTGCGGAAAATTCTGCCGCCCCAGTGAAAACAGTTCGATCGCCTCCTCGATCGCCCCCGCCTCCAGTCGAAGATCCGCCAGCATGTTCAGCACACGAGGATGGGGCTGTTCGCGATCCAACGCATGTGTGAGATACTCAGCCGTCCCCTTTGTGTCGCCCGCGCGAAGGGCCAGAATTGCGAGTACGAGCCCGGCGTTCGGTTCCTTCGGTTCTTTGGCAATTGCAGCTTCGGCCAGTTCTCTTGCCCTGGTAAAATTGCGCGACTTCAATACGGCAACGGCGTATGCCCCGGTTTTCTTCGGGTCATCGGAATTTGTCCGGTACTCCTTTTCCAGCATTGCGATCGACCTGTTTGATCCATCCGCCACTGATGGCTGCATCTCAGCCACGATCTTTTGCACGAATTCAAGATAACCCTTCTCAAACACGGCGATGTCCATCCCGAAGACTTCTCTGATCGCCTTTTCGGTCGTCAGGTTACGGCTGTAGGCCTCGAGCATTTTGGCGATCGTCTCCTGCCCAAATGTTTCGACCATGTATTGCGCATAGAGACGACTTTGACAATACGCGAATTGCCAATCGGCAGGCGACTCCGGTCGGCGGAAGCCATCGCTCAGGTTTTTCAACGTTCGCATGTCGCCACGAGGAACACGTTCCAGCAGCAGTTTATTCCATTCGGGAGAGCGAGGATAACCTTCCGCCGTTACCGCCAATGCCTCGGTAAACCAATGCGGGATGTTGAATTTGGTTTGCTGCAGCGTAATCACGTGCACATATTCGTGCTTGAGGACTTGCGCCCAGTTGAATGGTTCATCCGATGCCGTCGGCGATGCGAGCGCAACAATCACTCCAGTCGAGGCGCCAATCGTCTGAATCCAGGGGAGGCCAACCATCCGCGCGCTGAACCATTGATGAGCTGAAAGCCCCTTCGCGTTATTGTAGATTTCAAACTGCGTCCGATGTGGGGGCTCGAAGCCATACTGCTCGGTCAACTCGTCGTGGATGCCCTCCAGATACTCGGCCATGTATTCGCCCAGGACGCGATCCAGTTTGGAATCGACCCGAATGACGAAATGCTCGGTCTGAATCACCCGGTAGTCAGCGAGCAATCGGAGGACTTTGCGCATATTGCTGACACGGACATGAAACGGATCCGACTTGAAAGCATCATCGAGCAGCTTCTGTGCCTGATCTGTTTTTCCAACGCGCATGTAAAGCAGCCCCAAAGCCGACTTCGGTCCGGACAACTCCGGCATGATTTCCGTTGTGCGACGATAGAGTAATTCCGCCAACTCGTATTTCCGCTGGCTTTCCAGAGCTTCCGCGAGATCGGCCAGGAAAAAACCCGGCCTTGGGTTCCGCTTTGCGAGCTTGATGATAAGTGACTCTGCGCGTGACAATTCGGTGAATGTAATTGCGTCAGGATCATCAAGATCGGCGAGCAGTTTTTCCCAGCGGTCGATCTCCCCCAGGCCATCGTTCAACAGAAAGCAGGCGGTTTGCAGTGCCGAGGTCCGCTGGTGTTGCGGATGGTTCCTGTTCGCCTGGTCAAGAATCTCCATCGCCCCGGTCAAATCGCCTTCGCCGATTTTCAGTTGAGCCCTTAATTGCAACGAAGGGACATGCGTGGGATTGACTTTTAACGCACGGTTCAGGAATCCGTCTGCTTCTTCAACTTTGTGCTTTTGTGCGGATGCCTCCGCCATCAGATACAGGACTTGTGTGGCACGTGGATTGATGGTGAGCGCCTCACGCAGTTCCGGCAAAGCCTGGGACCGGTTGAATTTCTCCAGCAACAACGAGCCGGACATCGCGTACGCCTGCCAGTACAGCGGATCATCCCTGAGAGCGTCGGGGCAGAGGGTATTGACGATGAAATTGAAAATCTGCGAGGCACCTTTCCAGCGGGCATAACGGACGGCTCCTTCCGCGACCAGCAACAGTGACTCCGCATCGGTTGGTTGCTTGCGATTGTAATACCGCACGAACCAGACATAGCCGCTACCCGCTTCCTTGATGCGCCCTGTTTCCCGCCAGAGATGGGCCTGAATCAGCCTGGCGGTCATCTGGTCGGTGTTGATTTTCAAGCTGCGATCAACCTGCTTTTGCGCTTCATCGAATTGTCCCTGTGCAAAGAGTAATTCCGCATACCGGGCAACGAGATCGGCGTTTTTCGCACGGTCATTGCAGGACGTCTTCAACAGTCTGGTCGCTTCGACGATATTGCCCTGCGACTCCAATGCCCGGCTGAGACCAATGATGGCAGATCCAGGTTTCTGGACATTGCCGACCAGTTTTCGATACGCATCCGCTGCTTCCTCGTAGCGTCCCTTCTGCAGATGTTCCCGGGCGGTCTGCAATTCCGGCAAGCGTTTCTTTTCCTGTGACTGCGCCGTCTTCGTCGCAAATCCGGAAAACTGCAACACCGCACAGAGAAGGGGCAAAGCGAACAAACGCAGATCCCACTCGAAAGTTGCCTCATACCACATGGCCATAACACCTTCGCCTTTGAATGCGCGAGCTAAGGAATGCGCGAACTAAGATGAATGAACCTGTTCCGTCGGCACACAGTTTAGAACGTATTACGCTCTTCTGTGCCGCGATGAACATCGTTCGGCCTGCAAACACAGGCCTCCACGAGCCAGAGACGTCACACCAGAAAGTAAACTGCTCCAGCCAACGGTTCAGCCAGTTCCATTGTGGCAACTGCGATGGAGAATGAGAAGCCTTGTCTAAAGACAGGAAACAGGGAAGCGAATAGAGCGTAATACGCTCCAGGCAAAGCCGTTACCAGGCCAGGATTTTTCCGTTCTTACGTTCGGGAATTTATTGCGTCCCAAATCAACTTGACTTAAGCGGCAAATCGATTCCCACTTTTTTCAGACTCGCCTGGTTCCGCTTTTCATCAGCAGGAATCCAAAGATCGCGATGCAGATCAGTAACGAACCGTACTTCATCGGAGTCATGTTGTTCCACTGCTGAATGATGAAGTCCTGATAAAAGTTCAGGTAGAACGTAATTTTCCCCCAAATTGCCTGCCACATGACAAACCTGTTTCCGTCAGCGGTCGCTTGCCTTCCATCGACAACCATCACATTCCGGCGTCGATACGGAAAGACCTTTGAACAACTTTAGGTCACAAACGAAAGTCGGGCAAACGAGTTTTTTTCCCAGCACAGAAAGTGGAAAAGTGTCAAATCTACCACTCGGCATTAACTCGACCGGATGACCAGATTATCCCGGTGAATAACCTCTTCGTAAGGCAGACTGCCCAGAATGGAGGGGATTTCCTCAGTGCGGTGACCGGAAATCTGACGGGCGTCGTGAGAATTGTAATTCGTCAGACCGCGCGCAATCTCCTGCCCCTCAGAATCGCACAGTGCAACAACTTCGCCTTGGGAAAACTCACCTTCGACCTGTTGAACTCCAATCGCCAGCAGCGATCGGCCTTTTTTCAGAATGGCTGTCTGCGCTCCGGAATCGAGCGTGAATCGCCCTTTGGGGGCAACCGTGTATCCAATCCAGCGTTTCCAGGCAGGGACGGAAGCACCGCTGGCGAGGAAGAGTGTTCCGATCTCTTTCCCCTGCATGATTTCGTCCAGAATGTTCTCGCGTCGCCCATCGGCGATAATCACGTTTTCTCCCACACTGGTTGTCGTGCGGACCGCTTCCAGCTTGGACTGCATGCCACCGCTGCCGCGGGAACTGCGCCCCGGAATCGCCAACCGCTTCAGATCGTCACTCCATTGCTCGACCAGGTGGACAACCTTCGCATCCGGCGAGTTCGGATCGCCATCGTACAAACCTTCAACAACTGACAGGATCACCAGTAACGAGGCATCCAGCAAGTTGGTCACCATTGCGGCCAGATGATCGTTATCACCGAACTTGATCTCTGCAATGCTGACCGTGTCATTTTCGTTGATGATCGGCACCGCGTTGTATTCAAACAGCGTATACAGCGTATTGCGGACGTTCAGATACCGCGAACGCTGCTTGAAGTCATTTGCCGTCACCAGCAGTTGTGCAGCAATCAACCCATGCGGATGGAAAGCGTCGTTGTACACACGGATCAAATCCGCCTGTCCGGTCGCGGCTGCCGCCTGCAAATGGCGCAAATCTTTGGGGCGACTTTTCAATCCCAATCGGCCAATCCCGGCTCCCACAGCCCCGCTGGAAACAACAACCACACGGCGTCCAGACGCGCAAATCCGGTCGATCTGTTCACCCAGAGAGCAAATGCGATCCACATTGAGTGTATCGTCATCCCGGGAAAGCACATTGGTCCCTACCTTCACCACGACGGTTCGGGCCGTCTCAACAACTTCTCGGCGTACCAGATTGACCATCTCAGACATGATCTTAATTCGCTGGTCGTGGCTGAGGGAATGTGGCGGAATTCCTGAAACGGCTGGAAGAATTCGGTGCATCTCCAAAAAACGACCGATGCCGCTTGAGAACCAAACCTTTAGAGCAGTTGACCTTCTGGTGTGATGTCTCTGGCTCGTGGGAGGGTTCTATTATATGCTATATGCAGGTCAATCGACGTTCATCGCGGCACAGAAGAGTGTATACGCTCTAACGTTCGCGGTAGACGATACGCCCTTTTTCGAGATCATACGGCGAGACCTCGACGACGACGCGGTCGCCCGGCACAATTTTGATGAAGTGCTTGCGCATCTTCCCCGCAACATGAGCCATGACCAGATGGCCGTTGTCCAATTCCACTCGAAACTTGGTGTTTGCCAGCGCCTCGACAACGACGCCCTGCGCTTCAATGGCCTCTTCTTTGGCCATAAACTTCACTTCCTCTCACTGGAAATCCACGTAACCCCTTTTATACCAGTTCCGGGAATGAAAAACCGCAGACCCAATTCTGCAGAAAAACATCCCATGGTAAGCAACGGGGGGTATGAGCAGAAACCCGGAAACGCCCACCTGATTGATCGAAACCAGACAGGGAGTGACGGTTCGGCCCATTTCAATAATCAAACAGGTATTTTGTCGATCTCCCCGCCAGATTACCAGTCTCACTCGACGCAGTTTCGTTCGCTCGGCAGATTCGTCGGCTTGATTTGTCTCCGAATTCGTGTTGAAACATCCCAACATGGTTAAAATCGGCAATCGGATCAGCTCCCGGATGATGTCGAATCTCCTCACTTTTGGAGCGAAAATCTCAACATCTTCATTCAGCCACAATTGTTACAACCGTTTTTTTCAACGTATCTGGGTCTTTGCGTTCATGGGGAGGCTCGTCTACGCCGGAAATTGATCTCCAGGACGAATTGGGCCGATTTCGCACGCCATAATTTGGGAAGCCGGTATTTCCAATCCATGTTCGGGATGACGGACCGGCAACGATGAACTGAGAGAACGGGAGTTTCTAGTGGCACACCTCAAGCGATTCCTGAAAAGCGATGAAGCTGCAACAGCGGTGGAGTACGCCGTCATGCTGGCGCTGATCATCATTGCTGCCCTCGCTGGAATTCAGGGTTTCGGCAATACCACCAACGACAAATTCGGTACCATCAGCACCGAAATGAGCGACCACGGCATCTGATCGTCGTTTCCTGCAGACTTCTTCTTTGCCTGCTCCTGCCGGTAAAACCTTTGACGTGACTCGCACAGCGTTCCGGCTGGAAGTCAGGGCTTGATGAAGTTACAAGGGGCAACAACGGAGCGGGTTAGAGCGTATTACGCTCTTCTGTGGCGCGATGGCTGGCAGAGATTCCCACGAGCGAGAACCGTCACACGAAAAGGGAAACTGCTCCAGTCAACCCGTACCCCAAAGCAAATCCTTGACAAGGCACTCGCGTGTCGAATTATGGGGAGTGTTCGTGGCATCCTGCTTTCTCAGCCTGGGTGGAAACATCGGTGATGTGGCGCAGACATTCCGTCTGGTGTTTTCCGAACTCGATCTACATACCAACATTCAGGTCGTTTCACGATCACGCATTCATCAGACTATTGCGGTTGGCGAGCATGCGGGCCCCCCCTTTCTAAATGCTGCCGCGCATGTTGATACATCACTTGATCCTGAATCATTACTCGATCTGCTGCAAAGTATTGAAGCCGCACATGGTCGTAAAAGGGAGATTCACTGGAGACCACGCACGCTGGATCTCGATCTGCTGCTCTATGGAGACGATGTCATCTCGAACGATCGACTGACCGTGCCTCATCCTGCCCTTTGGTATCGCAGGTTTGTCCTTGATCCCCTGGTGGAAATTGCGGAAGATATCCTGCACCCTCAGCAGCAGATGTCGATTTCGGAACTTCGCAATCAACTGTTACAGCGTCCATTGCCTGTGACGTTGCTGGGCGATGAATCTCGAACTGATGAGATTGCCGTATCATTGAACGCAAGTTTCCCTGATATTCACGTCACCACTGGCACACCTCCCGACACCAGATCCGCAATCATCTTTCGATGGAGTTCAGATAAAGCGGATGGCGAAATGATCCGGCAACTCCATCCGTTTCGGACAATCGATCTGATGGATGTCGATAATCCGAAACCTTTTGCGCACACCGTCGTTCGAGCGGCTTTGGGAGTGTGATGTTGAATGGGAGTGTGATGTTGAAGTCGTCACAATCGGCCGCTGCGGAAAATGCCGTAAATCAACCAGGCGCCGAGCATGCTGGAAACCACGAACAAAGGAACGGCAAACCAGAGCCAATTCAAGTCGGAACGGATGATTAACGCGGAAGCCAGAATGAGTGATGACATCACAACGGCAATCACCACACGGTTGCTCGAACGATCCAGTTCGGTGATCAGATGATCGAGTCCACGATGTTCCAGTTGAATGCGTAAATCGTCCTTGCTCAATTTGTCAATTGTACGTCCCACTTGCAGCGGAAGATCGTGAGCGACCTGCAGGAAGGATTTCACCTCCTCAAACGCCCTTGCCGCCACACGTCGCGGGTCGTAACGCTCTCGCACCAGCTTTTCGATGAATGGTTTCAGTTCTTTCGCCAGATTGAATTCGGGGTCCAGTTCGCGCCCGACCCCTTCCAGCGTCACCAATGCCCGGATCAGAATCATCAGGTCTCCGGGAACGCGAACATGATGATTTGAGAGAATGCCCACGAAATCACCCAGCAGACTTCCGATCCTGATTCGCTCCAGCGCGACACCGTAATAGTTATCGACGAAATCGCGAACGTCCACGTTTAGCAGGGTCTTGTCAATCGGCTCGGTCGGTTGGCCAATCAATTCAATTAACCTGGTCGCACTTCGCACATCCTGACGAACAACTGCCAGGAACAAGTCGACCAGTCGCTCCCGCATTTCTTCATCCAGCATGCCGACCATGCCGTAATCCAGCAGGCAAATTGAGCCATCTTCGCGAATCCGGATATTCCCCGGATGTGGATCGCCATGAAACAAACCCAACTCAAACGCCTGTTTCATGAAGATGCGTGCGCCATTGGCCGCGACATCATGAGGAGAGAGACCAATCCGTTTGAGCGTCCCAGTTTCATCGGGACGCACGCCATCAATGAATTCCATCGTGATGATGGAATCGGTTGTCAAATCCCAAAAGACGGTCGGAATGGACAACGTCGCATCGTGACGAAACAACCGGGAAAACTCGTCCATCGTGCGTGCTTCACGAACGAAATTAAGTTCCCGTCGAATCATCCGCGCAAAATGATTGTACAATCCCACGGGATCGAAAATGCGCGCCTCGGGAATGTGCCGCTCGATGAGAATCGCCAGATCGTTCATCAGTGACAAGTCCCGCTCCACATCGGCGACGACATTGGGACGGCGGATTTTGACCGCCAGTCGCGTGCCATCATGATGCACAGCTCGATGCACCTGGGCCAGCGAACCCGCCGCGACTGGTTCCGGATCGAATTCCGCGAACAGGTGGTCGACGCTTCCCCCCAGTTGCTCCTCCAGGATCTCGATTGCCGTTTCCGACAGAAAGGAGGGAACCTTTTCCTGAAGACTGGAAAGCTCTTCGACGACGTCGACAGGAATCACATCGGGACGGGTGCTCAAAACCTGCCCCAGTTTGATGAACGTCGCCCCCAGGGTTTCCAGCGAAGCACGAATGCGGGCGGCTCGGGTCATCCGTTTGTCGGACTTCACCGGTTTGCGAAGGATGACCCGTCGGCCCCATTGCAGGTATTTCCGCAGATGAAGTCGATCGACCAGATCACCAAATCCGTAATTCAACAGTACGGTGGCGATTTCACGACTGCGACCAAGATTGCGAATAAATCGGAAAGGATGGGCTTCCAAAAAATGGTACTCCACTTGCTGATTCATGAACTTGCCACATTCCATTGTCGATGCGCTGATGGCCAGATCAATAGCAACTGCAGCAGTTCGCAAAAACGTCGACGATATTAACGCCGTGAATTGACGTTGTTGTATCGCCATGTCCGGTTTCACTGGCCTTTTTTTTGCCCCAGGCATCCGATAAAATACAGGGCCTGTGCTGGTATTTGTGGCGTCAATGAGATTGCCATCGTTCGCCGCATGTCGGGGCTATAGCTCAGTTGGGAGAGCGCCTGGTTCGCAATCAGGAGGTCGGAGGATCGAGTCCCCGGCGTTTGAAGTGGGATTGTTTCGCGTGCCACTGGTGCATTCTTCGCCAGTTTGACCAGTGCAGAAGATCGCTCACAGCTTTCGCAAATCGACCAAGGCGTCGAGAGAGCAGACGCCGGATCTCGGGCACACTCCAGCCGATCATGGATGTCGTCTGCCCCCCTTTTTTGATGCCGCTCGCGAGGCTTTCCTCATCACCACCAGTGCAGCCAGAGCCAGCATCGAAAGCGTGATGTGACGATGCCATCCGGGGTGGCTGCGGACTTCGTATTCATCCAGACCGGTCTCCCCTTTCGCCTGCTCGAAGCACTCCTCGACCGCCCATCGACTCCCCGCGATCCGCACCAGTTCATCGATTTTCGTTCCCGACTCGTAGTGGCAAAAGCAGTACGTCCGATCTTTCGATTCGGACAAACTCTCGCGGACCAGCAAGGCTTTCTGAAACTCACGACCCTCTTCCTGTTCGATCGTCACGCCGAACGGCATCAGCGTCCAGCGATCGACTCGCTCTCCTTTTGTTCCTGTCCCGCACGAAAGCTCCTGCCAGTCCTCTTCGGAAAACGCATCGGCGATCTGGTCCACACGCGTCTGCTTAAAGCCCAGCCATAGACGCTGGTTTCCTGTGACCGCAACGACATACCCAAGGCCATGCTCTTCGAGCAGGCGACGGAAGCGGGAGTCACCGCCATACACCGAGTCCGCCGTCACAAAGCGGCACGGCACATTCGCAGCGAGAGCATCCCGAATCATGCTGCGAGCCAGAGCCGGTTTCGTCGCGAACGAGACGGACTCCGGGACTTTCGCTTCCTTAAGGCGACCCTCATCCTCGCACCACTCTTTCGGCAGGTACAGCCGTCGGTCGATCAGGGCATGTCCATGCTGTGACCGGTAAGCGAGGAACACCCCGATCTGGCAGTTCTCAATGCGACCGGCCGTTCCGGAGTACTGCCGTTTGATACCGACACTCTTGGTTCTCTTTTTTAGAAAGCTGGTCTCATCCACGATCAAAATGCCATCGTCACAGCCGGGATGTTCGATGACGTAACCCCGCAGATCATCACGTACTTCATCCGCATCCCACCGCGCACGGGCAATAAAATGTTGCAGATTGGTCGGCGTCTGCTCGCCAGGTTCCTCGGCCAACTGCCAGCCATTCTTCCGCTCGACACGGCTGATTAAGCCACGCAGATAACCGGTAGCATGTTGCCGCAGTTCGGACCGGTGAAAGCGTTGAGCAATCCGCTCACTCACCGCATCCAGTTCACGCCGCCACCGCCGAAACACGCGTCCATCCGCCATTGTTCCCTCCCTGGGTGATGGATGGTACGATAATCAATCAGCCGGTCATCTCCAACTGTAGTACTGGACCCCGCTGGTATCTCGACCGGAAGTGGACGTACTGAAACGGAAGTTAGAACAGTCCTAAATGCTTGTCGCTATTGAAGAAAGCTTTGTTTTCAAGGGGTTTGCGGCGATTTCAGAAGCTGACCTACGGAACCGAAGGGACACCGCCACTGTTACAGTCCGTGTGACCGATGATCCCGCCCGATCGAAAGACACCACACTTATCCGTTTGCCGCTATAACGTGTCAACCTGCACCCCAAAACAAAGCCTTGACAAGGCACTGGCCGCCGTGCGCGGCACGCCGGCCAGGAACGGGCTGCTTGTCGCTGACTCATCCGATTCAAACGTCGCAAAGTTTCACTGCTTCGGTTAAACCGACAAGCGGGTCGCGCGTCGGAATGAATTCATGCCCGACGTATCCTTCGTAACCGATATCGACCAACGCCTGCATGATTGGCGGGTAGTTGATTTCCTGGGTATCGTCGAGTTCCCCCCGTCCGGGGTTCCCGGCCGTATGGATATGGGCAATGTAATCCTTGTGCTGATGAATACGGCGGATGACATCGCCATTCTGAATTTGAACATGGTAGATGTCGAACAGCAGTTTGAAATTCTCGCTGCCGACCTGCTTGATCATTTCGATGCAATATTCAGTATCGTCCCCCTGATAACCGGGATGCCCTTTCATCGGATGTGTGCCTTCCCGCGTGTTGAGCATTTCGATGGCAATGGTCACTTTCATCCTCTCTGCATAACCGACAACTTCCTTGAAGCCCTTCACACAGTTCTTGAGGCCCTCTTCCTTCGTGATCCCATCCGCATACCCCGTGAAGGCAATGACGGTGGGGCAACCGAAATCAGCCGCCTGATCGATCGACTTTTTCGTCTCCGCGATGACCCGGGGCTGGTACTTCGGGTTATTCATTCCCTTTTTGAATGGAGGATCGGGAGACATGTCGATCGATGCGATTGCGCATTGCAGGTCATATTTCCTGAGAAGTGGCCAATGCTCCGGCGCGACAAGTTCCACACTTTCACAACCAAGCTGTCTGGCCACCATACAGGTTTCTTCCATGCTCCAATGTTTGGCAAAACACCAACCGACGACGGAATGATTGATATTCCCTTTGAGCTTCAACGGCTTCTTCAATTTGGATTTCTTCGGTGTATCGGCGGCAAACAGGGAGGGTACCACACTGCCGGCTCCAATTGCGGCTCCTGTGAAAGCCACCTGACGGAACAGATCGCGACGATTGCAGGATTCATTTTGGGAATTTTGATCGAGCGGTTGGTCGTTAGTCATGGAAAAACTCTCATAAGATTGGTGTCAATCGGTCCCGAAACAGGGAAAGAAAATTTCGCGAAACGTATTCAATTACAGTTCCCAAATGGCAGACGAATGGCTTCTTGATACACGTTTCTGTCATTCACGGTACGAAAAAAAAGACCGGGACGCAAGAAATTGCGCCACGATCTTATTTGCACAATACCGGCGATGCCGCGAATTACGGAAGACGCCGCACACGGATGTTACGAAATTTCACAACGCTGATTGGATCGTGCGCCTGAAACGCAAATGTTCCTTTATCAAGTTTCCGAGTGAATTCTTTCCCAGCTTCTCTGTCCTCCGGCTCGGTGTAATCAACAGTTGTCTCACCATCCACTTTGATGAGAATGCGGCGACCATCGACTTTAATGTAGTATTTGAACCACTTGTCGTCCTCATGTGGCGCCTTCATCACGTTTTCCACGGCGTACAGGCTGCCGGTCTTCCTGGGATCCCTGTGCGTTGCGTTGACCTGTGCTTCGTAACCATATTTCGGCCAGCCAGTTTCCTGAAACTGCGTATGAAAATAGACACCACCGTTCGATTTCGGCCTGGTCAACACTTCCAGTTCCAGTTCAAAGTTCACGAATGGTTTATCATCGCCCACGTAAAACAGATGACTTCGAGGTCCGGCAGCCATGAACGTACCATTCTCAATTTTCCAGCTCTCCTTGTGTTCGTTTGCTTTCCAACCTTCAAATGTCTTTCCGTCGAAGAGCGTTTTCCAGCCGTCAGCTTTTTCCTCCGCTTGCAAGGTCGCAATGGGGAGCGTCAGAATCAGCGCGGTTAGAGCAAGATGTTTGATCATCAAAATCGGTCCTTATGAGTGTGAAAATTGGGGTGTAATCTTCGCATACCGATATTCCCGAATTACGCAGTTTGCATCGAAATAAATACCGTTTGCAGATGGTTGAGAGCAGTTCACCTTCTGGTGTGAGGCCTCTGATTCGTGGGAGCTTGTGTTTGCAGTTCAATCGACGCTCATCGCGGCACAGGAGAGCATAATACGCTCCATTGGAGTCAAGATGGTCAGTCGATGCAAGTGAGGTGGTTTGTGTAATTGGAACGGCTGTTGGAGGATTCTACCATTACAGATTTCGCGATTCGCGAGAACGAATCGGCAAATTGGAATGTGCAACAAAGAACCTGATGGACCGTCAAGACGAAAAGTCGGGTTTGATGCGGTTACAAAGGGTGACAATGGAGCGGGCTATGTCAATCCGCATCCCTGACAAAGCCTTGACATGGCACTAAGTCCGACGGACTTTTATCTGTGGCGGCTTACGCTCCATTTGGAACGATAATAACAGATCGAAAGATGCCACACTTATCCGTTTGCCGCTATAAGTGCCATGCTTGACAGGGATTCTGTCCTTCGCGTAACATGCTGGATTGAACACAAATCGACATCGAAGGGGAACCACCTTCGATCAACATAAATCAAAGACTGGAAGAAATTTACGGGGAATTCCACCATGGCGGTCCCTAAGAGGCGACAATCCAAAGCACGAGGTCGGAAGCGGCGTTCTCACGATGCGCGAAAGCCGATGCAGCTTGCATACTGCCCGCAATGTGGAACAGCGGCACCAACTCATGTTGCGTGTCCGAACTGCGGGTATTATCAGGGTCGCACGGTCGTCGAGACCGAGGGCTGACGTCCCATGCGAATTGCGCTTGATGCCATGGGTGGCGACAACGCCCCGGCAATCAACATCGATGGTGCCCTTGTCGCGCTCGAAACGAACCCGCAATTGGAGGTGACGCTGGTCGGTGATCGCCCCGCGCTCGAACATCTGCTTTCAGAAAAGGAGCACGACTCTCATCGAATGCGGATTGTCGAAGCGGATGGTTTCGTCGACATGCACGAGAAGCCGACTGAAGCCCTCCGAAAGAAGCCGAACAGTTCAATCGCTGTCTGCTGGAAGTTGATGGCTGGCCATGAAGTCGATGCCGTCGTCAGCGCCGGAAATACTGGTGCAGTGGTGGCATCGGGGCTGCGAACCCGGCTGTTTCTCAAAGGCGTGAAACGTCCGGGCATCGCTGTCACGTTACCTAACATGCAGGGAAAGTCAGTCCTCGTCGATGTGGGCGCCAACCCCGCAGCTCGACCGGAACATCTCTTTCAATATGGGATTATGGGCTCGGTCTACGCACGCGAGGTTCTCGGTATCGAGAAACCACGCATTGGCCTGATGAACATTGGCAGTGAAGATGGTAAGGGGAACGAACTTTACCGCGAAACACACAGTTTTCTCTGCAACAGCCCGTTGAAGGACCAGTACATCGGCAATGTTGAAGGTCGAGGACTGTACGAGGGCGAAGCCGATGTGCTGATTTGTGAAGGTTTCGTTGGAAATGTCGTGCTGAAGGTCAGCGAAGGCATGGCCGAATTCCTGATGAAAACCGTTTCGCAGGAGATCATCGGTCGCCTGGATGTCGAACGCCAGACGGCAACAAAAGCTTTCCAGGATGTCGCCCGACAATACCATTACCGCGAATCGGGCGGGGCACCGCTGTTGGGTATCGATGGAGTCTGCATCATCTGTCATGGTTCCAGCGATGGCCATTCGATCGCCAATGCTTTGAACCTGAGCGCAACATTCAAAGACCGCAACATCAATTCGCAAATTACCGATATCATCGCCAAGAGCAAAGAAACTGGGGCGACAACGTGAGCAAAATCGCGTTTCTTTTTCCTGGACAGGGCGTTCAAACTGTGGGTATGGGTCGGGCTTTGGCCGAAAAGTATCCCGAAGCCCGAAACCTTTACAATCGGGCCAACGAGATCCTTGGATTCGATCTGGCGAAGGTCAGCTTTGAAGGCCCGGCGGAAAAATTGGACAGCACGGCCATCAGTCAGCCGGCGATTTTCGTGGCTTCTCTTGCGGCTCTGGAGATTCTCAAAACTGACTCGCCATCAACAATTTCCAACTGTGATATGGCAGCAGGTTTGAGTCTGGGTGAATACACCGCATTGGTTTTTGCCGATTGCCTTACTTTTGAAGACGGACTCCGCGTTGTGCAAAAACGGGGCGAGGCAATGCAGGCGGCCGCCGACGCAACGCCCTCCGGCATGGTCAGCATTCTTCTTCTGGAACAAGACAAGGTCGAAGTGATTTGCGCAGAAGCTGCCACAACAGGAATTTTGCAGGTCGCCAACATTCTGGCTCCGGGCAACATTGTCCTCTCTGGAGAGAAAGAGGCGTGCGTTCGCGCTGCGGAATTGGCGGAAGAGCAGGGAGGCCGGGCCGTTCCATTAACAGTTGCCGGCGCGTTTCACACCGACATCATGAAGCCCGCTGACAATAAACTGGCGGAAGCGCTCAAAAACTGCGAACTCAAACCGCCTCGAATTCCGGTCTACTCGAATGTGGATGCCAGTACCCACGACGACCCGGAAATCATTCGCGGTCTGCTGGTGAATCAGGTTGTTTCCCCCGTGCTGTGGGAGGCATCGGTGAATGCCATGTTGCAGGATGGTGCGGATGCGTTCTATGAGGTCGGCCCCGGGCGGGTGCTGCGCGGCCTGCTGAAACGGATCAAACGCAAAGCAGACTGCACATCCATATACAATTGATGGCAATGATATTTCGTCAGGCGTAACGCGGATAATGTGTGACAAATTCCGAACGTGATGTGGAGATCCGACTTCAGCAGTTACGATTCGACGTCATGCATTACCAATGATCTATCAGTAGTTTTTGCCGAATGGGTTCCGATTGCAACCCATTTTTATAAAACATGTTGCGTTTGCCTGAGATGTCGAAGTGATTGGAGTTTACACGTTTTCAGAAACGCGTTATATCTCCCCAAAACCTGTGTCCGCAGTAATGATTGACTGGCCCATTCCGCAGGAAACCAATGCGACCGGCTCCGAAACCCCGTTCACGGAATTCTCCGGTTGGAAGTTTACTTACCAAACTCGCTGGATACGACGTAAATCGTTTGCTGTAAAGTGCCGGTGGACTTTTCACTGGACAACGAATCGGTTAAATACAAGCGAGGATTTGAATTCACATTGTTGACCATCTCGAATATATGGTCGCGAATGGTATTTTTGAGCAAACCGCAAAACATCCGGGATCAGGCATCATGCCGCCTCGGTGCAAATTGCTGGAACATTTTATTGGAACACTTATTGACCGGAGGGAAGCCGCGTGTCGACCGAAGAAAAAGTCATGGGAATCGTCAGCGAGCAATTGGGCGTTCCGAAAGAAGAAGTGGCAAAGGAAAGTTCGTTCGTTGATGATTTGAAAGCGGATTCACTGGATGTCGTGGAACTGGTGATGGAATTTGAAGATGAATTCGACATCACCATCCCCGATGACGATTATGAGAAGATCCGCACCGTTGGCGACGCGATTGAGTACATCGACGGAAAGAGATAGGTCATGAGCAGGCGTGTCGTCGTGACGGGAGGGTCGGTCGTGACCGGCCTCGGCACCGATGCGGACGAGTTCTGGAAGAGGCTTTGCAACGGCGAAAGCGGCGTCTCAAATATCGAACGCTTTGACCCTTCCGAATACAAAGTCCGGTTTGGTGGCGAAGTGAAGCCTTTCGTCCCGTCCGATCACATGAAAATCGATTCCAAAGAGGTCAAACGGCTGGACCGATTCGTCCAGTTCGCGATGGTCGCTGCGCATAAGGCGATCGAGCATTCCGACGTCGATCTCCAGGAAGGGGATGCGTTTCGGCATGGCGTGCTGGTCGGTAGCGGTATCGGCGGCCTGATCGAAATCGAGGAACAGCATTCCCGGCTGTACGATCGTGGCCCTTCTCGCGTCTCGCCCTACATGATTCCCAAGCTGATGGTCAACGCCGCCAGTGGGAACATCTCCGTTCGTTGGGGGCTGCGTGGTCCAAATAGTGCGATCGCCACGGCGTGCGCCTCGGCGACAAATGCCATCGGCGATGCCTTCAAACTTATTCAACACGGCACGGCCGACCTGATGGTCACCGGTGGTGCTGAAGCGGGAATTACACCAATGGGGCTTTCCGGATTCGCCCGGATGAACGCCCTGTCAACCCGAAACGAAGACCCACCCGGAGCAAGCCGACCATTTGATGCAGACCGTGATGGTTTTGTCATCGCCGAAGGAGCAGGTATTCTCGTTCTCGAAGAGTACGAGCGTGCCAAAAAGCGGGGAGCGCCAATTCTGGCAGAGGTTCTTGGCTATGGCATGACAGCCGATGCCTCACACATGACCGCTCCCGACCCCGAAGCCAATGGCGCGTCCAGGGCAATTACACTCGCTCTCAACGACGCACAAGTCAATCCGGATCAGATCGATTACGTCAACGCGCACGGGACAAGCACTCCGCTGGGCGACAAGGCAGAATCGACTGCGATCCAGCGTGTTTTCGGTTCTCATGCTCAAAAACTTGCCGTTTCCAGCACGAAAAGTGCCATTGGTCACCTGCTTGGTGCTTCCGGGGGCGTCGAAATTGTCGCCAGCGTGAAAACGATCACTGACCAGGTGATCGCCCCTACCATCAACCTCGATACGCCAGATCCGGATTGCCCGTTGGACTACGTTCCCAATACCGCACGTGACGCGAAGGTGAACATGGTTCTCAAGAACAGCTTCGGCTTCGGGGGACACAACGCCTGCCTCGTGCTGGGCAAGGTTGACTGACAGTCACTTCGGGCGTAATGAACATACATGTCGAATCGGCCTGACTGTTTCCGTGGGCGCAGCAAGACCTTTTAATTTTAGAGCATATTACGCTCTTCTGTGCCACGATGAGTGTTGCTCGGCCTGCAAACAAGCCCCCACGAACCAGAGACGTCACACCAGAAGGCAAACTGCTCTAAACGGCCCACCTGCGTTTTCTTCATCTCGCAGACTTCATGTTGCAAACCTTTTCCAGTAATGGTGTTGCGCAGCAATCTTCCCAATCGACCTCAACCATTGGTATAATCTCAACCAGTGTATTTGGGGGAGGGATAAGCGATATGAACGAAACCGCGAAACGAGATGCGATCAATCTCGATACTCAGATCATTGACGAGTTGAATCGCACTACCTGCCCGGAGGAATCGACCGGCTCAATCAACAGTCCGCTCGCCGAGCCAGAAGTAACACGTCGGGAAGAAACGTCAAAACGAGAACTGCTGCAGAATCAATTTCCCACCGACTGACCAATGTTGATTCTGTAGATCTCTGATTCGGTTGCGTCCGCAATTCTTTCCGGCTCGTGCAGCACACCAAGATCGACCAACTGTCGCAGTCGATCTCGCGTTACGAATTCGCTGAATCCATATGTATTGAGGTATCGTCTGATTTCACGCCAGTTCACGACGACGTGTGTGAACCCTTCTTCTTCGAGATTCAACAGAATCTCGTTGCGGTCAAGCAAACGGAATTCACCATTCGTATCGATTCCTGAAGACGTATACCGTTCCAGCAGCGAATGATTAAACACGGTATTGTAGGCATATGGAAATCGCACCTCAAAAAGTGCCGCGTCCCCAACGAACAGTACTTTGGCATCATCAACTGCAAGTTGCCGGTTCAAATGAAACAAAGCCGGAGAGTTCGCATACTCTGCGCGTTGTCGTTCCGTTTCCAAATCTGCAAGATGTGGGGCATAGGTCATCAAGGGTGAAGTTACCAGGCCGTAACTGTAGACGACTGACAAAATCAAAACAGCCACCACCACACGTTTTTGTGGACCTCGACAAAGCGTCGCAGTTGCCATCCCAGCCAGCACACACAACACTGGCACAACCGGCAGCCAAAAGCGATCAATACGATGCGTCAACCACCACCACAAGAGGAAATAACCTGCGACGTAAATCCACAACCAGCGGACGCGGACATCTCGCCAGAACAACAGCAACGTCAGCGGTGCGAACCCGAACAATAAAGGCGACAACCAGTTGCCTGTCAACACGATCTGTCCGGCATGCCTGAAAAGCGAATCGATCTCATAGCCATCGGGTCGATGTCCATTCCGCCAGCGTTCATGCAGTTCTGCATCCCAGTCGCTGCCCCCGAACACCGACCAGAGCAGCGGATAAACGGGATTGCCTGTCTGCAGTGTGTTTTTGAGCAGCCAGGGTCCGGTTGTGAGTACCAGGCCCATCAAAAACACCAGTGAACGATGCATCCAAAGCGATTGCATCTTGCCATCGGTTTGATCGTTGGGGGCAGATTGAACCGCTAGTTTTGTGCGAATTCCGATCACAACCATCGCTGGAATCACGGCCCAGATGATCCCCGGATATTTACAGCCGAATGCACAACCGGAGCAGAGACCAACCAGAAACCATGTGCCGGTCGCCTTGTTTCTTTCACCGGTTGTCTTGCTTCTTTCAGTAGACACGGCAATGACACACGCCAGACAGGTTGCCATCACAAAGAAGGAGAGCCCTCCTTCGGCAAAGGGAATGGTCGAAATCTGCCAGGTCCACGGCTGCGTCAGGTAGGCCAGACTTCCCAACCAGCCTGCAACGTCGGAATGCCACCGTCTGCACAAACAGAAAATCCCGAGAGCCGTCAGTGGTGCGAACCCCATCAGCACAAATTGTCCTGCGAGCGCACCACGAAACCATTCTCCACACACCGTCATCGCCAGAAAAGTCAGCATCTCGGTAAGGAATGGAAAACACGTATAAACGTTGTGTGGCAGGTAATCGATTTTGCCAGCCAGGAAGTATTCTTTCGGCCCCTGCAGATGATACTCGCGCGCGTCGAATTCGATTGGTGGAATCATTGAAGCCAGAGCCATCAACAACACAATCGGAACGATCACCACCAGGCAGGACATTCCGTAAATGGGCATGCGAAACGATATCGCCCCGCCATCGGCGTGATTTTTGTTTGATGTCTGATTCTGATGAACGCGGAACTCACACGTCAGTCCACATACGATCCCGAGGCTGAGAAACGGGATCAAAAACCAGGGATCTCCCCAACCGGCCAACCCGGTACCAAGTGTCGCAAACGTGACAACGGCAACCCCACAGGCAGAGGCAAAAAGAAAGCACTCTGCACGATTCAGATCCCATGTTGCGGTTATGAGGCCTGTCAAAACCGTGCGTCCCCACCCCCAAATTGCACCCCAGATCAGCGCGAAGACCAAAATCAAATCCCAGCGTGAGGGAAGGGTGTGGAATCCCGGCTGCACGGGGTTTTCGAAGATCGTCGAAAGGTTTTCGATTTCCGGTGGATCAATGACATCGAGCATTGAGAATGGAGCCCGCCAAACGAAACCGATGCGGCTGACATCGGCAATGGGCAACGACTGCGAAAAAAACAGCCACACAAACCCCAGCAACCAAACCAGCGCCAACCAACTCCGCATGGGAGAGAGGCAGTCCGGGCTGTCAGCGTTTGCGAGCTGGTTCATTGTGACTGCGCCCCTCGCCAGTCGAAAGCGAGATCGAGCGACGGCGCGGAATGGGTGAGCGCACCAATACTGATGCGGTCAACTCCGGTAACGGCGATGTCCGCGACAGTTTCCAACGTCACGCCCCCCGATGCCTCCAGCAGAACGCCTGGTGATTTGCCATCGCGAATGGCAATCGCCTCTCGAATCTGTTCGGGCAACATGTTATCCAGCAGAACGATATCTGGCTGAGCGTCGAGCGCGTCGACCAACTGTTCCAGTGTATCGACTTCGACTTCAATCGGCACCTGCCTCCCGGTTTTTTCTAATATCTCGGTGATGGCAGATGCAACGGTCGGTGTCGACTCACGACTGGTCCAGGCGGAGAGATGATTGTCCTTGATCAGCACGCCATCGTACAACCCCATCCGATGGTTCACGCCTCCGCCACAGCGCACGGCATATTTCTGAAGCACACGGTAACCGGGCAAAGTCTTTCGGGTATCGAGAATTTGAGCTTTCGTTCCCTTGACAGCCGCAACAAATCGAGCCGTCAACGTGGCAATCCCACTCAGGTGCGTCAGGAAATTGAGAGCCGTCCGTTCGCCCGTCAACAGGCTGCGAATTCGGCCATTTATCACCGCGATTGTATCGCCTGCCTTCACTTTCGCGCCATCTTCGACATGCGAATGCCAAACGACCTCTGCGTCCAACGCCTCGAACACCATCTGTCCAATCGGTATACCCGCAACGGTACCCGGTTTTCGTACCATGACAGCAACGCTGGCAGTGCGATCGGGTTGAATCATGGCATTCGACGTCAAATCGCCGACATCGCGCAAATCCTCTTCCAACCCCATTGTCATCAACTGGAGAGCCGCGAATCGCTCCGCTTCAAAAAAACAGGACATCGGCATTTCACCTTGACGGGTCAATCTGTCGTTCTCGATAACCGGTGATTGAGGAATCGCTCTTTATGGTTACGGTCCAACGTCGTTCTTGCAAGTTCATGACGGCTGTGCTGAAATGATTCTGGATTGATTGACGAGAAATTGGCTTCTGTGAACACGGTTTGGTTTGTCACCTTGTTGTGGTTGGTCATTTTGAGAGAAGGCGATGTCATGATCATCGGCGTACCGAGTGAAATCAAACAGGACGAATATCGCGTATCTCTTTTGCCCGTTGGGGTGGAGGAACTCGTTCGAGACGGCCACCGGGTTCTGGTGCAAAAGGGGGCGGGTGTCGGCAGCGGAATTCACGATGATGATTACCGTGCCGCCGGAGCGGAGATTGTTGATACTGCCGAAACAGTCTTTGCCGAAGCGGAGATGATCATCAAGGTCAAAGAGCCTTTGAAAGCAGAATGGCCTTTGCTCCGTCCGAAACAGATTTTGTTCACCTATTTTCACTTCGCTGCGGACGAAGAATTGACGCGGAATGTGCTGGAGACAGGTGCAACCGCCGTGGCCTACGAAACTCTGCGGGGCCGAAACGGTGGGCTTCCCTGCCTGACACCGATGAGTGAAGTTGCCGGCCGGATGAGTATTCAGGAAGGGGCGAAATATCTGGAGCGTCCGCAGGAGGGACGGGGAATTTTGCTCGGGGGTGTCCCCGGTGTTTCTCCAGCGCACATTGTCATTTTTGGCGGGGGAGTGGTTGGCAAAAATGCCGCCCGGATTGCGGCAGGTTTTCAGGCCGATGTCATTATCCTCGATATCAATGTCGATCGACTCCGGTACCTGGAAGATATCATGCCTCCGAACGTAACAACGCTTTACAGCGATCGGCACAACATCCGCGAGCAATTGACATTGGCCGATCTTGTCATCGGAGGCGTACTGATTCCCGGTGCGAAAGCACCAAAACTGGTCCGTGTAGAAGACCTGCAAATCATGAAACCAGGTGCCGTGGTGATTGACGTCTGTGTCGACCAGGGAGGCTGCTTTGAAACAACACGACCGACAACGCATTCGGAACCAACTTACGTGGAAGGGGAAATTGTCCATTACGCCGTAACCAACATGCCCGGTGCTGTCGGGCGAACAAGCACCTACGCATTGTGCAATGTCACATTCCCGTACGCGCGGCTGCTCGCCAAACACGGACTGGCCGGGGCGTGCGATTTCGATGAAGGACTACGTGAAGCGGTGAATATGTTTGGAGGAAAAATCACCAATCAGGCGGTGGCGGAAACCTTCGGCATGACCTGTTCGGAATACAATCCCGGCGCATGACACTGGTCCGGTTTCTCCCTGACGCTTCAAAAGATGCACCTTGAAGAATGGTGAATTTTCGGTGTCAGCGTCGAGGAAATCTGCCAGCTCGATTTGCAGTTTTTGGCGAAGTCGATGAAAATCGGGAAGGAACGCGACAATCTTTGAGCCGATGCGTGTCGATTGGCCGCAGATTCAGGCCCCCATGCCCAGAGACGTTACACCTGTAAGTAAACTGACATGACAGAGCCAACTGCTGAATCCCGATTCACCACCACAGCTATCCCCCCCTCCACTCGGGATGGTCATCGTGTGGAATTGCCACCCACGCCATCCAAACATCGGTCGCTGCATCTGCCGATCACACTCAACGTTTTGTTGATGGCACTCAATATCACGCTGATGGTTTGCTGGATCGTTCTGCTGGCTCAAGCGGGGTCCTGGAGTGCGTTGACCATTGGGACGGTGGTGTTCGCATTGATGCTCATCGGTCTGATCGTCTACCTGGTCATTACGGTGAAGGAAGTGCGCCTCAACCGGCGGCAATCCAACTTCGTCGATGCCGTCACGCACGAATTGAAATCCCCCATCGCTTCTTTACGGCTTTACCTGGAAACTCTTCGCATGCGGGAAGTCGGCGAAGAACAACGGGCCGAGTTTTATCAGGTGATGGGCGACGAACTGACGCGGCTGGACACGCTGATCAACCATCTGCTCGAAGTGGGTCGGCTCGACGCGATTGGCGGGAACACGGCCACAGAAGAGATCCCTCTCGAAGAGGTACTGCATCGTAGTGCCCAGGCAGCCTGCACGCTGCATCAATGTAATATCGAGGAAGTCTTTCAGTTCGATATCGATCCGGTTGTTATTCAGGCCCGCGCTGTCGTTCTGGATATGATTTTCGGCAATCTGCTGGACAACGCTGTCAAATACGCCGGCTCGCCCCCGCGTGTGTCGGTACGTGCCCGCATGTGGCAGGCAGGTCGTACAATGGTCGAGATTTGTGATAATGGAGAGGGTGTTCCAAAAGAACTGCACAAGAAGATCTTTCAGATATTTTACCGAGGCGGAAACGAACTGGAACGAAAACAGAAAGGAACCGGACTGGGGTTATACATCGCCCGAACGCTCGTTCATTTGTTGCGTGGACGTATCAGCGTAAGCAAACCGGTCGATGGACGCGGCAGCATCTTCGCTGTGGAGCTTCCCGCACAACGGAAAGTGTAACGATGACGCAGCAGAAATTACTGATTGTCGAAGATGAAGAGGCTCTGGCACGCGGACTTCGTTTCAATTTTGAGCACGAAGGGTACGAAGTCCTGCTGGCGGGTGATGGCGAACGGGCATTGCAACTGTTCCAGGAAACCGATCCCCGTTGCGATCTTATTATCCTCGATTTGATGTTGCCCGGGATGAGTGGTTATGAAATCTGTCGTAAAATCCGAGAACTGGATGAACTGGTTCCCATTCTCGTCTTGAGTGCGCGCACGCTGAGCGAAGACAAAACGATGGCTTTCGACTGCGGTACAGATCAGTACATGACCAAGCCGTTCGCGCTGCCGGAATTGCTCAGCCGTGTTCGCAATCTGCTTGATCGTCATTCACGCATTCCGGGACAGAATCAACCGAACAATGGTGACACCTGCGAATTTGGTGAAGTGCATGTTGACTTCGCCCGTTATGAGATTCGGGTTGGCGAACAGGTCTTTGAACCGACCAAAACGGAAATGGACCTGCTGCGTTATTTTGTCCATCACGATGGCCGCGTCCTGTCCCGCCAGGAAATCCTGACGCATGTCTGGGGGATGGATGCCAATGTCACAACGCGAACGATCGATAACTTCGTCATGCGGCTACGCAAGTTCATTGAAAAAAATCCATCTGATCCAGCCTTTCTGCTCTCGGTTCGGGGGACGGGATATCGCTTCGTCTCGAATGGCAAGTCCGCAGAGGTTTCTGAGAATGATTCGGATTCCGAAACCGATTGAAGGTGGTGTCCCATTTCAAAATGTACCACTCGTGCCAATGTTTGGTTCCAGACCGCATATTTTCCGATTTTGTAGAAATGTCGGTTGCGTGCGATTCTGATTTGCTGGTACAAATTGATTGCCCGCATTGATCTGAACGATTCTCATCGACTACGTGTCCACTTCCATTCTGATGACGCAATTTTTTGATGATGTTGTCAGAACATTTGACCGAACCATCACTTCCGGCGACAGTCTGTTTTTACTGATAAACGTAAATAGTACAACAACTGGCTCGTTGGACAAGATATAATGAACTTGGCGGATGGCAACGCCCGATAGAAAGTCGTGAAATGCCCCGGCCGCGACATACCAGCAAAGAGATCGAGGGTGTGGTGCAATACGCGGAAAGCCTAGGCTGGCTTTGGAAGTCCGGTGGCCATTGGGGACGGTTGTTTTGCCCCAATGGAAATCGAGCGAATCACGGATGCAAAATCAGCATTCCCTCTACGCCGAAGAGTCCTTCGGCTGCTGCAAACCGGCTCCGCCGGAAAGTTGATAAGTGCCCTCATTAGGAGTGACCTTGCGATGAAAGACCCTACATTGGAAATCTTTCGCTTCACACTCTACTTGTCGGAAGATTCTGGAACGATGGAGAGCATCGACGCAAAAATCTACGACAAGTGCGATGATTGTATTGTTGCATCTGTTGATGGTGTGGTGCACATCGAATTCGATCGTGAATCAGAGAGTTCGTCGGAGGCGGTCAAATCCGCCATTTCAGACGTTTTGTCGGTCGAAGGGATTCGTGTAACTCGTGTAGAATTGGAAGGCACGTCAGTTATCGACGAAATCAATCACCAGTTGGCGGAAGCCTGAAAATCTATCATTACCGAAAAGACTGCTACGAATCCTGATCATCGTCGCATGGGATTTCTTGCACACATTCAGGCGGGCCATAATTCCAACGGACTTTCGATAGGATAGATTGCATACGACGCAATTTCGTGCGAAGTCGAGCATCCAGAATCGGCATCATGGCGTCTTGGAATTGCGGTAACGTCCGCTCCAAGTCGGCCAGGTCATCTTCCGTGATTTGAAATAGTTTACTCATCGCTCGGCGGGCTTTCGCTGCCATCAACATTCCAGACGAATTTTTCGACGTCTATGAATTCGCCGCCGATCTCCACCTTGCGGGTGATGACCTCGTCGTGTCCGTCCGGGTCGTATTCTAATTCTATGGTTTCAACCATTGTGAGCCCCTCGTAGCGGGTTTGGTTCCAGATACTGCATTCTACAACTTCTCAATCAACTTCAATACGTTTTCCGGGCGGCTTGATGCGAGGCATTCTTGCCCACGCATACACATGCTCGAAAACAACCCCTTTTCGACTCACCCAGCGTTTCAAACCAGTGTCGTAACGCCCAAACTCAAAACTTGTGTTGACATAGCCTTGAGCCATCAGGACTCTTTCGCCATCGTCCGGCAAAATGTCATGGACATCGTACCATTCCGTCATTGTTTTTTCCGCGAACCACTCACGACCGACTCCATTGCGGGGGATGTCGGGATTGAGATCGTCTGGCCACGGTGCGTTGATGTCCGGAAGTCTTGCCCAAGCGAAAACAGAATGCACGACACACCGGTCGATGTTGGCCCACTGATCGCCGGCCCGATAACCGAGCCAGTATGACGTCGCATCGACGCCGTAAGCCATTAATACAATCTCTCCGGGCTCTGGCAATGCGTCCCTTGCATCCACCCAATCGAACAGTTCCGGGTGAATGTTACGTGGCGTCTCCATCTGCACGTTTGACATGGATTTCCCCCTTGATGTCATCAAAAACCGTGAAGCCTCCATCTTCATCCGGGCTGACATCACGACCGTCTTCCGTTCTGATGATGCGGTGGCCTTCCTCTCGTTTTTTGTGACCGCCAGAACTATAAGAGTGAATCTCGACAAATACCATCATGTGATATTCATTACCGTCGACATCAACTGCTACGAATCGTTCGCCCGTATCTTTCAATTCCATGCCTATCTCCCGGTATTGACAAAAAACCGCCGACAGGCAACCATTTGTTTGTGACTTGCTGGTTCCTGTCAACGGAATCGAACTGAACGCCGCTTGCTCCAACAGGCGGCGTTTCTTATTGCCCAAACAATTTTCGCCGCAGCCGTTCGTACCGCTCATACGCGAGACGGTCCTGCTCCAGCCCCATGATGTTCTCATATAACTCGTCGATCGTCCAGACATGGTCGGTGATTCCAGCCATCATTGCGGGTGCATCGCGGAGTTTTCCACTTCTTCCCTTCTCACGCGGCCGCCAGCAAAAGTTGTAATAGCACAGATGCAATTGCACTGCCGCTTCAAGGTTTTCGATCTTCTTTGAGAATCCCAACGCCAGACGAGTGAAACGCCGCATGAACGTGCGGATGCTTAGATTCGTCCGTTCGACATGGGACGTGCAGATCGTCGACAGGTCATCGACATCGTGAACGCTGTATCGCTCCGTGCCCAACAGGTCGGGAGGAGCGTACCGGCCCACTTCCGGGTTGCGGTATTTCTTGATCAGAACGCCATGTTTCGCCGTATCGCCAAATAACGAACCGATGACAGGCGGATACGCATTGAATCCGTCTGTGGAGATCAGCACCTGATCGTCAAGGTCCGGACTGATGACCAACCGTTCCTGCAATTGCTTCACAAGTTTGTACGCGTTCTCCGACGTCCGCTTTCCGAGCGAATACGCTGGGATAAGTTTCGTTTCCTGATCCAATGCGATGAACAGATAGGCGTCGCCGAGCTTTTCTTCCCGGCGTTCCTTTGACGTCAGTCGACCCTGTTTCTTGCCGACAAACGTCCAGATTTCATCGATTTGCAGATGCTCCAAATGCAGGTTTGCAAACGACAGATCCATGAACTGTTTGCAGGCGGCTCCGAACTCGACCAACGTCCGCATGACGGTGTTGCGGTGAACTCGGCATAGACGGGACGTGGCCCGAATCGAATTTCCTTCCGCGAGGTGATGCACGACAGAAATCTGTTTTTCCTTGGGGAGATGGTTGGCCACTGATTTTGCCCTTCCTGTGGGGGCAAATCGCGGTAGAATGGAGTTCTCTACGCTGCATTCTGGCGATTCGCCGGATTGTGGTTGCCCCGGTTGGATGACAGTCCTTCCGGGGTTTTTCTTTGACGCTCAGATCATATCAGTTTTCGTATTTTATGTCAATCATAAAATAACGTGTGTTGACAATTTTATGTCAATCATTAAATTGGTAGTATGAGCAAGAAATCAACCGAACCAGAACAGAAGGGTCGCGGGCGTCCTGCGACCGGTAAGACGCCTCAGAGACAAATCCGCTGCCCGGACGACGAATGGGCCATGTTCGAGTCTGCGGCTGCGTTAGAAGACGTCTCCGTGGCCGTATGGCTTCGTAAAGTCGGCGTGGCGGCCGCAAAACGCCGATTGAACAAGTAGCGGAGAAATCCGCTTTGACAATTTGATTGCCGTGCATAGCTGAAACTACCACATTCTCCGATTGCACAACGGTATTTTTGCCCCCGCACTGCGGGAGCATTGTGTTCGTTGTGCGGGCTGTGGTAGGCCCCAGCTATGACGCGGTGTTCTCGCAGTCTTTTTTAGAGGGGGCATCGAATGAACCAACCCACCAAAGTGATTTTGCTCGTACTTGGCGGCATCACCGGCCTGTTCTACCTGCTTTGCGTGATTCCATCATGTTTCATGGGAATGTTGAATCCCAGTTCGGTCATTGAATCGTTTGAGAGAGCCGAACAGGACAGGATCGCACGGGAGGCCAGAGAAGCGGAGGAAGAAAAAGAAAGAGCCATCGAAGAAGAGAAGAAAGAGGCCGAAAGAAAAATCGCGGATGCCGAGTGGGAGAAACGCAGAGCGGCGGAGAGGGCAGAAGAAGAACGGTTGAACCGCCCCGGATTAACGATGCACAATTTCAATCGCATCAAAACTGGCATGAAGCTGAAAGAGGTACAAGCCATCCTCGGACCCGGCGGTAAACTCACGACGTCAATGAAAGTTGGATGGTCCGAAGCCGAGGTTTACGATTGGGAACGTCATTACGGCAGTAAATACATTTTGGTCTCTATCACGTTTGACGATGGAGAGGTGACAAGCAAGTTTCAATCGGGGCTCTAGCGAAGTTCGCTGGCGGCGATCGTGCCGCGTTTTGAACGAAGATATTCAAGGCCTTCACGAACGGCATTCTTTGAACTCAGATCGGAACCCAACAACCCAGACGTTCGATCCAAGAACTCTTTTTTGTACGGCTCCGGGTCAACCAGAAAATTTCCGAACATGTTGATCACTGAGTCACGCCATTCGCCCAACTCTGCGATGGACGATGCCGATTCTCCCTGATTTCGTTTGCGGTCGATTGCATTCTGCCATTCTCGACGGGCTTTTGATTTTTCAGCCACACCGCGAGATTTTGATCTGAGTGAGTTCTGGGCGACTTCACCAGTGGAATTGTCCTGTTTGGAATGTGCTGATTCAAATTCCCACACACCAAAACGACGCAAAATGAACTTGTACCATGAACCCGGAATATTGATCAGCACGATAAAAATAAGTACGCCAATCAACGCATTCCAAGGTCCAAGTTTTTCGATTATTTCGTACATCGGTTTACCGCTTCTCGTCCACCAATCTTTGATGTCGCCTGCCAACGTGCTGGCCCCGGCCAGATGGGCTACAATGATGTAGGCGGCGACAATAATGCCAAAGAGCGTTGCGAGAATGCGGCATATGATTTTTTTCATCCCCGTAGTCTATTCGCCGCATATCCCGGTCGCTAGATTCAAACATTGAACGTTCATTTCAGACGGGTTTATGAAGCAGCTTGTCCAGTTCGTTTTTCAAAAGCTGTCTTCCACGGTCGACAGCCCGATTAAACTCGTTGGTACCGGGCGTCAGTCCTTCAAGCTTGACGACATCCTTGAAATGCCTGAGGGTTAATTTGTGTCCGTAAGACCGGAAGAACAGGCCGACATCTTCGCACCACTTTTGGGATTCGTCGCTAGTTTTGATTTCCCTGCGAATCAATTCTCTGTACTGCTTCATCTGATGCCCGGGACGGATTCGCAAATAATCGATCCAACATTTGAAGTACCAAACTAGAAAGATGCCCGCAGCGGCAAAAAATGCGATGCGAATAATGAGTTCTACATGTTCCGCGTCCATGTTTCCGAAAATCCTATCCCAACGGGCCAACCATTCTGGAACTTCTGATGCGCCAAGAAAAACGCAAATGGCCATCAACACCCCATATGTGGCGGATATGACTCTGGAAAATGCAGATTGGGGAGATTGTTTTTCAGGCATCCCGACATCGTAATTTTCCGGCTCATAACCGCACAACCTTCAAACATTGAACGCTTCCTCACTGGTACACTTTGAAATAGACACCACCCGATTGAACTCCCATCGCGGAAAGACTGTTCCCAATTGTCGAGTTCGTTCTTTTGGCAATGCATTGTCAAAGCTTCGTTTTGAGGCACAGATTGACACAACCCGCTCCATTGTCGCACCTCGCAACTTCTCAAACCCAACTCTTCGTCTCGACGATCCAGCAGCCTTGATCGAATTCACAATCGGAAATCGACAAAAAACAACTTTTCCATCGCATCCATTTCGGCCTTGCACTCTCCTCAATCCTTTTGCTTACAAACACTTGCACGTCGTGACAGAACTTTGACACAAGTATGACGACCAGGCGACACACTCCGCTTGCTGCAAGTCGATAATTCCTGCACAATCGCCGCGTCAATTCGGGCCCCTCCGATCGATTCGATGTTTTCGAGAATGGAATCTCAACGAGCCCTCGTCGGGTTTGAGCAGTTGAACATCGATCGAAACCCAAAATTTCGGCATGCCAGGAGAATCCGACAGCCAGGTCTGGCCGAACGCGAAGGGAAACATGATGAATTCACAAATACTTGTACCACCAACCGATGATTCCACCACAACTGATCCAGACAACGCGCTCCAACACGAGCCATTGGTTTCTGGTGAACAACCCGTTCTGCACGATCATCAGCCGGAAGTCGCGGTTCAGGAACAGCAATACGTTCCGGCCCCGGTCGATCTGAAATGGCGTAACCTGGACTGGCCCGTGTTGATCTGGATGGGTGCGATGCATCTGGGTGTCCTCGCGGCTCCATTCTTCTTTTCGTGGCAGGCTGCCCTCGCTTGTGCCATTCTGCATTGGGCCACTTGCAGCATTGGCATTTGTCTCGGCTATCACCGCTATTTGTCACATCGTTCGTTCAAACTGGCCAGACCAGTCGAATTCGGCGTCCTCGCGATAGGTCAGATTTCCGGCGAAGGAACCCCTCTGACCTGGGCAGCAGTGCATCGGCTGCACCATCAGCGTTCCGACTTAAAGGGCGATCCACACTCGCCGCTGGAAGGCAAATGGTGGTCTCATATCCTCTGGCTGTTTGTCAAAGCTCCACGCGAACAACGTCAGAAACTTTTCCAGCGTTACGTGCCGGAACTCGTCGACCGTCCCATGTTGCAGTTTTTCGAACGAACGCAGGTTTACTGGCTGTTCCTGATGGCCGGTGCTTTGATGGGACTCGGATACCTGATTGGCGGTCCGTTCGGTGCCGTCTCGTTCTTCTTCTGGGCCGTCTGTGTCCGGATGGTCATTGCCTACCACAGCACCTGGTTTGTCAATTCTGCAACGCACCTCTGGGGTTATCGCAACTATGACACACGAGACGCATCCCGTAACTTGTGGTGGGTTGCAATGCTGGCTTACGGAGAAGGCTGGCACAACAACCATCACGCACACCCCAATGCGGCCAATGCCGGCCATCGCAAGTGGGAACTCGACCCCACCTTCTGGGTCATTCGCCTGTTGCAAAAGTGCGGGCTGGCGACCAATGTGAAAGAACATTGGCCCGAGCCGAAAAAAACCTCTTTGCCCGAATAGTCATTGCACTTATGTGGTTGAAGACTTGCCAGGAGAGCAGCAATGCGTATTTTGATTGTTCTACTTTCACTGCTGGCCGCTCCTGTTGCTGTCGCAGCAGAGCATCCTGTGTGGGCGGATCTGGCCATGTTGTACGGCCAATCCAGGGATTCCAAAGCGGTCACAAAGTTCGTTCGTGAACACAAATTGGAGGAGATCACTAAAGGGCCATCCGGTAGCTTGACCCCCGACGATCACGCCTACTCGCTTCTCTACCGTGCAAACCGTATCAATACGGTTGTTATCAAAGTCACTCCACCACCCAATGGCTATGCCCAGGACAACTGGTGTTCGTACTCTGAAACGCTGCCCTGCAAGCTGGTTGCCGGGGATGGGCGGCCTGAGGTTGTCGAGAAACTTGGACAGCCGACAAAGCCAGGCGGAGATCGTTGGTGTCATGATGGGGTTGAAGTCTGGGTGTTCTTCAACGATGGCGAGACTGGAATCAATGAGCTATATATCTGGCCGGTGGAGAAACAGCCCTAACCACCAGCTGAGTTGACCAGCCGCGCACGCAGTGTTCGGTTAAACCTGGCTTGAACCTGTCGCGAGTACGGTCGGCTACTGAACTGTACTTCGTTCGCCAGGAAGACGGACAGGATGAACGGGATGAGTTCGGCAGGATTTTCGCCTTTCCGTCATCCCCGTGACTCATTCGTTTCGATGAATCGTAGCCGCGATGTTACGCCATCGCGGAATGAAGTCGCGGGTACCGCCGTGCGTAGCACGTCGGCTGGCAGAAGCTCCCACGAGCGAAAACCGTCACACAAAAAGGTAAACTGCTATAAAATAGCAGAGTCGAATCTGACTCTGACGGATCGAACATTGAGAAATCTGTTAGAAAGGATATCCTCGTCCTGTACTCTAACGGGTTTCTTTTTTTTTCGCGTTTTTAGTATCGGGTTTGCTGCTGACGAAAAAACGCAATTCCACGCCATCCATCCTCCGAACATTTGCAGCCGAAGAATGAATGAATACCTTCTGGACCAGAGGCTCCGTTGCCAGACGGACTCTCATCTATTGACGGACTCCCATCCATTGAGAGTGCTGTTGGCGGTCATCGGCATTGCGATTGTAACTCTGCAAAGCGAAGCTCAGGCACAAGATCGCGTCACTCCATCACCGCTCAAGGTGATTCAACAACAGCGTGATCGGCTGGCGATCGAATACCGAAGTACGCTTTCCTCTCTGTCAAACAAATACCGTCAGCAGCAGAATTCCGCGGCTGTTTCCGTGATTCAATCCTTGATCGAGCGGTCTGAATCTTCCGACGAAGGATTGAATGAACTGCCCATTCACTTTCAACCGGAAATCGCTGACGATCTTCCACCAGAGGAACAGGCGTGGAAAACCCGCATCCGCGAAATCCAGATCAAATATGCCAACGATCTCTATCTGATTTCGCGTCGCGCCTTGCATGCCGGGTTCCCCAGCTATGCTTTCACACTTGTGCGGGATGTGGCCGAACAGAATCCCGATCACCGACTGGCCCGCCGACTACTCGGTTACATGCCTTACCAGAAGATGTGGGTCACACCTTTCACTTACGAAATGCATCGCAAGCGAATGGTCTGGCACGAGCGTTTCGGCTGGCTGCCAGTTACGCATGTTGAACGTTATGAAAAGGGAGAACGATTCTACAAGGGACGCTGGGTAACAGCGGAATATGAAAACCGCGTTCGTCAACTCTTTGAGAATGCGTGGGAAGTGCGCACCGAACACTTCATCGTCAAAACAAACCATAGCCTGGAAAAAGGTGTCGAAATTGCGTCTGCCCTGGAGGGATTTCACCGCACGTTTTTCAGTGTCTTTGCCAGTTTTTTCAACACACCGCAACAAATGCGAAAACTGTTTGAAGGAAATGGCAACGGATCAGAAACACTTCTTCGCCGTCCGCCGTACGAAGTGCACTTCTTCAAAACGCGTGCCGAGTATATCAACCGACTGCGAGGTAAAATGCCGAACATCGAAATCTCCAACGGACTCTATTTCCCACGCGATCGCGTGTCCTACTTCTACAATGACGACACCAACGCCAATCTGCGCACGGTTTTTCACGAAGCGACACACCAGTTCTTCTACGAAAGTGATCGCAGGTTGCGAGATGTCGGGGGACAGTCTCATTTCTGGATTATTGAAGGGATCGCCTGCTATATGGAGTCGTACCATATTCGCGATGGGAAAGTTTCGTTGGGTGACCCGCGTTACACCCGCTTTGCGGCGGCTCGATATCGCTACCTGAAAAACCAGTTTTATGTTCCCTACCGGCGACTGGCCGGACTCGGGCTGCGGCAGTTCCAGGCGGTGCCGGAAATCGGCAAAGTCTACTCGCAGGTATCGGGAATGGCCCACTTTCTGATGCATTATGACAACGGACGCTACCGCGATGCTCTGATCGAACATCTTGTGCAACTCTACAGCAGTAATCCGCAAGTCGCGTTGCGCGCGAAGCCGTTAACGGAATTGATGGGCATCTCAGCCGCGGAATTCGACCGACAGTATGGCGAATACACAAAGTCAGTCGAAGCGAAAGTTGCTCAAAAGGATCAACCCTGAGGCTCATCACTCACGAATTTCGCGCGGACGTAGATATCGTCATCAATCGTCTGACTCTCCAGATATCGCAATTGCCCGGCATTGGGAATCGCATCCAACCCGATACCGCCAATCGGCGAGAGAGACGCTTTTCCACCGACAATTTTCGAGCCAATGAAAACGTGGACCTCGTCAATCAGTCCATCATCGAAGAATGTCCCCAAAAGCGCTCCGCCACCTTCAATCAATATGTTGCTGAATTCCTGTCGGCCCAGTTCTTCCATGACATATCGCGCATCAGCCTGCTTTGTCTCCGGGCAGATGATCAGTTCAACACCGGCTTCTTCGAGATTGCGGCGAGACTCAACCGCAGCGGTATTCCCTACAGCGACGATAACCGGCGCGGCATCGAGTGTTTGCACAAGTTGAGAGTCAATCGGCAAACGGGCCTGAGAGTCAAACACGATTCGTGCAGCCGTTCCTGGTCCCGGTGGTCGAGCGGTCAGCAGGGGATCATCCGTCAAAGCAGTTTCGATCCCCACGACAATCGCATCCATCCGGCCGCGCAATTCGTGTACGCGTTCGCGCGACTTCGCATTGGAGATCCATTGCGAATGGCCACTCGCAGCAGCAATTTTTCCATCCAGCGTCATGGCCCATTTCGCGTGAACATAGGGCAACCCCGTCTGCATCCGTTTCAAAAAGGGAGCCGCCAATTCCGCAGCGTCTCCAGCCAGCAAACCAACATGCACGGAAACACCATGCTCTTCCAGCTTCCGGATCCCACCACCATCAACATGTGGTGCAGGATCTCGAACGGCGACATATACGGTTTGAATGCCCGAATTCAAAATTACATCGGTGCAGGGGGGAGTTTTGCCGTGATGACAACAAGGCTCCAACGTTACAAACAACATTGCACCGTCTGGAATTGCCCGAGATTTCGAGAATGCGTTGATCTCTGCGTGATCGCTACCAAATCTCTGATGGTATCCCTCTGCAATGAGTTGCAGGTTTGCGTCGACGATGACCGCACCGACAGGCGGATTCGGCTCGACATACCCGATCCCCTGACGAGCCAGTTCGATGGCCCGGTGCATCACGGCTTCTGGATTCGGGAATTGCTGCTGAGGTGTCGTCATGCGATCAAAAAACGCGAAATGCCTTATTGCCCGGGGACCCACAGTTTGTTTTCCGAATTCTCTTCAGGCGTTTCGCCGCCGGGTACCCAGATTCCGTCCACTGCTGTCTGACCGTCACCCGTACCGACCGAATCCCCGCCACCTTCCCAAGGGGGGGTAATGTTGCAGGAACGCACCAACTGGATGAGGTAATCGCGCAAGTCTGGCAACTTCTGTCCGTAGTAATCCCACATTCGGGAGAGAAGTTGTGATAATTTTGGATCCTGCGGATCTTCCAGCCGTGTCGCCAATTCGCGCATTTCCCACTGCAGCTGGTTCTCGAAAGGCTTGTCGGTTGTTTTCGCCTGCTCCTTGCCTTTCTCCAACCAGTGAAAACAGGCTTCGCGGTCGTAGCGGTCGCGCGCCATTTCGACCATGCCGGTATAGATCCGATTCAAATCGAGCCTGTTCATCACGGCGGGGCGGGTCAGAACATTCTGCAGCAATGGATAGAGGAAACCACCATGATAGGTAAGCAAGGCACGGTTCAGGACGGTCGAGATCTGTTCGTCGGTCAGGGATTCGATGTTTAATCGCATCATCTGACAGGACGAATATGACTTGAGCGGCGTCTCATTGGTCGCGTCAATTCGGGTTTCTTCAGGCAGGCCGAGTCTTTGTCGAATTGAGATACGATCGATCGTGTATCCGGACTGATCGCAAAAGGCATCCAGCACAACGACAGCAGCAGCAAGACGCACCTTCAGTTGCGGGTCAGCAGTAGCCTCTTGAGGCGATTTTCCATTCAATCCCTGAAACGGCGTCGCAAACCAGACCTCGCTAATCACCTGATCCCATTTCGCACGTTCCAGTTCCCGTTGCTTGATCACCGGAACCTCGTGCGGGAAACTCCATCGCCATTGCAGGCCGAAGAATTCTTCAGGAATCGTTTCCGAGTATCCCGCGTTGTCGTCAGTCTCAATTGCGCCGGAGAGTGCATCGCCGAGACTTTCTCTCAGCAGTCTTTCTGCCTCACCGGACAGTTCGTCTCCCTGCCCGGTGATGTACAACCTGGCTGGCTCCTGCGTTGCTTCGTCGGGATTAAAGACCGAAACCTGAGCCAATATGCAGGGAACATCGTCGATACCGAGTTTGTCAATTTCCTCCGAGTTGAGTTGGGCCGACGATCGATCCAGAACCTGGAACAGCCCAGCCGGAAGCCGGTGTCCCTGCCGCCGCATCTCTTCGTGATCCGGAACTTCAACACGCACTATCCGGTCGATCTGATCAAGCTGCGTCAGAATCTGCGAGACGGAATCAATTTCAATTGATCGGCTGAGTACCTTGATGCAGGCATCGGAATCGTTGAGTTGCAGAAGTTGAGCAAGCGATTCCCATTCGATGGCCTGGTCTTCATCGTCCGTCAATTCAGCGGCATAACTTAACGCTTTGGCCGCAGCGGATTCGTCACCTTCCCATGCATGACTGATCCCCAGATTGGCCCACAGAACAGGGTTACCCTCGGCCTCCTGAATGACCTTTGTATAAATCGTGACCGCACTACCGAAACAGCCAATCTCCGCTAATGCGGCTGCTTTTTGCGCTTCGGCAACGACGGCATCGTCCGCATCATCCTCTTCAAGTTTTTCGAGCAGGTGCACGCTCCTCAGTGGATACGCGACATCTTTGTTGCTGTCGAATTCCACCAGACGTCGGAAAATATCGGGACGCTCGGAATCCGGTGCAAAACGCATCGCCAAAGCCAGATGCTGACGGGCCGACATAAACCGTCCGTTGGCATACATCGTGGCAGCAATCCCCAATGCCAGCCCGGATATGATGTCGGGATACGCCTGCCGACAACGTTGAAACGCGCGATAGAGTTCCGGTCGCGCGTTTTCCAAACCTTCTGCTGCGAGTTTCGCCGTCGCCAGCAGAGCAATTGCCAGCAAATGGTCCGGCTGGCTTTCGAGAAGTTGCGACAATTCCGTCCAGGCGTCTTCATACTTCTGGTTACTAATATGGATCGAGGCAATGGTCGTAGCAACCCATGCATTTTCCGGATGGGCGTCACTCAGTTTTTCGAGTGCCTGCTGCGCCGCCTCTTCCTGCTTATTTTCGCGCAAACGGGATATTTTCTCCATCTCTCCCGTGAGCGATGCACAACAAAATTTCAATTTCCTGCCGCTGCCACAAGGACAATGGTCGTAAGGGGCGTGTGCCATGAAACTCATCCTGTGTTCTCAATCGAGCGTCGTCGCGCGTGACGAATCCATCTTTCCATCCTGAAGGACTTGCCAGTCTAATCTTCTGGAATGTTAACAAATGCGATCCTTTTTCACATCGATCACGATCCAAACAACCGGAAGATTGACCTGAACCAGCCCGGGAGTTTGTTCCGGGGCAGAGCAAGGCAGACGACCAACTCATTGAATTGAAATGGACCAGAGTTTTGTGTCTACGAGTAGTTTACCATCTGGTGTGGCGTCTCTGGTTCATGAGAGCCTGTGTTTGCAGGCCAAACGACGCCCATCACGGCACAGAAGAGCGTAATGCGCTCTACGAGATTCGATTTCACAAAATCCGCCTCATGGACGAAATCCTATTCTCCCGATAATAGACGCAGAATCCTTTCAATCGGGCGAACCGGATCGACCCACCCGATTAAACCATTTTTCCTGTTTTCACACTCACCCGCACCCTCCATTATCCATTTGTCCTGTTCCACAAGGAATTTGATGGATGGGACCAGAAAATGAATTTGTTCACCTGGTACCTTGTCAAAGCTTTGTTTTGAGATACCGATTAACATAACCCACTCCTTTGTCGCTCCTTGTAACTTTATCAAACCCAACTTTTCGTCTTGATGGTCCACTGGTCCTTGTAAGCAGGAATGGAGTTCTGAACGTTTTCATCTTGCCCGAAAAAGGTGATTTGACTATCAGTACCCGCCATTCTCTCCTTGAAAAACCCCCATCGGGCGCAGATCTCGATTTCTGAACCCATTCTCGACCCCAGGCCAACACTCAACTCGATTCACAACCGACTCACTCTTGGCGCGAACGATTTGCGCTGCAGGAAACCCCAGCAGAAAGTTCCCATAATGATCGGTGTCACGGAAGACACCCTGGCAAGGCTGACGTCCCGTTTTGCGCCCGCGCGAAACGGTGAACTTCAGACAGCGGGTGAGAATACGGCCAACTTCAAATGGCCGGTACGAACACTCCTCGTTCTGGCAGCGCTTCTGGGTGCAGTGCTCGTACTTGACTCTGGCCCACTACAGGCTCAGCAGCCACAACTGGCACCGGCCAATCCGACGCTGCAAGCTCCACGCGGCAGTTCTGAAAGACTGGTCGATGTGCGAGTGGAAGGCAATACGACCATTCCTGCTTCGGCAATTGCCCGGCACATCCAGACTCGTCCCGGTCGCACCATGTCGGAAAAACAGGTCCGCGCCGATGTCCGCGCGCTATATGACACACGCTGGTTCTACAGTGTGGAACCGATCGTCCGCCATGTTGAACTTCCCGGTCAATCGGCCACCAATGATGTGAACAAGAAGCTGGGCAAGGTGCTGATTTTCAAAGTGCTGGAACGTCCGATCGTCCGCAAAGTCGAATACCGTGGTCTGGTGAAAATCAAAAAGAAGCATATCGCACCGATCACCGGCCTGAAGATCGGCAGCCCGTTTGATGTCAGCGCGAACAAGGAATCTGCTCGACGAATTGAACGTTACATCAAAGAGAAGGGCCACACTTTCGCCAAAGTGGAACTCCTGAAAGGTGACAGGAAAACAGATCGCGAAGTCATTTTTCAGATTTCCGAAGGCCCCAAGGTCAAAATCCAGGGTGTGAAGTTTGAAGGTAATGAGTTCTTCTCATCAGCCGTTCTGAAGACCAAACTCAACTCCAAGCCTGCCTGGGTTCGCGTCTTCGGAGGCAAGTATGATCCCGCGGCGATTCCTGCTGATGTCGCATCGCTGACTGACTACTACCATTCGCTCGGATTCTTTGATGTCAAGATCGACTACGACGTCAAATTCTCGGATGACCGCGACAGCGCCTTCGTCCATTACAACATCAAAGAGGGCCGTCGTTTCAAGGTTGGACAAGTTGTTATCAACGGAAACAACGTGCTGACGCGCGAGCAACTGGCCGGCGATTTGAACCTGAAAGCCGGGGAGTTTTTCAATCAGGCCGATCTTAACAAAGACCTCGAAGCCATGCGCACAATGTATGGCGAGCGGGGTCACATGTTTGCCTCAGTCAACGCGATTCCCCGGTTTCTGAATCGCCCTGGCGTTGCCAACCTGCAATATGAAATTGAGGAAGACCGGCCTTACACAATTCGCCGCGTCAATATCCACATTCATGGTGATTCCCGGACGAAACGGGCTGTCCCGCTGAACTACATTCTCACGCGCCCGGGTGATCTGGCCAATCCAAAGTTGATTGATCGCAGCCGCACACGATTGGCAGGGACACAGTTGTTTGAACGGGAACCGGGCAAAGAACCGACCGTCAACATCTCGCGCGTCCAATCGAAAGAGCGGACCGTCTCTTCGACCGATGAAGCGACGCGTGGTCAAAGTCCCGACGCAAAGTACACTCCCTACAACCCAGACAAACCCGGTCGACCAACCTATTATGGCCACACGCCGACAACCCCCATACAAGCCAGTTCGCAATACGCACATGGTTCATCCACCAGCCAGCAGAACAACATTCAACCGCTGACAACTTCGACCATCAAAGACCCGGCAGTGACACCGACCGCAGGACCGGCAACCTATTCGGCACAGGATGGTCTGCATCGCCCCTATGACCCGTTATTGGAAAATCCGGTCGCACCCGATCCTTTTCAACAAGCGTTGATCGCGCCTCCGGGACAGGTCGACCTCGATTACTACCTTAACGAAGCGCGGACTGGTCGATTTATGTTCGGCGTTGGCGTGAACAGCGATGCTGGCGTTATCGGGCAGATTGTTCTCGATGAATCGAACTTTGACATCTTTCGACCACCGACAAGTATTAACGATCTCTTCAATGGCACAGCGTGGCGTGGTGGCGGACAGCGTTTCCGATTGGAAGCCGTTCCCGGTGATATCGTCAGTCGATATGCCATCAGCTGGTCCGACCCATTCTTCCTGAACACCAATTACAGTCTTGGTGTCAGCGGGTTTTACTACGAACGTTTCATGCCGGACTGGGATGAAGACCGTGTCGGTGGCCGGATCACACTCGGAAGGCTCCTCACCCGAGAGCTTTCGATCAGTGGTGCATTTCGTATTGAAGAAGTCGAGATCAAAAATCCAGAAACACCAACTCCCGCAGACCTGGCGGCCGTTTTGGGGACGAATCTGCTGACCACTTTTCGCGTCAGCTTGACACACGACACACGCGATTCTGCTTTCCTGCCATCGGAAGGGCACTTTGCCCGAGTTGGTTATGAGCAAGCCTTCGGCGACTTCGACTACCCACGGTTTGATGGCGAATACCGCCAGTATTTCACTACCTACTCCCGGGCAGACGGTCGTGGAAAACATGTTCTGACGGTGGGTGGTCAACTTGGCTGGACCGGCGATGACACGCCGATCTTTGAACGCTTCTACGCGGGTGGCTATCAGACGTTTCGTGGCTTTGCCTTCCGGGGTATTGGCCCACGGGTGGGTGATGTCAACATCGGTGGCAACTGGATGGGGATCGGCACGGTGGAATACAAACTGCCAGTCACCGCCAACGAAATGCTGCAGATGGTCGTCTTTTCTGACTTTGGTACCGTCGAACCTGATCCTGGGTTTGAAGACATTCGCGTCTCCGTCGGAGCCGGTATCCGTTTGACGATTCCCGCTTTGGGACCTGTGCCACTGGCGTTTGACTGGGGTATTCCGGTCGTCAGGGAAGATTCCGACGACACCCGCGTCTTCAGCTTCTATGTGGGCGTGAATCGCTAGAGCGCGTCACGCTCTCCTGTGGCCCAATGGCCGCTGTCAGGCCTGCAAATATAGTCCTCTCACGAGCCGGTGGCGTCACACCAGAAGGGAAACTCCTCCAGCCCCGGATGTCGCATCCTGACAACATTCCTGGCAACCCGCCAACGCCACGATCAGAGCCTGTACAGAGTTTCGATTCCCTGCGGATTTGCGTCTGCACGTCAACTCGCCTATCTTGAAACGATTCCGCCTGGTGGATGTTCCTCCGGGCAGTTCAATGCAGATGGACCAACGGCGCAACATCGGTCAGACGTACGGATGACGTCCGCGTTTCCATTGTGCTGATGGTGGTTCCCGATTTGACCTCATCAGGTGGCAGGCATGATTCTCGAAGGAGTCGTAACGACTCTCGACGAATTCGGAAACGTCAATGTAGCCCCGATGGGTCCAATCGTCGATGCATCGATGGAGCGTTTGCTCTTGCGTCCCTTTCAGACATCAACCACGTTTCAAAACCTGAAGCGGTCGCAACAGGGCGTCTTTCACATTACTGATGATGTGCTACTGATCGCACAAGCTGCAATCTCGCAGTTGAAAGCACAACCGCCGATGTTCGCGGCAAAAAAAATTGATGGCAACGTGATCGCCGATGCCTGTCGCTGGTATGAATTTGTTGTCGAATCCATTGGCGAAACGGAGATTCGGACGGAGATTGAAGCGAGGGTCGTTCACTCTGAGCGATTGAGGGATTTTGTCGGATTTCATCGGGCGCGTCATGCCGTGATCGAAGCGGCAATTCTGGCGACACGTTTGCACATTCTGGAATCATCCGATGTCGATCGTCAGATGTCACACTTGAAAGTCATCGTCGACAAGACGGCCGACGAGACCAGCCAGTCCGCCTTTCAACTGCTTGAAGACTACATTGTGGGGTATGCCGAATCATGAACCTGGCAGGCAACCCACTTACCGATTTCACATCGATTCATATTACCACCGGCGCTCGACTGCATTTCGGGCTGCTGTCATACGATGTCCAATCTGGTCGCAAATTTGGCGGGGCGGGGTTGATGATCCGGCAACCAGGTTTTCGTGTCACTTTTGAACCTGCCTCCGAATTCACAATTTGCGCTTCGAAAGAGGCGAGGACGCGAATTCAGGCTTTTGTTGAACGGTATCTGAAAAGTACTGGCAACAGGTCCGAGAAAGAAAAAGTTCGTATCTCCGTTGAGTCCGAAATCCCTGCACATGCGGGATTCGGTTCGGGAACGCAACTCGGTATGGCGGTCGGGCAGGGGCTGGCATTGCTTCATGGCGCGACCGATCGTTCGGCAATCGAGATTGCCAGGAGCGTTGAAAGGGGGCTTCGGTCCGCATTGGGTGTGCATGGTTTTGAACAGGGTGGTTTTCTGATTGACGGTGGCAAGGCGGGTGCTGACGAGGTTGGAGAACTTGTGGATCGTCTCGAGTTTCCCAGAGAATGGCGGATTCTGCTGGCCACGCGAAATGCTCTACAGGGTATTTCCGGAAAGCAGGAGAAAGCTGCATTTGAATGCCTGCCACCCCTGCCAACCGAACAGGATTCCCGCTTGCGAAGTCTGCTTCTGAACGAAATGAGGCCGTCAATTCGTAAAAATTCATTCGATGAGTTTTCGAGATCGTTGTTCGAGTTTGGCTGTGCCGTCGGTCAACGATTCGCCTCAGAACAGGGTGGCGTGTTTGCTTCACCAGCAGCGGAGCGGCTCATCGAACAGATGAGAAAAATCGGACTGCAGGGTGTAGGTCAGTCGTCGTGGGGACCAACCGTTTTCGCCATCTGTCAAAGCACAACAGAAGCGGTCCATTATCAGCAGATTCTCGAAGGCAAATCGAATTGGCATGACTGGCAATTCCACGTCACCGAACCGATGAATACCGGGGCGGTAGTCATTCAATCTGATTCGCGGACGTGACGATACTGGTTCGCCAGCTTTTGCATCGGGACTCCGCAATGCGCCAGAACAATGAGTTTCCAATTGCGCAGTGTCTGCCGGAAAATCCCGCATTTCTCCCACCGCCGAGCTGAGACCGTAAGACGATCTTCCAGCAGTCGAAAGCGTCCTTTTCGTTTGAGCCGTTTCATGAAATAGAGGTCTTCCATCAGAGGCAAATCGGGAAATCCTTCCAACTCTTCAAAGACAACGCGACGAACGAAAATTGCCTGATCGCCATACGCCCATTCGAGACATCGCACGCGCAGGGCATTGCCAAATTCTATCCAGCGGTATCGCCATCCAGGATGGTCAATCTGCTGCGAAAAACATCCCCCGACGATGGATTCATCACGAAGTATTTGACAAATCGAGTCGAAAGCGTCAGCCGGCAGGCGGCAGTCGGCGTGCAAAAACAACAACAAATCGCCCGAACTGGCCTGTGCACCCATGTTCTGCTGAATCGCACGCCCTGCTGATGTCGTAATCACTCTGTCAGCCTCAGAAGCACGCATAACAGTCGCGTCGTCACTTCCTCCATCGACGACGATGATCTCGCAATCACCGAGGTTGCGAGTCGACTGCACCACATTGGTAATTTGCTCAGCTTCATTCAGCGTGGGAATGATGACGGAAATTTTCATCCCCTGTTGTTAATCCAGAGCAGGAATAACGTCAAGCCGCCGCGTTGGAATTGTTGTCTCGCGAATTCAACATCGCTGAGATTTCGGCTACGGAAGCCTGAATCAGATTCGCGATTTCGCCAGCGGAGTAACCGGCATCGGCCAGATGATGAAGCATTTGATGCTGTTCTGCGGAGAGATCGCATTGTTCGTGCGAACCCGATGTCGACGACGATTTCCTGTACGTTTCCGCCAAAGCCGTCTGCAGCCGGATGATCTCACGATCGGCGTCAATGATCAGTTGATCCAGCAAATCAAGCCGAGCTTCCATCCTCCCTTCAATCTCACGCCCATAGTCGTGCAGGCGAACCTCCATTTTCTGAATGAGATTGGATGCAGCCTGATCCCGCAATGTCAACTCCTCACGTGCCTCTCCCAATACATCGCGACTGCGGCTCTTCATCGATCGCTTTGCCGAGGAGCGAACCAGCAATGTTGTCACCAACGCCATTCCCAGAAAAACGAGAATAGTCGGGCCATCGAACAGGGATGCGAGCAACATCATTGTGAATTCCCTTTCTGGTCAGCTCATCCGTGGTCATGGTCGTGGTCGTGCAGGGTTTTCTCAGCGTGGGCCGTATCCGCCTTCTGACGTCGTGCAGATTGGGAACTGGCGCGCATCTCAGCCTGCAACTCACCGATCACAGACCCGTCAATCTGCTGGGACAACGCTGCCCGACAGATGTCCCGCAATGGCACATTGGCTTCTCTCGCAATTCGTGCGCACGACTCATATTCCGGCGTGAAGACGGGCAATTCACCTTCCCGCCAACCAATCTTACCAGTCACCGTACCGTATCTGGTTTCAACTTCGTACTCAGACCGCTGACAAATCGACCTGATGACGGATGTTTGACGCACACCCAATGTCCCCGTTTCGGAAAACAGAATGCTTTCCAGGTCTCCGACATCTTTCGGAAGTGACAATACCGACAGCAGAACGCCCGGTCGGTCCTTCTTCATCTGGATCGGCGTCACCCAGACATCCAACGCTCCGGCTGCGAACAGTTGTTCTCTTGCGTAACCGATAACCTCCGGTGAAACATCATCGAGATTGGTTTCCAGTAAGGTAACAGTCTCAACTGCGGCACCGCCGACCGCTTCGCCCACGAATATCCGCAACAGGTTGGCACGTGAGGGAAAATCTCTGGTCCCGGCTCCGTAACCAATTGATTCGATTGTCATCGCGGGGAGATTGCCGAATTCATCGACGACTGATTTGACGATTGCCGCTCCGGTTGGTGTCGTCAACTCGGCCTCGACCGGTACATCAACCAATGGGATGCCCTTGAGGATTTCGGTTGTTCCCGGTGCGGGCACCGTACAGATGCCATGATCGATCTTAATCTGGCCCCGACCAGTCGGAATCTCGCTGCAAATGATACGATTGGCTCCCAGCAAATCGAACGCAACTGCTGCGCCGACGATGTCGACAATCGAATCGATCGCACCAACTTCGTGAAAGTGAACTTTCTCAATCGTCGAATCGTGAACCTTCGCCTCTGCCGTCGCAATTTCCGTGAAGATTTTAAGTGCCAGACTCTGTTGTGAATCAGTTAAAACTTTCGACCCTTCAATAATTCGGTGGATATCAGAAAGATGACGATGGGCATGTTGTTCCGGATGTTTGACTTTGACGTAAGTCGCACGAAAACCTCCCTTGACGACAACCTGTGTCTTGAGTTCGACTCCCGGCAGATTAAGAGAATCAATCGCCGAACGAATTGTCTCCTCATCGATTCCAGCATCGATCAGCGCAGCGAGGGTCATGTCGCCACTGATTCCCATGGAACAATCGAGGTAGGCCAGTTTCATATCGGTTCAAATACAGAAGGAAGTCACACGGGTAGAGATCGGGAGGAATGAGGGGGAAATTCTACCCCGGCTTTCCCGGTTGACCAAGGCCAATTGCTGGCGATCAGTTTCGGGAAAACCGCACAAGTCCGGGAGTGACATCAACTTCAAGTGATGCCACCTTGCCAGCCGCAAGATGCTCCCATGCAATCGCAGCCATCGCTGCGTTGTCGGTACACAATTCACGCGGCGCCAGATGCAGTTCAACCCCCTGCATTTCGCACATCTCCTGTAAACGTTCCCTTAAGAGGGAATTGGCTGCAACTCCACCTCCGATACAAAGGGCATGACGATTCCGCTGCCTCAATGCCTGTTTCGCCTTGTATACCAGAATCTCCACCACCGCCGCCTGAAAGGATGCGGCGACATCAGCCCGTTCGCGATCCGAGAGTTCCAAAGGACGGTCTTCTTCGACCGCCTTCTTTTCGCGCGAAACGCCTCCCGGCGTGCCATAGACCTGATATCGAACCGCTGTCTTGAGACCACTGAAGCTGAAGTCAAGCCGATTGTCATACTGAAAAGCCCGAGGGAAATTGTACGCCTCTGAATTGCCCGATCTGGCCACCTGTTCAATCACCGGACCACCGGGATACCCCAGTTCGAGCAGGCAGGCCACCTTGTCGAACGCTTCACCAGCAGCATCATCAATTGTGGAGCCGATCAATTCAAAGCTGGCCGAGTCGTGACAGTCGTATAAATTCGTGTGTCCGCCACTGACGACCAAACCGATCGCAGGAAAAACCGGCCGACCGGCAGCCATCTGACAGGCATAAAGATGCCCTTCAATATGATTGACCGTCACCAGCGGAAGATCGAGAACCATCGCCAGCGTCTTGGCAGCAGTAAGCCCCACCAGCAGGGAACCGACCAGACCAGGATGATTCGCCACAGCAATTGCAGAGAGATCATCGAGTTTGACATCCGCCTGCCGCAAGGCTTCATCAATGGTGGGGAGAATGCGGCGGACGTGCGCACGGGATGCAATTTCCGGCACCACACCTCCAAATCGCTCATGCAGTTCCGCCTGCGAAGCGACAACGTTGGAGAGAACACTCTGGTTGGAATCGATAACGGCTGCTGCGGTTTCATCACAGGACGATTCGATCGCCAGGAGCAGTTGAAGATTTCCGGAAGAGTTTTGCATTTCGCTCCGACATGACAACGAACGGCATTGGTCAGTAAAAGAAATCAGGCCGCCTTTCCTCAGGACGGAAAAACAGCCTGCATCGCTTTACGTGTTTTATTCAAAAGAAACCAAGCAGTGCTTACATCGCAATCGGGCAGGGAGTGTTGAGATCGTCAATCAACTGAGCCGCCTGACGAAAACGATCGAGATTGCGTTTCGCGGAAGATGTCTTCCCCACATTTGGTTTTTTGGGATTTTCGGCCGATGTATTCTTGTCAGATTGCTTGTCCTTTTCCGCCCGGTTGGAACCCTGTTCGATGCCGAGTTTCCCATACATATATTCCAATGCGCGCGACAACTGAACATCCTTGTACTCACTCTTTGGTGGGCCATCATCGTTGAGAATATCCCGATCGCGACGGTACTCAAGGTATTCCCGCAACTGCATGGTCGACATTTTTACATCAAAACCTTCATTCGGAATCACCCCCCAAATATCGTCGTCCTTCGCTCCTTTGAAGCGATGAATGTTCTTGCCGCTGGGACGATGGTAACTCGCAGTCGTCAGTTTCAGCGCGCTACTGCCTTCTTCCAGTTCAATCACATTCTGCACACTGCCTTTCCCCCACGTCCGTTCGCCGATAATCACAGCCCGCTCGTGGTCCTGCAGGCAGGCAGAAACAATCTCACTGGCAGAGGCACTGTAACGATTGACCAGAATCGTCAGTGGCAAATCGGAATAGGTTCCCGGCTTCGTCGCTTTCCAAACCCGTTCACCAGTGCTGCGGCCTTTTGTGCTGACGATCCGACCTTCTTCGATAAAGAGATCAGAAATCGCTCGAGCGGCGGTCAACAGTCCACCGGGGTTATTTCGGAGGTCAAGAATGAGCCCCTTCAACCCATCGCTTTCCAGTTCGCGAATAGCATTGGCCAGTTCTTCGGATGTCCGACGGCTGAAGTGTGTCAGTCGGATATAACCGATCTTGTTCTTCTTATCGAGCATGTAGTCCCATTTATCCTGCCCTTTCTTGAAGCGATCACCGAGAACAGTCGAAGTCTGAATAATGGCCCGCATGATCTTGATGTGCGTAATCTCTTTGTCGCCCAGATGCCGAACGCCCAGCGTCACCGATTCGCCCGGCTTCCCTTTTAATAATTTGACCGCACCATTGATATTCAGACCTTTGGTATCCTTTCCATCAATCTCCATGATGATATCGCCCGACCTGACGCCCGCTTTGTATGCCGGCGTGCCCGGCAGGGGCGAACTCACCACGAGGCGGTCAAGGTCGATATTGAAGTTGACCTGAATCCCGATGCCGCCGAATTCCTGCTCCACCTGTTGATTGAAACGGGCGAGGTCTTCCGGGCTGATGTATGCGGAATACTGATCCAGTTCCTGGATCATCCCTTTGATCGCGGCTTCCAGTAACACCCGCCGATCAACATCCTTCACATAGTTCCGCTCGATCTGTTCAAACGTGTCAGCGAACGTTTTCATCAACTGGTAGTAACCATCCTCTTCCTTGTCCGCAGCGGGGAGAGGCGCAGCGACCAGCAATGCAACGGCACTCAGTGCAAGGGCGACATAACTAAGGTAACGATGGACCATGTATCCTGACTCCTGTTTCTCTTTTTCGCCGATCTGTAGCAACGACGGAATTCTTTGCGATCTAGAGCGTATTACGCTCTTCCGTGGCGCGATGTGCGCCGTTTGGCCTGTAAATATAGGCTCCCACGAGCGAAAACCGTCACACGAAAAGGTAAACTGCTCTATTCTCAATACCCGCAAGGACTCTTACCATAAAAATGCCATCGGACGCAAAGTGCTGTCCCGACACAGATAACGACGTTTGTGGGTCAAAGTCCTGACTTTAACAGTCTATTCAACTCCCCATTCTCAGGCAAGATTTTGTTGATGGCAATTTGTCCGGGCAGCAATTCTCACAAGGTTGCCAAAGGACGAATCATTCCAATGGGGTCGATACCTGTTTTTTGACGACCTCGATCGACTGCAGACGAATGCCATCACCGCGAACCGTTTTTCCGGGAACGGCATCGACCGGATTCTGAGAAAGCAATTCCTCTTCGGTCGGCTTCCAGACCTCGCCTTTGTGCCACAGCCCTTTGACAAAGACTTTCTTACCTGCCAGCGATTTCAGTTTCTTCTCGGTGACCATTTTCGTCGCGATTACCGACGTCGAACCAACTCGGAATTCATGCCCCAGCCAGACTGCCCGGCTGCGGACATCCGACGGAAAATGTTGCAGCACTCCGGTTGCCGTTCGTTCTTTTTTTCGTTTCTCTTTCTCAGCCTTCTGTTGTTGTGCCTTCCCGGGACAAGGTTTGCCAGCCGCAACGGAAATTGAGATTGAAACGGTCATTGCCAGCAGAAACAGAACGATGCGATTCATCGAATGGCTCTCCTTTGTGAAATGTTGACGCGATGTCATCCCTGCAGTGAATTACCAGCGGCACCTGTTGTTTGCCCGCATACGTGCAGGCCAGATCAAACCGGCAGCCCGCGTTCAAAACGAATGCGCCGCACGTCGCCCAGCACCTGCTCGATCAGTTCCATATTGTGCGAAATGGTCTGATATTCCGAATAATTCACCAGTACATTGAACAACAGTGTGGCCGACGCGACGAACAGATGAATTGTCTTTCCCGGCATGCCCGCCAGCGATTCCAAAAACGGCCCGGTCCCGGGATCGATCATCACGCCCAGCATGCCAGTCAGCAGCAACAACGCAAAACAACCGGTCATCGCGAAGATGTTTTTCATTTTCAAATTGCGGCTGATCTCGAATCGAGTTGTCTCCAAACCATACGCCTGACTCGTTTCTTCCAGCCAGCGGCCCGTTCCCATAAAGTATGTCAGCACGAGTGCGTGCACCATCGTCGCAACGATCAAACCGGCCAATGCAATCCCGAAATGCAGGTCGAATCGACTTGAAGCGGTGTTTAACGACGTCACATCGCCGATGTTCCAACCCAGCAAAAACGCGGCGAGCAGGATCAAATTCGCAACGACCGCCATTGACAGAAAGATTCGTTTCACTGTTCACTCAATTCGATTTCAAGCGGATATCGACACTGGCACTGTGGGCCGTCAGCCCCTCTTTGCCAGCGAGCCGACGCAAGTCATCCGCGTCGTGTTGTAAAGCGGCCTGATCATAGGCAATCACGGAGGATCGTTTAAGAAAATCGATGGCACACAACCCGTTGGCGAATCTCGCTGTACCGCCGGTCGGCAAAACGTGTGAAGGCCCCGCAATGTAATCGCCCGTCGCAACTGGCGTGTAATGCCCCAGAAAAATCGCTCCCGCATTCTGCACTTTAGCCAGCATTGACTCGGGGTCTTTTGTCGAAATGTGGAGATGCTCCGGTGCCAGCAAATCCGTATATCGGGCGGCTTCGTCGGCATCACTCGAAATCACCAATGCACCATATTCCTCAAGGCTGGCGCGGGCCAGATCGCCCCGAGGGAGTTCGGCCAATTGCTTTTCAACTTCCTGTTTCACGGCATTGATTAAAGATTCATGCCAGGTGATCAACACAGCGGAACCGGGACTATGCTCGGCTTGCGAGATGAGATCGCTGGCGACGAAATCGGGGTGCGCCGTCTCATCAGCAAGAACGACCACCTCGCTCGGCCCGGCAATGCTGTCGATGTCGACTTCGCCGAACACATGACGCTTCGCCAGAGCAACAAACAAATTACCCGGTCCGACAATTTTATCGACCGGCTCCAGTAATCCATCAACGCCATACGCCAATGCCGCCACCGCCTGTGCACCACCAACGCGATAGACTTCGTTGATTCCCAATTCGTGGCAGGTGGCTAATAAATCGTTGTTATAACCACCGAAATCGGTCGGGGGGACGACCACGACGATCTCCTGCACGCCAGCGGTTTGTGCGGGCACAGCCGTCATCAGCAAGGTAGATGGATAAGCCGCTGCTCCACCGGGAACGCAAACGCCAACGCGCCGCAATGGCAAATATCGTTGCCGCAAATCAACCCGCCGTTTACCATCGTCGCGAACAACCTGCACATCTTCGGGCAACAGAGCGGATTGAAACTCGATGATGTTTTCACGAATCCGACGCACGGTTGCGAGATAGTCTTCGTCCGCTGCGGCATGAGCCTGTGCCAATTCCTTCGCATCGACACGAATGGACTCGATCGTCAACGATTTGCCATCGAGTTGCTCGGTATATTTGAGGAGAGCATCCAAACCGATTGACTGCACATCGGCACAGATTTTCGCAACGACCTGTCCCGGCGTCAGAGGCTCGCCAAATACCTCGATCGTCTTCCCTCGTCCCGCCTCAGAGACAATATCTCCGCACGGGCTCAGCTTTTCCCGCAATTGGGCTAAGAGGATCTCGGCGTCATCGCGGCGGCAATCAATCGTAATCATGTCGGCATCTTCTGAAGAGTGAGGTCACTTCTGCTATCGTAAATGGCGTTTGAAGCAGGGTAAAGCGAATGAGAGGATGATCGTGAAACACCGCAGTGCATCAATCAACAACGATTTGAGATCGCTCCAACCTTTTCCTCTGCCTCTCTTTGTTATCATAGAATTTCAGGCAATCGACACGTAGTCACAAATGAAGAAAGTCGTCACGAAGAGAACAGAGAGCACCAAGAGAAAAATCATGCCCAACGAACGACCACGCGAAATCAACATGCTCAGCGATACCGTCACGCGGCCCACGCCTGCCATGCGGGAAGCGATTGCAAATGCCGTGGTAGGGGATGACATGACGGGCGAAGACCCAACGGTCAATCATCTGGAAGAAGTCATCTGCCGACTCCTGGACAAGGAAGCGGCTCTGTTCGCCTGCTCCGGTTCGCAATCGAACCAGATGGCGATCAAGGCACACTGCCAACCTGGAGACGATCTGTTGATCGAGGCCACCGGTCACATTGCCCGGTTTGAAGCGGGCGGTCCGGCTGCACTGGCGGGCGTCACGGTGCGAACCATCAATGGACGGAACGGAATGCTGGATGTTTCTGATATCGAGGGGATGATTCATGCCGACAACCAGCACCTGACGATCACGCGGCTCATCTGCATCGAAAATACAACCAATATGGGGGGCGGACACGTTTATCCAGTGGAACAGATTGACCGCATCTGTGAATGGGCTCACGCAAACAATTTGCAGGTCCACCTCGATGGTGCACGACTGATGAATGCGGTCGTGGCCAGCGGGGAAACGGCAAAGCGAATCTGCCAGCATGTCGACAGCGTTTCGATGTGTTTCTCGAAAGGACTTGGCTGCCCGATGGGTTCGATTCTCGCTGGCCCGAAAGAATTGATCGCCAAAGCCCGTCGCGTTCGAAAGCTGCTTGGTGGGGCATTGCGACAATCGGGTATTGTGGCTGCTGCAGCCGTGCATGCGCTTGAGCATCATGTTGAGCGTCTGCGGGACGATCACGCGAACGCCAGATGGTTTGCAGAACAGGTCACTGAGATCAATGGGATTCTGATTGATCCGAGCGATGTCAAAACGAATCTGGTCTTCTTTGAGATCGATCCGAATATCGCAACCGCTGCGGAAATCGTCGATCGACTGAGTGAGTTGGGTGTTCGGATGGGAGTCAACAGCCTGCAGAGAATCAGAGCCTGCACTCATCTGGATGTTTCCCGGAGCGATATGCAAAACGTGGTCGAGGCGTTGCACAGAGCAATGGAGATCGGTGTGGCACCGGTCTGAAATCTCGAATCTGGCCAGGAAATCAAGGTGATTACACAATATCAGAAGAATAAACAACTTGCGACGCATTTTATGGCTGTCGGACTTGGGGGAAAAGGTGTAATCCCTTGCCTCAACTTGTCTTAGCATTCCGCTGTTGTACCCGGCGGCAGAAATGAGGTATGATTGGCATTGGCAAGCGTTCGTGAGATCGTCGCGAATGATTTCATTCGCTGATACACGGGGACAACAAACAACACGGAAGTTGACGCACCCAGGGAGGCATTCATGTCAATAGGTGGCGCCGGTTCGGTACAAGGGGGATTTCCACTGCGACCACTTAATTCGGTTTCAGAGCCAGAAGCGACACCCGCCAGTTCTACACCGAATGAACCCAGGCCAATCGAAGATAAAGTTGAGATCTCCGAAGCTGGAAAGATGTTCGATCAATTGAACCAATCCAACGAAATCCAAGCCGAACGCCTGGCTCAAATCAAACAGGCGATCGATAACGGCACATACGAAACGGCCGAAAAGCTCGAAGCGGCACTCGACCGATTGTTGGACGACATTCAAGGCGACGACCGATAAACAGGTATTGAATACCGATCGGAATAATCCAAATGGTATTGGATGTGCGAGCGGTCGCATTGCGGCGGAGTAACCTGCACGTTACGCTGGCTTCTCGCAAAGAGCAATCTGCCTGGTGATTGCTGAATCAATTGAGAATCCTTTGGGGGGGAAGTGTTGTGGATGAGTTGACGGCGCTGAAGGTCGCCATCTCTCCCGTCGACAAGTTTCGCGAGTTCCTGGCGATTCAGGGAAAGCGTCTGACGCAGGAACGGGAAATCATTGTGGAGGAGGTTTTCTCCGACCACCGCCATTTTGATGCCGATGAACTTGTCGACCGACTGGCTTACAATGATGATGGACGGCGTGTCAGCCGATCGACCGTTTACCGCGCCCTGGATTCACTCGTTCAGGCCGGTTTGCTGCGCAAAGTCGCGCGGACAAACGATCGCGACGTGTACGAACACGATTACGGTTACCCGCAACACGATCACCTGATCTGCCAGAAATGTGGCTCACTGACCGAGTTTCACAACGACGAGATTTCCGAAATTCTTGACGAAGTCTCGAAGTCGCGTGGGTTCCGGATGTCGGGGCACCGGTTGGAAGTACACGGGATCTGTGAGCAGTGTGCCCAGCCAAAAAAGCGCAAACAGCGACTCCCCGGCACGGTTTGAAGTGCTTTTCCGGGGCGGCCTCCATGCTCAAAGATCTTCCGGCTTGATGTCTGCCTGCGCCAGATGCCGAATCGCCAGAATACGAACATTGTCGCTATCGATCTGAAAAATTGCTCGATGGGCAGGACGACAGCCGAGGCAAAAACAGAACTCTCGAATCTCAGCAACCATCATGTCGTTTTCTCGGGCATATGGATGGCGACCAGGATCACTCGACAAAGACGCAAGTTTCCTGTGAAATGCTGTATACAAACTCAACGCCTGATCGGTTGAGCGATTCTCTGCCCACCAGATCACGTTGTCCAAAAGTTGATCACGTGCGGGATCGGGATGATGACTGAATAAAGTCATGGCTGACTCGGAAAACCCAACCGCCGGCGAATATAAGCATCCGCATCCGCCAGGGGTGACTCCCGCCCAGCACCTGCCGCATCGAGGCCTTCAAGAATCGCAATCCTCATGTTGTTGAAGCACTTCCATGGCACGACGATGAGTCGCCTCATCAAGAACGACATACACTTCACGCGTCCCTTCGTCTTCCAGACGCAACACTTCTGGAGAGGATTGCAGGGCGTGTTTCAACTCCGACAGCAGCTTCGTAACCATCTCGACATCATGCTGTTTTCGGCACTTTCAAAACAATAGAGCCTATTACGCTCTTCTGCGCCGCGATGGACGTCGTTTGCGTTTGGCCTGCAAACACAGGCTCTCACAAGCCAGAGACGTCACACCGGAAGGTAAACTGCTTGGGATTCAGAATCACGTAATCAAACATCACACCGCTGGCAGGGGAAGCCGATGGTCTCCAGATGCGAAAACACCTCACGGATATGCTCCCGATCGCGGGTATGAACGGTGCAGTCAACGTCGACCGTCGAAACATCCGCACCACAAAAGACGCGATCGTGATTGATCTCCACGATGTTCGCGCCGGTATCGCCAATTGCTTTGGCAAAGGCAGCCAATCCGCCAGGGCGATCGCTGATCTGGGCGCGGAACCGAATCAGTCGTTTGTCTGCAGCCAACCCGCGCTGGATCAAACGACCAATCGTCGGCAGATCGATATTCCCGCCACACAATAACAAGATTACACGTTTTCCCTTCAAATCGGAAAGTTGACCCGACAACAATGCCGCCAGCGAAGCTGCACCGGCACCTTCCACAACAGTGCATTCGGTTTCAATCAGTCGCAATACAGCCAATGCGATTTCATCCTCGCTGACCTGAACGCATCGCCGAACATGCTGCCTGGCGATTGCAAAGGCATTCTTGCCGACAGTGCTGATCGCCAACCCATCGGCCAGAGTCGCCTGCACATCGACAGAAACCGGTTCATTCGATTCCAATGCTGCGGAAAAACTCGCGGCCCGCTTTGCCTCCACGCCAATCACTTCCACATCTGGACGAACGGCAGCCAAACCTGCAGAGACTCCGGCGATCAATCCCCCCCCGCCGACAGGGACAATCACGGCGTCAAAGTGGTCGAGTTGTTCATCCAGTTCGATGGCCAGTGTCGCCTGACCTGCGATAATCTGAGGATCGTCGAACCCGTGAATGTAAGTGCGCTTCTGATCAACTTCGATTCGCCGTGCCAATGCGACCGCCTCGTCAAAGGTTTCCCCTTCGAGAACAACGTCAGCTCCAAAAGCCGCACAATTGGTTTGTTTCGTAAGGGGCGAAAACCGAGGCATGACAACGGTCACCGGGATTCCCAGTTGCCCGCCATGATAGGCCAACGCCAATGCATGATTGCCCGCGCTGGCAGCAATCACCCCCCGTTGCTTCACATCATCTGGTAGAGAGAACAGTGCATTCCGGGCTCCGCGCTCTTTGAAACTGCCTGTCCGTTGTCGCAATTCGTGTTTGCAGAAGATTTCGCAGTCGCACAACTTCGAGAGTGACGGAGCCGGTAACAGTGGCGTACGAACGATCCCGTCCGAAATCCGACCCGCCACATTTTGAATCTCTTCCAGCGTGAGCGTCGACACAATAATCTCTCCTTGTTGCGTCACCTCAAAATTGAAGCTTTCGCAGCCGGCCTGATTTTCTACGATGTTTATTATCCCCGCATGATTTTCCAGGGTCAATCGACTCACTCATCCACGAGAATCGATCTCAAACGTGGAAAATTGTTCCCATTCGTCCTGCTTTTTTCGCCGGGAATGTAGAGGTTCTGAGGCATTAGCGGTATGTTCTTGGCTACATTTGGAGTTTCGGCAGAGGTGCCGACGCGATGGAACCAACCAAGCGCTCAACGGTTGGGCAACCTCGTGCGGAATCCCCAGGATCGGTTTCCGCCGCACTGTCCTCCCTCTCACGGTTCACAATCCCATTCGCCATTCGAAATTCACCAAGAATCTGCGGTCAGTTTGATTGTTCAATGAAGGCCGCCACCTTTTCACATTTTTCTATTGAGGGGAACCTGATGAAGCGCTTACTTCTGTTCGCCATTCTCACGTTGGGTATTTGTTCAGCTGGTTTGAGTTCGATCAATTTATGGGCAGCTGAAGACCCTGCAACCACTAATGAGGCATCGACCACTGCAGATGAAGGCGAGACGATGGATGACGACGCTTCATCCAACAGAGCCAAGGGCAATGCCGCAGCCGGCAAAGAGTCAGAAGCGACTGATTACCCCATCGCGCCTGGTCTGGATGGTGCCGATACCGCCTGGATGCTCGTTTCCTGTGCTCTGGTTTTGATGATGACCGCTCCCGGACTTGCGCTGTTTTATGGCGGCCTGGTCAGGAAAAAGAACATCCTCAGCGTGATGATGCAGTGCATCTTCCTGATGGGCCTGATGTCGGTCGTATGGGCGGTGGTCGGCTACAGCCTCGCCTTCGGGCCGGACCTCGAAGCGCTGACCTTTGAGACGGGCTACAAAATTGAAAACGAAGATGGTGAAGAGGTTAACCAGAAAATCGGCCTGGTTGGAAATTTTGATTACGTGATGCTCAACGGTGTGCTGCCGGAATGGATTGACGAAGAGGGACGTGAAGTCGAACTGGATGGCGAAACCGTCACATATAAAAATCAACGTCTCGTGCCAATGGAAGGGACTATCACTCGATCAATCCACATGGCATTTCAGATGATGTTTTTCATCATCACTCCGGCCCTCATTTGCGGTGCGTTCGCCGAACGAATGAAATTCAGTGCGATGGCCTTGTTCAGCGTTCTGTGGGGACTGTTGATTTACTGTCCGATCTGCCACTGGGTCTGGTCTGGAAATGGCTGGCTGCTGGTAGGAGAATTTGAGGGACTCGATTTCGCCGGCGGGACGGTCGTGCATATCAGCTCCGGGGTATCGGCTCTGGTTTGCTGCCTGTTGATCGGTCGCCGGCTTGGATTTGGCCAGGAACCCATGCCGCCGCATAACCTGACCTACACCTGCATTGGCGCCGCGATGCTGTGGGTCGGCTGGTTTGGTTTTAATGCCGGTTCTGCCGTCGCCGCCGATGCCGTTGCTTCCAATGCTTTTGTCGCAACTCACCTGGCTGCCGCCGCTGGAGTTATTTCCTGGACGCTGGCGGAATGGTTTACGCAAGGCAAGCCGAGCATTTTGGGAGCGGCTTCTGGTGCGGTCGCCGGGCTCGTTTGCATCACTCCCGCAGCCGGTGCGGTGAATCCACTGCACGGGATGATTCTCGGTGCTGTGGCTGGTGTCGCCTGCTATTGGGCCGTTGCATCGCTCAAACAGAAACTGAAATACGACGACTCGCTGGATGCCTTCGGCGTGCATGGTGTCGGCGGAACGGTTGGTGCGATTTTGACCGGTGTATTCGCTACGGCCGCAGTCACCGGTGGCATGGGTGGTCTGCTTGAAGCCGGCAATACCCATTTAATGCGAAACCAGTTTGTCGCGATTGGCGCTTCCGCTGGTTTGGCGATTGCTGGTTCCTTCATTCTGCTGAAAATCATCGATGTGATCATCGGTTTACGGGTTGAAGAGCAGGGGGAAATTCAGGGGCTGGATCTCTCGGAACATGGTGAGGAAGGTTACATCTTCCTCTGATTCCATGATCGTAGAACTGGGCAGACCAAGATGAATTGATGAGCGAGCAACCTTCTCCCAAACCGGATGATTCTTCCACGACGGATGAACGTGATCCGTTCTACGAGGATTTCGTAGGCGGATCTCCGGCAATGAAGAAGGTGTTCGCCACAATTCGTCAGGTCGCACCAACGAACGTCGATGTCCTCATTCAGGGTGAAACAGGCACGGGCAAGGAACTGGTTGCCCGCTCCGTTCACGCTGGCAGCCCGCGCGCCGACAAACCTTTCATTGCTGTCGACTGCGGAGCGATTCCCGAGAATCTGCTGGAAAGCGAATTCTTTGGGTATGAAAAAGGAGCCTTCACCGGGGCGGAGTCCCGACGCAAAGGACTTTTGGAAACTTGCAACGGCGGAACGTTTTTCCTTGATGAAATTGGCGAACTCCCACTGCTTTTACAGGCCAAGTTGCTGCGAACGCTGCAGGAGCGAAAATTGCGGCGAGTGGGAGGGAATGAAGAAGTTCCGGTCGACGTGAGAATTGTGGCGGCAACTGCCAAAGATCTGAATCAACTCGTCGCCGATAAGTTATTCCGTGACGATTTGTACTACCGCATTAATGTGGTGACGATCCATCTGCCCGCTTTAAGAAAGCGGGGTGATGACATTGGATTATTGGCCGAGTACTTTGCTTGCCGCTTCAGCCTCGAAATGGACCGGGAGGTTGTCGCCATCACGCCCGAAGCATACCAGGTGATGACGCGATACTCCTGGCCAGGTAACGTTCGCGAATTGCAGAATGTTATCCGCCGGGGCATCGTGTTGACTCAGGACGACATGATTAACGTGGAGGATTTGCCGGAAGGACTCGTTACCGAGGCCGGCCGCGCTTTGGGTGGTCCAGAGAAGTCGACAGGTTTCTTCCAGGCACGTGCGGAACACGTTGCCGAATTCGAGCGGGAGTATCTGAGCGACCTGTTGCAGAGACATGACGGGAATGTCACGATCGCTGCCGAAGAAGCCCAAATCCCAAGAGGTACGCTCTATCGACTGATGAAGAACCATGAACTGGACGGCTCTGATTTTCGGTGAATCTTTCGATCTCTTGTGGTGCTCCATTCCCGTTTGAACAGTGTCGCATCTTTGTGAATCGCGCTACACCGGCGTGATTCGCCGATGTCGTGTGGCCAAAACACGAAAACCTGCGCTCTCTCAATGCAAAATCGTCGCGACTTTGGTGATTCCGGAAGATTCAAAGCGCCTCACCGCTGTAATTCCCTCGGGCAGACGAATTCTTCGGGAATCCGCAAGCAGGACACGTAACTTATTTTATAACAACGTGTTGACACTTTCTGTGGAGATTGTCTCCAAATGGAACAGGTTTTTCTTTAGAGCAGTTTACCTTTTCGTATGACGGTTTTCGCTCGTGGGAGTCTGTGTTTGAAGGCCAAAAGACGATTTTCGCGCCACAGAAGAGCGCAATACGCTCCAGTGCCTTGTCAAGGCTTTGTTTTGGGGTGCGGGTTGACATAACCCGCTCCGTTGTTGCTCCTTGCAACTTTACCGAACCCAAATTTTAATCTTGACGGACCACTAGTCAGGACTCGCTGAAACAACGGAGCCTGATCGTCACGATCATCATGCCGATGGATGAAAGATCATCGCAAACGCGTTCAAGAGAAGATCAGGCGTCGAAAAGGACATTTCGAAACCATTACTTCTTTTTGGAGACCCGATCGATGAAGAAACTGGAAGCGGTGATTCGCCACTTCAAACTGGAGGAGGTCAAAGATGCGCTCACACAGGCGGGAGTGCAGGGGATGACGGTCTCTGAGGTGCGCGGCTTTGGCCGGCAAAAGGGACATAAGGAACAGTATCGTGGAGCGGAATACACGATTGACTTTCTGCCAAAAGCAAAACTGGAAATTGTTTGTTCCGATAAACAGGCGAAGGAGTTGATCGAAGTCATTCTGACTGCAGGCCGGACCGGTCAAGTTGGCGATGGCAAAATCTTCGTCACCGACATTCACGAAATGATCCGTATTCGCACGGGGGAATCTGGCGATGAAGCCCTGTAGAGCATATTGCGCTCTCCCGTGCCGCGATGGATGTCGTTTGACATGCAAGCACAGGCACCCACAAGCCAGAGACGTCATATCAATAAGGTAAACTGCTCCAGGTTTTTTGGCCAAAATCACGAGATCGTCACAACTAACTGAGATTTCCATATCGAAAACATTGTTAACTCCTGTTTGAAGGAACAGTCCCCATGAAGAAGATCGAAGCTGTCGTTCGTCACTACAAACTGGAAGACGTGAAATCTGCTCTTACGGCTGCCGGGATTCAAGGCATGACTGTGACCGAAGTTCGTGGTTTCGGACGTCAGCGTGGCCATAAGGAAACATACCGCGGCACCGAATACACGGTCGACTTCCTGCCGAAGGTGAAAATCGAAATCGTGTGTGATGACGAAGGACTTTCGATGGCGATCGAAGCCATCATGAATTCTGCACGGACCGGCCAGATTGGTGATGGTAAGATCTTTGTGTCGGATCTATCCGACATTATCCGTATCCGCACAGGCGAGTCGGGTGGCGAAGCGATCTGATCGGAAATCATTGAGCAGCTCCACTGCCAACGACTTTTACGAACGCCGATTTGCCGGAATGAGCATGTCGGCGTCCGTTTGCATTCAATAATACAATTTGGTCACGATGCCGCTGCTTTTCCCCCTCCGCATGATGTAAAATCGAACGGAGTCGAACAGGCTAGAGCAGTTGACCTTCTGGTGTAACGTCTCTGACTCGTGGGGCCTCTGCCAGCCGACGTGCTACGCACGGCGGTACCGCGTCGAGGTATCGGCGCGGCTAGAGTCATCGCGGCACAGAAGAGTATAATATGCTCTAAACGCAACTCTTTCCCCCCAACTCAAAAATTCGAGATGCGATGAACAGCCCCGTAGAGACGGCGCAATCGACCGACGATCCGCTCAAACTGCTGGAGGCCAAACGGCAAAAGATCCAGGCTGTCCGAGAACGCGCACGAAAACTATTCGAAAGGGACGCGACAGGAATGCAGGTGGCGTCGGTCATCTCCGATGGCACCGACGCGTTTCTCGTCGGACTGTTTCTGGATGCTCTCGGCCACCATTCCGATTCTGATCGAAAATTGATTGCGGAAAGTTCCGCGTTGGTGGCATTGGGTGGGTCGGGGCGGGGGGAGATGTCTCCCTATTCCGATAGCGATCTGATGTTTCTCCATGCTGGTCCTGCCAGTGAATTGTTTACCAAAATCACATCGCAAGTGGTGCGCGACTGTTGGGATGCCAATGTGAAACTCGGCCACAGCGTGCGAACAATCAATGAAGCCATCGCATTGGCAAAACAGGAAACCGAAGTCACCACGGCATTGATTGAAGCACGGCTGACCTGGGGATCGGAATTGCTGTTTGAACAGTTTCAGAAAAAATTCTACAACCGCGTGATTCGGTACAAGGTCCGTCCCTTTGTAGAAGCCTGTATCACCGCCCGTGAGGAGGAACGGAAAGAGTATGGTACAACGGTCAGCCAACTTGAACCTGACATCAAACGTTCACTTGGCGGGTTACGCGACATTCACCTGCTGCGGTGGATTGGCTACGCACATTATCGAATTCGTGGAATCGATTCCCTGCGTCGGCATGGTACGCTCACGCGAGAAGATGCCCGGCTGCTGACTGACGCACAGAACTACATCATGCGGCTTCGGCACGATCTTCACTTCCACGCCAATAAGGAACAGGATGTTCTGACGCGCGACGAACAACTGCGACTGACCGAACAACGTCGTGTGCAGGAAAAGCCGGGACAAAGACCAGTCGAACGATTCATGCAGGAGTACTTTCGTCACAGTGGCGCGATCGCTAACATCACGCAGCAATTCGTCCAGGTGCACCGTCGAAAAACCGTTCTCTACAACATGGGCCGCATGTTCACAACACACCGTGCGAATCGGTACCTCAAGGTGGGCCATGATTCCATCGACGTTCTTCCGAAACACGTCGACAAGGTGACGTGTGACCTGTCTGAAATTCTCCGCCTGTATCGTTCGGCGGCTTTATATGGTGTTTTGCCAACGCCCAAACTGGTTGATACCATTCGCAAGGCTGCCGAACAGATCCCGCCGTTTGTATCACCCACCAGCGCCCAATTGTTTCTGGATATCATGCGGACTTCAAAGCCGCTTGGTCCCATACTACGAAGCCTGTACGAGACCGGAATCCTCGATATCCTCGTTCCCGATGTAACACGCGCTCGGGGCCTGCTTCAGTTCAACCAGTATCATAGCTATACGGTCGACGAACACACCTTGAGGGCCGTCGAAGCCGCCACCGCCATGGATGATGACGATGGACCACTGGGCGCAGCATACCAACCATTGAAGCAAAAAGAGATATTGCATCTGGCTTTGCTGTTGCATGATCTGGGGAAAGGATTTGAAAAAGACCACAGCGATGTTGGGCTTCAAATTGCCGAACGCATAACCCAACGGCTTTACCTGTCGGAACAGGATGCGAAGGTTTTGAAATTTCTCGTCCACAAACATCTGCTGATGTCGCACCTCGCCTTTCGCCGCGACATTTCCGATCCAAAAGTTTATGTGCCATTCAGCCACCAGGTCGGCAACCCGAAAACATTGCGGATGCTCTACGTTCTCTCGGCTGCGGATTTGATCGCTGTCGGCCCCAAAACCTGGACTGACTGGAAAGCGGAACTGCTAAGCGAATTGTACGATCGCGCGATGGTCACATTGAGCGGCAAGCACCATTCTTATCATCTCAAAGAACGTATCCAGCGCATTCGGGACAAAGTCATCTCTTCAATTGCTCCCGTGACAAATGGCGGGCGAACGTCGGAGGAGAGTTCGATTCCTTCAGAACAGATTCTTAACGAATACCTCGACAGGTTTTCCCCGCAATACCTGATTCATACTGCACCGTATCAGATCGCCGCTGACATTGATGTCCTGCGTCAAATGAAACCGCATGACATTATCGTTCGTGGGATACAAAACGAAGAAACCGGCATTATTGAATATCGCGTGATTGTTGGTCCGCAGAACGATAAGGGCTGCTTCTACAAGACGACAGGCACACTGTCAGCCAAGCGGTTGGAAATCCTTTCAGCCGAAATCAGTACGAATGACGATGGAGTGGCAATCGACAGTTTTCGTGTCATTGACAACGATTTCGAGGGGCTGGTTTCGGACCAAAGACTGGAGGAAACCGAAGAAGCGATTCGCAAGTCGCTGTTGAATGAAACCAGTGTTCCGGAAATGTTTCAACGCAATACGCGTTATGGACAATCTAACGATGCGGAACCCATTTCCGGACTGCCGACCCGTGTTTCGATCGACAATTCCAGTTCCGACCGGGCAACGATAATCGATATCTTCTGTCACGATCGGCTCGGTCTACTCTATACCATCGGCCTCAAGTTGCACAAATTGGAACTTGCTCTGACGCTGGCCAAAATCTCGACACATTTTGATCAGGTGGTCGATGTGTTCTACGTGACGGACGAAACGGGCAGGAAAATCACCGATACAGAGCGTCTTAATCATATCAAGCAGGAACTTTATGAAACGATCGCTCAATTCGAGCGAGAGGGGTATCTGCAATTTGTGCGCTAAATCATATCGGGCAGAAACGCCGACAGAATTGTCGTTTCACCTTCAAGCCGAATTAACAATTTTCCTTGAAAAGCGGCGGGGATGAGCGCTGTTTTTCCGGCACTCATCGCGATTGTGCCATTACCGAAATCCAGTTCCGCCTCTCCGGAAAGTCCCATTAGAACCTGAAATCGGTCCTCATGAGACAGGACGAAACTCTGATCCGTTGTATGCCGGTGCATCACGAAAAACGGACAGTCAACAAGCTGCTCCGTCGTCACTTCATCGTTCTTCACCGTCTCCGGCACGACGGGATTGACTGGTCCACTTGTAAAGTCGGTGCAGCGAATTGACTCCTCGACATGGATCTCACGAGATTTTCCATCCGCACCAACACGTCCCCAGTCGTACAGCCGGAATGTCAGATCGCTCGATTGCTGCACTTCCGCCAGCAGGATTCCCGCACCGATGGCATGCACCGTGCCGGCAGGAATAAACAGACAATCTCCCGGGGCGACTTCAAAACTGTGCAGGCAGTTTTCACAATCGCCGCTTTCCAAAGCGTCTCGCAATGTGGTTTCATCAACCCCCTCTTTCAGGCCTGCGTACAACCGGCTCCCAGGCTCGGCGTCGATGATCACCCACGCTTCGGTTTTCCCATTTTCTGCCGGGTCGAATTGTCTTGCCAGTTGATCGTCGGGATGAACCTGAACCGACAGATGATCGCAGGCATCGAGGTATTTGATCAGCAGGGGAAACTGTTTCCGGCCGGCATGACGACCGAACAAAGCTTCGTTTTCCGATTCCACCAGATCGTTCAGAGTCCGCCCCGCCCAGGGATGCCCATCGCAAACCCGACTCTGGTCCTCGCCATGGTCTGCGATCTCCCAACTCTCGGCATAGTCGGTTTCGTCACCGATCGGCTTCCCCAAAACAGAACCGAGCCGCCGACTACCCCAGCGAATCCGTTTGAGAATCGGTTCAAATTCCAACGGCTGCATCGCTTCGTTCCCTCGAAACCGGGATTGCCATCGTCGAATTATGGGTGAATCGTTTGAGCGTTATTGGGTTGAGGCAACCATCTACGGCTTCTTCAGATCGAAACAAATCAGCACGTCCTGATCGCGTAAGAAGAGTTTGCCATCGGCGATGACAGGATGTGGCCACGACGACTTTTCGCTGCGATGTGGTTGCGAAAATCGCCCTTTTTCTCTATACCCATTGGGCGAGGCTTCCACCAGCGCAACACTTCCCCGCTCACTGCGGACATAGAGATGTCCATCGGCGCAGGAAACGGCCCCTTTGCCAACGGAACGGTCCTGCCACATGGTCTGACCGTTCCGCAGGTCAATACAGGTCAGCACACCGGGATCGCTCGTCCCATAAACATATCCGTCGACGACAACCATGCCGCCATGATGGTTCTTCATGTCGGTCGTTTTCGTGAGAACGCGCGATTGGACGCCATTGCCAACCGCCGCGAGTTGAACAAGTGCTCCGCCGGTTCCATATCCCGATGCATAGAAGACCCTGTTTTCATAGACGACGGGCGAGGAACAATTGGCTGTACCATTCGATGCCGTACCATCGGCCCAGAGAACTCGCCCATCACGAGCGCCGATACCAACCACCCCTTTACTTGTGAAGGCGATATATTGTTTCATGTTTCCCACAGTCATGGGAACAACGGACGCGTAACCGGCTTGAGGCTGTCCGGGGACAACCGCTTTCCAGATGTCTCGGCCTGTATTCTTGTCGAGGCAGACAACCGTCCCCGTATTACCACCCGGCGTGACCACCAGGCGATCGCCATCCAGCAGAGGTGATTCGCTGATGCCCCATTGGATATTCCGTCCCCCATATTCACTGAGGATATTTTTCTGCCAGCGGATCTGTCGAGTAGCCAGATCGATCGCGGCCAGTTCTCCCGTCGCCCCTAACGCATACGCCATCGTCGCGTCAACAGAAGGCGTCCCGCGCGGACCATTTCCCTGACCTTCCTTGTACGCTGGTCCCAGTTTTTTACCCCACAGTGGTTTTCCGGTTTGCAGATCAATCACAAGGAACGCTTCGGAATCGCCCTGATTTCCCATCGTGTAGATAAACCCGTTCGCTATGCTGACGGTCGAGTATCCTTCACCCAGACCACGTGTCGTCCAAAGCACGTCAGGTCCGGCATCCGGCCATGAGGTCAGTAATCCGGTTTCAATCGAGATATTGTCTCGATCAGTTCCCCGAAATTGAGGCCAGATGATGGTGGCATCCTCCTCAGTCCCTGGCTGCGGGAACACCGGTTGTGTCGGATTGATTGTCGGAATATCGAGTGGGGTTGTTTGAGGAACGATCGCTCGTGCTGTACCACGCGCAACAACTTTGTAGGCCAGCCCATCACCTGTGAAGTAAACCGATATCCTCATGCCCGGCGCAAGTTGCTCGATCCTGGCTCGCTTCCCGTTGAGCGTAATCGTTGCAGCGGGAGCCACTTTATAGGTCTTGTTTCCCTGTGCTGCCAATCGACCAAACGGTGTGACGACCACAGCCGTACCTCCCGGTTCGATGGACTCCAAAGTGCCTCCCATCACTCCGACTTGCGCCAGCAACATCGTGGGTGATAAGACAACAACCAGAAAGAGACTTCGGGCAAAAGAACAAAAAATCATCGATCTCTCCGAATCAAACGTGCGACAATGACTTCAAGGTGACGAAGCCATAAGACAACGGAACCAGGAGGCAAATGCAGACCTGGAGATAATACAACAAACGCCCCCGTTTCCTAACAGCAATCCCGCATTCCACAGCACACCGCCCTGAAGCAGTTTACTTTCTGGTGTAACGTCTCTGGCCCGTGGAGACCTATGTTTGCAATCCGAACGACGCCCATCGTGGCACAGAAGAGCGCAATTCGCTCTAATGAACATTTCAACAGATCGATGTGTCCCATAATCTACCTACGGCAGAAAGGAGGGAGAGAGAGCCTTCAAGGCATTCACAAGTCGGTCAATATCCTCGGTCGTATTGTAGAGATGACACGACACGCGAATGAAACGTCGACCGTTTCGCTGAAGCACTGGAATCTCAATCTTCTGTTCGTGCCGCAAAAACGTCTGCAGCGGGTCAACCGAACCGGGTCGCAATTTCTTCGGCGCGTTTCCGGGCAGCGGAAGGGTGACCATAGACCCGTACCAGGAGGGGCTGTCGGGCAATCCTGGTTGTAATCCCGTCAGTTCCACAATTCGCTCTCGTGCATATTGTGCCAACGCATGGGTTCGTAATCGAAACTCCTCCAAACCCACTTGTTGTAAAAAGTCGATTGCAGCGGGAAGGACGAGATAACTGGAAAAATCACGTGTACCCGGCCAGTTAAACTCATGCTTCCACGAATGCGGACGACCACTCACACTGTGTCCCCAACTGGTGATCACAGGCCTGATTTTCTGCTGATTCCGTTTCGCCACGAACAAAAAACCGGTACCGAATGGTGCAGAGAGCCATTTGTGTCCGCTGGCGACATAATAGTCGCAACCGAGTTTTGCGATATTCAACGGCAGCATCGCCAGGGCATGAGGACCATCAATACAGATAGCGATGTCTCGTTGTTGCGCTCGATCACAAATCTCATGAACGGGCAGTATGGTTGCCGTCGGTGAAGTGACATGGCTGACCACGATCAACCGCGTACGATCTGTGGCCTGTGCCAGAAATTCATTCGCCAACTGTGCTGGCGAATCCGCCGCCAGATTCAATCGGCCGACAACCACCTTTGCTCCGGTCGTTTCACTACGCTGGTTCCAGATCCGGTGCACGGCCCCATATTCATGGTCGGATAACAGAATTTCATCGCCAGGGTTGAGCGGCACACTGTTCGCGACAACATTCATCCCCTGCGTTGCATTCTCCTGAAACACGAAATCGTCCGGAGAGGCGCCAATCAATGCCCCCAGTTTTTTCGCAGCGTCATCAAGCTGTTGTTCCAACCGATCAACGAAAAAGGCCATCGGCTGGCATTCCAGTTCACGCGACCAGCGTTCTCTTTCCTGTTGAACAACGCGAGGCGACGGACCAAACGAACCGTGATTGAGGTAAGTCACGGAACCGTCGAGATCCCACTCGTTACGCCATTTTTGCCACGGTTCGTCGTCGAGGTAGTCCATATCAGGTTGACCAATCAGTTCGGAACTGGTGCATCCAATTCGGTCGTTGACAGCGGTGATTCTTTCAACGGCAAAGATCTTCCGCGCTGTCGGGTTCAGCCATGGCCATCTGCAAATTTTGCGAGTCCTCGACGGATGACGATGGAGTTCCTGACTCGGATGGCTCCTCGTTCAAAATAAAAGGCAACGCCTCCTGCGGTTCGATGACGCGCATCGACAGCCATGCCCCGGCCCGAAACCGCAACATGAATCCGACACCCAAAGCCAAAATGTAAACTGTGCACGCTGTCCAACAGGCATAAATGTGTCCACCATACAATTGCCAGTAAATCACCGTTGGCAGGACCATCAGTATCCAACCGGCACAAAAACAGAATATCAGGGAAAACCGTGTATCCCCCGCACCGCGCACAGCTGATCCGAACACAATGGCCATTGCATCAAAGAACGCGTAAACCGCAACAAACCGCAACAGGATGACTGCCTGATCCCGAATCGGCGAGAACTGGGCCTCGTCCGCCTCCATTGCATAGGGCAACATCAGCAAATCGGGAATCAACAAATACAGAGCCGAAAAAAAGAGCATATAACTGCTGCAGAATCCGAATGCAATCCATGTCGTGCGGATCGCCAGTTGAGGCCGACCTTCTCCCACACGTTTTCCGACGAGCGTCAACACGGCAGTCGAGATACCGAACATCGGCACAAACGCCAGGGAATTCAAATTAAAGGCGAGGTTCGTCGACGCAAGTTGAACTTCTCCCAGCCTGCCGACGAGAATGATCAATACCTGAAAGGCACCGACATCAGCAAGAAACATCAAACCATTGGGCGAACCATAACGGACCAGACGCCAAAACAGTTCGCGATCGAACCGGCGATTCTTCCAGATTTCGTAGAGTGTCGCCCAGCTGAGATTCGACATCAACACGATGTACAATGCCACTTCCAGCGACTTCGCCAAGACAGTGGCCAATGCAGCACCAGCAATTCCCAATGCAGGAACCGGTCCCCAGCCGAAAACGAAGATCAGGTCGAAAACGATATTCGTCACGGCAGAGATGACATTCACGATCATCACCACACGTGTACGCCCCACGCCAGTGAAAAAGCAGGAAAGCGTATTTGAAAGGATGAATGCCAACGTCCCGACAGAAAGCACGTAGAAGTACTGCGACTCCATCTCGCGCACCGCCGACGCGTGGCCAATAAAATGGAAAATCTGATTAGTAAATGGCAGCACGAACAGCAGCAAACCACTGGCGACAATGGCCAGGTAAATACCTTGCCAGATCGAAGCCGCGACACGCTCCGGTCGCTTCGCCCCTTCGTATTGTGCGACGAATGTATTCACATAGGCGGACGTTCCAAATGCCAGACACATCACCGTCCAGTGCAACAATCCGGCAGGCATCGCGGCAGCCAGCGCATCTGTTGAGTACCAGGTCAGAATCACCCGATCGATGAAATTCATCAAGGTGATTGAACCAGCACTGATCACCAGCGGCACCGCAACATGCAGCAGTTCCCGCAGGCTTCCCGGTTTCAATTCGGATGAACTCATCGCTGTTATCTCGTTTCACAGAAGCCCACGTTGATACGGGACTCTCTCACAAATCCACAAGCGGAAGTGGAGTTTCGTCACATGGCAATGAAAGGGTCGCGCCAGCAAGTATCGTGATGACTGCGACACGCTGTCGCAATGGCAGTTGGGTGTGTATTCTTGAAGTTTAGTCCGACGGACTTTTCTCTGTGGCGGCCTACACCCCATTTGGAACGATAATAGCCGATCGAAAGACGCCATACTTATCCGTTTGCCGCTATAATGTTTAGGGCGATTTCCCTTTTCGTGTGACGGTTCTCGCTCGTGGGAGTCTGCGTTTGCAGGCCAAAAGACGATTTTCGTGCCACAGAAGAGCGTAATGCGCTCCAGTGCAGCGTTCCGGCTGGAAGTCAGGGTTTGATGACAGAGACAAGGAGCGACAACAGAGCGGGTTATGTCAATCCGTACCCTGAAACAAATCCTTGACAAGGCTCCAGGAACGGTTCCGGCTCTCGCTGGTCAAAAAGAGGGTATGCCATTTCGTTCCTGACACCGCCATTCCACTTAAGGTTCGTTCGCGACCGCTTATTACCCAAACGCATCCAACCATTCTCATCAACGATATACCAATCACTCCCTAATTGGATTAAACCTGCCGTGCTCGAAACCCCCTATCTGTTTCAACTTGCCGAACGACTCCGGCTCGGTTTGGAAGAACTGCCCGAAAACCGGCGGGATCATCATCGCGATTTCGTTCTGGCACAACAGCAGCCAGACGGAGGGTTTATGGGAAGGGAAGGGGAGTCGGACCTGTATTACACCAGTTTCGCTGTGCGATGCCTGGCCATGCTGGATGGCCTTGAATCAGAAAACTGTGAGAGCATCGCCAACTATTTGAAGCAGCAAACAATCGAAAAACTGCATGTTGTCGATTTGATCAGCTTTCTGTACTCCGCACTGGCTGTGCAGGCGGCGGGAGCTGAAGACCTGTTCGCTGATGCAAATCCTGACTGGTCGACACGTATTCTGGAAACGCTCGAAAGTGTTCGTACCAATGATGGAGGATACGCCAAATCAAGCGAAGGAGCAGCGGGAAGCACATATCAGTCGTTTCTGATCACGCTGACTTATCAACTTCTCGGACAGGTTGTTCCTCGATCCAACTCGCTCATTCAATTCGTCTATGATCGCCAGCGGGATGATGGTGGATTTGTCGAAATCGCTCCAATGAAACGAAGTGGCACCAATCCGACTGCAGCAGCAGTCGCCATCCTCAAAATCTTCAATGCCGTCGACGCCGAACTAAAACAGGACATCCGCGACTTTCTCAATGATGTCTGGAGTGGGGAAGGGGGATTTCAGGCGAATACCCGAATTCCGTTTGCAGATGGTCTCTCGACTTTCACCGGCCTGTTGACGGCCCAGGATCTGGGAATCGCCGACACATTTGATCCTCTGAAGATCGATAGATTCATTCGCGAATGGCTAGAGTTCCCCACTGGAGGTTTTCGAGGTGCCAGTTGGGACGAACAGGCAGATGTCGAATACACGTTCTACGGGCTTGGCGTGTACGGGCTTCTGTGGTCGGCAATGGATGCGTAAAACATTGCCGTTGAATTTGAGCAAAAATCGAATTGCGCAAGCCCCCCCCATTCATCGCACTCATCCCACTCCTTCAGAATGCAGCTTTTGGCCGGCAAGCCATTTTCGGCAAAAGAGACGCAAAACAAGAATTCCCTTTTTCGCATAACCATATTGTTGCAAATCGCTTGCGACAAATTTGAATGCCGTCATCCTCAATACAATCAAGACAAATGGCAAATTCGTCGATATTTGAAAAACCGGAATAACCGGGCCTGTCACTTCACCTGCGCGGGGAGAGTGTCCAGATCTCCGCCATAGACGTGCCTGCAACATGAGCCGACACGCCACATCACAAATTTGTCACTCCTCTGAAACGGCCCCGGTCATGACCCGGACGCCAGACCGGAAGGGATTCCACGTGCGGAAAGCCCACATCGTTTATCTGAGCGGTATGGTCATCTTTGCCTTGTTGATGCAGGGAGGAATGGCTTACGCACAGATTAACATGGTGGATGGCGCCATTCAGTCGTCTCCTTCGACGGAAGTTTCCCAAACGGCAGCCCCGAATGGTCAAGTCACAATAGACTACCTGAACGATGGGCAACTGCCGCCGGGCCAGACAGTGCCCGCACCAAAACTGTTGCCAGCCCCCAGACTGTTGCAGCAGCCACAGCCATTCCGACCGCAATCACCTGCCGGTAGAAATCACCCAGCACCGAATGGCCGCGTGACAATCGACTACCTGAATAACGGTCTACGCAACCAGTCGTCACTCCCGGACACTGCGTCGTTACCGACCCCCCCCCTTATCGCGGCACCAATGCCTGCCGTCACGAATGCAGCCTACAACGCAGCCCAACACCCACCCGCTCCGTTTCCGGGTATGCCAGCCGGTTCAGGCAACGGTACTCTGACGATCTCCCAAATGGATGACGGGCAAGTTGACTCCGACTATTTCCCGGAAGCGTTAACCCAGGTTTCAGCCGTCTTTGCCACACCCACATCAGAAAACGGAACATTGCCGGACGGCTCCATCTCCATCGACTACATGAACCGTGGAGAGGCATCGGGTGTGAATCATATCACACCATCCGTTTCCGAGTTTGATGATCGGGGGCCTGCGTTCAGGACTCCCGGACACACCTATCCCACGCTGGGCAAAGGCCCAGCCGAGGAATGGGGTGCATTCGCTGAAATGGGATTTCTGCCGGGTGAAAACCGCGCGATCAGTGTTGGCAATCTCTTTGTTCCGCTTGTGCAGGATGGCAAATCGATGCTGTATGCCGACATCCGCGGAATGGCGGATGACGGTTCCAACTACGAGGGAAACTTCGGTGGAGGTTTCCGAACCATTGTTGATGAATCCTGGATTTGGGGCGTTTATGCCTGGTACGACCGACGCCACACTCAGAACAACAATGACTTTCACGGCACAACGTTCGGTACGGAGTTCATCACAACCGATTACCAGGCACACTTCAACATGTATATCCCGGAAGGTGGGTTCCAGGATTCGCTGGCTCCGGCCACTGCAGGAATCGAAGATGGCTTTATCTTTGTCTTCAAAGAACGTGAAAAAGCACTTCAGGGTTTTGATGGGGAGATCGGATTTCGTCTCAAAGCATGGGGGCGCAACGACGATGCAGAACTCCGTGCAGCGGTTGGAGGATACTACTTCTTCGCCAACCGTGAAGGATTTCCGACGATCGAAGGCCTCAATGCCCGGCTGGAATTTCGGATGTACGACATCCACTGGCTGGGCGACGGGTCACGATTGGTGATGGGTATTGAAAACCGATATGACGACCTGCGGAAAAACCAGATTTCCGGAATCCTGCGCATTCGTATTCCACTGGGTGAGAAAAACTACGTGCACAATCCGCTCATGCGGCACATGCAGGATTTGCCAATCCGCGATGTTGATATCGTGGTCGCGAACGGACGCTTTCGCGAACGTGCCAAGGATTTCCACACGGGGAACGTGTTCGGTCCAGTGCAAACAATCACCGCAACGGCAAACGATGTCATTGCTGATACAGTGGCCGCCGCACCCGAGGGAGCCACAATTATCCTCGATGGCAGTGGTGGAGACTTCAATGTCACCGACAACGCCAACCTGAAAACCGGCCAATCGATCCTGGGGGGAGGAAACAGCTTCCTGGTCTGTGGAACGCAAACCGGGCAAGTTGCCACGTTCACCGTTCCGGGGGCTGCGCCGACTGTCATCAACAACACCAACGCATTCGACCCCTTTGTTGTGCAGAACGTCAGCAATGTCCATATTTCCGGATTAAATTTGCAAACCACCGATGGCAATGCCGTTCCCATCTTTCTGGATAACGGCGACAACACGGTCATTCAGAACACGACGATCATAGCCAACGAAGACGGCATCGCCGTGCGAAATGGCTCCGATGGTAACTTCATTCTCAACAACAACATCACCATCAACGGTGGCGGTAATAACGCGTTGGATATCGACAGTTCCGACAACACGTTTATCGATGGCGGTACCTTTATTACGAACGGAAATAACGGCATCGTGGTGGATATCAACAATGCCAACAACTTAACGGTTCAGAATCTCATAATACAGTCGAATGGTAACATTGCTGGACAAACTGGTGCACATGGTATCGAAATTACCGGGTCCGATACCGCCTTGTTATCCAACCTGAATATCGAGGCGCAACGCGGCGATGGTATCACACTGACGAACTCGAATAACATCTTTCTCGATACACTGGTCATTAACACTGTCGCAACAGGCCCAGGCGTACCAGACAATGTCGATGGCGATGGACTCTCGATCAATGGTGGAACAAATATCTCGCTTAATAGCACACTCTTCGGGACGGGCGGTGGTTTGGGTGGTGTTGCCAATATCGACCTCCGTGTGATCGACATCGCCGGTGCACCGACCGGTTTAAGCGGATTGGGGAATATCGCCAACAACTTCGCGGTTCTGGAAAACGGAAACTCGGGCGATGGCAGCGGGTTTGAATTCTTCCGCGTCAACGGCAGCCCGTTTGCAGGTCTCGTTGGAAACTGATCGACTTCCTCACCTGACGGACGACAGCAATCGATCACAACAATTCATTGGCTGTAAGAAAGCCCGCTCCCGGATTCTTCCAGGGCGGGCTTTCTTGTTTTGGTCAATCAAATCACCAGTCTGGTGCAATACTGTGTTCAACGATCAGTGCTTTGCAGGACCGGAAGAGCCAGATACGTACATCTTCGTTCCAACCGCGATCGCTGCGCGTCGCGGTACTATGTCGAGGTATCAACGCGGCTTGAACGTGCCAGCATTACCGCTTCAACTGACGACGCTGTTTCGGCTTTCCGCCTTCCTCTCCAATAGCCAATGTTGTCGCAGCTCCTTCCTCACCGACTGCTTTGGTAGTCGGACGGAGCGGGGGAACGGGGCGACCTCCTTCCTCACCAATGGCGAGTGTCGTTGCTCCCTCTTCACCCAGTGCAAGCGTTGTGGGAACCGGACCGCCGATCGGCGGTTTCGCCTCTTTCTTATCCAGCCAGGAAATACTTACAACCTGAGGATGGGACTTCAAAGCCTTCAACAATTTCTCCGGGACAACACGACGCGTCAGCTTGAAAACAAATGTTCCTGGCTTCAGCCCCTTTTTCAATTTGATGGACTGAACGGTCTCATGCCTCTGTTTCCATTCTCCATATACTTCCGTATCGGACAGAAAGGTATTTGAATCCGGCCGCTTCTTCCAACTGTTCGGAACCAGCGTAACAATAAGCTGCGGCGAGCCGGAGTAAGCAGAGTCCAAATCCGGAAGATCCTCCGGTTCGATGGTGAATACCCCCGCCACATCCGTCTCTTGAGCAATCGCCTTCGCTCGCTCTGGCGTGATCCAGGCGAGGTAGCCGGAGCGTCCATTCCGAGAACTCTGAAAAAACTCTCCATGAATGCCGAGTTCTTTTCGTCGTTTTTCTTTCAAGCTGCGGAAATCCCGCGGCACCACCACATGACGACCATGATCGGATCTGGCACCGGCTTCAGGATTCTCCTGAAACTGCTGTTCATCCTTCGCGTGAGCAAACTTCAGCATCATACTGCCAGCCACCAGGCTGCCTGCAACATAGCCCATCGCCGCACGCCGTGTTGTATCGGACTTCAATGGTGTCGATTCCATCGATTTGGAACGATTGGAATCGCCGTTGATCAAACCACCAAACGGATGTTGCATCAATGTCTCCTCAATCATCTGTGATTGCCTGAATGCAATTCGGCCTTTGTATTTGGCAACAGGTCAAAAGTTGTCCCGCTACCAGTGACGCAACCAGCGCTCAAAAAGTTCCCGCTTTGTTGGGAAAACACAATGAGTCGACTCCAGCATTTCGGGCAGTTTTCCTTTTTGTGAAACGGTTCTGAATAGTGAAAATCTGCATATACCGGACAAAAGGCGTTCTTCGCGGACACAAGAAAACGTAATATGCTTCAAAACAGACGTTTTTGTCCGGAAGACGCCCGTGGTGGACGAAAGTGCCGGGTTTCCAGTGGTTTGAGCCGGGAATCCAACCTGAATTTGCGTGTGAACACTTCAAAACTACGTTGAATCTGTTTCGCCATTTCGCCCGTTCCCCGCATCCGTTCTCCAAATTGGGAACTGCTCAATTCACCATCCCGCGTCGAGCGGATACGATTCAGCACGCGCTCCGCTTTTTCGGGAACGTGTCGATGCAGCCAATCGACAAAAACCGGCTCAACGGAGAACGGAAGACGCAGCAGGATATAACTTGCCGATTGAACGCCAGCTTCTTTGGCCGCTTCCAATACCGAAGCCATATCGCTGTCATTCAAACCCGGAATGATCGGTGCCACCATGACCTTCGTCGGGATCCCGGCATCGTTCAACGTTTTCAGCGCTCGCAATCTGGCTTCCGGTGCACTTGTGCGTGGTTCCAGCAAACGGCTGAGCGACTGATCCAAAGTCGTGATGCTGAGCGCGACGCTGACAGTCCCAAACACGTTCATCTGCTTCAGCAGATCGAGATCGCGCGTGATGAGCGCATTTTTGGTGACAATTCCGAGTGGTTGCCGTGCTTCCAAAGCGACTTCCAGACAACCTCGCGTCAATTGAAAGTGCCTTTCCGCCGGCTGGTAACAATCGGTAACGCCCGAAAAGGCAATCAACTCCGGCTGCCATTGGGGACGATTCAGGAAATCGCGGAGAAGATCCGGTGCCTGTGTCTTGACAAAAATTTTCGTCTCGAAGTCGATCCCGCCGCTTAACCCCAGGTATTCATGAAACGGACGCGCATAACAGTACGCACAACCATGAGAACAACCGCGATACGGATTGATACTGAATCGAAACGGAATGTCGGAACTCTCATTTTCGGCCACAATGGTGCGGGAGGAATCGACGAAATACTCTGTTTTCACCTTACGACGTTGTGCGAGATACTCCTCATCGAACTCGACATGTTCCAGGTCCTCCTCGACATGAATCGATTCAAATCGATTGGGAGGGTTGATCGACGTGCCACGCCCTTTGGCCTGAAGGTGAGACGAAGCATCGTGGGTATTCATGAGAGTTTCCCTTCTGGTGTGACGTCTCTGGCTCGTGGAAACCTATATTTACGCTTATCGCGGCACAGAAGAGTATAATACGCTCATGGCACATCCGCTTTGCGTTTGCGTCGGTCGATCAAAAAGTCGAGAAAGTCGTACAGTTCCGGTTCGCCCAGCAGTGCGGAATCCTCTTTCTCATCGTTCAATTCCGAAGTGGAGTTCGCCCAGGCGAGAAAGTCGGGGCTGATCTCTCGCGCAACGGCTGCCTGGCTGTCATCTGCATCGAGCAATTGCTGCAACGCCCAGGCCGCATCCTTTGCGTGCTGGAATCGATCCGCCTGCTCTTTGGCCAGCAGTCGATTGACGATCTCAGAGAGATTGCGAGGCACGTCTTCGTTTAGCTCTTCCACGGTGTAAGGCACACCCAGCGCGTGTGCAAGCATTTTGCGGACCGGGTTCCTGTCGGGAAACACCACCTCCCCCGTCAGACAACGGAAAAGTACACATCCCAGTGAATACAGATCGCTACGCGTGTCTGCCAGACGTTCGTCCAATGCCTGCTCTGCCGAGAGGTAATCGAGGTCACCGAAAATCTCTTCTTCAGGAACAGGTTCATCTTCATCTTCGTCGTCCAATCGCCCAAACTCATCCAGTGCGTTGGAAAACCCGATCAACACCACTCGACCATCAGGAAAGATCCAGATTGTCTCGGGCTGAACGTCTCCGTGGGTAATCGACTTCTCTTCGAGGTGGGTCAATGCATCGGCAATCTGCTGGCCAATACGAAGTGTCTCATTCAACGGAAGGATATTGTCCCGCTCCAGTCGGTCGGCCAGAGTCTCCCCCTGCAGTTCCTCAAACGAGATCACAATACAGCCACCCGCTCGCCCAAGATGAAAGGTTCGGGCAATGTTGGGATGATCGAGCATCGTCGAGACGCGCATTTCGCGCGACAGCTTTCGCGACAAAATCGGGTCTTCCTCGAATTCGGGCGGATAGACCTTCAGGCAAACAGCCTGACTGAACTCTTCGTGCGTGGCACGGTAAACATCTCCCACACGCGATTCGTATAACCATTCGACCACGCGGTAGGGACCAAGTGTGAATTGCGAAGCGACACCGGCACGCAACGCTTCGGATTCCAGTTGCGTGATCGTGCCACGTTCCAACAGCCAATCGATGAACGAGCCACCATCCTCCTCGGCTCCATTCCACTCTTCAACCAACGCATCAACTTCCGCTTCATTGTGCAACTGTGACGCAATCAAAGCGTCACACAATTCCGGGACATTGAGACCATTGGGTGCATCTGAACTGGTCATCACTTCTCTCCAAAGTGGTTGTGTTTCGTTCAGCCAGCCACCGCAAAAAGGGGGCTTCTCACCGATGATACCAGGATCGATCGCTTCTCGCGCGTTCGAAAAGTCGTCGTGATCCGGATTTTCGCAACCAACAAAGTTTTCGGGAACCACACGACCGGTATCGTTTGATCGGGTTTCACGGACAAAGCAACTCCGGCTGCCTCTTGAATCAAGTGAGGGTGATAGACTTGAAATCGACGGGCATCGTTGGCACAGATCGTCCGTCGTTGATTCTTTGCAAGGGGACGAGGTTTACCATGTTTTGCATTCTCCGTTTGTCACAACGGCATACATCTCCTTTGATATTCTGCCTGACTCTGGCTCTGACGTCGGGCTGCACAACGTTCGCACCGATGGAGCCACACCCTTACGGCACAAATTATCAGACGAATCGTCCAACCGTTCCTCCAGTGGAAAACCTGAATGTTGAACCTGGCCAACCTGATACCGTCCCGGAGGATATGAGCGAACCACCCGAGATCGATTCGCCGCCTGCCCCTCAACTGCATCCCGAAAATGATCCGGAAGATAAATCGGACAACGTTGAAATTCCGTTCGGCAGCATGAGTAACAAGCCACACACGTTTGCAGAACCAGATGAACGGACAACACAAAAGAGCAAGACGCCACGCATCGAGTTGCAGGGTCCGGAAATGATTCCGGAAGATGTTCTCCCTGACAACGCTCCCACGTTGAAGGTCAAATACCCCGGAAAATTGCTTGTTGGCGCCGCAGCGACGTTTCAGATTGAAGTCACCAACCCCACGAATAAGGAGATGACGAACCTCGTCATCGAGTCAGAATTCTCAGCCGGCCTCGTGTTTCCCGGTCATAGTGACAAGCGTGTCCGACAAACCATTGAAACCATCCCCGCCGGTGGCCGCCACGAACTTGCCCTCACCTTGATCGGCGTTGCTCCTGGAAGACTTTGCTGTCACCTCGATCTGCGACAGGACGGGCAACTTGCCGCTTCGTATAATGCCTGTGTTGAATACGAACGAAGCGATATCGACCTGCAGATGTCCGCGCCAAAAATTCGGACTGTCGGACAAAAAGTGGAATTTGTCATGTTGATCGTGAATCGATCGGATGAAGAACAAACGGATGTTCAAGCGGAAGTGACATTCGACGTGGCACTGATTCCACTGGAAGCAACCGCCAATGCACAGCGCCAGGAGAATCGTCTCAGTTGGTCGCTTGGAAAAATGGCGGCGGGGGAGGGAGTCGCGATCCAGGTTGAGTTTCAATGCCAAACGCGCGCGGATGAGGCATGCGTCCGTTTTCATGTCACTTCAAACGAAACGACTCCCGAGGCAATCGCCAACTGCGTCAAAATTGCCGACCCTGATGGTCCTCTGGAAATCGAATTGATCGACGACAAGGATCCCATTTCCGTCGGCTCGACCGCCGACTACAAATTGACGCTCTCAAACTCGAATAAAGAATTTGTGAAGGACATCAAAATTACCGCGCTACTTCCGGATGGATTGCAACCGACCAATGCGGAGGTCCATCTCGACGACCAGTTGATTGACCTGCCATTTCAGATTCGAGGTCAGCAGATGCGATTTCAAACCATCGACTTGATACGGCGACGCGAAGAAATGCGAGTTACGATCCGTGCGAAGGCGATCGATTCCGGAGTCCAGACATTTCGTTGTCGCATTGAGTACGAAGGTACCAACAGCCTTCGCGAAGTCGGCGAAACGACGTTCGTGACGAAATGAGATTCCCGTTTTGTGGCGACGTTCTGTTATCGAAATAAGTTCAGATCTCCCGCTCGGAATGGAACCAACTCAACCCAGACAACTCATTCAACCCAAATCTGCACCGAATTGAGCTGGCCAACACACCCCTATTCCCTGCAGTCAACGCAAACTGACATGCGGTACAGCAGAGGCCATATTGACCCTTTCCTGCCACCAGCGCTATAATCCCGCCCGCATTCGCGGAGGGCGACACCGCATCAATACCGTTGTCAGAATTCAATTTAGCGAAACGATCTTTCCCAGAGACCTCTCACCGAATCGCCGAGTTGAGCAGAGCTCCCTTTTCGGCTCGCATTCATCCCTCCAAGATCGCAAACCAGCCCGACCCACAACTGTGGCAAGGCCCAGTCTTCACCCCTTCCCAAGCCGTTACCGACATCTCAGGAGAGCCCGTGGCGGGCTTAACCTTGCGACGACTCCGAACGCTCTTTGTGGTCATCGCCTCGATTTCAACAGTTGTTGCAATCGGGGTGTTTTCCATCGTGGAATCCTCGCGCGCGGATGTCGAAACTGCGATCCCCGCACCCGAAACACCGACAGGCAGCCTGCATATCGCCGCAGACTATGCGACGGAATTTTCACTGGATGGTGCCATCGTATATGTGTTGCGTGGACGCTGCCGAGTGGAACAGGAATCGATCAGGCTGCAATCCGACCGGATGGTCATCTGGCGCAAACCGCAACCGCACCCTCAGCGAATTGAATACGATGTTTACCTGGAAGGAAACTCGCGGATCGATCAACCAGGAGATTCGCACTCGGCCCCGACTTCCTATTTTCAGATGACATCCCGCTCCGTACCAACGTTGGAATTTCGACGTAAGGTTGCACCAGCCGAGCTGGTCAGGGAACCCTTGTTCGATCGAGCCACGTCCGCGTACTCCAGACTCCACCGCGAGCGTCTCATCCCGACAACCCGGCATTCGACAATGGTGGCTCAGGGACCGGAGTTGCGCGCTCCTCAAGTGAACGAACCAACCGGTGCATTGCGCCGTGTTCGCATCTTTCCCCGCAGTGGCGTCCCTTACAACGTACTGAGCTTCGAATCCAGGACCACCACGCCGCCAGAACAGATTTGGGTGTTGACCGGAGGCATCAACATTCTGGTCGATGACGGCAGCAATCTGCCGACCGCTGATCTATCCGCTGACCGGATCGTCATCTGGACGCAGAAAAGTGAAGGGGGCGAATTCAGCGCCGACACCGTGCAAACGCAGGACACACCCTATCAGGTCTATCTGGAAGGCAATATCGTCATTCGCCAGGGAACGAATATCCTGCGTGCGACGCATGGTTTTTACGACGCTCGAGAAAACCGTGCGATTGTCAACAAAGCCGAACTCAAGACTCTCGTGCCGGCACTGAACGGCAACATTCGCATTCGGGCTGATCGCATTCGTCAATTGTCGCGTGATCGATTCCATGCTCAGAACGCCTGGGCAACAACGAGCACATTCGGATTTCCCGGCTACCGCCTGCAGGCAACCGATGTCATTCTTGAAAATCGTCCGACACCAGGCTGGTTGGGAGGCGGAGACACTGCCATCGATCCCATGACTGGTATGGTCGTACAACAGCAAACCCCGTGGATTACGACCCGGAACAACACATTTCTGGTCGAAAACGTCCCACTGTTTTACACACCCTATCTCTCTGCCCCGGCGGAAGATCCCAACATTCCCATCCGCCGCGTAAAGGTCGGACATGACAGCATCTTTGGCATGCGGGCAGAAGTGACCTGGGACGTCACAAAACTTTTGGGGATCGACGCACCGCGAGGTTTCCAGTGGGATCTACAAACCGATGTCTTCAGTGATCGCGGTCCGGCAGTGGGAACGAGTGCACAAATCCAGGGCGAAGGACTGACCGGATTACCCGGCCCATATACCACGGAAGGCAGGTTCTACTACGTCAATGATGGCGGCGTCGATAACCTCGGCCTCGATCGGCGGACTCTCACGCCAGAAACGGACGATCGGTATCGGCTGGAACTCGAACATCGTCAGGTTCTTCCGGGCGATATAAAACTGTTTGGTGAACTGAGCCTCATTTCTGATCGCAATTTTATCGAGCAGTACTACGAATCGGAGTTCGATACAGGCGACGACAAAGAAACAAAAATTCATGTCGAACAGAACCTCGGGAATCAGAAGTGGGTCATCCGCGGTAATGCTCAACTGAATGAGTTTGAAAATACAACCGAATGGTATCCACGGGCGGATCACTATATTCTCGGCCAGCCATTGCTGACGGGTCTGGTCAACTGGAGCAGTCATTCATCAGCTGGTTACGGGCGTTTGAATTCGGCTGTCGCGCCGACAGATCCAACCGACGTTTTTTCACCACTCCCTTATGTCGCCGATGTACAAGGCGCGGTCTTGATGACGCGACAATCCCTTACCGCACCGTTCCATTTTGGCCCGGTCAAAGTCTCACCATACGTGTTGGGTGAAGCAGCCTATTGGAGTCAGGACATCAACGGGAACAGTCTGGACCGTGTGTTCGGTACAGCCGGTGTGAAGTCGAGTTTGATGTTCTCAAAAGTTTTCCCAGGCATCTACAGCCGCATCTTCAATTTGAATGGAATCGCTCACAAGATGCTTCTGGAGGCGGAATACTCCTACACCGATTCATCGCGTGGCATCGATTCCATCGCACAATACAATGACATCGATGACAACGCTCAGGAACGGTTCCGCCAGCGCTTCCTCACGAATACTTTTGGTGGAACATTGCCGGACGTTTACGAGCCGCGTTTCTACGCCATTCGTTCTGGAGCCGGCCTGTCGGTGTCAGCTCCATATCATGAACTGATTGACGATCAACAGGTCGTGCGAGCTGCCTGGCGCCATCGCCTGCAAACCAAGGTTGGTTCACCCGGAAAGATGCGGATCAAAGACTGGATGACCCTCGATCTCGAAGCGTCATTCTTCCCGGATGCCGATCGTGACAACTTTGGCGAAGACTTCGGGTTAATCGGCGTCAAATACCGCTGGAATGTTGGCGACCGGACCAGCCTGCTGGCCAATTTGTATCAGGACCTGTTCGATAACGCACAAAACGTCTGGAATGTCGCCGTACTGACGCAGCGCGGTCAACGTGGCAGCGCATACGTCGGAATCCGGCAGATTCAGGGAGCCGGTCTCGACAGCAAGATCCTGAGCGCCAGTTACACATACCGTATGTCGCCCAAATGGTCATCGACATTGGGAACAGCCTACGATCTGGATGAAGGCCGCGATTCGGGTCAGTCGATTACCATCACCCGCATCGGTTCCGATTTCCTGATGAATGTCGGCTTACGTTACGACGCCAGCAAAGGTGCCTCTGGAATCACTTTTTCGATCACACCCCGATTCCTTCCCATTCGAGGCATCGGAACGAATGCAACATCATTGCTTGGGGGTCCGTAAGACCGATCTGATCCTGAGAACAACATGAGTACCAAGAACGACATACATCATCATCCGGATCTTCTCGAGAAGGGAAACGCCAATCGTCGTCCGTTCTGGCGGCAGCGCATTGTCGATGCCGAGCGGGGATTCGTTTTCGGATTTCGTGGCGATAGCACACTCTTCGCCCACTTCTTCGCTATCGCATTAGTGATCGCACTGGGTGTGATGACAGGACTGGCAGCACTCGAATGGGCTGTGATCGTGATTTCTATCGCCACCGCCATGGCAGCCGAACTGTTTCAGCACGTCCTAAAGACAATCTGGTCACACGTCGGTCATCATCTCAACCCCGACGCAGAGAATGCGCTACATCTGGCTAACGCGGCTGTGATCGTGGCGATTCTCGGTGCCAGCCTGGCGATCTCGATTGTCATTCTCTCGCAGCTATGGGATTTGTTCTCGGTGTGAAACACTGAGTGGCACTCAGTTGACGATCTCCGTCCACACCTTGCGATGTGATCAAGTTCTCCGATAGCAGTTTGCCTTTTTGTGTGACGGTTCTCGCTCGTGGAAATCTGTGTTTGCAGGCCTGACGACCCTCGTCACGGTACAGAAGAGCGTAATACACTCCAGTCGCGACGTTACGCCATCGTGGAATGAGCTGTGAAAAAACGGGAAAAACGAACACACTCTCAAGAGAGATGAAGAACCATCGTTCCCGCATATGACTGCTCCTCATCGGGGGGCGCAATCAAAAGCTGCCCATCTACACGAAGCCGCAACTAACCTGCAACATGCTTTTGGGCAAGGTCTTACAGGCTCCCCAAACGAACCCCTTGCTCAGAAACGATTGATCGACTCCATGATTGACGGCGTCAAACGGCTGGAAAAACATTTCACCTTTCCCGATTACTCAAAAACAGCGCTTTCTTTTCACCCGGTAGTGTGAAATCAAAGCCGCAGGACTTAAAGAAATCTTCGGACGAGGTGATGGCCATCACTTCGCGAATGCCGGTGGCCCGGGCTTTTTCAACGCAAAGCTGCACCAGGTTCCTGCCGATGCCCGCCCCCTGAAACAGGGGCGAGACCGCAAGGCTGCGGAGTTCCGCCAGCTTGATGGAATGGATTTCCAGTGCAGCGAAGCCGATGATCACATCGTCCTGAATGGCGACAAATCCATGTGGGACGAGATCGCCGATTTCGTTTTCCGTACGAGGCAGAATGCGGCCAATTTCGACGAATGGATGCAGAAACGAAATCAGCGATGGGATATCGTTCGCTTCCGCAGCCCGGAAACTGATTGACTGGAGCACGTCCTCATTTGGCTCATCGATGGGGAGGGAGCATTCAACGTCGGTCATTGTGTCGCATCTTGTTGTCGTCTGATGGAAATCTCTTCGAGTCGATTGCGGATCTCCGCTTCAAATCCCCGATTGACCGGCTGATAATAGGTACGATCGACACCAAGATAATCCTGATCGACCCAGCCATCCTCACCATCGTGGGCATATTGGTAACCCTCGCCGTTCCCCAATTGTCCGGCACCGGCATAATGGGCATCGCGGAGATGTTTGGGTACGGGAACAATCCGCTGCTCGCGCACATCTTTTGCAGCGGTGTCGATCGCTTTGATGGCGGAATTTGATTTTGGAGCGGTCGCAACGTATGTCACGGACTGAGCAAGAATAATGCGACATTCCGGCATTCCGACAAATTCGGTTGCCTGTGCTGCGGCGTTGGCAACCACCAAAGCCTGAGGGTCGGCATTGCCCACGTCCTCGGCGGCGGCAATGACAATACGTCGGGCAATGAATCGCGGATCTTCTCCCGCTTCGAGCATGCGGGCCAACCAGTAAACAGCCGCGTCCGGATCTGTCCCGCGCATGCTCTTGATGAAAGCACTGGCAACATCGTAATGCTCATCTCCGGTGGCATCGTACTGGATGGCCTTTTTCTGAATCGATTCCTGTGCCACTTCCAGGTCGAATGTCTGTCCCGGCTGCAATGACATCACGCCGATTTCCAATGCGTTGAGTGCACGCCGGGCATCGCCATCACAGATTTCGGACAGGAATTTCAGTGCGTCATCATCTATATCGACTTCCTGACGTTCCAGACCTCGATCGCGGTCATTCAATGCGCGCTGAAGCAACTCGCGAACGTCGGCATTGGAAAGCGGGCGAAACTCAAACACTTGCGACCGACTGACCAACGGAGAGACGAGTGAAAAGAACGGATTCGCCGTCGTTGCGCCGACCAAAGTGATCACACCCGCTTCAACATCCGGAAGGAGTACATCTTGCTGTGACTTGTTGAAGCGATGAAGTTCATCGATGAACAGCAGTGTGCGTTCGCCAGATGTGGCGAGTCGATCTTTCGCGGCATCGAGAATGGCGCGCAATTCTTTCACGCCAGATGACGCAGCATTGAGCGTTTCAAACCGACATTTCGTGTGTCGTGCGATGACTTCGGCCAGTGAGGTCTTTCCACACCCGGGAGGGCCGTACAAAATGATGGAACCCAACCGGTCAGCCGCGAGCATACGGCGGAAAAGCTTGCCCTCTGCCAGAAAATGTTGCTGCCCGGCAAACTCATCGAGCGATTGCGGCCTCATGCGGGCCGCCAAAGGCATCGCTGCCTGCAGGTGCGCGCGCTCCTGAGCGTCGAATAAACCCACAAAAAAACCTCCACCGGATGCCGTTCGGGACAAAGAGTATTCTGAACCCGTACTTGTAAAGTGGGAACCTGATGCTCGGGTTGTGTGAGCCGATAAAAACCGGATGTACACGCGGCCGAATAAAGGCAGGTTCCCAGGTTCAAAATTCGTAGGGTCAACACAAAATGCCCGACTCGTACATGGTAGAGGCCGTGTCATTCCTTGCAGAAGACGGCTGTATCATACCTCTGCTTTTCTGCCGTGGCAATAAGCGATTTTCGGCGATACGGGCGATTTGTCAACATTCCCGATTTTTTGATTGACGCCCTTTCCAGCATCGCACGATGCCGAGTTGCAGGTGATATGTACTAACGTTTTCCTTTCTCCAATTTTCATTCGGCATTGTCGGGAAACACCATTGAAGAATAACACTGCTGGAAGCTGGAACTTTCCAGTTTCACTTTCGCTAACATCAAAGCAGACTGATGTCTGGGCGAAGGAGGGGGGGCGTCATAATACTGATTCTTCACAGCTTTACCTCTGATTTGTCAACTCTGAGAATTGGGGAATCTACTATTGAGAAAATCAAAAACAGTCGTGTGGGGAGTTTGACACTGCCAACATGAAGCCATACTATGGCCGCGAATTGAGGAGACTTCTGGAGGATTCATAATTTGCTGTGAACCCTTCCTGGCAGACCGGACGGATTCCAGCGATGGATCGCAACTGGATTCCACCAGATTCATTTGCTCAATAGCGACAGGACGGAATGGGAAACGATGGTTCCGATAATGAGCGGCAACCGATCGCTGTTGCTATGGGTTGGGTCTCCAAAATTACGACGGTTGCTTTGGAAATGGTGTTGCCGGGAATCGGTGGGCAGTGGCTCGATGAGCGCTGGGGAACTAACTTTCTGGCTCTGCTTGGATTTGCCCTCGGCTTGACAGTCGGCCTGATGCACCTGATTCAGATGACAAAACGTTTTGGCCCGCAAGGGGCAAAAACGTCCTCAAAAACCGATGCCGATCACGACGATCGGAATGATTCGGAAGGAACACAACCTTGAACTGGCGGATCTTCAATCAGATCTCGCAATTGGCTCCCAAGAGCATCGCTGGCTGCAGCACACTGGTTGCGGCTGTGATTCTGCTTGTTTTGCTTCCAGTATCTGTCTGGTCGGTCGATCAGTTTGGTCAGCCGGGACTATGGTCTTCCACGGTGGCAGCGATCGTCTGTTTTGTCTCGGCTGTGGCAGCGATTATCGTTGCCAGGGCGTTGACTGCGACTCCCAATGCTGTTGCCGGAGTGTTGCTGTCGATTCTGATTCGTACTGGAGGGCCGCTTCTGGCGGCTGTTTTGCTGCCGAGGTTCTTCCCGATTCTGGAGCAGGGTCGGTTTTTTGCGGTTTTGCTGCCGTTGTATATGGTCACGCTGTTTGTCGAAACGCTCGTTTCGGTCAGCCTGGTTGAGCATCCCAAAACGGAACTGACTCCGTTGGATGAGTCTGAGAAAAGGTCGGGTGTTTCATAACGATGGCCAGCCCCGTATTGCACATCAAGGATGGATACTTTTTCGAGGTGCCCAAGGCGCTTTGGCGGGCTGATTACGATTCAATGCAAGAGGTGCCGGAATTCCTGCGAGAAGCACATCCGGAAGCGACGCTTGAACAGTTCAACAAGGCGATGGATGGGAAGGTTCTCATTCCTCAGCCATTTGGCACACTCAAAAACCTGCACGACAAAGAGTCCGGTTTTTGCATTTCCAAATTTATGATTCTGGAATTGCTGGCGGCAACTCTACTGGTCCTGATCTTCACAAAGATTGCGAGAAAAGTGCAATCTGGTGAGCGTCCCAAGGGGCGATTCTGGAATATGTTCGAGGCTGTTCTTGTCTTTGTTCGTGACGAAATGGCGAAGCCTGCCATTGGCGATCATGATTACAAGAGGTTCGTTCCGTTGCTGTGGACGGTCTTCTTTTTCATTTTGACCTGCAATCTGTTCGGGTTGATTCCCTGGATGGGATCTCCGACTGGGACATTTGGTGTCACGATTGCGCTTGCGGCAATCATGCTTTGTGTGAGTATCGGGTCCGGCATTTGGAAGTTTGGGCCGATTGGGTTCTGGGGGAACTTCATTCCTCACATGGATTTGCCCTGGTATCTCTTCCCGTTGAAGATGGTTATCGTGCCCATGATCTTCGTGATTGAAGTGATTGGGGTGTTGATCAAGCATGGTGTGTTGGGGGTTCGTCTGCTGGCCAATATGGTTGCCGGTCACCTGGTGTTGCTGGGGATTATGGGCATGATTTCCGGTGCAGCAACGGCAGCGACGTCTATCTGGGCAACGACAACGTTTATTGCTGTGATCGCTTCGACGCTGTTTAGTATTTTTGAATTGGGTGTTGCGTTTCTGCAGGCGTATGTTTTTACCTTCCTGGCGGCGCTGTTTATCGGCTCGTCTGTGCATAAACACTGATTTTCATGCGGTGCCGACCAAAGTGGCGGCTCGCAAAACAATTTGACGAAGGAGATTGGTTCCGTGAAAAAGTTCGCGAAAATTGCAGCGGTCTGTTTTGCTCTGTTGTTGCTGGTGGCAACCCCGGCGATGGCCGCAGATGAGGGTGGTGCCGCCATCGAGTTTTCCGGTGCTTTTGGTGCTGCTTTGGCCGTGATTGGTGCGGCTTATGGCATTGGCAAATTGGCAGCGGCAGCATTGGAAAGCATGGCACGTCAACCAGAAGTGGCCGGCAACATTCAGATCGCCATGATCATTGCTGCAGCTCTGATCGAAGGTTTCACACTGTATGCAATCTTCGTCTGCTCCGGACAAAACCCCTGGACAGCCGGCTAGATCGGCAAACATCGGTGCGATCCTGATGGTCGAGTTTCCCGGTGGCAAGATCGTATCGCATTGGCCTGTTAATGCCCCAATGGGATTTTATCAATCTGAGGGTATGTCGTGTTTTCAAGAATCTGCATAGCAATCGTGGTTGTCGCCTGTCTTTTTGTTTTGCCTGATCAATCAATGGCAGCAGCGGGGAGCGGCGGTCATTCGCCAATTGGAGCGGAGGGTGTCAGCGAGGACCCATCCGAGATCAAGACAGATCTCGCGATTCATACGGTCATTGTGTTCCTGTTGCTCTTTGCGATATTGGCCAGGTTCGCGTGGGGACCGATTTCGAGCGGTCTTGAAAAACGTGAAGAAGGCATTCGTCAGAATATTGCCGATGCGGAATCGGCTCGTGTGAAAGCCGAACAGTTGCTGGCTGATCACGAAAAAAAACTGGCCGAAGTGCAAGGCGAAGTTCAGGAGATCATCGCCGAGGCACGTCGCGATGCGGAACAGACGAAAAACGACATTATCACTCAGGCACAAACGGAAGCCGAAACAACGCAGAAACGGGCCATCGACGAAATCGAACGGGCTCGCGATCACGCGCTGAAGGAGCTGTTCGACACCATGAGCAACAACGTGCTGCATGCAACGGAACATGTGCTGGGGAGAACGCTGGATGATGGCGATCAGAACCGGCTGATTGACGAGGCGTTGGCGCAACTGCCCGACGTGTCACGGAACTAACCGAACGAGGAATGGGGCACATGGCCGCTTCGGATACTCCCATTGAAAAGGTTAAAAGCGTATTGGATGATCCATCCGCGCGCGCGATCACGCGGGTCTACGCCGATGGGTTTCTTTCTGCGGCCAGGTCAATGGGTTCATCCGAGGATGCACTGGATGAGTTTCAGTCCTTCATCGATGATGTGATGAAGCGTTATCCCGAATTCGCGAGGATTCTCAATTCTTCGATTGTCAGTCGGGATGACAAGATCGACCTTATTCAGAAAGTCGTTGGTCCGTTTGGCTCCAAATTGTTCACAAACTTTCTCTGCGTGCTGGCCAAACACGAACGTTTAGGTCTGTTGCCGCTGATTCTCAAAGAGAGTCGGTCTCGGCATGAGATTCAACAGGGCATTCGGCACGTCAAAGTGACATCATCCGAGCCGTTAAACGAAAACGCGGTCGAACGAATTCGATCGTCCATGAAACAAAAGATGCCGTTTGAGCCGGTGATCGACCTTCAGACCGACCCTGAAATTCTGGGCGGCCTGGTGATTCAGGTGGGGGATACGGTCTACGATGGCTCCCTGGCAACACGGTTGAAAAAACTGCGGGAACGCATAGGCGAGAGGACTCTCAATGAAATTCAAAGCGGACGAAATCGCTTCAGTCATATCGAAGCAAATTGAAGAATTTCAGGGTCAGGTTGAAACGAGCGAAGTCGGTCGCGTGCTGGAAGTGGGCGATGGCATCGCCCGTTGTTACGGCCTGTCGTCTGCCATGTCCGGGGAAATGGTCGAGTTTTCCAACGGTGTCCGTGGTCTCGTCTTCAACCTCGAAGAGGACTCGGTCGGTGTGATCATTCTGGGGGATTATCTGGAGATTACGGAAGGGGACGAGGTCAGGACTACCGGTGCTCTACTGTCCGTACCTGTGGGAGACGCACTGATTGGTCGTGTTGTTGACCCGCTCGGTAATCCAATCGATGGTGCCGGTCCGATTGTTGCTTCGGAAACGCGCCCGGTGGAAACCGCGGCACCTGGCGTTGCAGCCAGACAACCAGTGACTGAACCGTTGCAGACTGGTATCAAGGCGGTCGACGCCATGACACCGATTGGCCGGGGTCAGCGGGAACTGATCATTGGTGACCGGAAAACCGGCAAAACCACCATCGCACTCGATACAATCCTGAACCAGAAGGGTGGCGATGTCATTTGTGTGTACGTCGCCTGTGGTCAACGCGATGCCAGTGTCGCGGGTGTTGTCGAAGTCCTCAAAGAGTACGGCGCGATGGACTACACCATCGTCGTCTCTGCATCGGCTTCTGACCCGGCACCGCTGCAATATGTCGCTCCTTATACTGGTGCGGCCATGGCCGAGCACTTCATGTACCAGGGCAAACACACGCTTGTCGTATACGATGATTTGTCGAAACAGGCTCAGGCCTACCGGCAACTGTCGCTGCTGATGCGTCGTCCGCCCGGACGTGAAGCTTATCCTGGTGACGTTTTTTACTGTCATAGCCGGTTGCTCGAACGATCCGCAAAACTGAATGACGAATTAGGTGGTGGGTCGATGACCGCACTACCCATTATTGAAACGCTGGAAGGTGAAGTTTCCGCCTACATTCCCACCAACGTGATTTCGATTACCGACGGTCAGATTTACCTGGAACCAGATTTGTTCTTCGCCGGTGTTCGGCCCGCAATTAACGTGGGAATCAGCGTTTCCCGCGTCGGTGGGAATGCTCAGATCAAGGCAATGAAAGATAAAAAAGTGGCCGGGGGAATCAAGCTCGACCTTGCCGCTTTCCGCGAACTGGAAGCGTTTGCTCAACTCGGAACCGAACTCGACAAGGCGACACAGGCTCAACTCGACCGAGGTTATCGAATGGTCGAGTTACTAAAACAGCCACAATATCAGCCGTTGCATGTTGCCGACCAGGTGATCAGCATTTTTGCCGGAACCAACGGCGTTTTTGATTCGGTCGCACCGAGTGAAGTAGCTGAACAGGAGCAGCGGTTGCTGCAGTTTATCCGCGAAGAGAAGTCGGAAATCCGGAACACGATTATCGAAACAAAGGCTCTCAGTGACGACACCAAAGATGCGTTGCTCGCCGCCTACAAAGAGTTCAAAGACCGTATTGAAGCGACCGCCTGATTGTCCACGGTTCCATAGCCAATTTGATTTTCCAGAGATTCATAACGTTCGCTGTCTGAGATAGATTCATGGCCAAAGCCCGAGCGATTGTCAAACGCCTGAAGGCGGTCAAAAACATCCGCAAAATCACGCGGACGATGGAGTTGATCGCAACGGCCCGATTTAAGAAGGCAATGGACCGCGCAACCGAAGCGGCTGCATACACAAAAAAAATGACGGAAATCGTCGCCGACCTGTCCAGGGTCAGCTTGAAATTCTCGCACCCTTTGCTGGAGAACCGGGAAAAAAATGAGAATTCGGTTCTGCTTGTGCTGACGTCGAATCGTGGATTGTGCGGCGGTTACAACGCCAGCGTCTTACGTGAAGCGATGGTGAGATTGCGGGAATTGAAGGTGGATGAATCGAAATATGCGGTAGAAGTTTCCGGAAAACGGGGCATCGCCTTTCTGAAATTCCAGAAAGTGACAATGGATCGCCAGTACACACATTTTGAAGACAAACCGTCCTTCGAAGAAGTCGAAGAAATCGCCGAACGGTACATCGACGACTATGTGAAGGGTCGGATCGATCGGCTCGATGTGGCCTACACACAATTCGAGTCCGTCTCGCGTCAGACGGCGGTTTTGGAAACGCTTCTCCCATTGGGCAGTTTGACCGGTGGTGATGAGACGGAAGAAGATGCTTCCAATATCGACTACGAATTTCTTCCCTCCGCACAGGAGATTCTGGAAGAAATCGTGCCAGCATCGTTCAAGGCACAACTATTCAAGTGTTTTCTTGATGCTGCTGTCAGCGAGCAGATCGCCCGGATGGTCGCCATGAAGGGAGCGACCGAAAATGCTGACGACATGACCCGAAGTTTGACGCAACAATACAATCGTGCTCGCCAGACCCAAATTACATCTGAACTGAGCGAGATTATTGGCGGAGCAGCCGCTCTGGAATAGCGGATAACACACCAGACAGAATTCAGATTCACTTACTTTACAGCTCGGAAGAGTCGCCATGGCAACTACAGACACTGCGACAAATGTTGGTCACGTCACACAAGTGATCGGTTCGACATTCGATGTCGAATTCAGCGAAGAAACCTTGCCGGAGATCTATAACGCCGTCAAAATTGACAGCGAAATCAAGGGCGTGCATATTAAGGTGACTGGCGAAGTCCAGCAGCACCTTGGCGGCGGACGCGTCCGTTGTGTGGCTCTCGGATCGACCGATGGAATGGTTCGAGGCATGGATGTCGTCGATACAGGGCAGCCTTTGGCTGTTCCCGTGGGCAAGGCAACATTGGGGCGGGTATTCAACCTGCTGGGCGATCCCATTGATGGTCGCGGTCCAGTCGACACGGATGAATACTGGCCCATTCACCGTCAGCCTCCCAAACTGGAAGACCTTTCCGCCAAGGCAGAAGTCTTTGAAACAGGCATTAAGGTTGTTGACCTGCTGACACCGTTCGTGCGTGGCGGTAAGGCCGGTTTGTTTGGTGGTGCGGGTCTTGGTAAGACGGTCATTCTGACCGAACTGATTGCCCGTATTGCCCGCGAACATGGTGGCTACTCGGTGTTTGCCGGTGTCGGTGAGCGAACCCGTGAAGGTAACGACCTCTGGCTCGAAATGCAGGAAGCACAAATTGGCGACACTGGTCGTTCGGTTATTGATCAGACCTGTATGGTCTTTGGACAAATGAACGAACCCCCGGGCGCACGCCTGCGTGTTGCGCTGTCGGCTCTGACAATGGCCGAATGGTTCCGCGATACCACTGGTGCCGATACGCTGCTGTTCGTCGATAACATTTTCCGCTTCTCACAGGCGGGAAGTGAAGTGTCCGCGTTGCTCGGTCGTATGCCATCAGCTGTGGGTTACCAGCCGACTTTGGGTACAGAACTCGGCGAACTTCAGGAACGAATCACCTCCACAAAGAAGGGTGCCATCACCAGTGTACAGGCGGTTTACGTTCCGGCTGACGACCCGACCGACCCCGCTCCGGCAACCGCTTTCTCCCACCTGGATGCCTTCATTTATCTTGAACGAAAGATATCGGAAAAAGGGATTTATCCGGCGATCGATCCACTCGCTTCGTCGAGCCGAATTCTCGACCCGCAATATGTCGGCGAACGCCATTACGCAGTCGCTCGCCGTGTGCAGCAGATTCTGCAACGATACCGTGAGTTGCAGGACATTATCGCAATTCTTGGCGTCGATGAACTGAGCGAAGATGACAAGATGGTCGTGCATCGGGCTCGTCGAATTGAACGCTTCCTCTCTCAGCCGTTCTATGTGGCTGAGGTCTTCACAGCCAAGCCGGGGAACTTCACCTCGCTGGAAGATACGATTCGCAGTTTTGAAGAATTGTGCGATGGCAAGTGGGACCACCTGCCGGAATCCGCCTTCATGTATGTCGGAGCGGTTGAAGAAGCTGAAGATCAGGCCAAGGCGATGGAAGCCGCTGCCGGATAAATTGTCCATCGAAACTGGAACTTGAGTTGATGATTGCATCCAACCAACTACAACTTGTGCTTGTGACGCCGGAAACGACGTTGCTCGATGAACCAGTGCAGGCTCTGCGGTTTCCACTGTTTGACGGGCAGATCGGAATTTTGCCTGGTCGCGCACCGCTGGTTGGTCGGCTCGGCTATGGAGAATTACGCATCACTTCGGAAGAAGGTGTGCGCAGCTATTTTGTCGACAGTGGTTTCGTGCAGGTAAAGGGGGGCATCGTGACCCTGCTGACGAACCGCGCACTGGCACCGGAGGAAATTAACCTGGCCTCGGCAGAGGAGCAACTGAAGGAAGCAACCAACTGTGTCGCGAATACCGATGCCGATCTTGCTCTGAAACTGAAAGACCAGGAACGCGCTCGACGCTTGCTGGCCTTGGCGCGGAACAAGTAGCCCTTGACATCCCTTGCGTGATTTCGCAAGGAAGTATCCGGCTCCTGGCATGAATCCATTTCGACTCTATCTTGAAAAAAGCGGAAGCATATCTCCGTCATTTTACTCTTCCTTTTAACGCGCATTGCCCGGTAGTGTAACGGTAGCACGAATGACTCTGAATCATTTAGTCTAGGTTCAAATCCTAGCCGGGCAATTCCACCCACCTAGCTGGTAGGCCAGAAACTGCAAGGACTTGCGTCGAATTGATGCGAGTCCTTTTTTGTTGGGTGGTGAAACAACGCGGACAAATCGCGGACACAATTGCAGTGATGTTGAGGTGACACTCCAAATCGGGACGAGTCGTTCCCGACAACTCTGGAGATACCTTTTCTGGGCTG
>JANQSH010000125.1 GCA_028284145.1 Planctomycetaceae bacterium | reverse complement strand
AAAAGTCGGCAGCATCGCCGCAGCTTTACAGGAAAACGCCTGGAATGTTCCACGCTTCTTCGCCAAACTCGGAAGACAGAACATTTGAGCTGCCCTGGGCACCAGGTCAATCTGGTTGATCCCTGCTTTGAATAGAGCGTATTATAGCGGCAAACGGATAAGTGTGGCGTCTTTCGATCGGCTGGAGCGTATTACGCTCTTCTGTGGCGCGAAAATCGTCTTTTGGCCTTCAAACGCAGACTCCCACGAGCGAAAACCGTCACACGAAAAGGGAAACTGCTCTATTATCGTTCCAGATGGGGCGTAAGCCGCCACAGATAAAAGTCCGTCAGACTATGCTCTTCTGTGCCGCGATGAACGTCGTCTGGCCTGCAAACATCGCCCCCCCACGAGTCGGAGACGTCACACAAAAAATCAACTGCTCCAGCCAGCAAGAAACTGACTTCGAGTCCGAATGGTCTGCGATTTCCCGGAGATCGTCGAATTTGAGACTCAGTTGTTGCATGCCCCGGCCCTTCTCGGGTACCGTATAAATTGGCGAACGACTCTGCAGTCGGCACGCATCATGTCGCAACGCCGGCTGTGGTTGGCCGGGAAGATATGCGGGCATTGGCAGAATCCATCGCCCTCACAGGATGGTACGATGTCCGACCTCGCTGGTTCACGAAAAATCTGGCAACCTCCGGGTGGTGATCTCACCTGGTGGTCGATCATCCTTTTTCTGGGCGGCGTTTATCTGGCAATTCCCCTTCAAGATCACGCGCACATCTGGCGGTATGCCAGTGCAATCGCCTGCCTGCTGAGTGCTGGCGCGGTCTGGGTCAATCGCCCCTGGAGCATTATGGCAACCTTTGGCGTGCTGGCCAGTGCGATCATGGTGACGATCATCTCGATGATGGTCACCGGCGCCAGTTTTAATCACTTCGCGATGATTGCATTGATTGCCTGGAGCGCTTTCGCATTATGGACAATGACCTTCGGCCAGTTGGGGACGAACCGCCCCTCCACAGGCGAACAGGGAGAACCGGAAGACGATCTTGTTTCGCTTGTTGCCTTTTTACCCGAACCCTTGTTCCTGGATAACACGGTGCTGGCACATCTCGCGGGTCGCTGCTGGGACGTGCACATGGGAACGGAGGAAGATGAGTCAGTCGAGTCGTTTGTCGTTGGCGAGTCGCCCCATTTCCTCGTGAAATACGAGGACTGTTTTTTCACCGTGCACAATGTCGACGTCCCCTATTTTGAAGAGCCAGCCGAAATTGCGGAACACATGAATGAACTCCGCATTCGGCACGCGATTGAAGATCACCAGGCCTGGGTATCAGTCGATTTAATTCGTGGTGATGAATCCGCGACTGACGAACAGGCGGCTTATCGGTTGATTGCCCGATTGTTACTCGAACTGATCGACGACGACTGCATGGCAATTTGCTGCCCAGGTACAGGGCAGATTTACCCCTACCACGAATCGTTGCAGCGGGAACTGCAGAAAGGGGACCCATTCGACACGCTACGTGAACTGTTCTTCCCGCCCGTTCTGGGAATTGAGGCTGATGACCCCCGGATGCAGAAAGCGGTTCAGGAGGCACGGGAACGCTGGCCCGATTTTATGTCCGCTTTTGAAAAACGGGATGGAGATCAACACTTCTCCATCAAAGCTCCAGTGACCGATGGCCACAACACCGAATATATCTGGGTCAACGTTTCGGCGATCGAGAATGACATCATCTACGGCACACTGGGAAATGATCCCGTTAATCTGCGAGGCTATCGACTGGACGACCGCATTCGTGTCCCGCTACACGACCTCAACGATTGGATGTACATCATCGACGATCAGATTCACGGCGGCTTCACGCTGGAGGTCTTTAAACAAATCTCGCGTCCACAACCAGAAGACGATACATGACGACCTGGCCGGGTAACATGCTTTGCAGCGGGCAGCCCTGCTCATCAACCCGAGGTCTGGAAGAGACAGCGACGATTTGCCAGAGCATATTACACTCTATCTGTGGCGCGAAAATCCTCTTTTGACCTGCAAACGCAAGCTCCCACAAGCGAGAACCATCACACGAAAAGGGAAACTGCTAAAATAACCGGGAGCCATCGGGCGATTTCTCAGTTGCCGAATTATCAACCGGGGGATCGATTTCCAGATGCGCGTAGCCCTTCGCCGTGATCATCCGGCCGCGGGGGGTTCGCTGAATAAACCCGCAGCGCAACAAAAACGGTTCGACTTCATCTTCCAGCGTATCGGGTGGCACATTCATGCTGTGGCCAATCGCCTGTAATCCGGCAGGTCCGCCGGTGAAGACCGAAATCAGTGTTTCCAGATAGCGGCGATCACGATGTTCCAAACCGAGGCGGTCAATTTCCAACATCTCCAGAGCTTTGGCTGTCATGTCATACGAAATTCTGCTTTCGGAATCGTGCACGGTCGCGTAATCCCGTGCCCAGCGCAACAGATTGTTCGCCTTGCGCGGCGTGCTCCGGCTGCGGCAGGCCAGTTCTTCAGCCGCTTTGTCATCGATGTCCGATTTCAATTTGCGAGCGTTGCAGCGAACAATCTCCGTGAGATCCTCTTCGGAGTAGAAATCGAGATGCTGGACATTCACGAAGCGATCGCGTAACGGAGCGGTCAACATTCCGCTGCGGGTTGTCGCGCCGATGATCGTGAACGGCTGCAACTTCATGTTGATCGTACGGGCGTTGAGGCCTTCCCCCAATGTGATGTCGACGCGGAAATCTTCCATCGCCGGGTAGATGAACTCTTCCACAGCCGGGGGCATCCGGTGAATCTCGTCAATGAATAATACCGAGCCGTAACTGGCGTTGGTCAAATAAGGAAGCAAATCTTTGGGAGCGGCGAGCGACGGGCCGGAGGTGATCTGGATTTCGGCATCCAACTCGCGCGGAATGACAGTGGCGAGCGTCGTTTTACCCAGACCGGGCGGGCCATCCAGCAGAAGATGCCCCAGCGGTTCACTCCGCTTGCGGGTCGCGTCGATCATGATCTGTACGCGTTCAACAACTTTCCGCTGTCCGACAATATCGACCAGACGTTTCGGCCTCAGGGCATCGTCGAAATCCTTGTCGTCAGAATCGAAACCGCCGGTCGATGACGACGAAGCAGCGGCACTGTTTTCGGGCAACGGGTGACCGGATTCCTCCCGATTGCCTCCCTGAAAAACGGGTTGCCGCACCATCACACAAAGACCTTGTTCTCACGTCAGGAAATGCGGTTGCATTGCTTGCAACTCTCATCGCGTCACCTTAGCGAGTTCGGGAAACAGCGTCCATCGCATTCCCGCGAGACGATTCGAGCGTATTACGCTCTTCTGTGCCACGATGAGCGTCGATTGGCCTGCAAACAGTCGACTGGCCTGCAAGCATAGTCCCCCCACGAGCCAGATGCGTCACACAAAACAGCAGACTTCTTTATCAGTCTGATGATTCGCCCTGTGTCCTGGCAGCAGCTTTTTCACGGTTTTTTCGAGCATCAATGAACGATTTGACACAAAGGACAACAAAAATGAAGCAGATGACCGCCATCACCAACTGCATGGCAACCGCCATCGGGCGTTCCGCTGTCCCTTCCAGCAGCGCTGGCAAGCCCTTGCCCCCCATCACGCCCGCACCAATCATGCCGAGCAAGCCAATCGTCACCGCACCATGCATGGCGTGCATTCGCAGGTTTTCCGACTTCCAGGCAACGACACCAAGTAGAGCAATCGGCAATCCGAAAAAGGCGGGAATGAGGGCGGTGATACTCGCCGCCCCGGACATCACATATCCGACAACCCCCAACACGACCAGCAGGTCGCCCACAATAATCGCAATCCAGGCCATCACGTTGTTTCACTCAGCTTTCTATGGAATGAATTTCTATGGAATGAAGGATCAATTGCTCGCCAACTTCGCACGATGCTGGCGCATTACAGACTACACCGTCGACATCTCGAAAGTATCATTAGAGCGTGTTACGCTCTTCCGTGGCGCGATGGACGCTGTTTAGCCTATCTATATAGGCTCCCACGAGCGAAATCCGTCACACCAAAAGGTAAACTGCTCTAGAATAACAAATAGCCTCGAATAACAAATCCCCTCCGTCATTCCCATGAAAATGGGAATCCATTCTTCAATTCTCTGGATCCCCGCCTGCGCAGGGATGACGTGCCTTCTGCCAGGGTGAATATGTTTACCTGCCAAACAGGGAAAGCGAAGTCATCAAGAGCTCGTACCATTCGTATTGATCGCGGTTGTATTGTTCTTCGATCAGAATGGCAGGAAGGCCCCTGCCCTGCAAATGCTTTGCGTCTACTCTCCAACATTCCCGGGCCTCTGGCAAGTCTGCCAGAAAACTGAGCGAACAATCAGGCGCGCAAGGCTGGTTCGCAATAAGGGCAAGGCTCGCTATAGACGATTCGGCGGCATTTATTGCATTCATGCGGGCCGACGAGCAATGGCTGCTCTTTGAGCAGTTGATAAGTAAAATAGGCGAACGCCAACACAATAAAGACGCTGGGGATCAGGCCATTTTCACCGAAGAATGAGAAAATCGTGCCGATGATCACCAGACAGCAGACAATGTAAATGCCGAGATTGATCCACTTCTTCTTCTGGAAATCATTCTTTCTCGACTCGATGCTGTCCTGCTCGGCGAATTCGTCTCGCATCAATTCGAGTTTTTCATGCCCGATTTCTTCGGCCGCTTCGGGAACGGTCACTTTGAGCAATCGTTGAACACTGTCGAGAATGCGATACGTGTCGTCAAATTCAAACTGTTTCTGGTGGGCCCACTGGTTGCGGAAATCGCGTAACTCACTGACAAGACTGCGCTCAGCATGGCCCAGACGATTGCGAAAGACAGCATTCCATTGATCCCACATCACCGTCAGCAGTGCGTGGGCATCCCAACGGATCTCCGACCCTTTCTGCATGTTGTCGTCGCGTCCGCCGCGGAAACTCTCCTTCACTTTACTCCGCCAGTGGTCTCCATAAACCGACCGAATCTCGTCGACCACATAAGGCACGAGATTGTCCGTCAGGTGGTCCAGTGCTTCACTGATGCGTTCGTAATGGGAAAGCGACATGTCCGCAGGCTCGACAAGTTAGAGTAAAGCGGTTTACTTTCTGGTGTAATGCCTCTGGCTCGTGGGGGCCTGTGTTTGCAGGCCTGACGACGTCCATCGCGGCACAGAAGAGCGTAATACGCCCTGGAGTCAGTTAAGCGATTCGGCATGTGAAAACCACAAGCCATGAGAATGCTGTTTTGGCCCGGACAGCCTTTAATTATAGGTCACGAACCACCGGTGGCAGGGAAGAGTTAATGGACGGTGCAAAGAGTTCGCCATCAGAACCGATACAATCGGAATGGCCAGTCGTCTACCGGGTCCAGCGTAGCCACTTTTCAAATAGCGACTTCACAAAGGGGGTCAGTCGAGTGCGGTTGTACTGATCTCCCACTTTGCGAATGGCCTCTGCTTGCGTGGGGTAAGGATGGATCGTATTGGCAATCCGCTTCAGTCCCAACCCGTTAACCATCGCGACAGAGATTTCGGAAATCATGTCGCCCGCGTGAGAGCCAAGAATCGTTGCCCCGAGAATGTGATCGCTCCCCTTTTTCACATGCACTTTGACGAAACCTTCCGTTTCACCATCGAGAATCGCTCGATCGACGTCAGCAAATTCCTGTGTGAAAGTCTCGTAAGGGATGCCCTTCTCTTTAGCATCGCGGGCATACATCCCAACATGCGCAATTTCCGGCGATGTGTATGTGCACCAGGGAATCGTCAGCTTACTTGCTTTCGCACGGCCGAAAAAGAGCGTATTCTGAACGACGATCCGCGCCTGAAAGTCGGCTGTATGCGTGAACTTATACGGAAAGCAGACATCTCCCGCCGCGTAAACCGACGGGTTTGTTGTCCGTAAACGATCGTCAACTCTGATACCTGCCCTTGCGTCATGCGCGATGCCCAATCCTTCGAGATTCAAACCATCGACATTCGGCGTGCGACCGACACCCAGCAGGATTTCGTCGAATGTCAGCTGCTGATTTTTTCCATTTTTGCTAAAGACAATTGTCTTACCGCCATCGTCGTTTCTGTAAACTCGCTCGATTTTGCTGCAAGTCATCAGGTTCACGCCATCCTTGATCATTGCCTGTTGCACAATTCGTGCGGCATCGGAATCTTCTTTCGTCAGGATTTGATCGGACTGTTCGAACTGGGTGACTTCCGATCCAAACCGGGCAAAGGATTGCGTCATTTCGCAACCAATCGGCCCGGCACCAATCACGGCCAGTCGTTTCGGTAATTCCGTCAATTCAAAAATCGTCTCGTTATCGCAATAACCGACTTCCGTCAGACCGGGGATTGGCAACTCTGCTGCGCGTGCTCCAGTCGCGATGACCGCTTTCTTGAATCGCAAAACCTTGTCACTAACCTGAACGGTGTCCGATCCGTTGAACCGCGCCGAACCAAGAAACACATCGACTCCCAGATCGCGAAACCGAGGGGCGGAATCGACGGGCGAAATACTGGCCCGCAATTTTCGCATCCTTTCCATCACAGCGGAAAAATCGACCGTCACTCCGTCCGGTACGCGAACGCCAAACTCGCCCGCATCCCGTACAGCAGCGAAACGACGAGCCGAACTGATCAGTGCCTTGGAGGGAACACAGCCAACATTCAGGCAATCGCCCCCCATCAGATTCCGCTCGATCAACGCAACTTTGGCCCCCAGGCCGGCTGCTCCGGCAGCTGTCACCAGACCAGCCGTTCCCGCGCCAATCACCACCAGATTGTATCGTTTGGCTGGATCGGGATTCACCCAATCCGGTGGATGAACGTTGGCGATCAGTTCGCGATTGTGTTCATCCTGCGGATGGATGAAGACATTGGAATTGTTGGCCGTCATAATGAATTCCACTCAGGAGTTATGTTCTTCGTTTTCATTCTCGTCAGCATCGGTTTCCTGCGGACGAATCCGGTGCATCACTTTCTTCGCGACGAGAGGAAACAGGCCCAGCAATACAAAACCAACCAGAACCTGCCAGGGAATGCTGACACCTTCTTCAGCCAACTGTTGTGCGCTCGGCACAGACCAACCGGCGTAAACATACACGGCTGTGCCAATCAACATGCCAACCTGACTGACCCACCAGAACGTCCAGACCTTCATCGGCGTGAGCCCCATTACGACGTTGATGACGAAAAATGGGACAGCGGGAATCAACCGAAGTGAGAAAAGATAGAAGGCCCCTTCCCGCTCGAGTGCTTCGTTGAACTTCTCCAGACGTTCGGAGAACTTCGATTGCACGAAGTCGCGAAACAGATACCGGCTCATTACAAATGCAATTGTGGCCCCGGAAGTCGATGCGAAACTGATGGTCGTCAGGGCAATCGCATATCCCCACCCTGGTCCAAATAACAGTTTGAACAGCCAGCCAATCGCCAGTGTCAACACGGCAGCTCCTGGCAGACTGAGTCCGGTGACGGAAACGTACACCACAAACGCAAGCACGACAATCAGCAACGGATGCGATTCCCCATATTTCACCAGCTGGGCTTCGTGGTTCGCCAGCGCAGCAAGGGACAACTGATCGCGAAAGTTATAGTACACCCCCCCCGCGACAATCACGATGGCTGCGAAGACCACGGCTTTGACGCCCCAACCGTTGCCGTTGGTTTCGGCTCGTTGAATTGTCGTTTCGTTTTCAGGCATGGGCCTCAGATTTTCAATCAAATTCTTTCGCGACAGACGAAGTTGTCTTGTGCCACGTTCACATTGCGCAAGGCATCGTCCGCGGTGATGAAAGCACAATCACCAGCGGTATTAATGCGGAATCATAGAGACGACCTGACGGGTAAACGGTGAAAATTACCACACTTCTCATGGAATTGCCTGGCGCGCTGACCTTTCCATCGATTCGCCAAAGGTGAGGTAATGGAAAAACTGGTGCCACAGAATCAGAATAACCGACATAACAGATACTGCGTTATCGATACAGGGCGGTATCCGTATATCTTGATTTCCAATGAGAGCGTATTGTGCTCTTCTGTGCCGCAATGAGCGTCATTTGGCCTGCAAACACAGGCTCCACGAACCAGAGATTTCACACAAAAAGTAAACTGCTCCAGCCAGACCGATGTCCATCCTTCCCCTGCTAGCCATTCCGCAACTCGCCAATCTCGGGCTTTCCGCCGGGGATGCAGCTGTTGATGCCATTGCGAACGGCTTCTCAGATTTGATGGCGAAGTTTGGCAGCGAAGAGAACGCGACAACTCCGGCTGAGAAAACTTCAAAAAAAACCGAAACGATCAATCCGCCAGCATTGTCGCCCGAAGCAAAGGCGCTGGCCATCAGCCTGCTGAGGGAAGCGTTGCAACGTCAAATTTTTCAGTTTTCCGATGCGATGAAAGTCGTATCCGCAAACAAAGGGCTGAATCTGCACGAGGGCCTTACTCTGGAGCTAAACGAAGAAGGCGCACAACTCGCCGACGATCACCCTCACACCAATATGATTACCACATTACTGTCGACTGATCCCGAACTGCAGGAACTGGTGACGGGTATCGAATCGCTGGCAAGTCAACTCAGGAATCTGGAACAATCGGCTTTCGCTCCACTCGGAACTGATACGGCGAACGGAATTCTCGCAGCTGCACCTGATGCCTCGCGTATTCTACTGGAATTGAACGATCGGGGCGGGCAGGTTCGGTTTGCTCCGAAAGCGTAATGCCTCAACGGAGATGAAAGAGTACGCTCCAAACAAAAACGGAAACCCAATAACTCCCGTTTCTCCGGCGTTCCTGACATCCAGGAAATCGAAAGTGAGTTGAAGCCGTACGCGAAATAACTCTCTCTTTCACTCCTGGTTCGTGTATTGAGTCGATTCAATTACTGCGAATGCGCATCATACGATCGGCTCTTTGTTGGCGCAGCTTTTTCATCCTCTCCGCTCTGAGTCGAGCCGATAATGACGTGCTACCACCTGGTTGGGTGTTGTTGAATGCATTCTGCACTGCATCAAAGTTCTTTGCCTCGGCCTGGAGAAGTTTGTTTGCCTGCAAATTGTTTGCCTGTGCGTTATTGCCTCGCGCGTTGTCCTGCTGTTGGTTTTGCAGTTGCATTCGCTGCATCTGCTGGCGTTGCATATAAAGTTGCCGGGCCAGCATCATTTGCTGATATTGCATCTGCTGCATGTTGTTCTGCATTTGCATCTGATGTTGATATGCAGCGAGCTGACTGGCGAGGTTAAACTGCGAAGCCGTGTTGCCGGTGGCCGAACCTAACACGTTGTTCCCCAGGGAAAGCCCGGCCAGGCCGGTTCGCCCGGTACGCGATCCACCGGTAATCATCGCTGGTGTCGTCGTAAAGGTTGGCATTTGAGTCCTCTGCCCGCCGATGGCAAAGGGACTGCCACCTCTACCAGCAAATCCGATCGGGCCGGAATTCATCTGCTGACACTCCTGGGCGGAAAGATCCAACGCAGAAAAATGGGTCAACAAAGCGGCTGCGATCGAAACAGCGATAACCCGAAAAACATTGTAACTGTTCATGGCATCAACCTTTATAGCAAGAAACATTTAAGTGTAGCGGTCTTCCTACTGCTATTTCAGGTTCAAATGAGGTTCAATCCGCCACAGATAAAAGTCCGTCGGACCATATGAACACGATTGAGGTTCATTCCAACGGAAGGGGCTACCAGAACATACATTCCCTGTGAAAAAAATCTTTCAGACAGGAGTAAACCTGCCCATTATTTCACTCGTTTTTTCTTCAAGGCATCACCGAAAGCACTTTCAGTTTTCAGGTGTCTGATAACGAATTCCTGCAGTTCTTTCGTACTGGCAGTGATGAGAATTCGATTGTCCACCTCTTCCACACTCAGAACCTCCGGATTGGCCTGAAGATGCTCTTCCAGCCATTTGGGGTCGAGCATCCGCATGTGTCATTCCGGCTCGATTTGATCGATCATAAAGTGACCGTGCGCCTGAATCAGATGATGGCGGAAGAACGGATCATCAGGAACATCATCGAATGCCGGTTGAACATCCAATAGAAGCACATCACCCACTTTCGCCAAATGCACCGTGAAGAAAACATCCTTCCCTTCTTTGTCAGGGTAGATGAACCGGAATGCTTTTGGATTGAGTTTTCGCTGGTCCTTCGTTTTGTCTCCCGGTGCGACTTCGGGAAACGGTTCAAATCGTAATTCGCCCCTACCCAAATCGCTCTTCCGTCCATGGATCGCCGTGATTGTGGTAACCCATTTGCTCCCAATAGCCGGGTTGATCGTCCGCAACAAATTCGATCCGCTTGAGCCACTTTGCGCTTTTCCAGGCATACAACTGCGGGATGATCAACCGAGCCGGACCACCATGATCGGGATCAATTGGTTCGCCATCGTGCAGGTCGGCCACCAGAGCGTCGTCGGTCAAAAAATCGACCAATGGCAGGTTGGTTGTCCAGCCATAATCGTAACCAGTCGCGACAACAAACTTCGCCTCCGACTTCACGCCCGCCTGCTCTGCCAGCCATTTGACCGACACACCTTCCCAATAATTACTCAAACGGGACCAGCGGGTGACGCAGTGGAAATCGGCGAATACTTTGACACGGGGTAACTCCTGGTATTCATCCCAGGAGAAACCAAGCGGCTTCTCGACAAGTCCACCGACTTCCAGTTTCCAGGTATCCATATTGATGTTCGGAACGTCAGTCGCGTGAAGCACGGGCCACTTTCGGGTCCGTGACTGGCCGGGTGGAATTCGATTCTCGCGGTGTGTGTCGGGGCTGATAATGACGCCATCTTCAACGTCGATCGGTTTGAGAGGTTCGCCCTCCTGATATTTGGGATCCTCGCTGCCAAAAAACATGAATCGTCCCTTTCTTCACTATTTCGATTTTTACCTGTAGATCATCAAGACTGGAAATTGGGTTGATGAAGTTGCAAGAAGCGACAACGGATCGGGTTATGTCAATCCGCACCCTGAAACGAATCCTTGACAAGGCACTCGGTCAGAATTGCGATCACGAAATGAATCGACATCACAGGCCAATTGTAGTCTGAGGCAGCAGGCGCGTGAACCATCCGGTTTGCTCCGTTCGGCACGATCCTTGCGTATATCATCAATCTGGTGCCGGTTTTCCTGAGATTGAACGGGATTGACCGGTTTGCCAGAAAAAAATAAACTTTTGAGCAGAGAGAACTTACGTCCGTTCGGAACCAATTGACGAACGGTCAGGTCACGGTTCTTTGCGTTTGAGAGCCGCTGCTGCGATCTTTCTACACCTGATAAATCACACGACAAACTGCCATTGTGACAGGACCGGCAAGTTTGGCCGGTTGATTCGCTGGCCATTGCGGAATGATAGCGTCAAGACGCGCGAGCGTGCCAGCACGAAATCTCCCCGTCACTTATCAAACGGACGTAATAACAAGCTATGGAATTCCTGGAAAAAATTGGTGATGGCTTCAACGCCTTCACAGCGGGTGCGGAGAAGTTCATCACGAACCTGTTTGGGTCGTCGAACGAACGAGAAATCTCCCGGATTGGTTTCAAACGGGACAAAGATGGTAACGACTCGATCATCCCAGGCAGCGTGCTGGATCGCATCAACCAGTTCGAACCCGATTTCGAGAAACTCTCCGAAGGCGAACTGAAGCAGACATCGGAGAAATTCCGAACCCGCATTGCCGATGGGGAAACGCTCGACGACATTCTACCCGAAGCCTTTGCCGCCGTACGCGAGGCGGGTAAACGTTATCTTAAGATGCGTCACTACGACGTGCAGATGGTCGGCGGATACATTCTGCACCAGGGCAAGATTGCCGAAATGGTTACCGGGGAAGGCAAGACTCTGGTAGCGTCGCTCCCGGCTTACCTCAATGCGCTCACCGGAAATGTCCATGTCATCACGGTCAACGATTATCTGGCATTGCGCGACATGGAATGGATGGGTCCGCTACACATGGGTCTCGGCCTCACACTCGGGGCGATTCAGGCGAACATGACGCCGCAGCAACGACAAACCGCGTACGCCTGCGATATCACCTACGGGACGAACAACGAATTCGGTTTCGACTACCTCCGCGACAACATGAAGCCAACGAAGGAACTGCAGGTACAGGGCGAATTGAACTTTGCGCTGGTCGATGAAATCGACAACATTTTGATCGACGAAGCACGAACACCGCTGATCATTTCCGGACCTGCACACGACGACATCACGAAGTACAGCAAAGCCAACCGCGTCGCAATGCAGCTCAAACGGGATGAACACTTCGAGGTGAAGGAAAAGGAACACACCTGCCACATGACTGAAGAGGGGGTGCGATACGCGGAGAATCTCGCCGGTGTCGACAGTTTTTACACCGCCGGAAACATGGAATGGCCGCACCTCATCGATAACTCACTTCGCGCGCATCATCTTTACAAGCGCGACGTGAATTACGTCGTCGAGAATGGTCAGGTGGTCATCGTCGATGAGTTCACCGGTCGAAAAATGGAAGGTCGGCAGTGGAGCGATGGCCTGCATCAGGCGGTCGAAGCCAAAGAGGGCGTGCAGATTAAGGCCGAAAACCAGACGCTGGCCACCATTACCCTGCAGAACTATTTTTTGCTGTACAACAAACTGGCAGGGATGACTGGGACGGCAATGACCGAAGCGGGCGAGTTCTGGAAGGTCTACAAACTGGATGTTGTCGCGGTGCCGACCAACCGCCCATTGCAGCGAATCAATCATCCCGACGCCATTTACCTCTCGGAGAAAGACAAGTGGAATGCGGTCGTCAATGAAGCCCGTGAAGTGCACGAAACAGGCCGACCAATCCTCGTCGGTACGGTTTCGATCGAGCAGTCTGAGCTGGTCAGCAGCAAACTGAACAAGTACGGCATCAAGCACAATGTGCTGAACGCGAAGTTCCATGAAAAGGAAGCGGAGATTATCGCGCAAGCCGGACGAAAAAATGCTGTCACGATCGCCACCAACATGGCTGGTCGTGGGACCGACATTATTCTCGGCGGCAACCCGGAACACATGGCCTGGGAAGAACTCAAACTAAAGGGGTTTGAGTCGCGACTGGATGTCCCCAAGCACGAATGGGAAGAATTGACGCGTCAGGTCGCTGAGCGGGAAGGAATGAAAAAAGATGGCGAGGAAGTCGCGAAAGTGGGCGGCTTGCACGTCGTCGGAACCGAACGTCACAACTCCCGCCGCATCGATTTGCAGTTGCGCGGTCGCGCGGGACGGCAGGGCGATCCCGGCTCCAGCCGATTCATCGTGTCTCTCGAAGACGAATTGATGCGGAAATTCGCGGGCGATTTCGTGCGGAATATGCTCTCCCGCCTGGGCATGCAGGAAGGCGAAGCGATTGAAAGCAAAATGGTGACCCGACGGATCGAGGGAGCACAAAAGAAAGTCGAAGAGATGCATTTCGACCAGCGGAAAAACCTGCTGGAATACGACGAAGTGATGGACGAACAGCGGAAACAGGTTTACTCGTACCGCCAACGTTTACTCGATGGTTGCAGCTCCCGCGAAATTATCCTCGACATGATCGATCATCAGGTCGATCGCTGGACACGCGAATTGCTCAGCAGCGAATACCGCTGGGAAACCGTCGTGCAATGGGCGGCTCAGGCACTCCGACTCGATGTGCAGGCCGAAAACATTCGCAACATGGATCGCCAACAGCTGGAATCGTATCTGCGCGATGAAGCCACCCGACAGGCGGAAGATCACATCATCGAACAGATGGAAGTCAACCTGCCGGAAGATGCCGAAAACACGAACGAATGGAACTGGCTCGCGATGTCGAAATGGGCCAACGCACAATTCGGTTTGAATACCAATGACCGGGAACTCAAAAAAACCGGTCGTGAGGAATTACTGCCTTATCTCCGACAGCGATCACAAGACATGATCGACCGGTACGATTTCTCGGCATTGGATGACATACTGGCGGATGATTTCGGACGCCGGATGCTGTGCGGCTGGCTGAACCAGCAGTTCACGCTCACATGTCGTCCCGAAGAATTTGAAGTCGAAACCCCGGATGAGGCAATCGAAATTATTCGGGGAAAAGTCCTCGAACTGTATCATGAGAAGGAAATTCAATTCCCGGTCGCGGTCGGAATGCAGAATTTTCTCTCTGAGGGACATCAGGGAGTCGGCGAGAAGCACGACCGCGAAGGACTCATCCGCTGGGCGAACGATCGTTTCCAGTCCTCTCTGAGCATCGACGATTTCAAAAACAAGGAGCGGAAGGATATCGAAGCACTGCTGACTGACTGCAGCCGTCGGTATTTTGGTTCCGACGATCCCCAGACCGAACAGTTGGAAGCGGGTGTGAATGACTTTCTCAACCGAGCTTATGCGGAAAACGGACGTCCCAGTGAAGATGGACAACCGACACACGCAGAAGTGCTTGAGGAGATGGCTCACTGGGCGGACGAGGAATATCACCTCGAAATTGATGCTTCGGAATTGAAAACGCTACTACGCGATGACGCTCGCGAAACAGTATTTGCCGAATTCGACAAACGTTACCGACCGGAACTGCGACAGGCCGAACGGTCGCTCATTCTCGAAGTGCTCGACTCGGCATGGAAGGAGCATCTGTATTACATGGACCATCTACGGTCGACCATCGGACTGGTCGGCTATGCCCAGAAGGACGCCAAGACCGAGTACAAACGCGAAGGCCGTAAGGCTTTCAATTCGGTCTGGGAACGAATCGATCAACAGGTCACTTCGGCCATCTTCCGTCTGGAAAAAGAGAGCCCCAACTTTGTTGGCTCGTTGTGGGAAATCACTTCGACGGTTCACGAAGAGGTATCATCGGGACAATATGGTGATGGTGGTAGCGGTGCGGTGGATGAATACGGGGCTGAAGGCCAACTCGAACCGGGCCAGACTGCGACAGCCGTGGAGCCGATTCGCAACCGAATGGAAAAAGTGGGCCGCAACGATCCCTGTCCCTGTGGCAGTGGAAAGAAGTATAAGAAATGCTGCGGCGCGTAACTTCGTCAGTTTTTGTCAATCCTGTCATCCCGTCAAAATCATACTTCCTGAAGACAGACAGGATTACAGGATAAAAAAAGGGCTATGTTCACCGATGGAGCATCAAGACCTCAAGGGTGGCTCAGTTTGCTTGCCAGACCGGGATGACGAAGTCAACGCAACAAGTCCATTTTCGCACTGCTGGAACAAGCCAGCGGTGGCACCAGAATCACTCAGAGAGCGTGCATTTCTCCGGATAATTCTCAACAGATAACTCACTCGGCATCGGGAAAGGAAGCCCGTGTTCGCCTGGCTATTGAACATCGCCTACCTGCTGTTTCTGCTACTGGTCTCCCCCCTGCTGATCTACCGCATGGTGAAGCAGGGCAAATACCGGACGGGTTGGTCAGAAAAACTGTCTGGCAACCTGCCACAACGAGATACTGGTAGTCCCGCCATCTGGTTTCATGCGGTCAGTGTGGGCGAAGTTCTGGCATTGCAAAAACTTGTTTCCGAGTTTGCAACCCTTCATCCGGATGTCGAAATCGTTATCACAACCACGACACCAACCGGGTTATCTGTAGCGCGTGAGAAATACCCGGATGCATTGACCTGCTTCTTTCCATTCGATTTTTCCTGGGCGGTGAAAAATGCCATTGACCGCATTCAACCATCTGCCATTGTGCTGGTGGAGCTGGAACTCTGGCCGAATTTCATACGCGCTGCCAGCGACTTATCGATTCCACTCGCATTGATCAACGGGCGCATCAGCGAAAAGAGTTTTCGCGGTTACTCGCGAATCCGCTGGTTAATGAAGTCGCTGCTGCCACGATTCAATGCCTTGGCCGTACAGAATGAAACCTATGCAAATCGACTCAAATATCTTGGAACACCTGCAGAAAAAATCACGGTCACCGGTTCGGTTAAGTATGACCATGTCGCGACAGATCGTGACAACCCACGAACACAGGAATTGCAGACTTCATTCGGATTCGGCGAAGAAAACCGCATCGTCATCGCCGGGAGTACACAAGCACCCGAGGAACAATACATCCTCGATGCGTTCCGGGAACTACGGAATGAATTCGCGTCCCTGCAATTGGTGATCGTGCCCCGGCATCAGGAACGTTTTGAGGAAGTCGCCAGGCTGATTGAGGAAAATGGGTTTGACGTGATTCGGCGAACCATAGTTCGAAACCAACAACCCGGTGCACTCAATCTCAATTCAACGTCATCAAATAACCCTTCAACGGTCTATCTGCTCGATACGCTGGGCGAACTGAGCGCGTGTTGGGGGCTGGCGGAAATCGCTTTTGTGGGGGGGAGTCTGGAAAACCAGCGTGGTGGACAGAACATGATTGAACCGGCTGGATATGGTGCAGCAGTCTTGTTTGGCCCGAATACATGGAACTTCAAACAGGCAGTGGAACTATTACTGGATGGTGACGCTGCACGAGTGGTGGTCGATCGTGATGATTTGCGTCGTCAACTTGAAAGTTGTCTGAATTTGCCCGACGAAGCTCAAGCGATGGGGCAACGGGCACAGCTATTGATTCTCGCACAACAGGGCGCCACACAGCGCACTCTTGGACTGATTTCCGAATTGTTGAGAGTCAGACTGACTTTGCGAGGCAGACATCACTACGCTGCCTGAGATGTAACCAGTTTGGGAGACCAGCCTTTGCAATGCCTGAAATATCGGTTGTGGGAATCAACCGCCCTCTCTACAATCCACGACATTAAAAAATGGGTAAATCGTGCAGTTTTGGATGCCTGCGTCGTCCAATCCGTGCGATCTTGACACATGCTTTTCATCTCGGAACACGATCGAGCTTTTCCAACGGAGTCACAAATGGTCAACTATTTCTTCACCAGCGAGTCAGTCAGCATGGGACATCCGGACAAGGTTTCGGATCAGATTTCCGATGGCATCCTCGATGCCCTGCTGGAACAGGACCCAAATTCGCGAGTGGCTTGCGAGACACTCTGCACAACGAATTTTGTCGTCCTTTCAGGTGAGGTCACATCCCAGGCCAAGATTGACTACGCTGATGTCGCCCGTCAGGTCATTCGAGAAATCGGCTACACCGACGAAGAAATCGGATTCGATGCCGACAGCTGCCAGATTGTTGTTGCCGTTCATAACCAGAGTGGCGACATCGCAATGGGTGTCGACCGCGAAGGGGCAGGCGATCAGGGTTTGATGTTTGGTTACGCCTGTGATCAGACGCCGGAGTTCATGCCTCTGCCGATCGCACTCTCGCACCGCATTATCAATCATCTTGCCGACGTCCGACTCAATGGTGATGTCGATTGGCTGCGACCCGACAGCAAGAGTCAGGTCACGATCGAATATGACGGCTCGACACCGGTCAATATCGCTGCTGTTGTCGTGTCGACCCAGCATTCCGATGAAATCGAGCAGGAAGACATTCACAAGTATATCGTCAACGACATCATTCGCCCCTCAGTACCCGGCGAATTGTTGTCGGACGCAACGAAGTACCACATCAATCCAACCGGGCGATTTGTCGTCGGCGGACCACACGGCGATACTGGTCTGACCGGACGCAAAATCATCGTCGACACCTATGGTGGCTGGGGCAGGCATGGTGGTGGTGCCTTCAGTGGAAAAGATGCGACAAAGGTCGACCGCTCCGCTGCGTACATGGCACGGTACGTCGCGAAGAATGTTGTCGCGGCAGGTTTGGCCAAGGAATGTGAAGTTCAACTGGCGTATGCCATCGGCGTGGCGGAACCGGTCAGCGTACATGTCCAGACTGGCGGTACGGCACAGATTCCGGAAGAGAACATCGCCCGCATCGTGCAGGAGGTCTTCCCTCTCACCCCGCAGGGAATCATCGAAGAGCTACAATTGAAACGACCGATCTTCCGCAAGACGGCTTGCGGCGGACACTTCGGTCGCAACGATGCAGATTTCACCTGGGAGTCAACCAGCAAGGCATCCACTCTTCGGGAAGCTGCCGGATTGGGTAGCGAATTACCTGAACCGCAGTTTGTTGTGACTTGAACTTTGTGGTGATTTGAACAAAGACAAATTGCTCCGGAGGATGAAGCCGCGAAGGGAGTCGCGGTCATCAATTCAACGATCGGATTCATCCGGTCGACTTCGAGCACAGGGAGGTGCCAGAGTTGGCCTCGGTTTCACAAGTCAACAGCAGGGAGATCCGGTACGCTGGAGCGGTCAGTCTATGGACGACTGTCTGCCTCGTCGTCGGTGTACTCCTGTTGCGTCGAATGATCGGTGGTTTTGATCCCCTCGCAACATCAACACCAGGCTGTATTGCCAGCACGTTGACGATGTTACTGACAATTCTCACCCTGGCGATGTTCCGCGCAAAAATTCGCCAGATCAACCAGGAGCAGCGTGGCTCTGTCGCTCGACGTATCGCCTACACCTCCGAATTGGTCACAATCATTCCACCGCTATTGCTCGGTGCGATCCTCGCTCCTGCGTCAGGGCTGTTCACGCCATTCTATCTGCTCGGTCTGTTTGCCGTCGGTTGTTATGCCGCCAGTCGCATCTCGCCGACCGGGTTTATGCGGATGCTTCAACGGTACGTGGTCATTCCAACGATTAAGGTCTTCCGGGGCACCCACCACGAGATGCCCACAATTGGGCTTTCCGACGCAGAAGTTGTGGGCATTTACCGGGACGAAGAAGAGCATCTTCCTGCAGCACCCGATTCTGAACGCCTTGACAATCAACAGACAGTTTCACAGGAATGGCGTCGATCGTCAAACAGACAAGGCCAGGAAGAAATCAGCGGACGGTTTCGCGGCGAATTTCTGGAAGGACAGACGCTGGTTCCTTTACACCTTCCTATCTGGCCCCCGTTGGCAACAACGCCGAAGATTGAATGCCTCCCTGAAAACCGAGCGAACATCCGAGTTCGGGTCGTGACCGCCCAGCCGTACGGGGTGCGTCTCGAATTGAAACGGGGGCGCGGGAAATTACAGGCTGAGTCGATCGACTTTTCGTTTCAGATTGGCGAAGTGGCAAGTTCCTCACGAGTTGCCTGACGAATCGTTACCAGAGCGAATTTCGAGGACGACGCGATCGAACAGCCCACAGCAATCTGGCGGCGGGCCATCGGCTGTGCGGATCACAACCACCGAGATCAAGTTACTCGCATTCAATACATCTGAGATCCCGATCGTGATGGGCGACGAAACATCTCGGGCGAGTTCTATGCCATTAACTCGAATCTGGCTTTGTCCGCCAATTCCGTAGAAGGCCAGGAATACACCGTCATCCGGTTCGAGATTGGTTGGTTTTTGAAACCGCCTTTGGAATTCGGCGATCCCGGATTGACTTCCGAAAATGTCGCGCCAGGAAGCTGGCATCGTCACTCTGCCCGATTGTTCGTCCAGAACTTCCCCCGACAACCAGATCCAACGCCACGGCCCCTGCAAATTGATGCAATGCGTTGCCAATCGACTTTACTCCAAAAACGGCCAACTCGAAAAATGGGATGCTCGTTTGCTCCTTATATTAGAGCAGTTTACCTTCTGGTGTGACGTCTCTGGCTCGTGGGAGCCTGTATTTGCAGGCCAAACGACGCCCATCGCGCTACAGAAGAGCCATCATACGCTCTGGCACGTAACCCTTACAACACGAAGCGATTAGGGAAAAATCTCGCCCCTGTCATACAAATCAACCCGGTTTCCATCAACTCTGGCATTTCACATTGACGAAAACAGCCAGGACAGAATAACTTGCGTCGACCAGTGCCTTGTCAAGGCTTTGTTGGGGGGGAGCGGGTTGACATAACCCGCTCCGTTGTCGCTCCTTGCAACTTCATCAACCCTTCTTTTCGGTCTTGACGGTTCACTAGAACAGTTTACTTTCTGGGTGATGT
>JANQSH010000139.1 GCA_028284145.1 Planctomycetaceae bacterium | reverse complement strand
ACGTTCAGCCAGCAACGGTCGAACGCTCTTTTCAAAAAACTCCAATTCTTCTTTTGTCGGTTCAGCCCCTTGTGTTGCCATCGGCATGACAAACGCGAATCCGAACAGCAGGGACATTGACAGCATGACGAAAAACACAGGTCGAGATCGATTCATGGGTTTATTGGCTTCACAAAATCGCGACATGCACGGGGCCTTCAAATATATCGACATATCAACTCTCAATCATCCCTTTGTGTTGACGGCTTGTCGATGATAAAATGCGACATTATGCTAATTATTTGCGACGCTTTGAGCAGGTTGATAAAAAATGCCCCGCCGAATTCAGAATCTTAGAAAGGTTGCTTTGCTGGTCGAAACCTCGCGTTCGTATGGTCGCGATCTCCTGCGTGGAATTGCCCACTTCGCCCGAACCCGGGGCCACTGGTCGCTACTGCATCAGGAGATGACCATCGACGTGCATTTGCCCAGGTGGATGCGTGAAACGAAAATCGATGGAGTGATCGCCCGCGTCGATTCTCGAATCATCAAGCCGATTCGCAAACTCAACGTTCCCTGTGTCGATGTCCGCTGCAGCCAGGCATTTGACGGAATCCCAAGAATCGAGACCGACGATCAACTGGTTGCAGAAATGGCATTTGACCACCTCTGGAATCGCGGCTTTCGCCGATTCGCATTTTGTGGATACCACTCAGCCCATTACTCTGACGCACGGCTCCAGTTCTTTCGCGAATTCGTCTCCGAAGCCGGTTGTCAATTGTCGGTTTACGAATCGCGATTCGACAAAGATGTGCCGCTCTCTCAGCTTGAGGAATTCGGTGCGGTCGATGTGCATGCGATATCGAACTGGCTCGCTTCCCTCACGCCTCCCACCGGGTTATTTGTCTGCAACGACATTCGTGGGCAACAGGTCCTCAATGCCTGCAGGGGGTTGGACCTTTCGGTACCGGATGACATCAGTGTGATTGGAGTGGACGATGATGATGCGATTTGCCCTTTAAGTAACCCACCCCTTTCGAGCGTTCAGCCCGATGCACAACGTGTCGGTTTTCGATCAGCCGAGATCCTTGACGCCCTGATGGTTGGCGAAACATTTGATGAAGAAATCGAATACATCCCACCGAAAACTGTTGTGCAACGAATGTCGACACAGGTGGTCGCAGTGGAAGACCGCGAAATTGCCCGTGTCTGCCGCTTTATACGCGAACATGCGTGCGAAGGAATCAACGTGAGTGACGTCGCTGATTTCACATCACTCTCCCGCCGTCAACTGGAACGCCGCTTTCGCAATGAACTCGGGTCGACACCGCACGAGGAAATCACATCGGTTCGCGTGGCCCGGGTGCAGCAACTGCTGCGCGAAACCGACATGACGCTGGAACAGATCACCCAACTGACCGGGTTCAGTCATAAGGAAAGCCTGTGCGCAGTCTTCCGGCGAAGCGTGGGCGAAACCCCGGGGCAATATCGACGTTCCACGAGCCGGCAACATGATGAACTGACGTCGTAGAACAGGACGGGCATGCCTCATTCATCGAAAAAGTGTGCATACTCGAAAAACCCTCTGCGAGCGGGTACAATTCTGTCATCCCGTTGAAACGTAAAGTGAGGTCTCCCGATGCGAATTGTCTGTTTTGTTGTGAGTCTGGTAATCGTCCACTGGGGGCTTACCGAGATGCGGGCCGATGCTGTTGCGTCGGAGGCAAACCGACCGAACATCGTCCTGCTGATGGCTGACGACCTCGGCTGGGGAGACGCTGGTTTTCGTGGCCACAAGGAATTGAAGACGCCGCATCTTGATGCGATGGCGAAAGAAGGGCTGCGATTCAATCGTTTTTACTCGGCGGCTCCCGTTTGCAGCCCGACACGTGCCAGTGCTGTCACCGGTCGGCATCCGTATCGTGTGGGAATTCGATTTGCCAATATAGGCCGCATGCCGAAACAGGAACTGACACTCGCCGAAGCCTTGAAGACGATTGGCTATCGCACGGGGCATTTCGGCAAGTGGCACATGGGTACGTTGACCACAAAAATTAAAGACGCCAACCGGGGCGGCCCAGGTTCGGAAAAACATTACGCCCCGCCGTGGGAACATGGATTCGACGTCTGTTTCTCGACCGAATCGAAAGTTCCAACCTGGGATCCGGCGATTGTTCCCGCAGCCGGTCTGGGACATCGTTCGGGGGTTGGGAAGAACAAGAAGGCGGGAGATGACTACGGCACCTATTTCTGGACTGGTCCGGGCGAAAGGGCGACCGGGAATCTGGAAGGTGATGCGTCCCGCGTTGTGATGGATCGGGCGATTCCCTTTATTGAAACATGCGTTGAGAACCAGCAGCCATTTTTCACGATCGTCTGGTTCCACACGCCGCACCTGCCGACCATCGCTGGTGGCAAGTACCTCGAAATGTACAAGCATCTGCCAAAGGACGAGCAGCATTATTATGGTGCGGTCACTGCAATGGACGACCAGATTGGCCGAATCAGGCAACGGTTGCAGGAGTTGAATGTGGCGGAAAATACGATGGTCTGGTTTTGCAGCGACAACGGACCGGAAAACCGAACGCCAGGTGTAACGGGCGGATTGCGCGAACGGAAGCGGAGTTTGTACGAGGGAGGAATTCGCGTGCATGGTCTGCTGACCTGGCCCGCCAGAGTGAAGTTGCCGCAGGTTACGGACATTCCCTGCGTGACGAGCGACTATCTGCCCACCATTCTGGCTGCAGTTGATCTCGACAGAAACGGCCCGAAACCATTGGATGGGATCAACCTGTTGCCACTGATTGACGGAAAAATGTCCGAGCGACCAATACCAATCGGTTTTCAATCCTCAGGACAACGGGTACTTGTCGACAATCGCTACAAAATCTACGCCAAGGGAAAGTCTGCATACGAACTGTACGACCTGCAAAAAGATCGTGGAGAAAAGAAGAACATTGCGAAAGATCATCCTGAGATCGTCAAATCAATGAGCAGGATTTTGGAAGAGTGGCAGGCTTCATGCAAGCGAAGCGCTGAAGGGGACGATTACAAGTAACATGCCCGACAACCTGACCCCTGTTTCATCCCGACAGGAAGCGATCGACAGATATTGTCCTCCATGACCCGGAGCAGTTTTTGTATCGAACATGATTGGTCAGGCCCCTGCCCTGCAAAAACTTGTATTGTGCGTCAGTAACAAACGGACCGTTTCCAGCCGACATACTACGCACGGCGGTACTGTGAACTCATTCCGCGACGGCGTAACGTCGCGGCTGATCGTGTCGTTTGCCGTCGTTCTCGTAACCACGCCTGGCATTGTCGGCTTTTAGAGCGTATTACGCTCTCTTGTGGCGCGATGCACGTCCTTTGATCTGCAAATATAGGCTCCCACGAGCGAAAGGTGTCACACGAAAAGGTAAACTGCTCCAGGTTGTCGGTCTGTGCGATCGTGATGCAGCAGAGGGAAACAAGACACGCCACTGCCAGACTTGATAACGAGAAAATATGTGAATACATCACGGCTTACTGCTTTCCGTTCTCTTTTTTGCCGCTGGTTTTCAAATCGCTCTTCCTGATAGTGATCGGCTTGTCCTTGACACCCGCGTAAAACACAATGATCTCCGCCGGGACATTCCCTTCGTTCCTGCCGAAGTGCAGTTTGTTAACCAACTCGATAATCGGGTCACCAGCTTCGAGGTAGAGCCGTTTGTTCTCCGCGGTGACGACGGTCAATTTTCCCGAAAGTAATACGCCGGCATTGATGACCGTGTGCAGATGCAGGGGTAACTCTGCTCCGGGGGCGATCGTAATTCGCAGGATAGTGATTTCCGGCTGGCCTTTCGGATAATGCGGCAGACGGGTGCCATCCCAACTGGAATCCGATTGAGCCAGTGATTTGACGACGATCCCCGACTTGCTGAACACCTTCGCATCGCCGGATGTTTCTTTTGTCGCGGTCGCTTGTCCGTTTGCGATATTCGTCCAGCAGGATCCCAGCAATACAATGAAGTAAACAGAAAATACCAGGTATGGTCGCATGAAGTTTAATCCTCTTTTGGAGATCGATATTCCAAGTGGAGTGTTGTTACCCGTTCCGGGCTGACAAACCTGTTTCCATTGTAAGCTGATGTCCCGGGAAAAGTAGCGCGGAGTCGATTCCAGCGAATCGGATACTGGCATCCGTCCGATTCGCAAGGTATTCTGGAAATCATTCCGACATCCGCAATATATGGAAAGTGACACATGCAGAACCTCCGGAAATTTCAAATTGGCCTGTCGATTGTATTCGTTGTTTCACTCGCTTCACATCTGGCTGCAGAGGAAGAGGGCTTCGTTCCACTCTTTGATGGCGAATCGCTGAAGGGCTGGCAAGGCGCGATCAATGGCTACGAGGTACGCGATGGAGCCATTCATTGCAAAGCCAAAAGTGGCGGCAAAATTTTCACAGACAGGGAATTTGCAGATTTTGAATTGCGGTTTGAGTTTCGTCTCACGCCGGGGGCAAACAATGGTTTGGGTATTCGCACGCCTGTCGCAGGAAACCCCGCGTATGCGGGCATGGAATTGCAAGTGCTCGACAACACTGCGGAGAAATATGCGAAGCTGAAAAAATGGCAATACCACGGCTCGATCTACGGCGTTGTGCCGGCGAAACGCGGGGCGCTCAAGCCGGTGGGAGAATGGAATTCACAGACCGTGATTGCAAAAGGCCATCACATTAAGGTGATCCTGAACGGTGAGACGATCGTCGACGCCAACATTGCTGAAGCAAGCAGGAATGGAACAATCGACGGCAGTAAACATCCCGGGTTGTTGAACAAATCCGGGCATATCGGATTTCTCGGGCATGGCAGCATCGTGTCGTTCCGCGATATTCGGATCAAAGAGTTGTGAAGTTGAACGTTTCAGTTCAATTCAGATATCTCTGCCGCCAGTTTGGACGCTTCCTGTTGCGCTTCTTCGATTGGTTTGCCCTTTTTGATACCCGGTCGCTTGTGGCCCACTTCGCTCAACCATGCATTTCTTAACAGGCGCTGGCGGGAGCGTATGAGTTTGACCAACCTGGCATCGAGCGATGTCTTCTCAAGGTCATCGAACCCGAAGCCGCTCATTAGCGCGGACGCAATGGCCCGGTGTCCCGCAGCGTTGGGATGCACGCCATCGCCAGACATTTTGAAGGCTGGGTCGTTCTTGCGTTGAGCCATCAGGCAGGCATTCATGGGTGTGTGGATGTCTATCACTGCTGTTACATCATCCCGCGAATCCTGTTTTATAATCCAGGCAGCGTACTGCTTGAGTACTTCCGCATCATAATTTTTGTAGATGTATTTGTACCCGAACTCATCCGCATCTTTTTCCACCACTCGATGAGGAATCACACCGGCATCGAATGGCGGAGGTGTGACAAGGATCACCTTCGCCCCGGCTTTTGTGCAATCGGCAGCCAACCGGTTGATACCATCCTGGTATGCCGAGAACCGTTCTTCGCTAAAGGGATGGTAGATGCCATCATTCATACCGTAGCAGGCGATGACGACATCCGGCTTCATTTTTTTGAGCAGTCGACCGAGGCGTTCGTGCACGTCGGGACGGGGAAACGGATGGTCCGGCTCCGTCAGCCCGCAGGCAGTTTCACTCGGAATGCCGAGGTTGAGCAGTTCGTATCGTTTCTCCGGAAACTTTGTCGCCAGGTATGCATCGATTTGATCAATGTAGCCGCCGGCGAAGGTGATCGAATCACCGATAAACACGATCCGTTGATCCGGTTGCAGCAACGGTCTGGCTGCTTGAGCATTGGCCATCATCAGGGAAAACAGGATCATCAGCGCACAAAAATTTCGTTTCATGGTCACCTTTCCACGGGCATTCAAGTCGTGAGTAAGACATTATTGGATTGGACGCTTAATCTCCGTTTAATTCCATATCATTATCGTCATCATCGCAGGCATGCTTGGTCATCGTCATTCGGGACGTATCGTTACCGTAGCAAACTTTGTCCATGACCGATTGAAGAACGATGAAACCGGCAAGCCAGTCTCTGTCGATGGCGGCATTGTCCATATTGTCCGGAAGCTGTGAGATATCGATGGGTGGTCCATCATGTTCAATCGCCACCGTCAGCTTTTCCCGATTGACCCGGGCCTGAAAGTTCATCACCCGATCCGCCCAGGGAGCCTCGCGGCGTCGCTCCTGAGACATCCACTCAAAATCGGCATCAGAAGTCGAGGGGGCAATTTTAATTCCCAGATTGCCATGAAAATGAGCAATCGACAGGGCGTAACGGATTGCCATCGCAGTGCGCACCCGCTCGGCTTCATCCACCAGTCGCATACAACGCAGCAGTTCCTGCACATGCTCAACCAACGGGTCAAACAGGTCGGGATCGTTCTGCAGGCGGAATCGAGACTCGTTGAATTCCATTGAATGCATCAGTCGGGGATGAAGGCGATCCGCAACCGAAGCGGAAAGCACCTTTTCCACCGTTTTGAGCAGGTGTTTTGCCAACGATGACTTGGGGACATAACCGGCAGCGCCAATCCGCAGCGCCTGCATTGCGATTTCTTCGCTGCCACGCGCTGTGATCAGAATCACGGGAATGGATGGATACTGCTCGCGTATTTCACTGACGAGTTCCAGTCCATTCATCTCTGGCATCTGCAGATCACTTAACACGAGATCGGGTGGCTGGTCGGCCATCTGGTGTAGCGCTTCCAGCCCGTTTGTGGCGAATGCGACGTGGAAATCGCCTCCCTCAAGCAGACGGCCCGCAAGTGTGCGATCAACTTGTGAATCGTCAACAACTAAAATTTCTGCCATGGGGGGAACTCCAATGAGTTGCCGGTTGCGCTCCTCTGTCAACTCGGCATCTGGTGCGAGATTACAAATCCCATCGTTTTGGTTTCTTTTCAGAATCCTCCTCTTCAACCACTTCGTCCAGGTCCATTACTTTCAATCCAATTTTGGAAAGCAGGCCCCGGTCGGTATTTTCCTCCACCATGGCGACGCTCCGTTCCGGCGCCTCACCGCTGGGGATGAATTCAATGCGATACTTATAGCTGGCGATGGAAATCTGATCGTGCGGATGCACCCACGACTCTTCGCAATCCACTCCATTGACTTTGATGCCGTTGCTGCTGTCGAGATCGCGGATATACCAGTATCCATCCTGGAATTTGAACAGACAGTGTTGGGCGGAAATCTTCCGATAAGGCAAGGCAATGTCACAATCGGGACTACGGCCAACAACCATGTACGATTTCGTCAAAGCCAGGTCCGGCCCGCCGCCAGAGGGAACCAGTCGGCCTAACACACCCTCTTCGACCGGCTTGCGCTGAAACATCCGTTCCCCCCCGCGCTGGTCACGTTTTTGGGGCGTCGACTTTTGCGGAGTTTTGCGGGCGGAACGTTTCGCATCTTCTTTCGGTGCCTTGTAGCTGATACGAAAACGATGCTTGCCCAACGCGATTTCATCATCGGGAAGCAGCATCTCGCGCTTGATCGGCTCGTGATTGACGAGCAGGCCATTCGGACAGCCGAGGTCTTCGATAAACCACCAGCCGTTAATGAGTTCCAACTGGCAGAATGCCGTTTTGCGGTTCAAAGCCTCGCCGCGCTTCGCACCGGCTTTTCGGCCAAGATACATGCGCGATTTCTTCAAAGGCCTGGCTTCCCCGCCAGAACTGGGAATCAGGTATGCGGACATGACAGGCGAACGTCCGTGACAAGTTGTAAGAATCAGTGACGCTGGCAGTCAGATTGGCCACAGGGAGATTGACTGCCGGAAATGAATGACGTCGACGAAAATAACTTATTCGAGCATAACGCAAAATGACTCAGGAAACAATCTTTTTGGGTATTGAGCCGCCCTGCTGGAAGGCCGGGGCAGCTTGACACGATGGTGCATGGTTTTGTCAACGCCTCTTCGCATTGCAGAGCAACTGTAACAGTTGAGCCATTCAGCCTGTTCTCTGCAGATCGTTCAAATACCATGTGGTCCATGATACGATAAGGCAATGTTCTGAAATCAGGTCCTTTCGACAAGTGTCCTGTTTTACTCTGCGGACGTTTTGCCCTGCGGACAATGCGATTCGCTAACGGCAGGCTCTGGGTGTTCCCACCCAGAAATGGAACGAAAAATGGAAAGACGAACATTCTTACGCGTGGTTGGCGGTGTATCGCTGACGTCGGCTCTGCCTCTACAATATCTGTGTGGCGCGAACAAGGTAAAGCACTCGACCGATGGTGTGCTGGTCGAAGCATCGCGCTTCCAAAATTTGGGTGGATGGAAGCTTGACACGCAACATTACCAGCAGATGGGTGGCTGCTACCTGCTCGCGCATGGGATGGGGCAGCCGGTCGATCATGCAACGACCAAGGTCGAAATCCCGCAATCGGGAAGTTGGCATGTCCGGGTTCGTTCGCGCGACTGGTGCCCGGGTGACTGGGAATCGCCGGGACGGTTTCATGTCCTCGTCAACGGCAAAAGGCTGGACCCTGTTTTCGGAACGGGTAATTCCAAATGGCATTGGCACAATGGCGGCAGCGTGGAGATCGCCTCGGCTGGCGAAATCGAAATCGCGCTGGAAGATCTGACCGGCTTCGACGGACGCTGCGATGCCATTTATCTCACGCAGGAACCGAACCCTTCACTGCCCAATGATGACCTTGTTGCGCTCTCCAACTGGAAAGATGAACTGAGCGGTCGCGCGACCAAAACCGTTGAAGAGCTGGAATTCGACGTCGTAATCGTCGGCGGCGGAATGTCGGGCTGTGGTGCGGCATTGGCGGCCCGCTCACAAGGATTAAAAGTTGCATTGATTCAGGACCGCCCTCTCTTTGGAGGCAACGCCAGCGAAGAGATTCGCGTCCACACACTCGGAATTCATGGCCAGGGAGGTGAAATTCTCAAAGCCATCGACACGAAACATTATCCCAACGGTAGTGCCGAGGCGATTGCCGATCAGAAGAAACGGGAAGCAACCATGCGGGCTTCCGGCGTCGATCGGTTTACTCACCACATCGCCATTGGACTGGAAAAACAGGGTGACGCAATTGCCAGCGTCGACGCCCGCGAAGTGACAACCGGACTGATTCGCCGATTCAAGGCACCCGTTTTCATCGACGCGACCGGTGATGGCTGGCTTGGTTTCCGGGCCGGGGCGGACTATCGCTACGGTCGCGAAGCGAAATCCGAGTTTGATGAAGGTTGGGACAAACATGGCGAATTGTGGAGTCCGGAAAAACCGGACAACCGCATTCTGGGGACGAGTGTACTCTGGAATTCCGAGCGGACGAAACAGCGATCGGTCTTTCCCAAAGTCCCCTGGGCATTGTCCATCTCAAAGAACCATGTCGCCATCCGGGGCGAGTGGTATTGGGAATACTCCGCCCCGGACCTGAATCAGATCGACGACGCCGAGCAGATTCGGGATCACATGCTGCGGGCCATCTATGGCTCTTTTGCCAGTGCAAAGAAGCACCCGAAAAACGCAACGGTTGCACTCAAATGGGTGGCTCACATCGGTGGAAAACGGGAATCGCGACGGTTGATGGGCGACTACATCTACACCATGAAGGATATGACCGAGCGGCGCAAGTTCGACGATGCCGTCGTCGAAGAGAAGCGAGAAGTCGACGCGCACTATCAACTCGCCATGACCGGATCACCACTGAGCTTTCTCTCAAAAGCCTTGTTCCACAAGACTCACGGATTGTATTACATACCGTTCCGTAGTCTCTATTCCCGGAACATCAGCAATCTGATGATGGCTGGTCGCTGCTTCAGTTGTTCGCACATTGGACTGGCTGGCCCGCGCGTGATGAATACCTGCGGACAGATGGGCATCGCCACCGGTTATGCGGCCGCCATCTGCAGGAAGCACGACGCCACGCCACGCGAGGTGGGGCAGAAATATATTGGTGAACTGCGAAAACTGATCGGCTATTCGTAACCCTTTGTGATGGCAACAGAAATGATCGATGGCGGTATCGAGCTGCATGAAGCGTATGACACTTTCTTTTGGCCGTGAAGGGTATCTTTATTGCCTGCAAGACCAGTTCCCCACGAGCCAGAGACATCGCACCAGAAAATAAACTGCTCTAAAGGAAAGCTGCTCACTCGGAATCTGTCATGCGGAACGTCGTCAATTTCGGCCTGCTGCTGTCGTTTGTCACTTTAGCCGTGACAGGCATGATGGCCTTTTATCAACCATTCTCGCTCGTCACAACTCGAGTGCACATTGTCTCAGGCGCCGCAACTTTCGTGCTGGTCGGCCTGCATCTGGTCAGTCGGATGGCTTACTTTCGCACGCAGTTGAGCTTTCGCATCAAGTCTGGGATTTCCCGGTTGAGTCTGCTGTTGGTTTTCACAGGATGGGGACTGTTGTTGGCGATGGCTGTTCAGGGTTGGGCTCCGGTCAGGACATTGGTGAATCAGGGATACGAAGCAAACTATCACGCGGCGATCGTTCGCGCATCGTCGCTTTCCGGTTTTCGCAATCTGCCGCACAACCGTCTTGTTGTCGCGCGGATGCCTGGTGAAAAGGCGGATGCCGCCGTTTCGCTGTTCGTTGGTTTCGATGAAAAACTAAAGCGTCTACCCGCTGTCGCGGTCTGGGCAGAAACATCTGCCGGGACAATGATCGAAACGCTCTACCTCGACCCGCAACTTGCGTTTTCCGAACAGCCGGAATGGGGTGGCAAACCAACGCCGCGCAATCGCATCCTCCCGATCTGGCGGCATCGCTACACGGCTGTTTCGGGAGTCGATCCGGAAGGCAGAATCGATGCGATGACCGGCGCAACCGGTTCACACGACTTCTCTCTTGATAACTATCTCATACTGGGGGAGGAGAAAGAGTTCGTTTTGTGTGTCGAGATCAATCAACCGAACGATGCCAACGAGCATTTTTCCGATTCGCATATTGGGCAGCCATCACTTCTTTACACGGCCTATATCGAACTCGATTCCCCGCAACCCTATGCCTTACTGGAACTGACCGGGCATAGTGGCGGAGCCGAGCAAAGCGGTGCCATTCAGTACGACCTGGAACAGTTCACCACCGCGACAGAACTGGTCGACCTGCTGTTGGCAAAGTCAGAACCTGTGCCAGAAACAGTCAAATCGAAAAAATGAAGGACAGAATTTTCTCGAAGCGCGTCAGCGGATCGAATCGAGCATCTGCTTGACAGTTTCCTCGTCGTAATCCTTTTCCGCAACCTGCAATATCAGCATTGTCATCGTCTCTTTCTCTATGAATTGCCCGGAGACCTGCCGAACCGCGTGGCCTGTTTCCGGGTGTTGCATTTTGACAATCGTGAATTTGACTTCCTGGCCGCGAATGGTTACGACATGTTCGCCCGATTCCATCGCTTCGCCTGACGCCTGCTGGTCTTTCAGAATCTGCTTGGTAAGTTGATCCTGCTGTTGTTGCCTCATCTGTGCATTGGCTGCGGTGATTTCCATCATCATCAGGACACCGGAATTACCTGACGAATAAACGGCCATCTTGAAAGATGGCCCACCTTTGACGAAAGGAACTTCCACATCCATCGACGCGTTCGGTGTGAAGTCATCGGGGATTTCCATTTCCAGAATGTCGCCCTGCACCCGTTCAACGACTTCGGGATCATTGCTCATTGAATCCTGCATCCGCTGTGCGGCGTCGAACATGAAGTATGTTCCAACGCCACAGCAGGCCAACGCACAAAATCCGAACACCGCCAGCACAATGATGATGATTTTGGTTGAATTGCTCTTTTGCCTCCGGGGAGGAGAGTCATCCGAATAGCGAGGTTCGTCGTCGCGATAAGGATTGTCATCGCGGCTCTGTTCGTCGTTGTGAAAAATGTCGTCACTGGACATGGCATTGGCCTCGTCTTGAACACAGCCTTTTTACAGACCGAGGAGTTTTTCGCTGGTGATTGAGTCTAGCAGAGACAGGTGAGGAGAACCAACAGACGAGGCTGTCATTCCGTCAACCGCTCCAAAAGGAACTCGACCGAATCAGGGAGCGATTGCCGGCTGACTGTTAAACGTGAATCCCAATCACAATTCGCATGATTTGATGACGACGGATTTGTCCTGGAGCGTATTACGCTCTCTTGTGGCGCGATGGACGTTTTTCGTCCTGCAAATACAGGCTCCCACGAGCGAAGACCGTCACACGAAAAGGTAAACGGTTCTAAACAGGACCTCGATTGGAATCAGAGCGTCTTTGCAGGCCAGCATTCTCTCAAGTGACTCGGAGTCTGCGGGCACCTGAATTGACCACCTCACACTTCACACAAGTTATTCCTGCGAATGCGCGGTATCCAGAATGACCACGAAATCAATGAAAAGGACGATTGCGGATCGCACACGGCTCAAAGATGTTTTTTGACAGGATCACAGTTTTTTGACAGGATTACAGGATGAACGGGATGAGTTCGGCAGGATCGGGGCCTTTCCGTCATCTCCGCGCAGGCGGGAAGCCAGAATTCGGGAATGACT
>JANQSH010000102.1 GCA_028284145.1 Planctomycetaceae bacterium | reverse complement strand
CCGGCTCGTAGAAGACGTAAGTCTTCTGCTCGCCAACACGGGCAATCGGCACGTCATCACCCACATACACCGGCGGAACCATCCCACACGGATCCGCGTGGATTGAGCCGAAAGTGACAGAACAGAGGAAAGCGGCCACCAGTAGCCGATGAATCGTCGTTTTGTGCATCTGTTTGCTCCTGAATGCTTCCTGTTTAACGAGAGTCGGAGATGGCAAAATTGAAATCCCGGTCAGTGAGATGTGATCCGTTAGACTGTTCAGCCGACGTCAGAGTTCCCTAAAAGGTGTATGGGGGGGGGAAATCGGATAGAATCCATTTGTTTCATCCAGGTGTTTGCAGTTCGAATGCCGCGTCGCCATTTCAGAATCGATCGTCGCAAGAGAATGCGTTCTGATGAGGATGATCACTTCGCCTGCATCTCAGAATATGGACTGGAAAATCAAAAGGCAAGATATTACAAAGACTTAGTGAACGAGACTGTTCCTGCGACGCCGAAAACACTATCGATGGAGTCGTCGAAGATCGCACCCAGATAAGGAGTCATTTGTGAGCACAAACGAAGCAGAAGCAACCAGTCAGGATGCCGTAGAGCAAACCGGGGCAGGAGAAGCAGTTTCTCAGGAAGCTCAGACAATGACCCAGACAATCCGTATTAACCAGGAAGAATCATCCACTTCCTACGCCAATTTCTGTCGGGCATCCGGCACGCCGGAAGAACTGTTTCTTGACTTTGGAATCAACCCGCGTCCCTTTGCCGCAGGGGAGACTGAGGTGAAGGTTTCCAACCGCGTGGTGATCAGCTATTACACCGCCAAGCGAATGATCGGGATTCTGACGAACGTCGTTCAGCAACACGAGGCCGGGTTTGGTGTCCTGGAGACAGATATTCGGAAACGTGTGCAGCCGATGCCGACGCAAACCGCCGAAACAACCGAGGCAAATAATTGAGCAGTCGGCAGACGGACTCTTAAAGTGGCATTTGTCTTTAACTGATGAGGCATTGTGCGTGTCGGATTCTGACGTGGATTCTCATCGTGGCGACGATGACGCCTGGCCGGAACACAATCCACAAAGCCAGGAAGTACGGCATTCTCAAGTGACGGCGATCGTACCGGATTCCGTTTCCAACGGTGTGATGGCAACGGGTGTCGTCGTCATGCACAGTGTTCACGAATTCACGATCGACTTTTTGAACCGGTTAACATTGCCCTGTCGGGTTGTGGCTCGTGTGATTGTTCCGCACGCCGTTGTCGAAAGTTTTGTTCGCGCTATGGAGGACAACACAAAAGCGTTTGATCGTCGTCTGAAACGACAGCATTCTGCTCCAGGCCAGGCCGCCCAATCACCCGGCGAACGGCCAGCGGGATCTGTTTCGCAATCCAGCCCGGTCCCATCTCCTCCCAGGCCAGATGAGTTTTACGACGAATTGAAAATCGATAATGATATTCTGACCGGACGTTATGCCAATGCGGTGATGATCAAACATTCACAGTTTGAATTTGCTTACGATTTCATTGCGAATATCTTTCCACGATCGGTTGTAGTCGCGCGGGTATTCATGTCCGAAGGTTCCGCACGACAATTCCTTGCATCGCTGAAGCAGTCCTGTTCACAATTCCAGAAGAAACAGGCTGACGAGAAGCCAAAACCGGATGGCGAGAATTAGCCACGCGAACTGGCGAGTCCGTAACTCATCGCCATGTCATCCGCATTGACTACCAATTGGCAACGGGACCGGATGGAACAGGAACATGCAGGTCGGGCAGCGCGTCACGATCCACTCCCGGAATTGGTCCTTCCTCAGCGATGTCGGTGAGCACATTGTCAATCTCGGTCAGATTGCGGGCCTGTTGGAATCGATTCCGTTGCCACGCCCGGACCTTCATCCCCTTCAAGTACCAGTGGGCCGTGCGGCGAAATACGATGATTCCCGCATGCGGCCCCAACTGCTCGGTCAGATAAAAAAGTTGCCGACGAAGTAGACGCAGGCGATCATCGAATGCCCCTCCGTGCTGGTATTCCCCAACGGCTTCCCACTCGGCAAGTTGCCGAAAAATCCAGGGATTGGCCAACGCGCCCCTTCCAACAGAGATGCCATGGCAACCAGTCTCCGCCAGCATTCGGGCCGCATCCGGGATGCCGCGAATATCTCCATTTCCTATGACCGGGATTTTTGAGACTGCTTCGACGACCTGCCGAATCCCGTTTCGATCGACCGCCCCTTTGAATCCCTGCGATCGTGTTCGACCGTGGATCGCAATTGCACAGACCCCCACCTGTTCAAACTCGCAGGCAAATGCAGGGGCGGTCAACTGCGTTTCATCCCAGCCGAGTCGCATCTTGACCGAGACTGGTATACGGACCGATTCCACGATACGACGCACCAGTTCAATCGTTCCGCTGGCGTTGCACATCATCCCCGCACCAGATCCATTCCCGGCAATCCGCTCGACCGGGCAACCCATGTTGATGTCAATGGTATCGACCTGTCGCTCTTCCAGCAGTTGTGCCGCTTCACACATGGAAGTGGCTTCATTGCCGAAAATCTGCACGGCAAAGGGCGAATCTTCGGGACAGGTATCAATCAGCTGGAGCGATTTCCGACTTCCCGCAAGCAACGCCCGTGCGTTGACAAGATCTGTCGTCGCCAGGCCCACCCCTCCGATTTCCCGAATCACCCGCCGGAATGAGAGATTCGTGTAACCAGCAAGGGGGGAGAGCAGATACCGTGATGGCAATTCCAGATCGCCGTACCGCAGGGGGGGACGAAATTCCGGACGATCAACCTGATATTTCTGCAATGAGATATTGGCGGAGGAGTCTGACATGAACAGAAAATGGGTTGGAATCCATTAAGGAGGTTCAAATAGTCGGGAGTTACCCGTTCACACGAACCGTTTGGCCTTCGGCAAGACTTTGATTGGCAATTTCGACAAGTTGAATACAGCGATGAACGTCGAACATATCGGCAACAGGGATCAATCCGCCAACAACTCGGCGACAGAAATGATCGAGAATGACTTCCAGATTGGTCCTCTCATGAGCGAGGTTTTCTTTCCTGATGGTGTCGTTGCGTTCCCATTCAATTTCGGTTGTGGAATGCAACACGGCTCGACCTTGCTGACAGTGCACTTCAAACACAAGATTCGGTTCCGTCACCGGTTTGGCCATCCTGGGGTCCCATTCTCGAATGCGAAAATCCACCCCAATTTGAGACTCCTCCTGATGAGGCTTTCCATACCGCACCTGAATCTGCCGATCACCAGGGGGATTATTGCCTGCAGGCTCACTTTTCAACGACGTGATCTCCAACGGAGTTGATCGAAGAACATAGTGACACCAGTCGAAAACCTCAGCTAACAGACAAGCTGACGTCGGGTCGGAACCGGTGTCTTCACCCGACAAGTGACTCGGCGGAGAATAGAGATAGACAGTAACATTTCGCGGTGGTCCGATCTGCGTCACTATCAGCTCATGCAGGCGGCTGGTTGTTGGTGTATATCGACGCGACATCTCAGGCATGACAATCATTTCGTGAGATCGAATGTGATCGATCATCGTGCAGATCTCGCCAGATTCTCTATTCAATGCGTCGGCAAAATAAGTTGGCTTTCCACTCGGACCAATCAGGCGAAACAGATTCTCTCCGTGCCAGTTCGTATCCAGAATGAGCAGCGAGTCGATATCGTCCCGACGGGCGAGCGGTCGAACTCCATCTACGGCGCGGGCGTTTATTGAACCTGCCACCTGTGCCGCTCGACTTGAGACAGCATCGAACACTGCGCGAACGGACATGCGTCCAGCGAGTGATTTCAACGCCGGTTCGTATGTGGATTCCCATTTTGGCCCAAGGCCAATAATTCCAACGTTGACCATGTGTTAATCTGGCCAGTAGTTCCGAGTTGTTTACGCTGTCTCGTGTCGGCAGAACGTCCAGGTTATGCCGCTATCCAGAGCAGTTTAACTTTCATTGTATGACGGTTTTCGCTCGTGGGAGCCTGTTGTTTACAGGCCAAACGGCGCACATCGCGCCACGGAAGAGCGTAATATGCTCTATTCATCCGACTCAGCCACTTGGCGCAACGAAAGGAAGCCTCTTTCAGTGGTTGTCTGACAGCACTGTCAGGCTCCCCCAACACGAGCATTTGGTACGCGTCCAAAAATTCAATACGCAGTCGATGAAAGAAGTGAAGAAAGTGCCGCAGAAAACCTACACAATCGAGCACAACAACTTCCGTTCCCGACAGTTTTTCGTACATTGATGCCGCGTATTCGCTTACTTCGATGTCGATAGTATCTGTCGTAATAAAAACATAGTTATCGATGGACGGATTGTGGGAAGCGATTTTAGCTACTGCCCGATCTATGTCTTCAATCGTGACACGTTTCATTTTCATTTCATAGCTGGTCACGACGTTTTCGTCGTTTTGCAGACAGATTTCAACATCACCGAGAGCGCCGGTTTGCCCATCGGCAGCATTGTGTGCGTGGAGTGGCTTTGCGAATTCCCCAATGCAAGCGGAAGCGGTGTTGTACGCCGCGGCGACAGCGAGAACGGGAAGACGGCTCGCGTGCTTGCACGCGAAATGTTGGCCGATTAGGTTCACAATACATTCAGAGGACAAAGGTAAACCGCCTTTGCTTTCTTCGATGCCTGCGACAAGCGTTGCCATGCGAGCTTTCTTTTCTTCCCTCACGAGAATCAGAAGCCGAATTGTGTCAGCCAGGACATCTTCAGCAGCGACTCTCGAATTTGCAACGTCGTCAAGGATTTGCAATGTGTCGCTGTAAACGCGCGGCGGACGACCGACGATCACAACATCAGTTGTCAGAGGACGATCAATGTTTCTCAGAGCGGGCGTAAGGAAGGCAGTCGTCGAATTGCAGGGAAGATGATTCGTTGTGATGAAGTTTGCAATGTAGCGTTCATCAAGCGTTCTGCCAGAAAATGATTCGTCACCACCTATTTCGATGTAAGGTTGGCGCGGATCGCATTCCTGCCGGTGAATCTTCCCAAGCATGCATGCCATCAAGAGACGGACACCGGCACGATTGCTGAGGCATCGGCAGACGTATTCGATACGTTCGAGAACGGTAGCGTCTCCAATAACCGCTTCGTCCGGAGCCGATGAGACCTTGCGATAGAGGTCGTTCAGAATGTCGCCTGGTGAAGACATTACGTGAATTCCAGCAGTCCTTGAGACGATGCGCCCTCGGCACATCGCTCGTGTGGATCGTAATTAGTCCAAAGAACCTCAGTACGTTTGCCCTTGGTAGCGTGATTCGTTCGTTCGGGAATGACCGTTTTATGCCAGTCAGATTTCGGGTAAAGTTCGTCTATCAAGTCGCAGTCATAGTTGGACAGTGCAACCATGCCCGCCACCGAGTTAAGCACCGTAGCGAGTTTGGCATGGTCATCGTCTGACATTTCGCTTCCATAAGCTTTTGTGTCGCCACGAGTCTCGTGAATGTATGGTGGATCGCAGTAAAGCAGAGTATCAGGAGAGTCATAGAGCGTTATAATATCAAGAGCGGGGCGGTTTTCAATTTGTACGCGAATCAGTCGTTCCGCGATTTCCGGCAACATGTCGATGGCACCGAGCCAGCGACTGACAACGCCACTCATTCCGGCGCGGCTTGTCTGTTTGCAATTCGCCCATCTGCCGAGGCTCGCTCGCTGTGCGAGTCCAGTTCGCACCTGCCTTGCCCGGACATAGAACCGCCGAGCGCGTTCGAGTGGTGTGAGATCGGCATCGAATTCACAAGCGATGGCGAATTCTTCGCGTGAAAACGGAGTTAATCCGATCGCTTCGACGAGTTTTTCCTTTTCGTCGCGTAGAACGCGAAAGAAGTTGCATACTTCGCCATCGAGATCGTTGTAGGTTTCAATTGCGGACGGGTCGCGGTTTAAGAGCACTGCGGCAGAGCCAGCGTACGGCTCGCAGTAGTGGTGACATTCCGGCAGCAGCGGAAGCAGCCACGAGAGATGAGAGAATTTCCCTCCGTACCATCCAAATGGTATGAGTTTGCGTTGACCGGATGGCTTGTTGATGGGCGGGGGAACGACCCGTCGCATCGTACGTTCACCGCTGGTATCGCAGGATGCGCCGGAGTCCGGATTCGGCATTTGTGGGCCTCGATTTTGGACGCGGGCGTCGGCAGAACATTGCCGATATTCCTGCATAATAACGATTCAAAGTCTGATTTGACAACAACTTTCGTGTTCGCACCGGTCCGGAATTGCGGAATTCGGGATGATGGCCCACTACCAGATGTCATCACCGACGCAATTCAGGCTCAGCAGGAAACGCGAAAGATGATCGGGAGGGTAACGTCCGCCCTGATGATTGCCACAGCGCGACACTCCATCGCCTCATAGTAACAATCGTAAGCAATTGAGGGGTCGTCATTTGTGGCCAATTCTGCCGCTCTCACGAGACACTCTCCTGGGGCCGGTTATTTGGATTGAAGGGAATCTGCGAAAGCCGCCGATAATAACGATAAGGTTTTTTGTACCGCAGGCTGAGTGTCCATCGATGTGAAAGCCAGTGGTCGTTATGGGGGGCATCGTGTTCGCGCGATTGGTGGTCATCGTTGGCATGTTCGTCTTTTCGTGCGCCGGTTGTGCGGTGATCACGGTTGACGTAACCAATCCCGTGCCACAGCTTTCGACAGTCGCTGTCGCTCCATTTTTCAACCAGAGTACCGAACGAACGGTTGATGGCCGACGATTTGCGTCCGCCTACTTCTCGGAACTGCAAAAGATCCCCGGTTATCAGGTTGTGCCGACTGGTGTAACAGAAACTGCGATTCGTCGACATCAACTCGATTTGACATCTTCTGCTGACGTTATCCGATTGGCGGAGATCCTTCAGGTTGATGTCGTCGTTGTTGGCTCTGTCACAGAGTATGATCCGTACTACCCACCCCGCATCGGTTTGCATGTGGACTGGCATTCACCGCATGATTACGCTTTTGTTCCGCCCAATCCGCCGATGAAGATGAAGTGCAGCAAATGGTGGCCATTCAGCCGGTATACCTGTGGCATATCGGACTGCACAATTAAGAATTGCGGTGGCTCATGTCAGAGTAGTGTATCGTTTCGCGCTCAGAATGACGCCGAATGGCAAACGATGCCTATGGTGTTTGAATCACAGAATGCAATCGGGCTCGTCAACACCAGGCCGATCAAGGAGCCATTGCAGCAATCAGACGATTTTCAATCACTGGCCAATTGGCGGTCTTCATCAAACACTATATCAAATACTATGAGACGAATTTCAAAGTCAGACAGTTTTCTGGTGCCTCGGGAAGCATCGCCACACATGCGCAACTCATTCAATGGTCTATCCGTGCAAGCGACGAATGCGCAGCAACAGGTGAATGACGCCCTGCCACCTCTACCGTCGCTGGAGCCGGAACAGGATTCATCACCGGATCAGCCACCATCCGGAACAATCATACCACAACCCGATTCCAATCAGTTACCATCACCACCGTCCAGCCGTTCCAATCCGGAGGCGACCATCCGGCAGCACCAGGATTTCCCCGACTGGACCGGCGGCCCGAAATATGAGCCGATCATGTCCTACACCCGGATGTTCGATGGTCGCGATGCTGAGGTGACTGCAGCTCTGCGAGACTACGTCGAATTGAGTGGTGACCGGCGTAGTGGCCACTGGCCCGCCTATCTGGAACGGAGCGACGATTTCATCCGATTTGCAGCTCACCGCATGATCGTGGAGATGCTCCTGCTGCATGGCGGTGAAGCTAAGCGCAAATTAGTCCTCAAGTTACGAAAAGAAAAGTAGCTCGCCCTGCCAAATGGCCGATAACATTCTTCAGGGTATGACACGATTGTCATTCGGAACGGCCGGTCTGGAGCGTATTACGCTCTTCTGTGGCGCGAAAATCGTCTTTTGGCCTGCAAACGCAGACTCCCATAAGCGAGAACCGTCACACAAAAAGGGAAACTGCTCTAAAGGGGAAACCGCAGCACATAACAGGTGCTGCTGAGCTATTACTCTTCTCACGCATGTTTTTGGGATCTCTCACCCTCAGAAATGCTCGCGTTGCCGTTCGACCGTTCTCAAAAATAGCTGCAGATGTGCAGGACCAGGAAGGCAAAGACGATGCGACGCGGGATGAACGTACTGGCATTGGTAAAGGATTCCGAACGATATGTGTTTCTGTACGATGATGAGAGCCCGGAAAAACTGATGCATACGCTGGCACGCTACGCCTCCGATGAAGAATTAAGTTTCAGTTGGTATGACGCCGCTGTGTTGAGTCAGCGTGTACGTCACCTGCGAAAACAATCGGTCAACACGACAACACAAGACCAGGACCTGTTCCCCGACCTGACCCGGTAAAAGGTCCTGTCGAGGTGTAAGCATGTACGAGGCGATTGAATCTTTTCTGCGTTACCTGCGTATTGAACGGAACGCTTCGAACCTGACGATCAAATCGTATGCCGAAGATCTCGAACGACTTCTCGACTATCTCGACGAACGTCAAGACAGGATTCCCGAACCGGACGAACTGACAGTACGCACGTTGCGGGGCTATCTCGCCTGGATGCACGACCGCGACTACGCCCGAACGACCATTGCCCGACGCCTTGCCTGTCTACGCTCTTTTCTCAAATACTGTCAGCGCGAACAGTTGATTGATCACAACCCTGCCCTGGCTTTGCGAACACCCCGTGCAGGACGGAAACTGCCACATTTTTTAACGACCGAGCAGGTTGGTACGTTGCTGGAAGCGCCACCCGCCAATGAACCGGCCGGAATCCGCGATCGGTCGATTCTGGAGACCATATATTCTGCTGGCTTGCGTGTGGCGGAGTTGGTTTCTCTCAGCGTGGAGAGTTGGGATCGCGATGCCGACGTCCTGCGGGTGATCGGGAAAGGCCGCAAAGAACGGATCGCTCCGCTTGGGAGTTTTGCGTCCCGGGCATTGCATCGCTGGTTAGAGATCCGGGAACCAAACCTGTCTGGCTCGACAGATGACCGATCCGCATTATACCTCAATCGCTTTGGCAAACGGTTAACAACACGCAGCATCGGCCGCATGTTGGAAAAATACATCAGGGTGACTGGACTGGATTCGCTGACGTCGCCCCACACCCTGAGACATAGTTTTGCAACGCATTTGCTTGATGGCGGGGCCGATTTGCGAAGTGTGCAGGAACTGCTGGGTCACAAGAGTCTCACGACGACGCAGATCTATACACATGTCAGCACGCGGCGTCTGCGGGAAACCTACGAAAAGGCCCACCCCCACGCGGCACGATCGTGACAGGATGTTGTGTGATCAGGTGTGCTTTTACAATTCACGTTAATCCTTTGTGCTGCCATGTCGTATGACCATCGCACTTATTACTACGCCGAACTTGCGGCCATCTCGCAGGACAAGCAACAGATGCCGGCACGCGATCGGTTTCTGACCCTTGCCGGGATTAACGCAACGCGGGCAGGGTGGCTGAAGGTAGCGGAAGAATGTCGCCGACTCATCCTGCAGCACAATCCACAACACTTAATCGGCCGCTTCAGAACATTTCCCGAAGCCCTGCGGGACACCGACTTTCAGCCATTTGCCGCGCAGTTGGAACGGCAATGTCCGATCGAAAAGGCTGAGCATCTCCTGGCAGGATTGGGTGTCTGCCTTGAATTGCCGACAGTTCCCGATGGCAAAACACTGGGTGATATTGTGCTGCAGCATCTTATGGAACGGTAAACAATCGCCTTTCTCCCGCTGACGCTGTTCGACGTCGCAAGATGTTAAACATTTTGAGCTTGCAGCGATTTGCCCATCGGCTTAGTATTCCCGCTCCCCCGGCATCCCAGAATCATTTTTGCCAATTGCAGAGGTGCCATCGGAACACACATGGATGTGATTTCTTCCTGCCCTCCAACAAGAGAGAACCCTGAAATGAGTTCAGGCCGGCCGGTTGATCGTCGTTTTCGAGTCGACATTCCCCACGCGGATGCCCCCCCAGAAAAACAAACACTCGGGCCCAATAGTGGCCTTGTTGATGGGGCTGATATCGGAGAGTGCGATTCGTTTTCCACCGCACGATTGAGCGAATCGATGCCCTCGCTGGCCGAAGCAATCGAACGTACGCGGGACTACATGGTCTCTCAACAGGCTGAAGAGGGTTATTGGGTTGCCGAACTCGAAGGAGATACGATCCTCGAATCGGAATACATTCTCCTGCTGACGTTTCTGCATCAGGAACAAAGCGAAACAGCCCAACTCTGTGCCAACTACATTCGCGAACAGCAGCTTCCCGAAGGGGGCTGGGCCATCTATCCTGGTGGACCGCTGGAAATCAGCGCTTCAGTCAAAGCCTATTTTGCATTGAAACTGACCGGCACTCCGATCGATGCCAAAGAGATGATCCGCGCGAAAGATGCCATTCTCGCCGCTGGCGGTGCGGAAAAGATGAACAGCTTTACGCGGTATTACCTGGCATTGCTGGGTGTATTGTCTTACCAGCAGGTTCCTGCCGTTCCACCGGAATTGATGCTGATTCCCCAGTGGATGCCCTTCAACATCTACGAAATGTCTGCCTGGTCCCGCACCATTGTCGTTCCGCTGAGTCTGTTGTGGGCATTCAAACCAGTACGCGATGTAACGCCAGAGTGTGGCATCGACGAACTTTTCCTGAACAGTCCGGCGGAATTGCCCCGTTGCATGGCGCCGTGCGATGTGCTGGATGAGATGTCGAAGCCGACGCACATCGACTGGGACAAATTCTTTCGTCGGATTGATTCGACACTGAAGTTTTTCGACCGGTTCCGCATTCGGCCATTCCGGAAACATTCAATTCGCCTCGCTGAAAAGTGGATGGTTGAGCGTTTTGATAACAGTGACGGTTTGGGGGCGATCTTCCCGCCGATTATCTGGAGCGTCGTCGCTTTGAAATGCCTTGGCCATAACAACGATTCTCCGATGGTGAAGCAGGCGATGCAGGAGTTGGAAAAACTCTGTATTCGTGAAAACGACACAATTCGTCTGCAGCCCTGCAAATCGCCTGTATGGGACACCGCGATTGCAACACTCGCGATGCGCGAAGCGGGCGTTGCCTGGAATGACCCGGTGATTCGCAAGGCAACCAGGTGGCTGCTGTCGAAGGAAGTCCGCACTGCAGGGGACTGGGCAGCTAACGTGAAGGTCGAGAACGCCAGCGGCTGGTACTTTGAATTCAACAACGCGTTCTATCCTGACGTCGATGACACATGTATGGTCGTCATGGCATTGGCCCGGTCGTTACCTGTTAATGGAATGGAGAATCTTGAAGCCGACCTGCTCGTTGACGACCGCTGGCTCAGCCAGCGCGTGTTGACCGAAGCGGAACACGAGCATCAAACCGAAACCGTTGCGGTCGTCTCGGCTCGTGCGACGGATCTGCGTCGCGCACAATACGGCATCGAAGACATGGCCCCTTATCTGGCCGCTATTCGCCGTGGCGTGGACTGGATTGTCGCCATGCAGAATCGTGACGGCGGCTGGGGCGCCTTCGATGTTGACAATGACCGCGAGTTGTTTACCCGTGTTCCCTTTGCCGATCACAATGCCATGATCGACCCCAGTTCAGTTGACCTTGCGGGCCGCATGTTGGAAATGTATGCCCGCGTCGGTGTCCGGCGGGATCACCGTTCGGTGTTGAGGGCGATGGATTACATCTGGCAGCAGCAGGAACATGACCACTGCTGGTACGGTCGCTGGGGCGTGAACTACCTGTATGGCACCTGGCAATGCCTCATCGGATTGACCGACATTGGGGTCTCCAAACGCGATCCCCGCATTCGCCGCGCGGCGGAATGGCTCAAGAGCAAACAACAACCCGATGGCGGTTGGGGAGAAACTCCCCGCAGCTATGATGATCCCTCACTTCGTGGTGAGGGACCGGTAACAGCTTCGCAAACTGCCTGGGCCCTGATGGGCCTGATGGCCGCCGGTGAGGAAAAGTCCGAAGCGGTCCAGCGAGGCATTCAGTTCCTGCTCGACACGCAGAAGCAGGATGGCACCTGGGATGAAGAATGGTATACCGGCACCGGTTTTCCCAAAGTCTTCTATCTGCGTTATCACTTGTATCGCATCTACTTCCCGTTAATGGCACTCGGACGGTATGCCCGCTTGACGCGCGCCTTCTGAACAGTCGCATGCGCAAAAATTGACGGAGCATTTCTTCCCGAACGGATCTGATCTATAATCGGGACTCATGAAATGATGCCCAAATTTGTCGCTGGTTAAAGAGAGTCGTCGTTATGGGGGCACTTCCGGGCCGATTGGGAAGTCTATTAGCGCAAGATATTATGACGCGCGACATTATCGTCGTTCCTGCATCTGTAACCGTGCGGGAAGCGATTGAGACATTGCGTGAACACCGCATTACCGGTGCACCGGTCATTAACGACGACGATCACCTTGTGGGGATCATCTCGGTCAATGACTTGATTCGCTCCCCCACTGTCGACGCTTCGCAACCCGACCAGCCACAGCCGTTGGCGCATGGGGAAGACCAGACGACCTGGGATCTGTTCGACAAAGCCACCAACATCGACGAAAATACCGGAACAGTCGCGGTCTCTGATCGAATGTCGACACACGTTACGTCCGTTACAGAAACTGCTCCTCTCGTTGAAATCGCACGTTGCATGTGCGACGGACACTGGCATCGCGTCCCGGTGCTGGATGAAGTGGGCACACTGGTCGGGATCATCTCTTCGATCGACGTGCTGGCTGCTGTGGTCAATGCCGCCGATGAAATTGACCAAGCCTGAGCCGGCGGCATCCACCCCTTGTCGTCTGGCATGTTTGCCCTGCTTCGCGATGCAGGCATAGCACGGAAAATCAGGCAGCTTTTTTCCGTTCTGCTCACTTGATACTTGCAAATCGTGATCCACTCGTGGCAGGATACACGCGAACTGAAAAACTCAGGGGGTGAAGATATCTTTGACCCATATCTTGAGTCCATCGCATTTCTGCCTCGACTCAAACAATGATACTGATTGAAAGGACATTTGATGAACATCGACAACGCAGTTCTTATTGCTCAGGAATTTGATGGTGGCGGAGCGGCAGCCGCTGGTGGCGCTATTGCCATGGTCATGATGGTCATTTATTTGGCCGTCATTGTGCTGACGATCATCGGCATGTGGAAGGCTTTTGAAAAAGCGGGCAAACCGGGCTGGGCAGCCATCGTGCCGATTTACAATGTCTGGGTCCTCACAGAAATCTCAGGTCGTGATGTAATCTGGTTCATCCTTTGCCTTGTCCCTTGTATCAATATCGTGGCTATTATTCTGATTTGCATCGATGTGGCTGCAAAATTCGGTAAAGGCGGCGGCTTCGGCATTGGACTGGCTTTCCTGGGTTTCATTTTCTGGCCGATGCTCGGTTTTGGTGACGCCAGATACCGAGGTTAAGAGAAGTGGAATTTTGCTTCAGCACGGTCAATCATGCCGAGCATGGTTGGCCGTTTTTTCGTGTGCCTATGATTTGAAACGAAACCATGCCGCGACGGATTCACGTCCATTTTCTGCCATCGCTCATTCCGAACGGCACGTTAAAGAACTCGGTTGCTGTGGTGATTGACATTCTCCGCGCTTCGACCACCATTCTGCACTCGTTACATCATGGCACACGATCGGTCATTCCCTGTTTGACCATTGATGACGCACAACGAGCTGCCGCCCAAAGCAATACGAAAGGTCCGGCGTTACTGGGCGGGGAACGCGGCGGTGAGAAAATTGCGGGGTTCGATCTCGACAATTCCCCAACCAGCTACAGCCGTGATGCCGTCGGTGGAAGAACGATTGCCTTCACCACCACCAACGGAACAAAAGCGCTGCACGCAGCCGCCGATGCGAAACAGGTCTTGATCGGTGCGTTTTCCAATCTCAACGCCATTTGCGACGAGTTGATATCGCAGCGGAATTCCATCGATTTGGTCTGCGCAGGAACCAATGGTGAGATTTCGTCGGAAGATGTCCTTTTTGCCGGTGCGGTGGTCGATTGGTTTGGTCGATTGGAATCTGAGAGTTTCGACCTCAACGACCAGGCACGCATCGCGGGGGCATTTTATCAATCGACGACGGGAGAAACCGGTGCCGGCTTGTTAAATACGGTAAGAGAAAGCCGGGGCGGTCGAAACCTGACCAAACTCGGGTTCGATGCCGATATCTCGTTGGCTTGTGAAATCGACACCATCCCGGGACTGGCGATTTACGATCCACGAACACGAGAGATTCAATACCGCCCCAAGACGATTCAATAGCATGAACTCTACGAAGTGGAGTCGTTCGTTCTGCGAATGCTCACAGTGGCTATTGACCCAAACTGCAGCCGCCCCTATCTTTACGGTTTCTCACAACAAGCGACAAACCGCGTAACACATTGTTGTTTCAATGGTTTGGGAAACATCATGATCGGCGAATAAGGGCATACCGATTCGCTTTGTTCCGGCTTGATTCGCAATTCCTTTCTGAAACAAAAGGTCTTACCTGGCATGGCCAACGACATGGAGAAAATCGTCGCGTTGTGTAAACGGCGCGGTTTCATGTTTCAATCGTCGGAAATCTACGGCGGTTTCAAGGGGTTCTGGGATTATGGGCCACTCGGGGTGGAACTGAAACGGAATGTCCGCGAGGCGTGGTGGAGCGAGATGATCACGCTGCACGACGAACTTTCCACTCCGGAAGGCGCACCGGGCCCCTTCACGATGGTTGGTGTTGAGACCTCAATCGTGATGCATCCGCAGGTCTGGAAATGCTCTGGCCACTATGATCTGTTTCACGACATGATGGTCGATTGCCGCGAATGCAAGTCCCGCTTTCGTGCTGATCATGTGGAGACGAGTGAATGTCCGCTCAAGCCGAGCATGCACCCCGGAGATTTTGAGAAGTGCTCACTCACCAATCCGCGTGAATTCAACCTGATGTTCAAAACGGTTGTCGGTGCGTTATCGACGGAAGAAGAGGGAACAGCCTTTCTACGACCGGAAACTGCACAAGGGATGTTCGTCAATTTCAAGAACGTTTGTGATTCCAGCCGTGTGAAAATCCCGTTCGGCATCGCGCAAATTGGCAAGAGCTTTCGCAACGAAATCACGCCGCGCAATTTCACATTCCGTTCGCGTGAGTTTGAACAGATGGAGATGGAGTTTTTCTGTCATCCGGATGAATCGCGAAACTGGTACCAGTACTGGCGGGACCGGCGCTATGCGTGGTACGTTAATCTGGGCATTGGTGAAGACAATTTGATTCTACGCGATCACGAGGAAGCGGAACTTGCTCACTATTCAGTCGGCACAGCGGATGTTGAATATGCATTTCCCTTCCTGGAAGAGGGTTCGTATGGCGAATTGGAAGGCGTCGCGCATCGGGGCGATTTCGATTTGCGTTCGCACGCCGAGGGAAAACTGGTCAACAAAGATGGCTGTCTGGAACTCGACACCGACGAAAATGGAAATCCGAAATACGCTGGCAGCGGCAAGGATCTTTCCTACTTCAACGACCAGACGCGCGAACGATTTGTTCCACATGTGATTGAACCGGCTGCAGGAGCCGACCGTGCAACGCTGGCGTTTCTCTGCGAAGCGTATTGTGAGGACGAACAGCCGGATGAAAAGGGCAATATGAAACCACGGACGCTGATGAAATTTCACCCGCGTCTGGCACCGATCAAAGCGGCGGTCCTGCCGCTGATCAAGAAAGAAGGAATGCCCGAGAAGGCAGCAGAGATTTATCGCAGTCTGAAATCAGCCGGTATCGCAGCGTATTACGATCAACAGGGGGCGATTGGTCGGCGGTATCGTCGTCAGGACGAAATCGGCACGCCGTTTTGTTTCACCGTCGATGGCAATACGGCATCAGATAATTCGGTCACCGTCCGGGATCGCGATTCGCTGGAACAAAAGCGGGTGCCCATCGAAGAAATTGTGCCTCTGGTGCAGGAATCGCTGAAAGCCTGATTCAAAATGCCAGACATTCAACCCTCTGGTGATGAGAAACCGCAGCCACGCACATTGGTGATGGTCTGCACGTATAACGAGCGGGAGAACATCTCGGCTCTGATTCCCATAATCCTTTCTTATGTTCCGGATGCAGATGTCGTTGTGCTGGACGACAATTCTCCGGATGGTACGGGTGAGGTAGTCGAAGAACTCGCGAATGAATCGGATCGCGTTTTCGTCGAACACCGCACACAGAAAGAAGGCCTCGGAGCAGCGACAATTGCAGGATTGCAGTATGGCATGGAGCACGGCTATGATTTGATCATCAACATGGATGCCGACTTCAGTCATCCGCCGGAGAAAATTCCGGAACTGATTGCAACCGCAACGATGGCCGACATCGCCGTAGCGTCCCGCTATGTGCCGGGTGGTCAAATCTCCGGATGGCGGTGGTATCGCCATCTGATGAGCCGCGGCATGAACCTCTATTGCCGGTTCTGGCTTCGCTTGAAGGCCCGCGATGTCAGCGGCAGTTTCCGCTGTTATCGGGTCGACAAACTGCAGCAGGTTGATTTCGACCGATTCATCTCCAAGGGATATGCGTTTAACGAAGAATTGCTGTTTCGTTGCCGGCGTGCCGACTGCACGATGCAGGAGGTACCATTTCACTTCAAAGACCGCGTCATTGGCCAGTCGAAAATCAACGTTTTTGAAGTTGTTCGCGCACTGTGGGATGTTTTCAAGATGCCCTTCACAAAATGAGGGATCAAAAACCTTCAGTCGTGTGAATGCTCCTTGCCGGGAAAAATGCCTTCACGGACTTCCTCGACATATTGCTGTATCGCTTCAGTGGCAATCGATCGTAGATCAGCGTACTGCTTGAGAAATTTGGGCTGGAATCCCTCGGTCAAACCGAGCATGTCACAATTGACAAGAACCTGTCCATCACATTCTCTCCCCGCACCAATACCAATCGTGGGAATGGAAAGCTCCCTGGTGATACGTGCTGCGATTTGACACGGAATCAATTCGAGTACGATCCCGAATGCTCCTGCATCTTCTGCTGCATGGGCATCCTGTAAAAGCTGTTCTTCGTCCCTTTGAATTTTTCCCATGCCACCCAGCATACGAATTGATTGTGGTTTCATTCCGACGTGGGCGATGACCGGAATATCGGCACGAGCCACCGCTCGAATTGTTTCGACTTGAGTAAGTCCTCCCTCCAGTTTGATGGCTGAAGCACCGGTTTCCTTGATCATTCGGCCAGCGTTCTCGATCGCTTGCTTGGGACTGACCTGATACGACATAAAGGGCATGTCGACAATAACCAGTGCATTCCTGGTTCCTCGCACGACCATCCTGCCGTGGTAAATCATCTCTTCCAGTGTGACTGGTAAAGTGGTGTTGTTTCCCTGCACAACCATCCCCACGGTATCACCAACGAGAATGCTGTCGATTCCAGCTGCATCGAAGATACCGGCCCAGAGGAAATCATATGCGGTGATCATGGAAAGCCGACGTCCCTGGGATTTGGCAGCCAGGAATCGGGGGACAGTCATCGGTCTCTTTTTCGATTCGGGGTGAGTCATTCGGGAACCACTCGTCTGAATTCGTTTTGTCAAATTAACTGCGACGTCGCAAGTCAGCTATTGTAGCCGATCGAGGTAATAGCGGCGCTGCTGTAAACAAACTGATCAAGTGACGATGGAAAATTTCGGGCATGAATCAGGAAGTACGCGCACAAAAAAAGAAAGCGTTCCAGCTTTTGACTGAAACGCTTCCTTTTGATTTGCCATGGAGCAAGTGCGGGCCAACGCTTGCTACCTCGGCAGTGGTTTATAACATACGCACATTTTGTGCCAAATCAAAAAACAACGCAATGCTATACTGCAAATCATTACTATAAAACAAAATAGGATGAAATTACGAAACTTGTAGAAAACCAATCAAATAAGCCAGTGACGCAAAATCAAACACCTCCCTGGGGCAGTTTGTTGCAAAATTGCTCGGATGCAGCATTTTGGGTCTCTGGAAAAAAATGGTAATCCGTCTCTATATTCACCCGTTTTGTCCTCTGGCTTCGGCAGGCTCATGGGATGGGTAAGTTGTCTGTCGAGAGGGTGTGGAGTATGTTGCCTTCAGTAATTTCGTGTTCGTGAATGATCCGGAATCTGACCAGTGCAGCGTTCCGGCTGGAAGTCAGGGTTTGATAAAGTTACAAGGAGCGACAACGGAGCGGGTTATGTTAATCCGTACCTCAAAACAAAACCTTGACAAGGCTAGGGCAATTTATCTTCTGGTGTGACGTTTCTGGCTCGTGGGGCCTGTATTTGCAGGTCTGACGACATCCATCGCGACACAGAAGAACATAATACGCTCTATTGACTGACTCTCAGGAACATAACCATCGAAAGGATGGAACTGTGACGGAACGTGTTGTAATTATTGGTTCCGGGCCAGCCGGATGGGCCGCTGCAATTTACACTTCCCGCGCCAATCTGGAGCCGCTGGTCGTGGAGGGTGCTCAGACTGAAGAAAACCGACAAAAGGGGACGTTGCCTTTGGGCCAACTCGCCCTCACAACCGAAGTGGAAAACTACCCCGGCTTTCCGGCAGGAAATCTGGGAGCCTATCTCGACTCGTCCATTGAAGAAAAAAAACGAAAATACATGACTCCTCACGATGGCCATGGTGTTACCGGTCCGGAACTGATGGAGTTGATGCGACAACAGGCGAAGAATTTTGGCACCAGGATTATGACTGATGATGTGGTCGATGTGGATCTTTCCTCGCATCCATTTAAGTTGAAAACGCTTGGTGGCAAGGAAGTCAAAGCGTTGTCGGTGGTTGTCGCGACCGGTGCGCGAGCAAATTATCTGGGTCTGGAATCTGAAGATCGCTTCAAGAACGCAGGTGTCTCAGCCTGTGCTGTCTGTGACGGCGCCTTACCTCGCTTTCGAGATAAACCACTGGTGGTGGTCGGTGGCGGCGACTCTGCAATGGAAGAAGCAAACTATCTGACAAAGTTTGCCTCGAAGGTTTACATCGTGCATCGACGGGATGAGTTCCGCGCAAGCAAAATTATGGCCGAGCGCGCATTGGCGAATGAGAAAATCGACGTCAAATGGAATTCGGTTGTGACGGAAGTTCTCGGTGACGACAACAACGGCGTAACGGGCGTTCGTTTGCAAAGCACGGTTGATGAAAGCCAGACCGAGGAAGTAGAGGCCGCCGGTTATTTCGCCGCGATCGGTCACACACCCAATACTGATTTCCTTAAGAGTCAGTTGGAAACGAACGACAAGGGATATCTCATCTGGACGACACCCGCCAGAACCTACACCAGTGTCGAAGGGGTTTTTGCTGCCGGTGATGTTGCGGATGACTATTACCGGCAAGCTATTACGGCTGCAGGAACCGGTTGCATGGCCGCATTGGATGCGGAACGCTGGCTGGCTGAAAAAGGATTTGAATAACGGTCTCGGTCGCACAGTTTCTGAGAACGATCACAACTGAGAATGATAATCATTTTGGAAAGAGACTGATGCTCACAAAGGAAGGCTGCCTCGCACGACGCCAACGGCTTTGGAACGCCGTGCCTGAGCAGGCAGAGTGGTTGCTGATCGCCGATCCACGACACGTCAATTACCTTTGTAATTTTCTCGTTCATCCGTTGAGTTTTGCTGGTGGCGAACGAGGATTACTGCTCCTGGAACGAGAGGGCAAGGCAACATTACTGGGTGATAATTTCGCTCTGCGTTGTGCCGCGTCGATGCCGTACATCGATGAGGAAATTGAAGAGAAGTGGTATGATCACAAGCATTCAGTTATCAATCGGGACCACGCCTTACTCAATGCGCTGAAGAAGGTTTCGGACAAAATCTATGGTCGCCCGGGTATCGTCGAGGCAGAATGGCTGCCGGTTGGTGCGTGGGAAATTCTTGCAGCCGATCAGGAATGCCACTCTGTCACACGTGAGTCTGCACAGGTTGGCAATTCAGGGCCGAGCAACGATCTTGGTACTGTTATTCGCGAACTGCGACGTCGAAAACATGACGACGAGATCAAATTGATGCGGATCTGTATGAAGGCAGGGAATGCAGGACATCAACGGGCCAAAGAGGTGATTCGACCGGGAATCACTGAGTTTGAGTTGTACCGCGAAGTGCAGCAAGCGGCTTTGGCGGCGGCTGATCGACCGGGGTTGGTGTATGGCGACTTCCGAGCCACGAATGCCACGAACTTCAAAGCTGGCGGACTGCCAACCGATTACGAATTGCAAAACAGCGACATGTTCATTCTCGACTATTCCGTCGTCCTGGATGGATATCGCAGCGATTTTACAAATACCCTTTGCGTGGGTGAACCGAACGCGGACCAGCAGCGGATGTTCGATGCATGCCAGGTCGCTTTGAAGGCGGGGCGCGAGGCGATCAAACCGGGTGCAGCAGCAGCGGACGTTTATCGCGCGGTCTCGCACCCCCTCGAAGAGGCAGGATTCGGTTCGCTCGTGCATCATGCCGGGCATGGACTTGGCCTGGCTCATCCAGAAACCCCGATTCTCGTACCGGAAAGTGAAGATACGCTGGTGAAGGGAGATGTGATTACAATCGAACCAGGTGTGTACGTGGAAGGTGTCGGCGGTATCCGAATTGAAGATAATTATCTGGTCACCAACGATGGTGCCGAGAAGTTGAACGATCACGTTATCTCGATGAACTGATATTGACAGTCCCTCCCAATGGCAAACCGACAGAACTGGCTGGCCAATGAACTGCACGCGATAGGGACGGCGGGACTATTGCGTGGTCGACGAGTAGTGACTCGGTTACCATGTGGACGCTGTCGTATTGGTGACCGAGAGTTGATCGACTTTTCTCAAAACGACTATCTTGGCCTCGCGAATGATCCACAAATTGTTCAAGCTGCACAACAGACGCTTGAACTGGCCGGTGCCGGTGCCGGTGCGAGTCCCCTGATCACGGGACGATCGCCTGCCTATGCCACTTTGGAAGCAAAAATCACCGAATTCAAGAAGTCGGAAGCTGCCATTCTGTTCCCAACCGGTTTCGCTGCCAATTTGGGAACGCTTTCCGCCTTAATCGACCCGGGCGATATCGTTTTTTGTGATCGCCTCAATCATGCCAGCCTGATCGATGGTTGCCGATTGAGTCGGGCGAAACTCAGAGTGTACCACCACGACAAGTTGGAGAGACTCGATCGCCATCTGGAGAAGTCAAACGACTATCCTCGCCGTTGGATTATCACCGATACGGTCTTCAGCATGGATGGTCATCTCGCCCCATTGGTCGAGCTATGCAACCTGGCTGACAAGCATGATGCCATTCTGGTTGTGGATGAAGCACACGCAACCGGCTTGTTGGGCGAAAATGGTCGAGGGGCGGCGGAATTGCTCGGTGTTGAAAAGCGAATCGATGTGAGCATCGGCACGCTGAGCAAAGCAATCGGTGGGCTGGGTGGATTCGTAGCTGGTTCTCAACCGCTGGTTGAATACCTCTGGAATACAGCGCGGACACAGATTTACTCCACGGCATTGCCACCGGCAATCTGTAGTGCGATGGTCGTAGCTTTCGACATCGTGCATAGTGAGCCGGAACGCCGTCAGCATGTTCTGACGCTGACACAACGGCTGCAAAGTTCGCTGATCAAGAGCCGTTTCCATGTGCCGCAGCCGATTCAGGCGGCAATTGTGCCGGTGATATTGAATGATCCACGAGCGGCGTTAGACTTGGCTGAGCGTTTGGAACTTGAAGGTTTCGCAGTTGGGGCAATCCGTCCGCCGACCGTTCCACAGGGAACTTCACGATTGCGAATTACACTCTCCGCTGCTCATACAATTGAAGACGTTGACCAACTTGTGCAGACCCTCTGTCACCTGGCATCACGTTAGAGCGTATTACGCTCCTTCGTGGCGCGATGGACGTCCTTTGATCTGCAAATATAGACTCCCACGAGCGGGAACCGTCGCACGAAAAAGTAAACTGCTCTAATCTGATATGACAATCATCGACGAACAAACAAAAACGCCACCACGAACCGGGTTTGAGGAGGAATATCCCTTCGCATCGCATTTTCTCGATCTCGATGGGACGGCCATGCATTATGTCGATGAGGGGCAGGGAGAAACGCTGCTGATGGTGCACGGCAATCCGACCTGGAGTTTTGCCTGGCGGAATCTGATTAAGGATTTCTCTGCCGATTACCGGGTGATTGCCATCGATCACATCGGGTGTGGCTTTTCCGACAAGCCACCGGATTACCCTTACATTCTGGCCCAGCACATTGCCAATCTTCGGAAATTCGTCACCGAGCTGGAACTGGAAAAAGTGACCCTCTTCGGGCACGACTGGGGCGGTGCGATTGGTTTGGGAACGGTCGTCCAAATGCCAGATCGATTTGCCCGCATCAATTTGTCCAACACTGCGGCATTTCGGTCGAAACAGATTCCCGCGCGGATTGCCGTTTGCCGTGTACCGCTGTTTGGGAGGTTTGGAGTTCAGGGAATGAATCTGTTTTCGCGTGCGGCGCTGAGCATGGCGGTCGAAAAACCGGAGCGAATGACCGCGGCGGTTAAAGCAGGATATCTGGCCCCCTATCACAACTGGCAATCCCGCGTCGCTGTCATGCGATTCGTGCAGGACATTCCGTTGAATCCGCGACACCCCAGTTACCGCACTCTTGTCGAAGTGGAAGATGGCCTGGCGACATTGACGGACAAACCGATGTTGTTGACATGGGGAGAGAATGACTGGTGCTTTACCCCCGCCTTTCGCGAGGAGTTCAAACGGCGATTTCCCGACGCCCAGTCAATTCGCTTTGAAGACGCCGGGCATTACATTTTTGAAGACGCGCACGAACGAATGATCCCGGCCATTCGGGAGTTTCTTCAGCAGCATCCCATCAGCTGAGTGAAAACTCAGGGATCGGATCGTCGTTCCGTTTCAGATCGTCAACATGCTGCCGCGGGGCACGAGGACGAAACGCCTGGAAAGCGTCGACCTGGTACTCCGGTAACATTTTGTTGATGCGTTTTTCGATGCTGGTCAACTGATCGCCCTGTTCTCGCGTCACAAATGTGATCGCGCACCCTTTTTCGCTGGAAGAGAGGCGTCCCGTTCGCCCGACACGGTGCACATAGTCGTCGTGGTATTCGGGGATATCATAATTGATGATGTGCGAGATTCCGCTCACATCGATTCCCCGACCGACGACATCTGTCGCAATCAGCAGCCGAACTTTGCCTTCGCGAAACCGCTTCATAATGCGATCCCGTTTCGACTGGTGCAGATCGCCATTCATCATTGCAACCTTGTCGAGCTTTCCCGCAAATCGCTTATGCAGGCTTTCCGCTCCGCGTTTGGTTCGTGTGAAGACGAGACACTGCTGCGGTCGTTCCTTCATCAGAATATTGACCAGCAAACGGAACTTGCGGTCCGCATCAACGGTCACAAAATACTGATCGATGGTTTCCACGGACAGGCCGTCTTCTGACATATCCACGCGATCGGGGTTGTTCATGAAACGCAAAGCGAGACGTTCTACAGGCGGGGGCAATGTGGCGGACAGCAACAATGTCTGGCGTTCCTTCGGACAACGCTTGAGGATCTTTTCGATGTCCGGTCGAAAGCCGATATCGAGCATCCGGTCGGCTTCGTCGAGAACGACGATCGAAACGTTATGAAGATCGAGAGCCTTGCGATGCATCAGATCAATCACGCGACCCGGCGTACCAATGACCACCTGCACGCCTTTTTTCAGATCGTTGATCTGCTTGCGGATCGGTCGTCCGCCGACCAGCACAGCCGTGCGGCACAAATGATTGCCCGAGAGCTTGCGAATTTCCGCACCGACCTGTTCGCTCAATTCCCGCGTGGGTGCCAATACGATGGCCTGTGTGTCAGTCGAGTTGTGATCGATGTTTTCAAGAATCGGAAGACTGAAGGCACAGGTCTTACCTGTTCCCGTGCGAGCCTGCCCGATGCAGTCTTTTTTGTGGACGGCAATCGGGATCACAGCCGCCTGAATGGGGCTTGGCTTTTCGTATCCGACTTTTTCCAGCGTTTCGAGTGTTTCTTCACTCAGGCCCATGTTGCTCCATTGGACCGGGTGCGTTGTGTTTTCTTGCACGATTTCTCTTGGATTTCAAAGACAATAAGGAGGGTAGGGACACTTGGAGCGTATTACGCTCTTCTGTGCCGCGATGGGCGTCGTTTGGCCTGCAGATACAGGCCCCCTACGAGCCAGAGACGGCACACCAAAAGTAAACTGCTCTATATCCATCCTTGGATCCCAGCGCGGGGAGCAAAGGTCAGTTCGAGTCCATTCGAAGTCTGGGAGAGAAAACCGAAGTGAATCGGCCAGCGAGTGAGTCGACAGTAAAAGGGAATATCCTGATTCCGTCACAAAGCATTGAAAAACGGGTTTTGCGACAGTCGGCCACAGTGCCTTGTCAAGGCTTCGTTATTGGGGTACGGGTTGACATAACCCGCTCCGTTGTTCCTTGCAACTTCATCAAGCCCAACTTCCAGTCTTGACGGTCCACTAGAGCGTATTACGCTCTTCTGTGGCGCGAAAGTCGTCGTCTGGCCTGCAAACGCAAACTCCCACGAGCGAAAACCGTCACACGAAAAGGTAAACTGCTCTAATTCACTCGTTGCGTAACGATAGCATGTATAAGCCATTAGGTCAATATGCAAGCCGCAGTTACCGCATTTTGAGCGACCCAACAGCGGCTTAATTCTCAGCGCAACCTTTTGGCACGACAATACCTAACGTATTCAAGATATCTCTCGAAAACGATTCGTTTCGGAATCAATCTGTTTCTGTTGAAAGACTTGCTGCCTGGGCCGAAACGCCTATCAACTCGGTAATCTCATCGGTGTCCAGTGTTTCTTTTTCCAGGAGACTTTCAGTCAGACGGTCCAGTTTATCCCGATGCTGATTCAACATTTCCATCGCCTGATCGGACGCCTTGGTGAGAATCCGTTGCACTTCCTGGTCAATTACACGTGCGGTCTCCTCGCTGTATTCGCGATGCTCGTGCATTTCCTTACCGAGGAACGGGTGTTCTTCGGTCTGTTGATACATCACCGGGCCAATGACCTCACTCATCCCCCAGTGCGCGACCATTTTGCGAGCGATCTGGGTTGCCTTTTTCAGATCGTCTTGAGCACCGGCACTGTATTCATCAAAAATGATCTTCTCAGCCGCGCGACCGCCCATGATGTACGCCAGCATCGCTCGCAGCCGTTTTTCGCCGAGACTGTTGTAATCCTCGTCAACTTTCATTTGAGTCACACCCAATGCGCGTCCCCGGGGAATGATGGTCACGCGATGCACTTCGTCCGCATTCGGCTGAACCCAGGAGAGCAGAGCATGCCCTGCTTCGTGGCAGGCGGTCATCTTCTTGTCGCGTTCGGTCAGAATTTCCTCGCGTTTCGGTCCCATCATGATTTTGTCACGTGCGTTGTCGAAGTCGTCAGCCGTGACGAGTTTCTGATCGTTCGCGGCAGCCGTCAATGCCGCCTCGTTGACGAGATTCTTCAACTGCGCACCGGAAAAGCCAACGCTCGCATCAGCAATCCGTTCCAGATCGACATCATCAGCAAGTGGAACTTTTCGAGAATGGATTTTGAGAATCTCATGTCGACCTTTCCGTGTCGGTCGATCAATCGTGACGTGGCGATCAAAACGTCCTGGACGCAGCAGCGCGGGGTCGAGGACATCCGGTCGGTTGGTGGCCGCCACCACGATGACCGAATCGGTCTGCTGGAAGCCATCCATCTCGCTCAGAATCTGATTGAGCGTTTGCTCCCGCTCATCGTGCCCACCTCCCACACCGGCACCACGTACGCGACCGACAGCGTCAATCTCATCGATGAAAATCATGCACGGCGCGTTTTCCTTCGCAGTGCGAAACAGGTCCCGAACCCGGCTGGCACCAACACCGACAAACATCTGAATGAATTCGGAGCCGCTGATGGTAAAAAACGGCACACCCGCCTCTCCAGCGGTTGCTCTCGCCAGCAAGGTCTTACCCGTGCCTGGTGGTCCCATCAGCAAAACGCCTTTGGGAATCTGTGCCCCCAACTTCTGAAATCTGGCAGGATTTTTAAGGAATTCAACGATTTCCTCCAATTCGTTTTTCGCCTGTTCCATTGCTGCGACGTCGGAAAAAGTTGTCACCTGGTCTGCCGGTTCAAACCGCTTCGCCGGGCTTTTCGCAAAGTTGCCGAACATTCCCGACCCCATCGGGTCCGAGGAACGGCGCATCATGAACCAGAAGAAAGCGATGATCAGCAGCGGGCCGATCATCCAGACGAGCAGTTGCCCGCCGATTCCGACATTCGTCGGCTCAGATTTATACATCACCCCTTTTTCCTGCAGACTGGATATCAGCCCCCGATCTTCAGTTGGAGGCAGAACCGTGCTGAACTCTTCCTTCAGTTCGACACCTTCCTGGAGAGATTTCGGAATCTCTTTCCACTTGCCGGTAACGATCTCTCCAGCAAAATGGACTTCCTTGATATTATCTTCCACCAATTGCTGCCGGAAGAAACTGTAATCGACGCGCGAGGCATTCCCTTCACTCATGCTTTTGAAGGCCCAGGCCCCAATCAAAGCCATGCCAATGATGAAGATGATCCACATGCCTCCGCTCGGGCCGGAAGGGGATTCTTTTCCATCGCTGGGGCGGCGAGACCCGCTCTGATTCGGGTTTCGAGTCGGTTCACGTGACGGGTCGGATGAAGAGGGATTCGGCGAGTTTGACATACGATTCCAATGTGCGCACACCAGCAGGCGCGGGTGTCATCGATTGATTTTCAGGTATATGGAGCATTATCGTCCGGTGGGCAAACATGTGTGAAGGTTACACAATACGTTACCCTCTGACAATTGGCCCGAATCTTACACCAGCTTTGTGACAAATGTTGATCAACACTCCTGTCAGGTGAAGCATGGCAGAAAGCGAACTCATTTACGACATCAACGGCCAACACTACGACGAAGTGCCTGATGGTGAATTCACGCGGGAGTCATCCTGGAAAGATGCACAGAAGCACCGTCAGAAACGACTGTCGAATAACTTCATCAATCCGCCAGGCCATATCGTACAATGCACCACATTGCCGAGACACCATCCTTCCAACCGATTTTTTTACCCGCAGTGTAATCGCGACTCTGATAGCTGATCGGGATCTCCACAATACGGAACTTGCGGCGAGCCAGTTTTGCAGTGATTTCCGGCTCAAAACCGAATCGCTTCTCGCGCAACAATGGCAGCACGCTGTCGAGGGCTTCTTTGCGGAAAACCTTGTAACAGGTCTCCATATCGGTCAGTTTGAGGCCGGTGAACAGATTGGACAGGAATGTCAATGTGCGATTACCGACCCGTTGCAGGCGAGACAGGGTTTGCCGTTTGCTGTCTCCCAGAAACCGGCTACCAAAGACAACATCGGCTTCACCTGTCAGAATGAGCTGCAACAGGCGCGGATATTCATTTGGATCGTATTCGAGATCGGCATCCTGCACGATCACGACATCTCCGATTGCCCTTTGAAACCCCGCGATGACGGCTGCACCTTTCCCCTGATTCTGCTCCTGAAAGTGAACCACGGTTACGTCATCCGAATCGCCACACGACTGCTGTTCAATACTTTTCAAAAACTCGCGCGTGCCATCGGTACTGCCGTCGTCAACGATGATAATCTCTTTGGGGATCGGCACCGCTTGAACCGCCTCCAACAGCGGAGGCAAGGTGTCCGCCTCATTGTAAGCCGGTATCACGACCGAGAGCTTGAACCCCTCGGGCAGTGTCAATTCCGGATTGTCGGGTGGAGTCGAATCGGACATCGATACTGTAAATGATGATCGGAAGTAACAATGGAAAAGGACACGATTTGCCAGCGAGCGTACCAAAAATATCTTCTGATCCGGCCAGCCGCATTCAAATCGTCGCGAATTCTGCCAAAACCTGATCGAATGATAGCGGCGAATTCGATATTCTGAACCCAAATCAAACGTTTACCAGCTTTGGGAAGGCAAATAATGGCCCGACAGACGCAAGTTCTGACCGACGTGGAAAATCAGGTTTGGCACGATTCAATTCCGTTTTCAAAACCGGAAGGTACAGGTTGGTCGATCGAAAAACGCCGACTCGCTGGTGGTGTTTCCGATGGTGTCGATGTGATCGACCTCAACAACGGCAAACTTTCGCTTTCCATTCTGCCAACCCGGGGCATGGGAATCTGGAAAGGAACGCTGGGAAACATCCCGCTTGGCTGGAATTCCCCCGTGCGACAGCCGGTTCATCCCAGTTTTGTCAATCTGCAGGAGCACGGTGGTATCGGTTGGTTGAATGGATTCAACGAATGGATTTGCCGTTGCGGACTGGCCTTCCACGGCCCGCCCGTCGATGACGGCGGTTCACAACTCACTCTGCACGGAAAGATCGCCAACACGCCTGCCCATTATGTCGAAGTCAGTTTCGACGAGGAAATGAACGAGCTGGAAGTGAAGGGCATCGTCGATGAGGCCGGTCTGTTTCTCTCCAACCTGCGGCTGACCACGCGACTGATCACCCAGGTTGACTCCGCGACATTTACCATCATCGACGAGGTTCAAAACCTCGGCTCCCAACCCGCCGAGTTGGAATTGCTATACCACACGAATAACGGTCCACCTTTTCTGGAAGAAGGAGCACATTTCAAAGCAGCGATCAAGGAGATATCGCCCCGCGATCCGCGCGCCGCAGAAGGACTGGCAGACTGGACCGACTATTCCAAACCAGAGCCGGGCTACGCCGAGCAAGCCTACTTCATGCGTCTGCTCGCTGATGAGAATGATAAGTCGACCGTGCTGCTGAGGAACAAAGAGTCTGATCTCGGTCTGAAAATGCGCGTTAACTCAGGCAGCCTTCCCTGTTTCACGCTCTGGAAATGTACACAAGCCGAGGAGGATGGCTACGTCACCGGATTGGAACCAGGAACAGATTTTCCGAATGCACGTCCGTTTGAACGGGAGCAGGGTCGACTGGTGAACTTGCAGCCGAGCGAGATCTACCAGACCGAACTTTCGATTTCGGTTTTGGATACGATCGATGCCGTGAGTGATGTAGCGGAGCAGATCTCTGCGCTACAGGCAACCGCCGAGCCAAAGATTCACCTCACTCCGTATCTGACGATGACACCGGGATAATCCCCGCTGCAGGTTTAACCCTGTCACTCGCACACGGGGTAGAACTGCCCTTCTGGAACTGACGCGGGTCTCAAACTGAAAATCGCCTGTTGTCATTCCTTTTTCGCGTCTCGATCGAGGTTCATTTGAATCCAACGCGCAAGTGTACTGCTACCCTGACCATAACCACCCGGTAGCGGGCGAATATCCCGTGTCTGGTACTGCGGCGGCTCTCCCCAGTGAGCGGGAAAGGGTTTACCGTTTGGAGCCTTGAAGACTTTGCCACCGTTTCCGAGTTTGTCTTTGGTTGCCCCTGTTTCACCAAGCGTAATGCTGGAGATGTTGACACCTTTGGTCGGTGCGTCATCAGCAATGCGCGTATCGACAATGAAGCAGGCGAGGAGAAGGCCATGCTTGTCAAAGCGAACGTAACGGCGTTCGTGTGCCTGTAACGTTTTTTTGACAACCTCCTGTGCTTCGGTGTAGAGTTCATCGAGCGTTTTCGCGGAAGCTCCTTTTTTGTGCGATCCCAATTCGTCACCTTTTTCACTCCACATGTCGCCATTCGGTTGTGGCTGGCCAGGTACAACAAGTTCTGACTCTCCGAGAGTCTTGAAGTGTCTTTCCGACACCTTATTATCGCGCACAACAATTCGCGTTTCGTGACCGAACCCCACAAAACTGGACCAGCGTACTTTGTAGGAGTAGTTCCCGTTACAGAGTTTTTTCGCGAGCTCCCATTTTTTGGCGCTTTCAGCCAATTTTGCCTGATCGGTTGAAGCATCATCTGCTGCCTGTAAACCGCCCACCAGTACTGCCAATAATGCGAATGTTGAAACGGCTTTTTTCATCACGAACGCTCCTGAGTTGCTAAACCAGAATGATCTGAATGCCTCTTATTGTATCCACTGTGCAATTCATTGAAAAGCCACGGTTTTAGCAGTATCCTCAGCCTTTAGAACGTATTACGCTCTTTTGTGGCGCGATGTGCGCCGTTTGGCCTGCAAATATAGACTCCCACGAGCGAAAACCGTCACACGAAAAGGTAAACTGCTCTATTCTTATCCTCCATGACCTGCACGAACGTCCTGGCTCGTTTTTTCGTGGAGTTAAAGGTGTTAAAATCACACCGATGTCCGAAGCGATTGGCGTATCATCGATACGTGAACTTGAAAAACACATTCTTCAGGAACAAACGACATGCACAAAGACGAACATCAACTTTCCCGCCGAGTTCTATTGGGTACGAGTGTTGCAGCGATCGTCGGCACAGCAGGTCAGTCCCCGGCAGATGATAAGGGGGACAACAATCCCAAAGAACTGGAGCCGGTCACTCAGGCGTTTATCGATGGCGAATCGGGACCGGGTTGGAAGACACTCGGCAAGGATGACTTCGCGAAGGTGAATTCCGCTGATAACACCTGGTCGTTCGAGGGAGACCTCATCAGATGTACGGGCAAACCGGTCAGCGTGATGCGAACCGTCAAGCAATACACGAATTTCGAACTGGTCGGCCAATGGATGCATCATACAGCAGGCGGGAACAGTGGTTTTTTTGTCTGGACGACACCGGAATCCATCGAACGATTGACGAAAGCAGGAAAACCCGGTTTGCCACACGGCATTGAAGTGCAGGTTCTTGACACCGCCTATGGCCAACCGAACCCTGCAGACTGGTATACGAGCCACGGCGATGTTTTTCCGGTTGGCGTGAAGATGAAACCATTTCCGCCACTCTCACCAAATGGCAACCGTAGTTTTCCGAGCAAGAATCTGTCGCGCGACCACGGCCACTGGAATCACTATTACATCCGCGCCATTAATGGTGAAGTCCGGCTGTGGGTCAATGGGGAAGAAGTCTCCGGCGGGAACGAATGCAGTGTCACATCCGGCTATCTCTGTCTGGAATCGGAAGGTCGCCCGATTACGTTCAAACGACTGCGCATTCGGGAACTGCCCTGACAAGATTGCATTGATGCAATGGTCTTCCCAACAGAGATCATCTGTTGCCCTGGAATGCCGGGAGCGAGCTTCCTTCCGACATAAACCGCTACCTGATAATGTATTGGGGATGCGGAAGGTTGGAGGGCAGGCTCAAACTCCTTATAATAACCTCGCATTTTCGCGATAGAAACTGTTATCTTCCTGTGATATTTCCATAGTGCCCCTGCTGGTCTTAATACCGCAGTTTGAATTTTCAGTCAAAGAATGAATCACCCTGTTTATGGCATCGCACCGGTATTTTCCAGTTCGATCGGGATTTCGTTATATCATTTCTTTTTAGAGGGTTGTATCTCACCGACCAAACCGGAAGAGGAATTCGGTGTGATGTCGGATGGAACAACCATCGAAATTAACCAGAAGGTCATCTGGCTTGCCCCGGAAAGGTATTCCCACCGAGAAACATCGGATTTGGAAGTGACCGTGAAGAAAGGCAATAACGAGATTGACCTGCCAATTGAAAACCAAAGTGGATTGATCCGTCAAACGTCAGGATTTTGGCTGTTTTCCGACGAAATGATCCACAAATCACCCCGATTACGCTGGTCAGCCTGTCGCAAATTATGATATGTTTTTCGGATTCTCGGTTTCGGCTCGTGGTGAGGGGACGGTCTCTCCCCCGAAATCGGTATCCCATTAACCCTGCTCAGGAATGCCTGTCCCGTTGAGACAGACGCTGCCAGATCAACCGCGCGTTCCTGTCTTGTGCCAGCCATATTGTCTCGCGCTGAAAAATGGGGCATTCGGTCGCTTTATCCGGTCGAAATCACAGCGACTGCTCTCGACGCTTACCGGCTGTTTCTCCTCGATACCCATCGCAGGGAACATCCAGATTATCGGCGCGGTTTTCCAATGTGATCTGCTGAACGCAAAACACCTGAGCTCAATTGTCTGATGAATTAAGAAGGAAACATGGTCGATCGTAACCTGATTCGGGAATTTAATGTCAACGACGACGAACTCGAAGCCATTGCCGTAGGCAGTTTTGAACTGGAGGACGAGGATTACGAGCAGCAGCCGATCTCGTTTAACGACACGATCGAAGGTGTCATCATTCGGGCGGAAGGCGACGAAGTTCTGGTCGATATCGGCTACAAGAGTGAAGGAATTGTCCCGGCTGAAGAATGGGAAGAAGAAGACGATCAGCCGGAACCGGGGCAGAAGATCCAGGTGATCATCGAAGAGATCGAAGACGAGCTGGGTCTCATTCTCCTCTCCAAACGCAAAGCCGACCGGATTCGCGAATGGGAAAAGGTCATTGCCACGCACGAGGAAGGGGACGTCGTCACCGGTCATGTTGTGCGGAAGATCAAGGGAGGGCTGCTGGTCAACATCGGCGTGAATGTCTTCCTTCCCGCCAGTCAGGTCGATATTCGCCGTCCGCGCGATATCGCGGAATACATTGGCAAGGACATTGAATGTGTGATCCTGAAAATCGACGAAGCACGCCGGAATATTGTTGTCTCGCGACGAAAACTCATTGAAGATGCCCGCGAGAAGATGAAGCGGGAATTGCTGGACAATATCTCCGAAGGTGAACTTCGCAAGGGGATGGTCAAGAATATCGCCGACTTCGGAGCGTTTGTCGATCTGGGTGGCATCGATGGGTTGTTGCACATTACCGACATGAGTTGGGGCCGCATCAACCATCCTTCCGAAATCGTCAAGATCGACGAAGAGATCGAAGTGCTGATTCTCAATATCGATCGCGAGAAAGAGAAGATCGCGCTTGGTTTGAAACAGAAAACCAAAAGCCCGTGGGAACTTGTTGGCGACAAGTACGGCGTGAGCACTCGCGTCACTGGTGAAGTGGTCAATGTCATGTCCTACGGGGCATTTGTCAAACTGGAAGACGGCATCGAAGGTCTGGTTCACATTTCCGAGATGTCCTGGACCAAACGGATCAACCATCCAAGTGAGCTGGTCAATATCGGCGATGAAGTGGAAGTCGTCGTACTGGGCATCAATGAAGAGAAACAGGAAATCTCACTGGGTATGAAGCAAACCCAGTCGAACCCCTGGGAACAGGTCGCAGAGAAGTATCCGCCAGGTCAAAAAGTGACCGGCACCGTCCGCAATCTGACCAACTACGGTGCATTCATCGAGCTGGAAGAAGGCGTCGACGGTTTGCTGCACGTCAGCGATATGTCCTGGACGCGCAAAATCTCGCACGCCAACGAAATGCTCAAGAAGGCCGAAGAGATTGAATGTCTGGTGCTTTCGGTCGATGAAGAGCGGAAGCGGATCGCACTGGGGCTGAAACAACTTGACGAAGACCCGTGGGAAACTGATATTCCTGAACGCTACCAGCCCGGTGCAATCGTTAAAGGCGAAGTCACGAAGATCACCAACTTCGGTGTCTTTGTTGAACTGGAAAACGAGTTGGAAGGGTTGCTGCACATTTCCGAATTGGCTGACCACAAGGTCGAAAATCCGGAACATGAAGTAAACGTCGGCGAAGAGATCGAAGTCCGGATTCTGCGAGTCGACACAGCGGATCGGAAAATCGGTCTCAGCCGCAGGTTGCAAGCGCCAGAAGATGGCGAGGAGCAGGTCGTCACCGAAGATGGCACGGTTACCAGTCGTCCGATTGCCCGCGAAGAACTCAAAGGTGGAACTGGAGCAGGTAGTGGCCCGCTCTTCAGTATGGGCGGGGCATCCACCGAAGAAGACTCCTCGGAGGAACCCTCAGGCGATGACAGGACTGCCGTAGAGGAAAAGTCCGACGAATCGTAGATTCACGATCACGCCAGTCGACAATATCAAACCGCGACGTTTCCACTTCGCTTTCGAGCGACGGAAACGTCGCTTTTTTTTGTTCACGAGCACGCAGACTGGCCGGAGGGTGTCAAAATCAGCGCATCTGAAAAACTGTGTGAATGACTTGAGGCGGAATGGTCATTTCCCGCTTGATTTGCGCGCCAAACAATCTGCCAGTCGTGCAGGCGAAAGAACCTGCACAACCGACATCGCCGCGCCAGAAAACAGGGCCCGACTAACGCGAAGGAAGGGTCGTTATTATTGCGCCAGATCGACATCCAATCGCTGCATCAGCCGGTGACGTCCTGTTGCTCTGCAGGCTATCAACAGGCCGCGCCGATAACCTTTGCACGGCGGCACTCCTCTGCGGGGAATCGTCGAACCGAGTTCGAGACTGAACAGTTACGAAGAGCATCCCGCCCCACCACTTCGCGCTTCGGTCTTCAGTAATCTGGTGGAAATCGACGCCGCGGACAAATCAGGGAATCCCCTCTTTGGCCCGACCAGAGTCCCGTTTTCCACCTGTGACAGGACGTCGGTTATGCAGGCCGGATTAGAGCAGTTTACCTTTTCATGTGACGTTTCTGGCTCGTGGGGGGCCTGTGTTTACAGGGCGAACGACGCCCATCGCGGCACGAAAGAGCGTAATACGCTCCAGCATCATTGGAGTTTCCCTTGTCCACCACTCGTCAAAAAGATCAGAAAATGACGCGACGCCGACGGGCTACGTCGTCGGTCCAAAGCCCGCTGGAAACCTACCTGCGGGAAATCAACGAGACCGCACTGTTGACCGCGCAAGACGAAAAGGACCTTTCCTACCAGATCGCCGAGGGCAATAAGGAAGCCCGTGATCACATGGTGCGTGCCAATCTGAGGCTTGTTGTCAACATTGCTCGTGCCTATACCGGCAAAGGCCTGCCATTGCAGGACCTGATCGAAGAAGGCAATCTCGGCCTGCTGAGAGCGGTCGAGGGGTTCGACCCCGACATGAACACCCGCTTTAGTACCTATGCCAGTTACTGGATCAAGCAGTCGATCAAACGGGCGCTGGTCAACTCGTCGAAGACGATCCGCATTCCAGCTTACATGGTCGAACTGCTGTCCAAGTGGCGGCGGGCGAATGCCAAACTGCAGGATGAACTCAACCGAACGCCAACGCACGAAGAAGTGGCCAAGGTTCTCGGGCTGCCGAAGAAAAAACTGCGAATCGTCAAGAAAGCGATCCAGCTATACAACTCGTCGCCGCAGTCCGATCAGAACGATGGCAGCTGGTCGATGGGTGAATTGATCGCTGATGAGCGAACCAAAGGCCCGGAAGATGAATTGATCGATCACGACAACCTGAAGCATGTCTACGAAATGCTGGAGACGATGGACCCGCGAGAGGCGACCATTCTGCGAATGCGGTTTGGGCTGAATGATTCCGAACCCCGTACGCTGAAAGAAATCGGCGAAACACTTGGTCTGACACGGGAACGGGTGCGGCAAATTGAAAACGAAGCTCTCAATCGTCTTGCCAAAGGGTTGATGGGCGACTGATCGGTCGATGGATGATATCGATCGCAACGAGTGCCTCTTCTTCGCCTGGCATGACGCCGCCTGCTGGAGCGTATTACGCTCTTCTGTGGCGCGAAAATCGTCTTTTGGCCTGCAAACGCAGACTCCCACGAGCGAAAACCGTCGCACGAAAAGGTAAACTGCTCCAAATTGAGTGATTGTCACCTGAGATAATTCACCTGTTGAGCGAGGCGCTCATTATGATCCGTTCCCTCATCATTTTGCTGGTTGGAACCTGTTCCTTTCTGCCCGATTTCAAGGTTGCAGAGTCGGCCGAACAAAAGCCGCAGTACAATGTCCTGTTCATCATTTCGGACGATCTCACCTACACGGCGTTGTCCTGCTACGGCAACAGTGTCTGTCAGACGCCCAACATCGACCGGATCGCAAAGCGGGGAACGCGATTCACCCGGGCCTATTGTCAGGCAACATATTGTGGGCCATCGCGTGCATCGTTCATGTCCGGCTATTATCCACACGCTACCGGCATGCTGGGTTATCGGAACCTGCGTCCTCACATCGGCGACAAGGTGACCTGGTCTCAGCTCTTCAGGAACAATGGTTATTACGTGGCACGCGTGAGCAAAATTTATCACATGGGTGTACCCGGTGGAATTGAGTCTGGTGGACATGGTTCTGATGACGCAATGTCGTGGACCGAGCGATTCAACAGCCCCGGCCCGGAATGGAAAGCCCCCGGCGATGGTGAAACGCTGGAAGGCAACCCAGACGGCAAACATCCCGTTGTCGGTGGTAACACCTTCGTGGTCGTTGAAGCGGATGGCAACGACATGGTCCATTCGGATGGAAAAACGGCAGCCAAAGCGATCGAATTGATTAAGGAACACAAGGATGAACCGTTCTGGCTGGGCGTCGGTTTTGTCCGTCCGCATGTGCCGTTTGTCGCGCCAAGAAAATACTACAAGCCATTCACGCCGTATGAGAAAATGGTGTTACCCGAAAAAGTTGAAGGAGATTGGGATGACATCCCCAAGCCGGGCATCAATTACAAGACCAGCGCAAATATGAAAATGGATATCCGCAAGCAGAAGAAAGCGGTGGGCGGGTATTATGCATCAGTGACCTACATGGATGCGCAGGTCGGTAAAGTCCTCGATGCACTTCACGAAGCAGGATTGGACGAAAAGACCATTATCATCTTCACCAGTGATCATGGCTATCATCTGGGCGAACACGACTTCTGGGCCAAGGTCAGTTTACGCGACGAATCGGCTGGTGTGCCCCTGATTATCAGCGTGCCGGGCAAGAAACCGGCGGTCTGTCATTCACTCGTCGAACTGCTCGACCTCTACCCGACAACTGCAGCGCTTTGCGGCCTTAAGACTCCGACGGGAAATCAGGGAAAAGATATCTCTCGTATGCTCAATGACCCGAAATTCGAAGTCCGGGAAGCCGCATTCAGTGTTGCCCCCATGCGAAAAGGGTTCCTCCTCCGAGATCACGAGTTCGCCTATATTCAGTATGGCGAGAAAAGCGAGGGAGGTGCTGAATTGTTTGATGTCCGAAACGATCCGAAGCAATACGCAAATCTGGTCGACAGCGAATCGCATCAATCCATTTTGACGAAATACGAGACAGCCTTAAAAGTGAAATTGAAAGAACTTCGCAAAAACGATCTCCCAAGTCCGAAGAATATCGAATCAAAGCGAAAACCTTGATATTTCGTAACAGTGGAAATCAACGTGCTTTGTCGGAGATGTCTTTCCGACACCAGGCACCGTCCCAGCGAATACACTTGACCGCCTGATAAGCGCGAAGTTTTGCTGCTGCGATGGTTTCACCCAGGGCGGTGACTCCCAATACACGTCCGCCATCATTAACGGTCTCCTGGACAGCGAGCATTGTTCCCGCGTGAAATACCTTGGTGTCCGGCAGCGCGTCCGCATCAGCGATACCACGAATCGGCTTGCCCTTCCTGTAAGAACCGGGATAGCCAGCCGAGGCCATCACAACACAAACCGCCGCGCGTTCATCCCATTCCAATGACGAAAATTCTTCCAGTTTTCCGGTGGCGGCTGCCAACAGAAGTTCCGCCAGATCGGTTTTCAACCGCATCAACACCGGCTGTGCTTCGGGATCGCCAAAACGAACATTGTACTCCAGCACCTTTGGCCCCTGACTGGTGATCATCAACCCCGTGTACAGAACACCACGAAACGGTCGGCCCGATTTGTTCAATGTGTGAACCGTGGGCACGAGAATCTTTTCGATCACCTCGTCCATCAAATCGGGCGTGACGAGCGGAGCCGGGGAATATGCTCCCATACCGCCGGTATTTGGTCCTTCATCATTATCGAATGCGGGTTTGTGATCCTGCGACGTTTCCAGCGGGACGATCGTATTGCCATCGACGATCGCGAGGATACTCGCTTCCTGACCTTGCAGACATTCCTCGATCACGATCGAGTTTCCCGCCTCGCCAAAGACGCCTTCTTCCATACATTGCCGGGCCGCAACGATGGCCTCTTGTCTGGAACTACAAACCGTCACCCCTTTGCCCGCTGCCAGGCCATCCGCTTTGACAACCATCGACTCCTGAGTCGCTTCCTCGATGTATTCCAAGGCGTCTTCCAGTTTGTCGAACGTGCGGAAGTCGGCCGTGGGGACATTCGCCTGCCGCATCAGTTCTTTGGAAAACGCCTTGCTCCCTTCGAGTTCAGATGCTGCCTGATTTGGGCCAAACACCGTCAGGCCAGCAGCTTCAAATGCGTCAACAACGCCCGCCACCAACGGGGCCTCCGGACCGACAACAGTCAGGTCGATACCTTCGTTCTTCGCGAACACGATCAGCTTGTCGATATCGGTCCCGGAGATATCGACGTTCTTACCATCGATCGCAGTACCGGCATTGCCGGGCGCACAATAAACCTGAGTGACCTTGGGCGATTGAGCCAGCTTCCAGACCAGCACATGTTCTCGCCCACCCTGTCCGATGACCAGAATTTTCATTTCAGACCTTCGCCGCTGTCGTTTCCAGAGCATATTACGCTGTTCTGCGCCGCGATGGACGTCGATTGACCTGCAAACATAAGCTTCCACGAGCCAGAGACGTCACGCAAAAAGGTAAACTGCTCTATTCCATGTTTTGGATTTTGATTCCTCATTCCGAAAGCGAAAGTATAGCAACCCGGATTTGTTGAATGTACCAACCCGCATTGATTTGACAGTGGCATCGACAATTCTTTTCTTCCGAAAAACCGGCCAGGAGGATGACAGGAATTGCGATTGCCGGATTGACATCGATATAGTGGAAAAATGGTTGCCTTATAGAGTTGGACCAACCGTTATTTTATTGTGTCGGATCAGTCAATTGATCCGAACATCGAATACACACAAGAGGTTTCAGGCTGGAAAAACTTTCCGGGACACGCATCCGTATCCTGTTGCCCCATCAGTTTTCCCATGAGGAGTTTGAGACGTGTTTCACAAAGTTGCCCTGGTTGGCGCGACCGGTGCTGTCGGTCGTATCATCATTCAATTACTGCAGGAACGCAATTTCCCGGCGACCGATTTCAAATTTCTGGCCTCGGCTCGCAGCGCCGGCAATCTGATAACTTATGCCGACAAAGAATATACGATCGAAGAACTGACGAAGGATTCCTTCAGAGATTGCGATCTGGTGATTGCCAGTACACCGGACGAAACTGCGGCTGAGTTCCTGCCATCCGCAGTTGAGGCGGGATGCAAGGTGATTGACGAATCCGGCTACTGGCGAATGAACCCGGAAGTGGCACTGGTTGTCCCGGAAATCAATCCCGAAGCGGCTCTGAACACTACTGGCATTATCGCCAGCCCGAACTGTTCGACCACACAAATGGTCGTGGCGATGAAGCCACTGCACGATGTCTCGCCCGTTAAGCGGGTGATCGTCAGTACGTATCAGGCGGTCAGTGGTGCAGGATTGCAGGGGACCGAGGACCTCGTTAACGGAACAAAGGCGGACCTCGCCGGCGGAACCTACAATTATCAAGCGTTCAACCATCCGATCGCATTCAACGCCATTCCTCAAATTGGCAGAGAAAAGGAAGCGGGTTACACCAGCGAAGAGTTGAAGATGGTGTACGAGACGCGTAAGATTTTTGGCGATGAAACGATTCAGGTGAATCCAACCTGTGTCCGCGTCCCGGTGGCGAATTGTCACAGCGAGACGATCACGGTCGAAACCGAACGCCCGATTTCGCCTGAAGAGGCGCGCGAACTGTTCGACGCCTTTCCCGGCATCGAAGTGATCGACGACACGCGAAATGGAAAGTACCCGCTCCCCTCAATTTGCACAGGGCGGGATGAGGTTTTCATCGGTCGCATCCGCAAGGACATTTCGCATCCCAACGGCTTGTCGTTCTGGTGTGTCAGTGACAATCTGCGAAAAGGGGCAGCGACGAATGCCGTACAGATCGCCGAATTGCTTGCCGCGCATCAAACGGAAGCGTCCGCGACGTAGTGGCTTTGCCAGGATTGATAGTTTGGGTGCCACTGGCAGTTCGTCTGCCAGTGCCGTAACGGGTAGCCCAAGTTGCTCGCAACTTTGGGCTTGAAAGAGGCACTTTCAATCGACCTGATCACATTTCGCGAGATTTGTACTCAGAGTAAGGTTGAAACCGGGACCTCTTGATGACTTCGTCATCCCTTTTTGACGAGCAAACACGGCCACCCTTCGGACGTTTTTCGTGTGCCATGCTTGCATCGCGTCAGCAGGGCAAGCATGTCCGGATGAAAAGGTCTCACGCAGTGGCGCGGAGTACGCAGAGCCTATTGCAGTTCACTGCCCGAGGCGACACTGAAGTTCGCTCGTGGCATCTGTGATACAGTCCGAAAAGCCCCACCCAAGTTGGTTGGCCGTCTTGGCGTCGAGTTTCTGAAACCGTTGCACAAAATGCGAAAACTCAATCGAAGGCAATTGGTCCACAATGTCAAGAATCGAGTTTACCATGCGACACATCGATTCGTAAAAGGGGCCATCGATGTCTCCATATGTCAAGGTGAAGTCAGCTCCTTGTTCGACGAAATAGGTCATCAGATCAACTCGCCCCCACAAGTCATCTGGAGACACTTTCTTGAAGGATGCAATCGCCTTGCGACCGCGTTTCAGGTCAACGGGAGCATCGATGCCCGGATTCACAGAATCAGCAATCTCACGTTTGTAATACTCCAGCGAGTTGTCATTACATTCGGTCAGGTTTGCCGTGAAAAATGCCCGATTCTCTGAGTTCAGGTCAAAGAGACGCTTAAGAAACTGGACAAGTTCACCCTTCTCCTTTGTTCGAAGTTCGCGTTTGGCTTCGCTCCATTTCATATCATCACCCCCATTCAGGTGACGCGAATCGTCGCCCGAATGCCTACAATCACCGGGTGGCGGGTTTGTTGTACCACACAAGTCTGGCGGGTGACGGGGCGTGTTTGTTAAATTTGTTGTTTGTCACGTGGATCAATCGTACCGGGAAGGGGTGGCTCAGGGA
>JANQSH010000099.1 GCA_028284145.1 Planctomycetaceae bacterium | reverse complement strand
CCGGCTCGTAGAAGACGTAAGTCTTCTGCTCGCCAACACGGGCAATCGGCACGTCATCACCCACATACACCGGCGGAACCATCCCACACGGATCCGCGTTTACTTGCGAGGTGACTGCCACCAAACCGGCAATGAATGCCAATGTGAGAATCTGATACTGCAACATGTTCGTTTCTCCGCAGACTTAGGAAATTGAGGTGTGTACAGTGGATCTACCGGGCCAATTCAACCTTCAACTGAACACGAGCGCGGGCGTTTTGCCCGGCATTGCTGATCCAGATGTTATCAACGGTTTGCCAATCTGAACCTGATCGTTGGACCGCGAACCACGGTCCTGCCACAAAGTGGACACCTTCCAGTCATATTCGGGTCCAGAGGTGATGCAATCCAACCCGTTTGACTGTGCCACTGGTTTCCAGATCGGGAAGCCGTTCGGTTTCCATTTCAAAGACGTGACGCCGATCGAGTGGCACACGAGTGTTCCGCATCTGCGTACGAATGATCCCATGTTCGTCGACAACACGGAAACTGATCAGTGCATGGGTGCGTCCAAGTTCCTTGAGGAGAAAGTGCTTTTGCTCGCTATTGAGTGGCGACGTCCCGAGTTGTGTCAGAAAGGCTTTTGTCTGCCGTCCGTAGAAAAGCAAAGATTCCAAAGCGTGATTGTTCTCATCGAAGGAAAAACGAGAACATTCCAGCATCAACCTGCGAAACTCTTCTTTGGAGAGTTCAGGCGTAGGATGCCGACTGGCCGCACAACCGGAGGCACAGACATCGTGACCATGTGGTTCAAACAGAGCTGTTTCATCTTTGGAGAAATCGACGCTCTCCAGGTCGAGATATCCTTCCACGTTTCCATACAGGTGGTGATCATGGCTCCCATGTGTGTGGCCACCGTCAGAAATAAAATGCCTCTGCCCAAAATCGATGTTCGTGAAAACCGTATGGTTGAGCGTTTCGTCCAGCACGATTGGCGGAACAAGAGGGTCAGCGTAACGACTGACACCCGACGATTCGTTGACACGGGCATCCGGCACGGTGACTGCGGCTTGTTCTGTTGAAACTGCTTCTGACCCGCCATTTGATACCGGATCGATGGAGCCGCATCCGCTGGGCCAGAATCCAATCGACGAGAAAAACGTCGATCCAAACAGCCAAAACGCAAGAAGTCTCATCTTATGTCCTCTGAGAATATATGCCGTAACCACCTGATGAGACCGCAGGAACGATACTCACAGGTTGATGTTGAATTACCGAGTTCGACGAATTGTCGCGTGAAAGAGTTCCGCTGAATTTGGATTATGAGCGTATTACACTCTTCTGTGCCGCGAAAATCATCGTCAGGCCTGCAATATCGTCAGGCCTGAAATAGTGAGTCCACGAGCCAGGGGCGTCATACGGAGAGGTAAATGGCCCTGGAATCCATTCCACCGAATTGGTGACTGGCTTTCAATACGCATATTTCACAATTATGAAATAATTTGCGTCGCTTCGCTCCAGTTTGCCGCTGAAATGCCAGGTTTTCTTGTGCATCATGGCAATCACAAGGCCGCGCGGAAATGCACGACCTGTTTTTGGGAACTCTTTCCATTTGGATGACGTCTCACACCTCAATAACCAAATCGCACAATACAGAATGGCGGAAAAACTGATTTCCAACGATTTGGTATCGCCACTTAAGTAGAGCTCTAAGTAGGGCAATACAGCAACATCATCATCAAGCCCCCAGCAAAGAGGACCG
>JANQSH010000089.1 GCA_028284145.1 Planctomycetaceae bacterium | reverse complement strand
GCATCAGGCGGCGCGATCCGGTCTCGAATCGCAGAACCGCGACGGCCATCCAAATTTCGCCGCCTGGGTCGACGGCATGATCGCCTACGTTGCCATGGTCCACCCGGAGGAAGGGGCGCGCTTCCGACAACAATTTGAGGCCATCCAATAGCCGCGATCGAGTTCTCCCGGGAATTGACGCACAGCGAACCACATCAGAGTTGCGGTCCGGTCAGAATGCGGCCGATGAAATCTCCCGAACGCTGCGATCCGTCCCCAAAATCCCATTCTCAGTGGAGGGACAAAAAGCAGCCCCACAGTTATCGATCGTGCATGGATCACCGTTCAGCTGATTAAGCTACGTTATTGCGCAGACTTCGAAGCAGAATCCGCAATTCGTATCTCGCCGCACGCGGAATCCCAGTCTCGAAGTATCCATACGCGTTCTCCAATGCAGCCGCGGCTTGCGAGTATTCAACGGTGGAGAGCGGAAGGGCATCGAGTGCTAACCGCGCTCGCGATAGATGCTGTTCCACCGTCGCCTGGTCAAGGTCCTCATGACTGAGGATTGTTTGCAGGCTCTTAAGCAACATTTTTGTGGGCGCTATTGCCGCAGCGTCCTGGTGAACTGTGCGAACGCGGTCCTGGGTCAAAGTTTCCAGCATTGTCTTAAGCATCATAAACATGAAATCTTCCTTTCAGAACGATTGTTGACTCACTTTGTCGCGGAGATCGAGCACCGGCGGAAAGGCTGGCCGATTGGATCAATCCGAAATTCTCCGGGACTGGGAGTTAGTTCGGAAAACTTCACGAAACGCGCATGAATTCCAATTCAGAAACAAAAAACCTGAGAATCTCTCTCGAGAACAGACCCGTCGATCGCATGTTTTCAGGTCGTCACCAGCAAAAAACGGCCAAATTTGACAAGAATTCAGCAAATTCCAAGCGACACGTCGACCGCGTGTCGCTGTGAACGCGTTCGCAAGCGTCAGTTTTCTCAGCGGCGCTTCGATCGCGCGGGAAATGGAACTCCGTCTGGGAAACGGCAAATCGAGCGTGACTGATTCAGTCCAGGCAACCATGGTAGCGACGATGAATCCACAGTCGCTGCAATCGGACAATCTCCAAACCACGTCAGGAATCGTCGTCCTGCAAACGCGCTGCCATATCATCTCGGATCCGACCTAGAATGCGTCGCACCGTACTTTCAGTTCGGTCGACTTCAAGAGCAATTTCTTTGACCGACATCCCCTGCAGTCGTCGTTCGAGGATTTCTCGATGAAACGGCTCAATTCTTCGCATCAGATTGCTCACCTCTTCGACGATCGCGACGCCCTGGGACGGCGCCGGATCTCGTGCCAGCAATTCAGGATCGATATTGCAGCTCGTCGTCGGATTCAGTTGGATTTCCTTGGCAATGGCTCGTTTGCCGGCCGCGTGGAATTCGGCCTGCCCCAACAGCTTCTTGATCGTGAATCCAGCTAACAGTTTCCAAAGATTATCATATTGGTTGATTCGATCGTGTTCTTCGCCAGCAACGCGAAAGAAGCTTCGATATGCGGAGTTCACAACGTCTTCTGGATCGATGCGGCGCCGCAGTTTTGGGCTTAAGCGAACCTTCGCTAGGGCGATCAACCGCTCAACGTAGCGATTGAATATCAATTCCGCCGCATGTTCATCGCCCGCCTGCCAGCGGCGCAGTAGCGTTCTTGATTGTTCATCGGTCATGACTGGATGCCTGAATTGACTCACTTCGAGGGCGGTTCAGGGAACCCCAGATATTATTGGCCATAGTGGGATGCCGATTCAATCTCTGTCTGAAAAGCGATTGATCCCGCAAACGTGGTCCGGGCTCTACAAAGTCGGATCTGTCTGTGCGACCAACGAAACATTTGTCTACGATGTAGGCCGAATCCAATTGAAACCAGCTCTGATGGCAAGCGAGTGTCGAGTTCGCCGATTCAAGCCACGCATGACCGACAACCTGGTCAACATTGGTGTGGCGAACTCGTGAACGAGATTTAGGAATCGTTTTGCGAATATGACGTTGGAGCGGTAGGATGATGAGTTGTCTGGTCAGACAACTTTTGTTTCAGATTCACGCCCCGACCGTAGACGCCAGTTTGGTGCTTCCAAGTCACGGCAGGCGGATTCCAGAGAATCGCAGTAAGTATTGAAAAAGTGCGCCCCATTCAGTGACGATTTTCGACTCTTATGTTTGACACGTTTTTAAGATGGTCCAATCAACATCGAGAATTGCAGAACTTCTCACGCAAGCAAAACAAGGTCACGATGAAGCCCTGGGACAACTTCTGGAGGCATTTCGAAACTGGCTGCGCATCTTCGCGTCGCAGCAGTTGCCTGATGAGACTCGACCACGCATTGATCCCTCAGATCTCATTCAGGACACTCTGAAATCAGCCATCAAGAATTTTGCAGACTTTCGAGGCGAAACTCCGATCGAGTTTCAAATCTGGCTGAAACGGATTCATGAGCGGAACTTACAAGACACGATCAAATTCCACCGTGGCGCCCAGAAGCGGAATGTTCGAAGGACCATCGGGATGAATCCCAACGTCGACTTGCCGAAAGCAGGAGATGAGCCCATCGAAGACGTGATCTTGGGCGAGGAGGCGATCGCGCTGGCGGATGCCCTCGAAAAGTTGCCGGAAACCCAACAAGAGGCGATTCGCCTGCGATTTACCGATCACCTCTCTGTTGCCGAGATCGGCAAGCGATTGAATCGTTCTCGTGACGCAGCGGCGGGGCTGATCAAACGCGGATTAAGGAATCTGCGACAACACATGGAGCGGGCTAGTGAGGACGCTTAGAAATGGGCGAGACTTCGAAAGCAGGCAGCTTTGATGAGCAGCGTTTGAACAGTCTCCTCGCAGATTGCCTCGACGATCTGGACGACGGTCGCTCTCGGGAGATCGAGGATATCGTACCCGACGACCCTGCGATCGTTGAGGAGATCAAGGCGTTCCTCGACGACCTCGATTTTGTCAGCAGAGTCTTCAGCGCATGTGAAACCACAAGTAAGCAAATTCAAGACCAAACTCGCGAGCTTTCGGTCGCCGGTCAACCTCAGCGAGCGTCTGCCGAGAATCAAAGAGAATGGCCGTTGCGGGGAAGCGCGCGCTATCAAGTCGAGCGTTGCCTCGGCCAAGGCGGAATGGGTGCCGTTTATTTGGCTTTTGACGTTGAACTCGATTGCCACGTCGCAATCAAAATCCCAAGTTTTAGCCAAGAGCAGTCACCCAACCTCTTCCAGCGATTCCGTCGCGAAGCACAAGCGCTCGCCCAACTGAGGCATCCTTGCATTTGCCGGATCTTTGATAAAGGTGAGTTCCGTGGCCAACCCTACCTCTCCATGGAATACGTGGAAGGGTGTCCGTTAAACGATTTTATCAATCCGCTTGACCCGTTTCCGATGTCTGACGCGTTGCGAATCATCACACGGCTCGCCGACGCATTGTCCGCGGCACACCAAAAGAAGGTCACCCATCGAGATTTAAAGCCCGCCAACATTATCGTCGACAGAGAGCTGAATCCAGTAATCGTGGACTTCGGTCTGGCAAGCCGTGACGACAACATCGAGGTCTCAAGTGCCGGCCTCATCGTCGGAACACTCCCCTACATGTCGCCACGACAGATCCACGGCGAAATGAGTTCCACAGACCCGGAATGCGATATTCATGCATTGGGTGTTGTGCTGTATCAGATCCTTACAGGAACACTTCCATATCAGGGCAGCAATATCGATGAACTCCGCCACGCCATTTGCAACACGCAGCCAACGCCACCATCCCAGCTTCGTGGAGACATACCGCCCGAACTCAACTCGCTCACGCTTCAGTTGATTCAAGGGGCGGAGAATCATGGTTTTGACACGATGCGGAGGGTTGCAACGGAACTTAAGAACCTGTCAAAGCAACACAACTCTCCAATCAAACATAGCTTCTATGAACGCGTCTTCGACCACAAATTGCCGTCAACCCGGGTTGGCATAGACACAAGAGATCATCGGCACACGACGACCGACGCCGAGCCCAAGGCGTCGTGGACGCGGACAGCAAAGAATGTCTTTGTTCGGTATCGTAAGTCGATAACAAGAGCAGGAGTTGCGATTTCGTTGCTGATGATGGCCGTCTGGGGACTCATGGTGATCTATCCGGCACATCCAGGTTCCGAAAATGAGCGTACGCCACCACCGCAACCCCCACAGCAGCCCCCCGATGATGTCATACCCAAATGGGACAAAGAGGCCGCTGGCATCAAAGAAGACAACGAATTCCGCGAAATCCCCGTCGCTCAGCAAGAATGGAAAGACATCGTTGGGATGGCATTTGGGCCAGATTCACGAAAACTGTTCGTTGCGACGACATCGTCAATTGACATCTATGACATCGCTCTGAAAAAGCGGCTTGAGCCACTGGCGAAGATTCTCCCAGAGGCGCCGAAACAATTTATTGGCAGTTTGAACGGCAACCACGTTGCGGCAGTTTGGAAGAATCGAATTGTCATATGGGATTTGGCTACTAACGAACACCGTTCTCACACGATCGAATTGAATCCGTACGAGCAGATTTCCGCCGACTTCAGCGACGCAGGCACAGAAATTGCGGCACTTACCAGCAATAACGTCGTCACCGTTTGGGACACAATATCCGGCGAATCCCAACATCGTATTGATCTGCAGAATCATCGTGGAAATGCTCTTGCGCTCGGTATCGACCGTCATGTGCTGTCAGTCACCACTGACGAGAATCGAGTTTTGTCATGGGATCGTGACGCAGCCGAATTGAAAGTCGACGCAACTGCTCAGAGAATCGGCGACATTGACCTAGTCGCATTACCACCGAATGGAATCACCCCCGTCCTCTCGGGAACTAGCGGCGTCACGTGGCCCGGAGGAGAGAAAACACCAAGGTTTGGGGATCCGTCTATCGTCGCGATGACGTTCTCGTTCAATGGACGGTTTTTGGTCACAGCCAACGAAGTTCACGAATTGCAAATCTGGGACACTGCCAAAAAAACAGTGGACCAGCGATTCCCCTTTGAGCACAAAATTGAAGGTTTCGCTGTTTCGCCTGATAACGCTTTCCTATCAGCCTTTGTTCGCAACGAAGGTTTAAAACTCTGGGCGATGCCACCACACCTAATGCTAAACGGCGATCAGAACGGATTGGTCGCTTCACTATTACACTCTCGCGAGTACGTGACTGCCGTTGCGGTTTCAGCGAATGGAGATTTCATCGCGTCGGCAACTGCGCCTCCTGAGCTTTCGCAAAAAGGCCAGGTGTGTATGTGGTCGACACACGACCGCTCCATCGCTGCCACCTTCGACGTACCGTATCCTATCGTCTCTCAACTACAGTTTTCACCCGATAGCCTGATCTTAGCGGCAAGATGCGGCGATTCCTTTTCATTTTGGAACATTGCGACCAAACAGCCGAATTACACAGCCGATTCGATCGACCATTTCAATTCGTCACGTAAAGGTGACGTCGAGGACTTTGCCTTTCACCCCACACACAAGCTGCTTATTGTCGCTGGATCACATGGCTGTGGTGTATTTGATTTGAGAGATTTGACTGCGCTTAACGACGAGCCAGCTGAGAGACAGAGATTCAATTCAGTCGCAGTTGGTGACGGTTCACAATTACTGTTCTTAGGTTCAAAAGATCAAGGACTCATCACTCGGGCTGATATTGATGGGACTGGCCGTGTCACCACCAATTGGGACTGGTCATCAGGACAATCTCGAGTGTCAGACATGCACTTCGCGGACAGTGCTCAAACGCTGTTGTCCGGAGGAGACGGCAACTTCACAACATGGGATCTATTTGTTTCACCCCCTGTGTCGATCGCATCCTTTGACAAGTCGTCCTCAGGCTTCCATCTGCGCAGTCTGTCTTCCGCGATCAGCCCTCTCGGTCATTTCATCCTGCTGGCTGAGTCTGCGCAGTTGAACCCGCGGTTACTCTTGTTCAAAGCGACAGATCCAATTCCAGTCGCTGTTTTGCGTGGACACTCCGCAGAGATCCGATCACTCGCTTTTACGAAGGACGGCAGACACGCAATATCCTGCGCAAGCGACGCCACCGTTCGTGTGTGGAGGCTTGGATTGTGTGCAACCTACGAGCGCGATGCTGCGGAATGGGTGATCGCTCATGGTGGACATGGTGCGTTGACAATCGCGCCCCCTGCCGAGACTCATGTGCTACGTGCAGGCGAGCAATTGCCAAACAATTTCTCGTGTCTGCGTATCACCCTAAACGACAATGAAACGCTTGCTGCTCGCGAGTTGGGCCAAATATCAAACTTGCTGGAACTTCGCGAGTTGCGATTGCGACGGACTCCTGCGGTCATAGACGGACTACAATACATCAACCGATTGCCGCGGCTAGCATTCTTAGACTTGATCGGCAACCGTTTGACAGATGAAGGAGTCAAACGAGTTTCGACTTTCAATAGCGTGACTCATCTCTATTTGAATGACACCGATGTGGATGACAAGCACATTGGCAACCTAATGAAGTTGGACAAATTGCAGGTGCTTACTCTGAGCAACACAGCTGTAACCGACAACGCGATCAAACAGTTGGAAAAGCTGCCCCATCTTAGGTTCCTGGATATCAGCGCAACAGACGTGTCCGATGGAGCCATTGAGTTCATCACAAACTATCCCTCACTCGAAATCTTGGACTGCAAAGATACGACAATTACTGACAGTGCGTTTGAAATCCTGCAAGAACGTATACCTAATCTCGACATAAGACGGAAACGGGCGAGCGAGGTACGTGATCGGCCGAGAAAGTAGTGTCACCAACATCAACAACACGACAACAGGAGTAGCTGATGCCAGACCATGAGTATGGACCGAATTATCCAGGAAGTGTCAACTTTACAAATATTAGCGCCGGTAGTGCTACAGAATTACCAAAGCCGGACCAGAACAATCAGATGAAGATCTTCCCGTGGACCAGCAGTTGGGCCCAACTTCCTAATTTGCAGGGCAACACTGCGGCAGTGGCTCACTCGATTCTGCCCGGGGCAGACGAAGAGGAAGAAACAAATTCAGTCATCGCGACAGGATTTGGATTTGACGTCGAGGGCGAGACTGTCGCTGGGATAGAAGTCTTTATAAAGTGTAGCGCCAATTCTCCGACTACAAGCGACGACGTGATTGTATGCCATTTGCTCCGGCTACGTAAGGGCCTACTTGAGTCAGTGAATCGCGCGTGCAATGAGAACAACTACATAAAGGGAAATTTGGCTGTTCACTGTGCTGCTGGCAGCGACAGCGATAATTGGAACGACTTTGTGACTCCGCAAGAAGTGGAGGGTCCAGATTTTGGTGTCGTCTTCGCGTTTTCAAGTTTTGAGAATGAAGACCAACATCCCTTTACGATTGAAGTTCAGAAGATCGGAGTGAAAGTGTATACGAATGACTGACGACCGTGCAGTTGCAAATGTGCGTGGCTGGAACGTAACTCATCCACAGCTGTTGCTATAAGTCCAAACGACAGTGTTGCATGAAGCTTGGACAGCAGCTTCATGCAGAGTTCGTGGTACTATTAAGAAAGTGAACGCAGCAATGCCGAAAACAGTGATCATGACATTCTGGCGAGATAATTATACTGGACCCGCTTGTCTTGAATACTCATGGGTTCCCGAAGGGAAGCGACGCAATATTCAGCTCGAGCCGGGCCAACAGAAAGGGACGAATAAAGATGAGGTCGATGATGGGCTGGATCCCTCACATGTGCAGGTGTATGTCGCTACAAACAATGAGGCGGTAAGTATTGCGAACTGGCAATTTCCTGAGGGTAAGCCTGGGCCTGCCCCGATAATGACTGCTCGCGTGGAGGTGCACCAAGAACAGTTGGAGATCATCGGCGCCGTTATCTACGAGGACGGAAGCAACGCCAAGAGCAAAGCGACACTCGATAAGTGCGGGAGGGACTGCCCAACTGAATGATAGCCGAGGCGACGGCGATGGCGAACGGGGCTCGCAGAACCGATTAGGAAGGAAGAAACTCACGTTCCCAGTGGATCAAACTTGGGGGCAAGGCCAAAAACACGTAACTACCACTTAACCAGTGGTACCATCACTGGGGGCAGGTCAGCGGTTCTGTTCCAGGAGTCACGGCAACTTGCTCAGAGCGTATTTTCATGATCAACAGATGGCCGTTGCCAATCGCCATGACATCATTTGGATTATGCTGATGTGCACCATCGCCTCGCTGGATTCGACCGTCCTCTCGTAGTCTTTGCTCAATCTTCGATAACGGCCTAGCCAGGAAAACGCCCGCTCCGCAATCCAACATTTAGGCAACACCACAAACCGGTGACGCCGACGGGCAGGAGTACGGTCTGCATCGTCCGACCCAGCGTGAGCTTGATCCAAATCGGGCACGCCGCCTCGGAGATAGGCCGAATCGCCGAAGTGCACTTTGATCCCTTTCATCTTTTCCCACAGGCGATCCGGCATCAACAGTCCGCCGTGCCGATCTTGCTCATCGGCGGCATGTACCACGACCGCCAACACCAGACCCAACGTATCAACCACAATATGCCGCTTGCGGAAAAAGTGTCGCAGAATTTGCCATTGCCCATCGGTCAAATCGGTGCGATACTTCGCCCTTTGCGGATTCCACATACGTTTCATGGTACGGCTCCCTCCTTGGATGATCACCAAAACGGGAGCCGTACCTTTTTTCGCCAATTCAGTCAATTAGAAGACTGGCTCTAAGAGCCAGTCTTCTAATTCATGATTTCGTCCCCGCCAGCCGCCGCAGCATCAGCGGGAGCATCGTGATATAGATCATGGCTTCACTGGTTTCCGGGTTGCGTTCGTAGTCTTTGCTGTGCCGGCGGCAGCGGCCCAGCTAGAACCAGTTGCAAAACCACTATCTCAGTGAACATGTCGGCATAGGTCTTGCTCATTTGTCGGGGTGAAAGGAGACCCTGATTATGAGATTGACGTTCGTGTTCTGGCCGTCGGTTCGGCGGCACAAACACGGCGTCCAGGAC
>JANQSH010000088.1 GCA_028284145.1 Planctomycetaceae bacterium | reverse complement strand
CAGTCGTAACCAATTCATGTGAATCCTGCCTGGGTTTCGCATTCGACGATCAGTCGATAAACACGCTCCGAATTCGCGAAGGTCTCATTTAGAGCAGTCGCAGTTTACCTTTTCGTGTAACGTCACTGGCTCGTGGGAATCCATGTTTGCAGGCCGAACGACGCTCATTGCTTCACACCGCTGCGTCAAGTATCCGAATCAACGCTTCGCTTGCCTGGATTTCTTCACTGATCACGCGATCCGCCCTGGCTCTTTCCAGTCGCTCCATCATGGATAGATATCGACAGCGCACGACCACAAACGCAGTCGGGTTCATCTCTCGCACCTGCTTCACAATTCGGACTGCAGATTCGTCGTCAGGGATGCAAACGACAATGATGGAGGCAGTTGAAATGTTGGCCAAAGCAAGCACTTCATCTTTGGTTGCATCGCCAGCGACAGTCCGGAAACCCATTTGTGCAAACGGATGCAGGTTGATCGGGCTGAAATCGATCAGGCAGACATCCTTACCCGCCGTCTCCAGACGGGATGTCACCTGCCGACCAATCGGTCCTGCACCAATCACGACTGCCTGTTGACCCAACTCTCCTGCATCGTACCCGTGACTCGATTTGTCACTTGTCCCCCCACTTGACGTCGCCCACCGCAACCCTGCCTTGAGTAGCATCGGAGTTGTGATCAACGAACCAATCGTCAAAGCGACGATTCGCTGATAATGTGTTTGCTCGATCATTTCCTTATTCATACCAAGCAGCAGCAGCACAAAAGCGAATTCCCCAACATGCGCGAGACCGATTCCCATTCCGGCTGATTCCCGCCACTTCAAACCCGTCAACCGAATCGCGATCGTCGCAGCGACAGCCTTTACGACGATCAGACCGACAAACAGTCCGAGCATTCTCAGCGGTTCCTGCCACAACAACAACGGGTTGAACAAAAGGCCAAGTGAAACAAAAAAGACTGCGGCAAACGATTCCCGAAATGGCAAAATCAACGCATCAATCTGTTTTGCCCAGCGGTTGCCGCTCAAAACCAAACCGGCAGCGAAGGCTCCCACCACAGCGGGCAAGCCAAGTTTGTACGCCCCCAACGTGACAGCACCAAGAAGTGTGAGTGTGAATAGAATGACCAACTCCGGGCTGCGATAGTTTGCGAATCTGGAGATGATCCATCTCGCTAAGACGGTCCGCAGTCCAATCACGGTGCTGACGAAGGCCAGCGACTTCAACGCGAGGATCGCAATCTGCCCCGCCGTAACCGATTCGCCTTCCCCCGTCAGTAAGGGAAGCAGCAGCAAAAGCGGGATCAATGCCGCATCCTGAAACAGCAGCACGCCGATCGCCCGGCGACCATGTCTCGTACTCGATTGCCCCCATTCGGATAATGCCTTGAATACCAACACGGTTGAACTGAACGACACGGCCGAGGCTATCAACACGGCACTCGAAGTTTCAATCCCTGCGCTCTTCAATGCGAATGTGACCGGCACGGCAACCAGCAACATCTGCGCGCTGCCGCCAATCAACAGGTTACGTCCGAGCTTGAACAACTCCTCCAGAGAAAATTCCAACCCGATCGAAAAGAGCAGGAAAAAGACGCCTGCCTCAGCAATATGTTCCAGGTCATGTTGCTCGTGCGGAACAAGCCGCAATACATGATCACCCAGCAAGGCTCCCACAATCAGGTAGCCAATCAACACTGAAATCCGCAGAGCGCGACAAACCAGACCAGCCACCAGCCCGGCCGCCAGAATGATCAGCAGGTCGTTAATCAGTTCGCCCAGCATGTGGGAATGTAGCCTTTCTCGGAATCAGGGCATATTACGCTTTTCTGTGCCGCGATGAACGTCGTTCGGGCTGCAAACATAGGCTCCCCACGAGCCAGAGACGTCACACCAGAAAGTAAACGGCTCCAGCAGAGGCGACAGGACAGCCCCCCTCGGTCATCGCAGAGTATGATCCATTCTCAGATCGCTGTGCGAATCATAGCGAGCCAACCTTTCGACCGCGATGGAATTGGGCTCTGTCGACAATCGATTTTCGATGTTGCTCGATAGTTCGATTCCTCTCGGAATTGGTGTATGCTTTGGGCATACGAAATCACCGCTTCCGTCATCCCGGCAAACACAGAATATGTCGCGCATTACGTACACCAACTCCAGGGGAAAAGCGATCTACTGGTTGCTGCTGGCCGTTGGCCTGTTGACGTTGGTCATCGTTGCAGCGTGGAAAACCGACAAGAGCCTGGATCTCGGTTTTGGTTGGATCGGCGTCGGACTTTCCATTTTTCTGGCCATATGCTCGCTCATGTCCCTGCTCGACAATCGCCCTCAGTTGATACTGACCGAAAACTTGCTTATCTATCGTGATGCTGAACTCTTGTGGCCGGAAATCACGAACGTCGAAGCGAAAATCCGCAGCTACTCGATGACACAGCGGCAACTCTGGGACGATCAGACGTACCTGAAAGTCGACACAATCGACCGGGGAACGTGGAATATCGACCTCAGCCCCCTGAGTACGCACGGCGAGGAGATTTTCCAGGAGATTGAACGACTTTGGATTCAGAACCGTGGCCGCGAAGATTTGATCGTGGCTTTGGAACAACGTGCCACGAGACAATTGGCCCACGCTCAACAGGTCGCCATCGAGATCCGCGAATCGGCCGATACCAATATCGTTTTCTTCGGAACAGAGTTGTACGCCGATGGAACGACACTGCCGGATGACTGGAAGAACGCAATGCGGCGCGAATATCCGGAACTCAGCGAGACGGAATTGGACGAACATTTCTCTTGCGCAAAGAGACTCTCCAGTTACTCATGCGAAGAATGGGAATCGAGATTACGCGAGCCATAAATCGTAATGGTGATCAACAACAAGCACCGAAGTGGCATTCTGTTTTTGCATCGAAACAACAGGAGCTACAAGCAATGCTCACGCGCCGAGAGTTTGTCTCCACCTCCTCCGTCTTCGCAACCGCCACTCTGACCGGTCTGTTTCCAGTACCAGGCCACCCCATGCTGTTGCTAACGTTGTTTTCGATTCCTTGTCATTGGCTGTTTGTGCTTTCATCAAAAGTCCAGTTGCCGCTGGGAATTGACGGAACACAGAAAGGGGAACAAAATATGAAGCTGGAACCGGTTATTGGTTCCTTGCCACCAAGGGGCCATCATGTGGGTTGCCCGCCCGCGGACCCCTGGTCTTTTTGAGGCACACCGGGAGTTCGGTGGTGATCGAGAGGATGCCGCACGTCGTATAAGCGCGTTAAGCAGAATGGAATTCGTCATGTTTCAGTTCCTTATCCTGACGCAGGCCGGTTGCCGCCGTATGTTCCCACGTCAACTGCTACACAGGATCACTACACTGGCGTTTTTCGCCATTATAGCCCTCTTTGCTCAAACAATTTGTACTCAATCAGCTAATGCTGACCAGCCCCTTCGACCGAATATCGTGCTGATCATGGCGGACGATATGGGTTACGAGTGCGTGGGTGCCAATGGAGGGGAAACCTACAAGACGCCTCATCTCGATCGACTGGCCGCTTCGGGCATGCGATTTGAACATTGCCATTCGCAGCCCATCTGCACTCCGAGTAGAGTGCAGATTATGACCGGCATCTACAACAAGCGAAACTACCTGCAATTCGGTTTGCTCGACCCGCGCGCAACAACCTTCGGACATTTGATGAAACAAACGGGTTACAGGACATGCGTCGCCGGAAAGTGGCAGTTAAAAGGGGGCTTTGACGGTCCGAAAAATTTTGGCTTCGATGAATATAGCTTGTGGCAACTCACACGTCTTCCAGGTCGTTATCCCAACCCAGGTCTGGAAGTCAATGGAATGGAGATTGACTATGGCAACGGAACTTATGGACCGGATATTGTCTCAGACTATATTTGCCGATTTATGCAGCGACATAAGGAGGAATCTTTTTTCGTCTACTACCCAATGATCCTCCCGCATTGGCCTTTCATCCCGACGCCGGACAGCGAAGAATGGAACCCAACGGCAACAGGTGAAAAGGGACGTCAGCATTGGAAGAACAGATTTTTTGTCGACATGGTCGCGTATACCGACAAAATTGTGGGAAAGATTGACACCAAACTTGCCGAACTTGGTATTCGTGACAATACACTGCTGATTTTCACGGGTGATAACGGTACGTACACTGGCGTCACATCGCGTTTTCAGGGGCGTGACTATCCTGGTGGCAAAGGCAAGACGACAGACAACGGCACGCATGTCCCATTGATAGTCAGTTGGCCCAAGGTCATTAAAAAAAGCCGCGTGTCTCAGGATCTGATTGATTTCTCGGATATGCTGCCAACCATTGTCGAGGCAGCTGGCGGAACAGTACCGAAAGAATTGATGATCGATGGCCGTAGTTTCCTCCCGCAATTGCAGGGTCAGACCGGAAACCCGCGCGAATGGATCTATTGCTGGTATTCGCGAAACGGCGGCGAAGAGGGGTCAGAACATGCGCGTGACCAGCAATACAAACTGTATGCCAACGGGAAGTTCTTCAATATCGTTAAAGATTTTGAAGAAACTTCACCGCTCGATCTGAAGCAACTGAATAATGAACAACAGACGGCTTATGAGAAGTTGAGCAGAGGATTGGCTCGATACGAGAAAACTCCGCGTCCGAAACAATCGCAGAAGGGAAAGCTAAAGAAGGCGAACCCCAAACAGCCGAAAAAGACTGAGAAAAAGTTTCAGGCCAAAGCCGGGAATCAAACTCTCGTCTGCCCATTACCATAAAACAATTCTGGTCTCATCAATGTCAGGTGCGGCGTCCTCACTCACGAGGGAAGATCGACCTGCTTCAATATCATTAAGCGAATGTCTGATCTCGATTTTTACGAAGTGTTGGGTGTGAGCCGGGAAGCCTCTGCCGACGAAATTCGCAGGGCGTACAAGAAACTCTCGCGCGAAAATCACCCGGATGTCAAACCTGATGACAAATCGGCGGCTGAGAAATTCAAACGCGTTCAGGAAGCATATTCCGTCTTGAGTGACGCCGACAAACGCGAGCAATACGACCGTTATGGTGCCGCGTTTCAACAGGCGGGTGGTCCCGGCGGCCGGCAAACCCACTGGGCACAATCTGGTGGGGAAGGACCGATTGACCTCAGCGACCTCTTTGGCGGACAAATGGGGGGAGGCGGTTTCGACTTTGGCAACATTTTTGGTGGCGCGGGGCGACGACCAGGTGGCCCGCAGGCACAGGCATGGCCACGCCGCGGGCAGGATTCGACACTCCTGTTCGATGTCCCGTTTTATACGGCAGCGGAAGGAGGAAGGCAGGATCTGCACCTTCGCCATGACAACAAAACTGAAACCATCAGTATCAAAATTCCACCCGGCGTGAACACAGGCAGCAAAATCCGCCTTTCGGGAAAGGGACAACCTGGGCAATTTGGTGGCCCGGCTGGTGATCTGCTTTTGAATGTCCGGGTGGCGCCGCATCCCTGGTTTCGTCGTGATGGGGATAACCTCCTGCTGGAAGCTCCCATTTCTCCCGCAGAGGCAGCTCTCGGCGCCAAAATTGAGATCCCCACGCTTTCCGATGGGACAATCACGTTGACCATTCCCCCCGGAACATCCAGCGGAACCAGGTTGCGTGTACGGGGCAAAGGGATTCCCAATCAACAATCGAAAGAACGGGGCGACATGATGGTCGACATTAAGATCCTGGTGCCAAAAGAGTTGACGGAAGAAACTCGATCATTCTATGAACAGTTGGCCAGAAATTCTCCGCAATCGCCGCGCGATGGTCTTTGGTAGAGAACGACCAGAGCGGAATCCGTGTCTCGTCCAGAGCGTATTACACTCTTCTGTGCCGCGATGAGCGTCGTTGGCCTGCAAACACAGGCCCCCCACGAGCCAGAGACGTCACACCAAAAGGTAAACTGTTCCAGCAGTGTGAAGGCCGCTGCAGTCAAATCCGGCTTGCAGGATAAGCCCGTTGTATTCCCAAAGTTGCAGGCGTAAAATGAACGTTTGAGTAAGTTATCGGGCAAGATGACGCTGAACAGGTTGAAGCTATCGCGGGCCGGGGATGAAGAGAATGACGATGCGTTCCCTTTTTGCAATCGTCTTGCTTGGTGTCGTCACCAGCACAGCCACATTGTATGCCGAAGTCGATGTTACTCAGCCCAGTCGAGTCGACTCCGTCGATGCGAAACGAACTCAACGAGAGTCGGCAACGGCGGGCGTCCTTCTTCTTGGCGTCATTCTTTTCATCGGCATCATGACTGTGGTGTTGATGATGCTTTATGGCTCTCGTCTCCGACGTCTCGCTCGCCAGCGGGGACAATGCACGCAGCAAACTGACGATTTCTGGTTTCTGCGGCCAAAGACCGGGCTGCCCAGCAAACACACGGAGGGGGAAGAGGCGGATCAACTTACCGATTCCAGTCGTTAACGCTATTCAGAGTTCACAGATGAAACGTTTCGGTCGTCCCAGAAATTTCCGGCTCCGTAAAGAGGACGACTTTGATCGCGTCTACAGTGGAAAACAGCGCGCCGGAGACGAGCACTTACTGCTCTTTGCTCAACAAAATGGTACCCAGACAACACGAGTCGGACTCAGTGTTTCCAAGCGTCATGGCAATGCCGTTGTACGAGCGCGCATCAAACGACTTCTCCGTGAAGCGCACAGATTATTGCAACACGACCTGCCTCAAGGCGTGGATCTGATTTTGATCCCGCGGCAGAATTCCGGTGCGACGCTGAACGACTACAAGTGTTCGTTAAAGACGCTGGTACATCGGGTGTTAAGCCGACAACACCGAAAAAAGTCGGGCCAGCGAAAACCGTCAAACCAGCATTCGGACGGGAAACCGATGCAAAATCACTCCTCCTCAGCGCGGGAGCAATCCTGATGAGCGTTTTGCGTTGGATTACGCGGTTACCAGGATGCGCGATGATCCTCTGTGTTCGGCTTTACCAATGGATAATCAGCCCCCTGTTGGGGCCGACGTGCCGATTTCAACCTTCCTGCAGTGCCTATTTCATCGAAGCCGTGCAGAGGTATGGAGCGATACGTGGCGGATGGCGCGGCATTTGCCGGATATTGCGATGTCATCCCTTCCACCCTGGCGGATATGACCCGCCCTGAATCATCGCGGCACGAGTTCTACTCGATCAAAAGTGAAGGAACACTCGACAGCCGTGGTGTTTTGTTCTTTGGGACTTCTCGCAGGTTTTTGGCGGGGTTCATTTCGGCTTTCCAGTGCGGCAGCAGAGGGGTAATGCCCTTCAGTTCAACTTCACTGGGCTTTTGCAGTTCAATTCCTGCTGTTACGCGGGTCAGTGCGGAAACCGCCTGGAATTGTGAACCGGGAAGGTGGGGCCACATCTCCAACGTTTGCTCATCATCAAGGTGACCAATCGTCTCGGTATTCTGCTCGATCAATGGCATTGGATGCGCGGCTCGATAATCGGGCAAATCATGTGCTGACGCTGTGTTTTCCCGTTTGACCTGTACTTTTTTGACCATCGGCAGAGAGGATGTTCGCGCGGCCTCTTTGATCAATTCCGGCCGTTCCAGAGTTACCGGCTGATAGGCATGCCTTGTCGCCTTGGAGAACTCGTAATGCGACGGAAGAGCCGTTTTAACAACGCGAACGACTGACTGTTTATGCGAAGCCAGTTTGTGCGATTCCAATCGATTCACAGCCGATGAACGGATATCGAGCATCGTCTTGAAGTGCGTTGGCTCAACCTGCTTTGGTTGTGTTTTGCGAATCATCGTTCTGCGGGTTTTGGGTGTCTGAAATAGTCGCGGTGGCGTGACGGGCGTACCCAGTTCCACATCGCGTGTCAGCATGTGTTCGTTTCCATGCCAGGGTGTCACCCGATTCTGGAACGGAGTCGCGTCGGATCTCAGCGGTAGCGAAGGCAGACTTAATGGACGACCGTTATTGGAGGCAGCGGGCGGTGCAAGAGGTATTTTCGGCCCTGATGGAATATCGGGAACCGGCTCCAAACTACGATCGAACGCAGGACCAGGAGTGTATTCTGAACCGCTGCTGGGGGGATGATATCCACTTTGACTGGGATTACGGTTTTCCAAAGTAGAAGCCGTCCGACAACCAGCCATCATGACCAGACTGAGACAAGCGACCAGGGTCAGCAGGGAGTTACTGCGAATTATCATGGTTTTTGCTCTTCCTGTAGCGCGACCAGATTACGTTCGAAACACATCTGGCCGTATCCTGCCTGGAACGACGTTTACGAAACCAATTAGAGCTGTTTACCTTTTGGTGTGACGTCTCTGGCTCATGGGAAACGATTGGACTGTCAAGACGAAAAGTTGGGTTTGATGAAGTTGCAAAGAGCGACAACAGAGCGGGATATGTTAATCCGTACCCCAAAACAAAGCCTTGACAAGGCACTGTGTTTACAGGCCTGACGACGCCCATCGCGTGCCATTAGAGCGTATTACGCTCTAATGGCACGCGGAAACTGCCACAGAGAAAGTCGACCAGACACTCATGTAGCGACATTGGAACCGACATCATGTTTGTTTTGAATATATGGCTTGTACGGGGGCGGCGACATATCCACGTCTTAACACCTGCATATGTCGAACGCAGCGTATCTCGCACAGAAAGCATCGACGGTTGTCACCGGGATCAGCCACTGCATTCGCATCAATCAAAACAAACAGCAGCAGCAGATGTACGTAATGACTGCCGCAATCATCTTGCGAGATTGAGCGAAAAAAACTGACATAGCAATCGTTCGGCCTGTGCCGATTGTGTGGAGTCCCTATGATCGGAATAAAGCGTAATACGCTCTATTACCGTTCCAAATGAGGCTCAAGCCGCCACAGATAAAAGCCCGTCGGACGTCGCCGGGCTCCCTGCACGGGAGAAACGGCGTGATCGCTCATCCTGCTTCACATGCCTCCAGCATCTTCGCCAACGGATCTGGGTCAGCCAGCCGATGATCGTCACCGAATTTTGATCAACGCTGACGAAGACAGGCCACTGTTTGCGATCAGTTCTTTGTTATCCCCAAACGGCACCACATCGTCTCGGCGAGAGTGATGGATCGTGGTGTCGGGTTTGACGGTGGTCATTCCTCTCGCGAGACAATTCTTTTGCGATACCTTCTTTTACTGCGAAATACGCCAAACACACGAAACTGGTAAAAAGATTCAGACAGGATTACAGGATGCAGGATGGACAGGAAAGCAAAATCCTGCAGTTGAGATAGTTGAGACTTGATCTGACACGCCTGTCAGGGGAGAGGTTATCTTCGAGTTATGCAACGAAGCGCTGGTGAGCGTAGGGAATATCTTCGCAAAACTCGAAGCGTCGGAGTTCGCGCGATCGCGTAGCCAGCTTCGCGGCAATGCTGCGGTCGTAGATCCGCTGAACCAGTGACGCCATTCGTCTTCGGTCATGAGGCTGCGATCATCTGAGGCAAATAATGGCCAAAGTAACCAGGTTGGCGGGCTAACGCCAGTTCACCGATTTGTTATCGGGCATTATCGTTTGTGCTAGTGACCGTCCCGACAAGTCGCCGATACCGATCGTACATTGCAATCGCTTGAATCGTATAACCATCCAGGATTCTTCCGGCACCAACTTGATCTCTAACTTCTCGCAGCGGCATCTCTATGATTTTGTCGATGTCTTCTGTTACCTCCGGTTTTGAATCTCCGCGTTCGGTCACCTCAATCAAGTAAAATGAAACTTTGTTATCGGTTGCTCCCGTATCCGTATATGATGTCCCCAAAAACACGGGCGTTCCCTTGTATCCTGTTTCAGTAGCAAGCTCTTCCACGGCCTGCACAGTTTCGTTTTGCCCTGGCTCAGCAAATCCCCTGGGGAGTTCAAGCATCTGTTCGCCTGTTGCATGCCGCTCCTGTGATACAAGAATTACCAGATTACTTCGAATTATCGGTAGAACAACTACGGAATTCTGACCAGCTAATGATTTCTTCGAAATAAGCCGCGAGTAGGTGTGGGGCTCTCGGTCATCAATGCGAACGAGATCATTCAGGAATAAAAAAAACGGCGTTTCTGCGAGAACTCCAACCTGAATGTTGTTCTGACTGCTCCACCGCTCAAGATCCGTACGATCGAGAATTAATTTTCTTCGTCGCCTCTGTCGAAACAACTGGGGATGTTCCTCGACAAGATCAAAGTATCTGCTAATCGTATTGTCCATCCGCTATTCCTTGCCCTGGTCGGCCAATTTGCCTGGACGTTGTACAGTTCCCTGATCCGTTTCACGAAGTCGCTTCAAACAATCCAGAAAGTAGCCGCGTTCGAATTCTTCGTTTGATCTTGAAATTTGAAGCGTCCAACTCCGTTTTTGGTCAACTCGTCCGACTGTCATGTCAATAGCGTAAAATGCCAGCTTCGCCATGATTCCTCGTGTTCTCTCAGGAATCGCGAAGGGCGCAGTACCGGCGAGAATGGCGTCAACCCATTCCCAGTTTTCCAAGCCGACCGAAATGTTGGCAGCCCCAATGCTGAGCAGCAAAGTAACGGCTACCTTGTATCGTGAAACGACATCTTTGATCTGGTGCTTGTCACGATACCATTTTGCGATTCGTATCTGAAGATCTGCGAACTGTCGATTCAATTCGTTCAATTCGCTGCATTGGCCTAGCGGATCCGCCAGGATCGTTGCCTGCACCTTCATGAACTGAGCCCATTCTGGAAGATTGCGGATCTCTATTACGTCCGCTAGTGACAGATCCTCAAGTACAGGAAGGTACATTTCCTGCTGACTGTCGGCAATGAGCGCCTGCTTTGCCTTTGTTACCTGACTGATGACCTGATCGACGTCGTCCAGTGATTCGCCAACGGTGAATTCGTCCTGCAAAGCCATCCGAGACGGCATTTCGAGGGGCGTAAACGTGTATCGGCCAAGCATGTCAGGAAGGTTGGAGTTGTATTTCAAATCGACAAGTTTCTTTATGGCAAACCTCACCTCCCTTTCCTTTCCCTGGAGCTTTAGGAAACGACCGTTGGCAACATCCTCCATGAAGAATCGCTTGTAGATTTCATTACGTGATAATGGGCGAGGAGCGGCGATTGTCTGATCTTTCGCGCGCCTTCGTTCGAATTTCTGGTAAATACTCGCATGTTCAACTGCATAGCTTGTCAATTCATCCATCAGGTCATGAAAAAGATCCTCAATGGACTCATTCTGTAGCGACTCTTGATCGGTGAACAGTTCGCTTGCCATTTCCATGCGGGACACATAGTCCACGTTCTTCAATCCAACAAAGTAATTGGCAAATCGGCGTCCGAGTCGTTGCAGCATTCTTGTGTTTTCGGCGTCATCTCTGGAAAACTTAACAGCCGTATAATCACCAGCCAGCCTATCCACCAAGGCTTGGCAAGCAAGATCACCATCGGACGTTGTGTCGAAATCAACGCGATCAACGAGTGAGTTTTCGGGTCCCAGGAAAGCAAGAATTGCCCCCTGCTTCATGAGCTCGACGAAAGCGAACAGCTCAGCTTCGTTGCGGGGATGGTAGTTATCGTAGAGAAACTTGTTGTTCTTGAAGTAAGCACGGTTGACGACAACTTGTGGCGTGTAGACCAGCGATCGGATGAACTCATTGCGAACCGGCTTCGAACGTAACACACGCACCTGCTCATCGTCATATGTTAGTGAATTGTCAATCAGCGCAGATAGTACCTCTGCGGTTACATATTGATTGTCAAGGCACTGTGGAATCACGGCACCGGCTTCCAGTTCATTTGGAAGTAGAATTCTCATCGACGGCCCCTAGACTACATCTGGTTTTATCGTAGCGGCTGGCGGACCATTTGGAACTAAAATACCCGTTCGGATGACGCTACGGTTATCTCGGACGCGCTCTAGTTTGCCCCGTTCAGGCGAAGCAGGTGTCGGATGAACGCCACGCATCAGCGGGCGACCGCCAACAACATTGATTTCAGAACCCGCGCGGCCCGCGTCTCCGGTGCAATTGATTGTTAGATGGTTGTCCTATTCAACTATGACATTGCCAGAATGGAAGTAGAACGTATTCCGAGACTGAAAAGAAATGTTGTGACCTCTCAAATCTGTAGAGTCACAAGTAAGGACTGCCCTGCGTTCGCCTTCGAGTCGCACTTTGATGATCTGAATAGCCGGATCATCGATGGCAAATGTTGTGCCCGCTGGGTAGAAGAAGCCATCGTTGAACAATTCGACGATGATGGTGTTTTTTGTTGCCAGTGCTTGACCTGAAGGGGCTGGGAGCGGCATGTCCCATGTTTCGAGCCACATCTTCTGTGAAATTGCGGCACCATTGTCATCTGATTCGATAAACAGATAGTCCATACTGACTGTATTGGGGTGTGTGCCCCGTGTGTAGCACGGTGTTGCCTTGAGGGCCAAGAAATACGCGATTGCTGTCCACAGAGTGAGATAATGCTGGAGCCTGATGAACGTCATTTTCCTCGATCCAGTGGCGTGCGAGAGATTTGTTGCCAACGGGGGTTCCATCGAAGTAAGCGTCACGATCGGGTGTTTCGTCATTCGGCGTGAAGGAGAACAGGGAGTAGCCGACGAATTTCCCAGCCTGGTCATCTCGTGGTGTGAATTTCATGGTGTCGCTCCTGTGTGGTAACGATGGGTGTGCCAGCTGGCATCTGAGCTAACCGGACCACCGCGAGCGATTCACCATTGGGAAACACGCCGGCGGTGGCTCCGTGTTCATCGCATTGTTAGTTGGCCAGTGTGGTGCGGGGATACTACACTGGCAGTTCCGATTCGGGAAGCGTCGCCTGTCTCAGGCCACTACTGAAGTGCTTGTAGTCCCAAACGACACTGTCACCGTTATTGAGCACGTATGCACCGAACCCAATTGATGGAACCTGTCCATTGACAAAATATATCCAGTAATAGCCGTTCCCATTTGCGTTGTTCTCAACACCATCAATCGACGTCAAGTAAGCGCTCTGTCCTGAACCTTGGTAAGTAAACACAATGGGCGGGTTGCATGATGTTCCTGCCTGTTGCAGCAGTTCAAGGACGGTGGTTTGGCCCGGAACTATTGGGATAGAGTCACACGCCTGCCATGGCGGCGTGTGGAACGCGCCCCAATCGACGAACAGATTTGCGGAATTTGAACTCTGCGTTTCGGCCATTCTTTTTCTCCTTCGCTAAATGAGTAGTCGCAAGTAAACAGACCAGGTAAACAGACAATGTAACGGCGAATGGCAGATAACGACCCGATTCATCGGGTTGCCGCGGATGACCTGGAATTCAGATTCGGTCCGATCGGCAACTCTGGTGCACTGTATTGTCAGCCAGTTTCAGCTACCAACTGAGTAGAGTAATCCAATCGTTTGGGCAATCGTATCCGGGGTTAAAGATATCATCATTGAAGTCGCAGCGCATGAACTGAAGTTTACGCTCATTGTTATTCAAACGAACTTTGAACTTCGCAACAGCGGCCACCGTGGCAGAGATTTCCAGTCCATTCTTGTCCAAGTGGTAGGTGCCAATGCTGTTACCTAAATACTTTATCTTCCCTTTGGTGTAAGTGTCGTCTAAGGGATCACAAACCCAGACTGTACCCACAAGAGAAAAACCAGCACCGACGTCTTTGTCGTACGGAATTGGATAGCAACTGCCGCCAAGATACGAAATATGAAGCGTATGCTTACCAAACGCAACTTCTCTAACGAACGGGCCAGATTTGCTGGCCATATCCAACTCCTTTTGGTTTGTCATTAATAAACAATCTGGTTGAAAACAACATGCCGGCCTGTAAATATGCCCTACATAACGATAATCGGAGCAATCATTATAAGGCCTGCATTTCGCAGCCTATCCATTGCCTGTTTAAATGTCAAAGAGAATTTTATTAAACTTCAAAGAAAATCCTGCGACTCCCAGGTTTGACTATAACTGCAGGGCCATCTTGAATACACGAATTGTGTTGACCACACGGGACGGTACACCGCTGGCCGTAACGCTGACAGAAGCGAATCAACACGACCTACGACAACTGCTCGCCTTGCTGATGCTCAAGTTTCCCCATGTTGGTGGCGTGCCCGGTCGTCCTCTGGATCGCCCTTTGAGTGTCATGGCGAACAAAGGGGTACGATTGCCAGGCAACCTGTGACCTTCTCAACGACATCGGCATCGTGCCGCACATTCCAAAGCATGGCCAAAGAGAGCCATCATCGCTGGGAACGCAGCACTGGCCGGTCGAGCGAACAATCAGTTGGCTGAAACAGTTCCGGCGACTGCGAATTCGCTGGGACCGATTGGAAACAATTCATCAGGCATTCCTCGATATCGCCTGCTCACTCATACTCTGGAGAAAACTCAAGAAAACATAGTTTTGTCCCTTGGGTCTTAGAACAGTTTCCCTTCTGGTGTGATGTCTCTGGCTCGTGGAGAACCTGTGTTTTGTGGTCCAAACGACGTCCATCGCGGCACGGAAGAGCGTAATACGCTCTGGCAGACACCTGCCCCCCCATTTCTGTCACAGCCCAAACGACAGCAGATACAGCACCAGAAAAACTACGCCCATAAACAGCAGTATCGTACCGAACAAACGGGCCGAACGCTGCAAAATCGCCTCGGGCAACTCAAATCGGCTCGCGCTGTAGACGAGACTCACAACCACCGCCAGGGGAATCACGTGCCATGTGATCGACAACTGCGCTGCCAATGAGAACGATTGATCAAACATGTTTCGCACAATTTCCCGTGTAAAAAACCGAAAGGAATTCGGCTCATTTCATGATGAAGGCAATGGGGCCTGGAGCAGTTTACTTTCTGATGTGACGTCTCCGGCTCGTGGGGAACCTGTGTTTTGTGGTCCAAACGACGTCCATCGCGGCACAGAAGAGCGTAATACGCTCAACATCTCAACTGGTCGCTTCGCTTGTCGAGAGTTTTGCGTCTGACTTCGATGACTCGTTTTCTGCTGCCTTCGTCGATGCCTCTTTCCTCTTCTTCTCATCTTCATCCGTTGCCAGTTCGTCGCCGTAGCCATACGCGGGACCTTCAAACGCATCCCACACGGCGAGGACATTCAGCAAACCCGCAATCCAGGTATAAACTAACGCCAGTTCAAACAGCTTCCCCAACTGGCGATTCAAACTCTGCAACATATCGTCATCGACCGGCACGAATAACCAGTCCTGCACGGGACGGGGAACGGCGCCGAAGATAATCTGGCCCGCTTTCAGGCGCGGATCACTCGATTCCATCACTTTGCACTTCAAGAGTCGCCAATCCTCACAACCGACACCACGATCGAGGCTGAGCCCCGCCACCTTCACTGTGACCTGCGTGTCGCCATTCATTGTGCCGGTGAAGATTCCATGATAGTCGGTCCCAAAACCCTCCTGGCCGACCGGCTCATTCAGATGAACCTCCCCTTCGAGAGAATCAACTTCCTCAAACAACCTCAACCAGTCATTGGTCGCTCGAAACTCCGACTGAACCGGCTCATTGATGCGGGAAAAATCGTTGTGCTGCAATGCACCGCGATCGTTCCGTTTGGAATTGGAAGCCTGGTACCGCCGGGCCTGGACATACGAAAGAATGGCTGGGGTGCCGATCCCCGCTTGAGCGATAAATCCATACCGCGTATTGCCGGCTTCAAACTGATAGTACATCCCCCGCCACTGAGCGAGTTGCAGGCCGTACAGGAACGTTCCCCAGATACAAACGGCATAAAGAACCGCCTTGAAGTACCGCCCCTGATAGAAATGTCCAGCCCCAGGCAACAGCCATGCCAGCGCAGCCGCCACGTAGGGATTCTTGAGTGGAATCCGGTCCCGAAACAATTTGGAATCGGAAGATTCGGAAGGCATAAGCTCTTATTTCATCAAAGAATACGTGGTCTTGACCACGATTGTCTTTGCCGCACATTGTATCATCGCCTGTTTCCAGTAATGGTCGTAAACTCGAATCTCGGAAACCGCTGGCGGCAAGGTGCATCATTGTAGGGCGTTCGACATTTTGAAGCCAGCCCACAGTTTTTCATTCGGAAACACCCCGCGTTCATCACGCCTTGCGGTTTGCCGTCAAACCTGCTTTCGGTGAAAATCCAATCGAGCACAACCGGCTGCTCCGATAAACCCGGCATCGCCTCCCAGCGAGGCATACTCGATAATTGTTCGTTGCGTGGGAGTTGGAAAGGCTCGGCGGTCCACTTCATCCTTGATTTCCTGCAGGAATCGCCGACCGAGTTTCGTATCGTACCGGCCGAAAGTCATCGCACCACCAATCAGCACCATCGCCGGGTTGACCGCGTGGATCATCGACGTTGTGCCAACCCCCAGAATCCGGGCCGTTTCGAGGATCAGTTCTTCGCACAAAAGATCACCCTCAGCGGCTGCTTGCCCCATCAAAATCGGGGTGATCTCCTCACCCGCATCTCGCACAGCTTGTATCACCGATTCGCGACCGTCATCCAGGGCTTCGTGACAACGCCGCAATAACGACTTCGCGCTGCAATACGCTTCCAGAGTGCCAGTCTGCCCCGTATCACACAGCCGACCATTGTTCATCTCGATAATGATATGTCCACATTCCGAGCCGCAGGAGTGCGCTCCCTCAATGATCGTATCGCCGATGATGATTCCCGCGCCGACGCCGGTCCCTAACGTCCACAGCAGCAGGCTGCCGACTTCTTTCGCCGTGCCGCCCCAGAACTCCCCATACGCTGCTGCATTGGCATCATTCTGTAAAATGGTCGGCTTTTGCAAATGGTCCTGAATGATTTGTCGGATTGGTATATTTTTCCAGCCGGGAAGATTCGGCGGATCGAGCAGCATGCCAGTGGGGATATCCATCGTTCCCGGCGTCGCCAAACCGACACACGTGATTTGATCAATCGACATGCCGCTCAGATCGACTGCCTGCCAGGCCGCCTGCTGAATGTTGGTGATCCCCACCTCCGGGCCATGATCAGCCTCTGTCGGAACGCTCGTTTTCGACAGTGGTTGAGCCAGTGAATCGACAACACCAGCTTTAACGTTCGTCCCGCCGACATCAATTCCCAGGTAGTATTCGTCTGCCGACGAATCGACGGCTTCATTCATGCGATCGTTCTCCTCTCACACTGCCCTCATACCTGCGCCGCCAATTTGCCAACCGGTGGATGGTTTGGTTTACGTTGAAAATGGAAACGGTCTTTACCGGCAAGACGGTATCACAGTCTGGCCGGAAGGTTCAATTAACGTGTACCTTTCTCGACCGGATGACTCAACGAATTCACGGAATCGTTCCGGTCGCCGTGCCGTCAATAACTCCAAAAGGTCGCCGCGAGAATCGGAAATCACGCATAACCCTTTTCCCAATATGGCCTTGTGATCTGCAGTTCATTTTGAAGCCTGGTTGGTAGAGCGTCAAAAATCCTCCAAATTCTCTACCATTTGAGAGGTTAGATCCGAATGAGATTTTCGTCTATGTTTCCAGACGATAGTGCGATTTGCGGTCAATATCTGCCTGGATATGGTGGGAAATGCCTGCTCGTGCGGGAAGTTCCCTCCCCAACACAGGAGCTGGTGTCATACTGTAAACAGCGTCACAAATTTTTCGTAGTCAAGGTGGGTTGCAGTCGTGATTTATTGTTCCCACCCGGTCAGTCAGGATTCCTTGTCGTATGTTGGACGACAGGGCTGCAATGAAATCCGAAGAGATTGAAGCAGCCTATAACAGACTGAATCGAGAACTGTGGGCGTTGTTTTATGCACAGTGTGGCAACGCAGATCGTGCATACGATGCCGTCCAGGAGGTCTTTTTACGTTTACAGGAACAGAACGGAGAACCAATTCGCGATGTACGGGCCTGGTTGTTGCGTGTTGGGCGTAACTGGCTGAGGGATATTGCCCGTCGGCAGCGTTTTGCCGCTCAGCCAACCGAATACATGGAAGAGATGCCTTCGGCGAAAACGCCCCACGTTAACGAATTGGCCAACCAGGAGATCCACGAACAGGTGCGGAATGCGTTGGGGTATCTGCGAGACGAGGATCGCGAAGTACTTGTTTTGCGATACGCACTGGGCTGGAAATCCCAACGGATTGCCGATGTCCTCGATACCACTTCGCCCGCCATTGACATGAGGCTTTCGCGGGCTCGGAAACGACTTGGAAAACAACTGGAACAGATGGGGCTGACCAGCCCGTTTGAAAAATAAACCTGAATCTGATCGACCGCCTGGGTCGACGATATTCTCGGATGTCGCAGCCTTTTCTGTGAATCGCTCCGGGAGGTGGAAAGATGGAACACGAAGAAAACAGGATGACATGGGACGAACAGCAGGTTGGCCGGTTGCTCGATGACTTCTACCGCGCAGAATCCGAGCATGCATTGGCTCGGCTGGACGATCCAACGCACACTCCGATGTTTCAGGGGCCGGTTTCGGCAGGGTTGCTATCCAGCCAACCTGCATCTGAACAACGCTCGCTGATTGCCGGTATCACCATTGGCATCGTGGCGGCGGCACTTTTGATGCTGTTATTCGTTTCGCCGAGTGGCTTGTTGGAAGACGCGAACGATGGTCAACCAGATCAACTCGCCACGAAAGACTCCGAATCAAACCCGAAGTCAATGGATAAGAATCGTTCGCAACCCGAAGTGATTGCCGTGGATGACACAATGCCACTGCTGGAAGAAGATGATTTCGCGCTGGAACCAATTATCGTCGAGGGCGAAGATGTACAGACGCGGAACTTCGTCGAGCATATCGAAACCGAAGATGGCAGGATGCAGGTGGAATCGAAGCTGAGCCGTAAGAGATACATGGCAACCGATAAGGAATCGGGAGACTCAGCAGAGTTTGACTTTGACATCATCGACATTGAAGTCTTTCCGATCGAAGACGACGAGTAGTCCTGCTCGCATTGTCGCCATGAGTGGTTTTCGCGTACACCGGGAGATTACCCTTTGGTCGTCCGATTGTTGATCCTTTTCGCGGCATACGGCATGTTGATCCCCGCACAACTGCGCGGCCAGGATGCTGTCCCACAAGATCTGCAAGCGGAAAGAAAGCAGCCGACTGAGACCTATTTGGGAATCATCGTCGGCAAAGTCGATCCAGCTTTGGCCAGTCACCTGGAAAATCTGTTGCAGGGACAACCGGGATTGCTGGTGACTTCGGTTCTGCCGAAGTCACCAGCGGATCGTGCGGGCATAAGGAGGCATGATGTTCTCTTCAGATTCAACGGAACAGCTCTGACATCCAGAGATCAGTTGAAACACCTGACACTCAATTGCCAACCCAGGGCAGAGGTGACTCTTGAATTGATCCGGTCTGGCCGGTCCCGAAAAACAACGCTGAAGGTCGGAAGCCGACTGATTCCTGAAGTTGCAAAGGCGGTCTCCGCAGCGCTCCCGCAGATACCGGCAGGAATCCAGCAGCGGAGCGTTCGAATCAGCGTGCGAGAGAATGGTCAAGCTGACGTTCACATCATGACTGTCAAGTCGGACGGCAGAAAATCAGATCATCAGTTCTCCGGGTCGAAAGAGGACGTGTTACTGCAAATTGAAAAGGCTCTGCCATCGAATCACAAACGCATTGCCGGCGTCATGGATTCTCTGGGCAGAAATTCCCCACCGAAAGGTGTTCGATTTCGCTGCTTCCCCATCATGGCTGGGAAAAACCGTCTCGGCCTGCGAGTTCATATGCAGCATCGCTCTTGTCTGAAGACGCAAACCATTCTCGAAATGGAACTTGCCATCAACAATGACGACAGTTTCCAGAAGATGCTCAAAGGAACATTGCTGGAACAGGAACTCCAAAAACTCAAACCGGATGTGCGAACATTGATAAAGGGACACCTGTCGAAACAGAGAGTTCCCGCTATCCGTTTCGGCAGTAGCCGATCGCAATAGCAGGCATCGCCCATCTTCATCTTTTCCGTTGCAACCAAATTAACAGAAACAGGTTATCGCTACGCTCCACATACCGAAAGTGAGTCAGGCCTTTCGTACATCGCCACAACAATGTAGAGCCAGGAATTCGATGGATCGGTTTGATTCGCGGTCACCACTGAGGTGTTTGGGTGGTATAGTTCCAAAGCAATTTACGCTCTAAACAGAATCGTCATCTATCATTGAGCTTTTTTGGGATCGACACTTCAAACTGTATTGAATGTTTGATATGATTAGCTGGAGCAGTCTCCCTTTTCGTGTGACGGTTCTCACTCGTGGGGAACGACGGACCATTAAGACGAAAAGTTGGGTTTGATGAAGTTGCAGGCAGCGACAACGGAGCGGGCTATGTTAATCCGCATCCCAAAACAAAGCCTTGGCAAGGCACTGCGTTTGCAGGCCAGAAGATGATTTTCGCGCCACAGAAGAGCGTAATACGCTCCCGCGAGTGCTTGCCCGAAACGGACCCTGGCAAGCATGACGGAACCACTCCACCCAAATGCACCACGCCATGAATCTGAGAGTTTCCTGTCCTCAATGTGGATTACGATTCCAGGTGAATGCGAAGTTCGCCGGACGGCGGGGGAAGTGTCCGCAGGATGGCTGCACCGGTCGCTACGTTGTTCCCGTATTCGATCAGGCGGGAACGAACTCCCACACACCAGAACCTCGTCCAGTCGAATCTCTCCGACAAAAATCTGTGACACAACATCGGTCGATATCCGAAAATTTGACACGACCACAGAAAAAACCAACGCGGAAATACATCGTCCTGGGAATGAGTCTGCTTGCTTCACTTGTTCTGCTGGCCGCGATTTTTATAGCGACATACGATATCGGTATTGAAGAAGTGCAAGCAGGTCAGGTCGAGACAACGACATCGCCCACCGCACAACCCGGCGATAAAAGCGATCTAATCAATCCGGCAGCCGCCAGGCGTTTCTCGTTTGAGGCCGACATCAGACCGTTTTTCAAGAAGTACTGTTTCGACTGCCACGGACCGGACGAGATGATGGAAGGTTATGCCTTCCACCGCTATTCATCCGTGCGAGACATCCACAACGATCGCAAGACGTGGGAACATGTCTACCGTATTCTGAAATCGGGTGCGATGCCCCCGGATGATTATGATCCCCGCCCCACCAGAAAAGAAACTGAAGCAATTGCCGTCTGGCTGCATGATGAGTTGATCGACATCGATTGCAATCTGGTCAGTGATCCCGGACGCGTCACAATTCGCCGACTGAACCGAACGGAGTATGACAACACGATTCGCGATCTCGTCGGTGTCAACTTTTCGCCGTCTGAGGATTTTCCATCCGACGATGTTGGTCATGGCTTCGACAATATCGGAGATGTCCTTTCCATTTCTCCGCTGCTGTTGGAAAAGTACCTCGACGCAGCCGAGCAGATTTCTGAACGTGCAATCGACACCGAAGCAGCTGAGCCTTTCGCCATCCGCAAAACTCACGATGGATTGAAGAACTCCTTTAACAACCGATGGCGGGATGGCGGCATCCACTTCCTTCATTCCAACGGTGAGATCTACTCTGACATCAACTTCCCCCATAGCGGGGAATATCGCGTTCGAGTCGAAGCCGGGGCGGATCAGGCGGGTGATGAAAACGCGAAAATGGAATTGCGGCTTAACGGCAAGGCTTTCAAAACGTTTGAAGTGACCGGCCGCAGAGAAGTTCGCAAATATGAAGCAACCGTCAAAGTCTCATCCGGCAAAGCACGGTTGGCCGCGGCGTTCATTAACGACTACTACCAGCCGAACCACCCCGACCGTAACAAGCGAGATCGTAATCTTTTCGTGCGACTGATCGAAGTGAACAGCCTGCATGCGAACGTGGATAAGCAGCTTTCAGACACGCATCGCCGGATCATCACGGTTCGGCCAGGTGCCAGTCGATCCGTGCGGGAAGCCGCAACAACGGTCCTCAGGAATTTTGCCAATCGCGCATTTCGCCGCCCTGCCACGGAAGAGGAAATTGGCCGATATGTCGACCTGGTCGAACTGGCCATGGAAAAGGGGGACAACTACGACCGGGGCATTCAGTTCGCGCTTCAGGCGATTCTCGTTTCGCCTCATTTTCTGTTTCGAGTTGAGCGCGATCCCAATCCCAATGATCCCCGGCAGACCAGCGAACTTAATCAATATGAACTGGCAACCCGGTTGTCGTATTTCCTGTGGAGCAGCATGCCGGATGACGAATTGCTGAACCTCGCCAAAGCAGGCTTGCTGAGCAACAACGAAATTTTACACAAACAAATCCACCGGATGCTGGCGGATTCGAAATCCGATTCGCTGGTCGATGATTTCGCAGTGCAGTGGCTGAATTTGCGGCGTCTACCAATGATCGTCCCTGATCCCAGGCAGTTTCCTGATTATGATGAGGTTCTGCAGCAGGACATGCAGCGGGAAACGGAACTGGTATTCGACATGATCAAACGTGAGAACCGCAGTGTGTTTGACCTGCTCACAACCAACCAGACATTTGTGAACGAGCGACTGGCCAGGCATTACGGTATACCAAATGTCCATGGGAATACATTTCAACGCGTACAACTGCCGGAAGGAAAACGGCTCGGCATTCTGACCCACGCCAGTATTCTCACATTGACATCGAACCCAACCCGAACTTCCCCCGTCAAACGGGGAAAATGGATCATGGAAAACATTCTGGGCGAAGCGCCGCCCGATCCTCCTGACGATGTTCCGGAATTGGAAGAAACGCAGGCTGAACGTCCGAATCTCTCACTGCGAGAACAACTCGCCATTCATCGCGAGAATGCCACCTGTGCGTCGTGCCACGACACGATGGATGCAATTGGTCTGGCATTCGAGAATTACAATGTTATCGGGGCCTGGCGGGAGAAAGATGGCAAGCATGATGTCGATGCCACGGGGCAGTTGCCCGGTGGCAAACAATTCGATGGAGCCGTCGAGCTGGTTCGCATTCTCGACAAGCGGGATTTCGCTCGCTGCCTGACCGAAAAGCTGATGACCTTCGCGCTGGGACGCGGGTTGGAGTATTACGACAAGTGTACTGTCGACAGAATCGTCGAGAAGTTGATGTCGGATAATAGTCGCTTTGAAACTTTGATCACCGCAATTGTCGCCAGTGATGCTTTTCGCAGGCGTCGTGGCGAAGGAGATCGGTCGCAATGAGCCGCAAAGTTGTCATACCACGTCGTACGTTTCTGCATGGTCTGGGTACTGCGATGGCGCTCCCGCTGTTGGATGCCATGCACACAACAGGTTACGCCAAAGAGACGGAAACGGGGAATGCACCGCGGCGAATGGCGTTTGTGTTCTTCCCGAATGGAGCGATCATGCCCGATTGGAAACCGATCGGCAAGGATAGAAAATTTTCATTTTCAAAGACGCTGAAGCCGCTCGAGCGACATCGGGACAGCATCAACATCCTCGGCGGATTGACTCAGCATCATGGGCGTTCCAATGGTGATGGCGCCGGCGACCATGCCCGTTGCGCAGCTGTCTATCTCACCGGCGCTCAAGCGAGAAAAACTTCCGGGGCCGACATTCATCTGGGCATCTCGGCCGATCAGGTTGCCGCCAGACAAATCGGCAAGCAAACCCGATTGCGATCGCTGGAATTGGGGGTCGATCGTGGTCGCAATGCCGGGGGATGCGATTCTGGTTATAGTTGTGCCTACTCCTCGAATATCTCGTGGAGTTCCGCGACCACACCAAACGCAAAAGAAATCAATCCTCGCCTGGTTTTTGAACGTCTCTTTGGCAGCGATCTGGCGAATGAATCAGATATCGTCAAAAAGAAGAGAGAATTGTACCGCCGCAGCATTCTTGATCTCGTTTCTGAAGATGCCGCCCGTCTTCGCAATAAACTGGGACAAACCGATCGTCGTAAGATCGACGAATACTTCACCAGTGTGCGCGAGTTGGAACAGCGGATTACCAAATCCGCAAAAGAAGATGAAATTCCCCAGCCGGAGATGGCAAGACCCGCGGGTATTCCGCGTGAATACGAAGAGCATGTTCGGCTAATGTATGATCTGATGGCGGTCGCGTTTCAAACTGACACAACACGTATCGCGACATTCATGGTGGGCAACGCCGGCAGTAATCGGAGTTATCATGAGGTCGGCGTGAAGTCCGGCTGGCATCAGTTGTCGCATCATCGACGCGATAAAAAGAAAATGCAGGAAATTCAGCGAATCGACCAGTACCTTATCGAGCAGTTTGCTTACTTCCTTGATAAACTGAACGCCATTAAAGAAAAAGAAGGAACATTGCTCGACAATTCGATGATTGTCTACGGCAGTGGAATCAGTGATGGCGATCGACATCAACATCATGATTTGCCCATCGTCCTGGCGGGCGGAGGTGGAGGAACAATCCAAACCGGACGACATGTCGTCTATAAAGATGAAACGCCGCTGAACAATCTTTTCCTGGCCATGATGAATCGCGCCGGTGCGGACGTGAAGGAATTCGGCGACAGCACTGGCCAATTGGGACAACTCGACGGATGACATCAGGAAACACTCGGCCTTACTTTCTGGGTTGTCCAGTCTGGGCCTGCGAGAATTGGCAGGGTCACTTCTATACCGAACATGCCGGGCGGGAAAACTTCTTGCCGCAATACTCGTCGGTCTTCAATACTGTCGAAGGGAACAGCACGTTTCATGGGTTGCCGACGTTGTCAACCATCCGTCGCTGGGCAGAAACAACTGAGGAGGGATTTCAATTCGCGTTGAAATTCCCACGCGAGATTTCCCATCAGCGACGTCTGCGATCGGTCGAACAGCCAACACGGGAGTTTCTGCGACGACTGGAGATTCTGGAAGAGGCGGGGCGGGCGGGACCGGCATTTTTGCAACTCCCACCCGACTTCTCGTCTCGTGACTTGCCAGCGCTGGAAGAGTATCTTGATACACTCCCCTGCCACTTTTCGTATGCGGTTGAAGTACGTCACGCCGATTTTTTCGACCAGGGAGAACACGAAAAAGCATTCAACACTTTTTTGCAAGAGTATTTGATTGATCGCGTGTTGTTTGATTCCCGACCGCTCTTTTCTGCCCCTCCCTCGACATCCGCGGAGGCCGCGGCTCAGGATCGCAAGCCTTTGGTGCCGCATCGTGAGACGGTCACTGGTCAATCGCCGTTTATCCGACTGGTCGGTCGTGACGATGCAGAACTGGTGTGGCCCTGGTGGAAGCAATGGGCGAAAACGGTTGCTGGTTGGATTGAGCAGGGAAAAAAACCATACGTCTTTATTCACGCTCCCAACGAATTCTTTGCCCCAAAACTGGCGAAGCGATTTCACCGGCATCTGCAGGAACATTTGAGTTCCATTCCCGATTTACCCTCCTCCCCGGTCGAAATTTACCCCGTACCACCGCACGAATCCCAACTTCATTTGTTCTGAAGCTTGCAAGAACGGCCCTGCTGTTATTGCGACGCGCCAACGGCCACCTATAATGGTGGTCTTTTGCGGCAGAGATTCCGGGGAGGCGTCCTCGCTCTGTTTCTTTTCACGAAACGGGATCTGGAGCAGCTTACTCTTTGGTGTGACATCTCTGGCTCGTGGGAGGGGCCTGTGTTTGCAGGTCAAACGACGCCCATCGCGGTACAGAAGAGCGTAACGCGCTCTGGATTCCGGTTGCTGAACGGCCTGGTGATAACATCGAACGGCCTCGATGTGTGTCCCTTCAAATGGTCGATACCACTTGTGACAGGCTCCGGAAATGTTGGATAGCAGAAAGGCACCATCGGTGTTGCGAACAAGAACGTGTGGCGAACTTCGCCAGGATGATGTCGATCAAAATGTGACGCTGTGTGGCTGGGTCGATACCTATCGTGATTTCGGCGGTCTGGTTTTTATCGATCTGCGCGATCGATATGGCATCACTCAGGTTGTTTTCCGACCCAGTGCCGGTGAAGAGTTGCATTCTTCCGCTCGATCACTCCGCAATGAGGATGTCATTCAGGTGACCGGTACCGTCGAGATGCGGGACGAAAAGGACATCAACCCCGAACGTCCCACTGGCGAGATTGATGTCCGTGGCGAGGCGATGGAAATTCTCAACCGCAGCAAAACGCCTCCGTTTGAACCTGGTGCGAAAGAACTGCCAAACGAAGAGTTACGGCTGCGTTACCGCTACATCGACCTGCGTCGAACCGAACTGCAACAGGCGATGATCCTGCGTCATAAACTCTGCAAGGTAACTCGCGACTATTTCGATGAGAATGGCTTTCTCGAAATCGAAACCCCCATTCTCGGAAAAAGTACGCCGGAAGGCGCGCGCGATTACCTCGTCCCGAGCCGCGTGCATGAATCGGCGTTTTATGCACTGCCACAATCCCCACAGATCTACAAGCAGTTACTGATGGTCGCCGGTTACGACCGCTACTTTCAGATTGCCCGTTGTTTTCGGGATGAAGACCTGCGGGCCGATCGTCAACCGGAGTTCACACAGATCGATGTCGAGATGTCGTTCATCGAACGGGATGACATGCTCGAAACAATTGATGGCTGGGTCGCCAGAGTTGTCAAGGAATTGCGAGAGGAAGAGATTTCGCTGCCGCTGCCACGATATTCGTATCACGATGTCATGGAGCGGTTTGGCACCGACAAACCGGACCTCCGTTTCGGCATGGAATTGCAGGATGTGAGTGAGATTGCGGCAGCATGCGACTTTGGGGTTTTCTCCGGCACGATTGAAAACAGTGGCCGGGTGCGCGGCCTGAATGCCAGGGGCGCGGCGGAGAAATACAGTCGGAAAATGATCGATGAGTTAACCGCATTCGTCGGCGAATATGGTGCAAGAGGTCTCGCCTTTTTCCGGATCAAGGAAGGTTCGCTCGATTCTCCCATCGCCAAGTTCTTCTCAGCCGAACATCAGCAGGCCATCATCAATAAATTCGATGCCGAAGATGGCGACCTGCTCTTTTTTGTTGCGGACAAGGAATCCGTGACATCAGCAGCTTTGGCAGCGCTTCGCAATCGGCTCGGCAAAGAATTGGAATTGTATCACTCTGACGACCTGAATATCTGCTGGGTGATCGATTTCCCGCTGGTGACCTGGAACGAAGACGAACAGCGCTGGGATGCCGAACATCACCCATTCTGCAACCTGGTGAAAGAAGATGTTCCTCTACTTGACTCCGATCCGGCCAAAGTGCGGGCACAGTCATACGATCTCGTTTGCAACGGATATGAAGCCGCCAGCGGTAGCGTTCGTATTCACGACAACACTGTCCAGCAAAAGGTCTTCGACCTGATGGGAATGGAGCGGGATGAAACCGAACGCCGGTTTGGATTTTTGTTGAACGCCCTGCAATACGGCGCGCCCCCGCATGGTGGTGTCGCGTTGGGGTTGGATCGGTGGGTGATGATCCTGGCTGGCGATGACAACATTCGCGACGTGATCGCCTTCCCCAAGACACAACGCGCCGCCGACCTGATGATGGGGGCTCCATCCGAAGTCGACGAACGCCAGCTCAACGATCTGCATATCAAACTTGATAGACCGGGTGGTCGCTGACACACAACTTGCCGTTTTTCAGCCGCGATCGCGACGCGTCGTGGTATCGCAGCGGTTGAGTGGTCAGTCTTTACCAACCAATGGACCGTCAAAACTGAAAGCTGGGGTTGATAAATCTGCAAGAAGCGACAAAGAAACGGGTTATGTCAATCCGTACCCCAAAACGAATCCTTAACAAGGCACCAGAAAGCCGTTATCATGCCCGCCAACTCGCTTGCTGAACGACTCGCCACCTATACCGCCCTGAATGCGCCGACCGGATTTGAAGAGCCCGTCCTGAAGGCAGCCCAGGACGAACTGCACAAGACATGTGAACGGGTGGAAGTCGATGTGCGTGGCAATGTTTACGGTTTTCAGTCGGGGACAGATCCCGATGGCCTGGTCGTGATGATTACCGGACATGCGGATGAAATTGGATTTCTCACCACGACCATTTTGCCCGGTGGAGAATTGCGGATCGCCAAATTGGGTGGACCAACCAGCACGGTCCTGCCGGGGCAAAAGGTAACCGTACTGACGGAGAAGGGATTTATCCCAGGTGCGATCGGCGCGAAAGCTGCGCATGTCCTCACGGTTGAGGAATCACATCGCGTGCCGCCGATTCACGATCTGTACGTTGACATCGGCGCGACATCCGCTGAGGAAGCCGCTTCGTGGGGCGTCGAACCGGGGGCACCGATCGTCTTTTTTGGACCGCTCACGCAGACGAATCATCCTCACCGCTTTTTCGGCAAGTGTGTCGATAATCGAATCGGCGTTTTGAGTACACTGGTCGCTGCCGAGCGAATGCAGTCGATGGAATTGCCCGCTCATCGTGTTTACGCAATTGTCGTGGAAGAAGAGATCGGCTTGCGTGGCGCGGCCGTCGCGGCAAAACATATTGACCCTGATGTGGTCATCGCGTTGGATACCGTCCCGGCTGGCGGGACGCCCGATGTTCGCGATGATAAACTTCCCTGGAAGGTCGGTGATGGTGTGTTGCTGAAGGTACGCGAGTCGAAAGGATATTCATCACATGGACCATTGCGAAAACTGATCCGCGATGTCGCTGAGAGGAACAACATTCCTCACAAAGTCATCGTCGATACGGCTGGCGTCACTGATGCCACAGCCGCGCAACAAGCCAGCGGAAAAGTCGCCGCGGTCACACTGGGGCTGGCACGAAAGTACGCCCATTCCGCAGTCGAGTTATTTGACCTGCGAGACATGGAAGCGATGATCGATTTGACATGCAAGACAACTGCAGCATTGCTCAACCGTGAACAACTGATGCGTCTGTAGACCTGACAGCAAAGTCGGAAAACACCCCGAAGTGTATTACGCTCTTTTGTGGCGCGATGAGCGTCTCCTGGCCTGCAAACGCAGGCTCCCACGAGCGAGGACCGTCACACGAAAAGGTGAATGCTTTATGTGGTCGTGACAGAGTGTGGTCGTGACAGAGTACCACAGGCTTGCCTGTGGGTAATCTATACGGGCAGACATCCCGTCAGTGCCGCGATTCCGATCACTGCACAACCGACCGCCATCGCCAGACCGGTTGAAGATGCCCGCTCATCCGCAACGAACTGCTTCAACACGCGACTCAGTTTCGTCGAATTCTCCCTGGACGGCGATTCGTAATTCGTCATGGTTTTCCGGCTTCCTGCTCGAAAATCGTACAGATAATGAAAAGTAATGGCTTGTCAAGGATTTGTTTTGGGGTATGGATTGACATAGCCCGCTCCGTTGTTGCTCCCTGTAACTTCATCAAACCTGCCTTTTCGTTTTGACGGTCCAGCAGGTCCAGACGATCAGTAACAATAACAATTACAGCAGCGCGTAACCATAGGTATGGGCACATCTTCCACATGAACATATTACACTCTTCCGTGCCGCGATGGACGTCATCTGGCCTGCAAACATAGCCCCCCACGAGCCAGAAACGTCACATCAGAAGGTAAACTGCTCATAACCACCTGCCGGGACCCTGTGAAGGGTTGCATAAAGGGTAATCGGCTCTAACGCCTTGTCAAGGCTTTGTTTTGGGGTATGAATTGACATAACCCGCTCCGTTGTCGTTCCTTGCAGCTTCATCAAACACAATTTCCTCCTGGTCTTGACGGTCCACTAATCCGACGGACTTTTGTCTGTGGCGGCTTACGTCCCATCTGGAACGATAATAGCCGATCGAAAGACGCCACACTTATCCGTTTGCCGCTAGAAAGCGTATTACGCTTTCCTGTGGCTGCGAAGAATGTCTTTCGGCCTGCAATAGTGAGCCCCCACGAGCCAGGAGCGTCATACGAATGAGGTAAACTGCTCTGGTTCCGCACAAAAACCATCTAACCGGTTTCTGGCAGAAATCCAACTCCAATTCCCAACCCAATTTTGCCTGAAATCTCTTCACACCCCAACCATTTCGAGCCGAAGAATAAGAATACGAAGGAATTGACAGTGGCTTTCCACTCGTGCGCAATCTTTGCGATTACCGGGCTGAAATTGCCACCCCCGCTTTGACCAGCAGTCGAATGGAGTCGACCATGACGGAATTGCGTCCCTGGCCACCTCAGGATTACCCCGAGCCGGAATCGACCAGTCAGCCGGCAGATCCCGTTCAGCCAGAACAGATCCCCCCCACGCCGGCGAATATTCAGCCGGTGATTGTCAGCATGCATACCAACGCCGAAGCCTCGGATGTTGTTGCCAACCTGCAGCACACGGCTCATTTGCTCCGTACGGCGATGGCCCCTCACTTTGCCGAATTTGGATTGAATGATATCCGCTTCACGGTTCTGACCATTCTGCAGGATTGGGAAGAAGGCTGCCCGCAAACCGAACTTGCCGATTTGCTGGGCCAGTCGGAGTCGAGCATCAGCACGCTTGTCGAACGGATGCGCAACAGCGGACTCTTATACCGCATGCGTTCCAGGACCGATCGCCGCAAACGTCTGTTGAAGTTGACCACAGCCGGGCAGGAAATGCTCCAAAGAATCATGCAATGTCACGGGCGACGTATGCGGGCATTGTTGCAGGACATCAGTGATGAAGAGATCGCTCAGTTGTCATCCACTTTGAAGGCTCTGGTCACCGGACTATCCCGACAGTTGGAAAGCGGCAACAGTTACCTGCAGGTAGCGGGATCAGTTGAATCGATTGCCATCACTCCGGAAGAATCAAATGTGACGGGCCAGTGGCAATCGCGGGCAGCCTGAAAACGTTGCAAGCGAATCGATTACTCATTTGAAATGGTGAGAGCCGTAGCATTGGTGAAACGCAGCTCTCTGTTTGAGCGCGCTTTGTATTCTGCTGGTGGGTTTCGTTTCACTTCGCCCACCCCCCAAAAAGTCAAGCGAGAACCGTTGTCACGAAGGTACATGATGCGCGTTGCCGATTGCGTACATCGAAGTGTTCTGCTGCTCAGCATCGCCACAACAATGCTGATGGTCTGTGGATGCTCGCGCGCATTCTGGCGGGATCAGGCAGATGACGATGCCTATCGTCTGATGGCAGAGAAGCAGACTTCACCCGAATGGCACGTTCCACGAATGGACATCACACCCGATCCGCGCAGTCGGTTTTCTGATCCCTACGATCCTGACTACGGCCCTTTGCCGCCAGATGACCCCGCCGCGCATACCTATATGCATCGCATGGGGGGCATCAACGGTTACAAGAGCTGGCACAAGTTGGGCGAAGCGTTGGCCATTGAGAATCCGCACTGGCTGAATTCCTTCGGCCTGGTCGCAACTGAGGTTGCAAATGTGACTTTCGAGCGTGAGTCCGATTTGTCACAATTATCGTTTCAAACCGGGAATGGCACAAGTTACGCCGTCAAGCATGTCGCCGATGATGACACCGACGGTCAGTTTCAACTCATCTCTTCGGAGGAAATTGCCAACGATCCCGCTTACGCGGCCTCTTCTTCACCCTTGATTGAGTCTATTCCTGTTCATGGTCCTCCTGCGGTTCTCGACAGCGGCGCATTCGTTCCGGGCATCAAAAACCTGAAACTCTTTCAGGCGATTGAGCTTTCGTACATCCACAGCCGCGCGTATCAGACACAGATCGAAGACTTGTATCTCGCTGCGTTGGATTTGTCGTTCGACCGCTTTCGGTTCAACGTCCGTTATCTGGGAATTGGAGGGAACGAGCCTTCCGCGACGGCCACACACACATCCATTCCCGGCGGCGCGAACAATCTGGCACTCACAACGAGTTTGGGCGTCAGTCAATTGCTTCCTGCGGGAACGCAATGGGCGGTCGAACTGGCCAACAACACGGTGTGGCTGTTTGCTGGCGGTAACACTTCGACCACCGCCAGCACGCTGTCGTACTCGCTGGTTCAGCCCTTGTTTCAAGGAGCGGGGCGCAAGATCGTTCTCGAAGATCTGACGCAGAGCGAACGCAATCTGCTTTACGCGACACGCACGTTGGCCAGATTTCGCAAGGAGTTCTTCACGTCCACTGCAAACGATTTTTTGCAACTGCTCCAGCAACGGCAAAGCATCTATAACCAGCAGCAGAACATCAAACAGTTGAGCGAACAGGTGCTGCTGTTGCGAACTCTGGCGTCACAAATGCCAGAGGAGATCTCAGAACGGCTGGACGCACTCCCTCCCGGCCTGGTCTTTCCGCCAGACGTCGCTGGACAACTCCGTTACGACGCACAGCAGAAGTTATTGTACTGGAAAGGGGGCATGTCGAATGAACAGGAAATCGTTCTGCGATCGTTGAGTAACGATGTGGCTTTTATTGCTGCAGTCGATGAACTCATTCAAATTCTGAAAACCGACGTCGTGACGCTGGATGTCGCCCAACTGGAAAGTCAGTTGGCAACCCGGCAGAATCAGTTGCAGAACTCTCAACGTGCATACGCCGACGCTCTGGACTCGTACAAAATTTCGCTCGGACTTCCACCCGATTTGTTTCTCACTCTTAATGAATCATTGCTGGAACCATTTCAGTTGATTGACAATCGGCTGCGGGCTGCTGAGGAATCGATCGATGATCTGGTTTCGGCCTGGGCGGAATTGGATGATGACAATCCCGATTTGGCTCATCTGCGAAGGGTCACCAGTCAGTATTCTGCGCAGCGAGATATGTTGCGAAGGAATGGTTTGCAACTGGTACAGACAGATCTCAACCGGGTCGACGAATTTATCGCGTCCGATGCCTTCCACGAGAAGTCGAACGCCAATCGTGAGCGGGTGCTGAGGGATGTTGCCCGGGATCGCCGACTACTGAACAGCGTCAACGACGGGTTCCGATTGATCTCCGAAGATCTGGACGCGCTCGTCAAACAACTCGAAGATGACACTCTCGGATTGGAAGCACGACGTCTTGCGAGCCGAACGCTCGCTGAATTGCGTGAAGCCTTTCTGAAAATTTCCCAGAATCTGCAGGTCATTCAAATTGGCTTGCGTGTTGAATTGATTGGTCTGCAACAATTTTCGATGTCACTGGATGACGCTGTGAAAGGTGGACTGGAACGTCGGCTCGATTTGAAAAATGCCCGTGCAGCAGTGATGGACGCTCGTCGTGCAGTGGAAATAGCGGCCAACAACCTGAAGGGGGTTCTCGACCTTCGTTTTGAAGGAAACATCGGCACGCCGACCGGCAATAATCCGCTCGATTTCCGAGGGGCCAACAGCAGTTACCGGGCCGGTGTCGAGTTGACCACGCCGATTGACCAGATCGACGAACGCAATGCGTATCGCGTCGCACAAATCAACTATCAACGTGCTCGCCGGACATATATGGAACTGGAAGATACGATCAAGCAGGAGATTCGTCAGAGTTGGCGGCAACTTCAGGTTTTGAAGACCAACTTTGAAACATCCCGGCAGGCAGTGCGAATCGCCGCGATGGAATATGACCAGGCCGTCGAACAGACCGCTGCCCCAGGTGGACAAGGCGGAAATCAGGGGCTGAACCTGATTAATGCACTCAACAGCGTGCTTTCTGCACAAAACAGTCTGATCGGAATTTGGATCGACTTTGAGGAAAGCCGTCTTAACATCCACCGAGACATGGGTATGATGGAGGTAGATGTTGAGGGTATGTGGATTGATCCGCAGTATCAGCAATTGAAAGCAACCGACTTCCCGCCCGATCTCCAACCGGTTCCCGAGACAACCTCGCAACTCTTTCTCCCGAAGATCCAAAGTGATGATTTCACAACGCATCAGAACAACCAGGCTTCAAACATCGTCGGCCCTGAACTTCCAGCACCGGTTGGAAGAGCCACATCGACAAATGGCGCACCAGGAACGGAACGAAATATCTCCATTCGGCTGCCAAACCTTCCCTTTCCGCAGGGGGGCGGCGCCACTGGGGATCGTATTGATTCTGGTCGTCACGGTTGGACTTCTCGCAAGCGGCCTCTGGGTCTTTCAGACCATGCAGGGGACCGACCAGCGGTTCAAAGATGACGAATTGAAGCCGGTGAAGCGGGGACTGTTCCGCGTCACAGTCGAGAAGAAAGGACAACTCGACGCGATGCGAAACGCGACATTGGCCAGCACTGTTGATGGCACGACGACTATCATCTCCATCCTGCCGGAAGGAACCGGTGTCAAAAAGGGCGAAGTGATCTGTGAACTCGACAGTTCCTCTTTGCAGGACAAAGAGCAGCAACAACAGATCACCGTGACGCTTCGCGATGCTGATGTCACCAAAGCTAAAGAAGCGCTGGAAATTCAGAAGCGGCAGAACGAAAGTGACCTGGCGGCCGCACAATTGGCACTCGACCTGGCGGAACTCGACCTGAAGAAGTTCAAAGAAGGAGAGTCAATCCAGCAGGAGAATGAGATTCTTGGCCAGATCAAACTCGCCGAGGAAGAACTGGCTCGGGCCAATGAGAACCACCAGTTCTCCAAGCGGTTGGCGAAGAAGGGTTACAAAAGCCAAAATGATGTGGAAACTGACCGCATCGCCGTCACCAAGGCGCGCATCAATCTCAATGTGGCACGCGATAAATTGAGCGTGCTGAAGGATTACACTTACGAACGAACGATCAAGGAGTTGGAAGAAAACGCGGCGGAAACGAAACGGGAACTGGAGCGGGTTCGTCGTACCGGCATTGCTGCCGTCGCGCAAAAGGAAGCCGATCTGAAAGCGATCGAGCAGACGCTGGAGTTGGAAAAGTCCGAGTTGGAAGATCTGAAACGGCAAATCGAGGCTTGCAAGTTGAAGGCCCCGCAGGATGGGATAATCGTTTATCACGCCGAAAGCCGTCGCCGTTCTGATGGTGTCGCCATTGAAGAGGGGACAACCGTCCGCACACTGCAGAAGATCGTCCATCTGCCCGACCTGAGCGAAATGGTCGTCAATTCTCGCATTCACGAATCGCGAATCGGGATGATCAAAGTCGGCATGCCGGTCATCGTTCGCGTGGAGGCGTTGCCCAACCGACCATTACGGGGCGTCGTTCACAAAATCGCGACAATGGGGAATTCCAGCGACTGGCTACGCCGTGATTTGAAGGAATACGACACGGTCGTCCGTATCATTGAAGATGTTTCACAAATTGAAGGCATCAAGCCTGGCCAGACGGCCGAGATCCAGATTATTGTCGCTGAAAAAGAAGATGCGTTGCAGGTTCCTGTCTTCAGTGTCGTGGCGATTGGCGAGGACCATTATTGCCATGTGATTGCGGATAATAGAGCCGAACGGCGGAGGATCACAATTGGAGATGCAAACGAATCGCATGTCGAGGTTCTAACGGGTGTCGAGGAAGGTGAGAACGTATTGCTTAGTCCACGAACCCATTTCCTCGAGGAAATTACAGATCTGCGCGCCAGGGCGGATCGCGAAAGACGAAAAAACGCGAAGACAGAAATGCCAGACAAGCGATCGGTGGATGATGAACCCAGGAACGGAATATCACCCAATACCAGAGAACGGCCTGCTCGCCCGGATACCAGCGGTGGCGGAGATGCTTCGGAGTTTTTCACCCGGATGGATAAAAACGGCGACGGGGCGATTTCTGCAAGCGAACTGCCTGAACAAATGCAGGCCCGTTTTGCCGAGATGGATGCCAATGGCGACAGGCAGATTGATGCGGCTGAATTTCAGACTGCAATCGAACGAATGCGTCAACGGATGGGAAGCGGTGGCCGATGACCTTCGCCGCAGAACTGGTTGACGTCCACAAGCATTACGATCTCGGTGATGTCGTCGTCAAAGCCCTCAACGGTGTCTCCGCGCAGTTTCCACGCGGCGACTTCGTCGCCATCATGGGTTCCTCCGGCAGCGGAAAAAGCACGATGCTCAATTTGTTGGGTGGACTCGATCGACCAACGGACGGGCAATACATGCTGGGTGGTCTGAATGTCTCCGGTTTGAATGATGATGAACTTTCCCGCATTCGTAACCAGATGATTGGGTTTATCTTCCAGTCGTACAATCTCGTGCCGCAATACACCGTGCTGGAAAACATCGAAGTGCCGCTGCATTATCGTCCTGGTTATCCCACGATCAGTCGAGCCGATGAGCAGCGGTGCATTCAGATTGCGGGTGATGTTGGTTTGGGTGAACGGTTGGATCACCGCCCAAGTCAACTTTCCGGAGGTCAGCAACAACGTGTCGCCATTGCTCGCGCATTGATTAACGATCCGGAGATCATTCTTGCTGATGAACCGACGGGTAATCTCGACTCGGCGACCGAGCGGGAAATCATCCAGATTTTGCTGTCTCTCAACGCGCAAGGCCGGACGATCATCATGGTCACACACGAACCCGATGTAGCAGGTTTTGCCAAACGTCAGATCGTGATGCGCGACGGAAAGATCGAAAGCGACCGGCAGAACGAAAGCATCAATGCAATCGCTGCAACAACGTGATCAATCTCTTGTTGCAGCGTTGTCTTACCGACGTGATGGCTGAACCGTCATTGCATCGACCGGAGCGGCACAAACGACTTTGTTACGACCGGTTGTTTTCGCTTCATACAGCGCGGCATCGGCAGCTTCAACGAGGTCCTCCATTTCGACTGCCTGGTTCGGGTAGATTGCCAGCCCCACACTCGCCGTCACATGAATCCTCTGTCCCTGATACTCGAATGGTTCACGTTCAATCGCATCGCGCAGTAACTCGGCAATGCGCAGGCCACCGGGGAGATTGAAGTCCGGCAATGCAACGGCCATCTCTTCACCACCGTATCGCGCCAACAGCGCTCGATCTCCCGCGCGTAGATGACCAACTTTTTCCCGTAAGATCTGAGCCGTTCTTTTCAGCACGAAATCACCAGCCTGATGCCCATAGGTATCGTTGATCGATTTGAATCGGTCGAGATCGAACATCAGCAATGCCAACTGAGAATCGTTTTCGCGGGCCAGATCCAGCTCCTTCCGCATTCGCAGATCGAATGCTCGACGATTGGCCAGTTCGGTCAGTCCATCTTCCCGCGCCTGGCGTTGGACGACAGCTTGATTCAGCACGCGATGAATTGTGCCGGTCAGATGCTCTGCTGCCCAGCATGCCAACCGTTCGTGGTTTTCATCGAATAACCGACTTTCATCGGACGTAAAGCAGATCGTACCGATCACTCGATCATCCTGAATCAGCGGAATCAGCATGGCCGAGTTGATGAGTCTGTCGATCTGATTTTGATGCAATTCCGCCTGATTCAGTCGCAACGTTTCGCTTCGTTCACCAGTCAATTCTGCCAACTGGTTCTCAAACTCCTGCCAACGCTGCTCAGTCCCGGTCTTGAGTGACCGCCCTGCACGGACCAGAGCTTTACACATCGCGTTGCTCTCCTGCGTAAAAAGAAACAGTACCGCGCGGTGCGCCTGTATATTTTCACAAAGGTATTCGAGGTATCTGGAGATCATCGTCAACGGTGTATCGTATTGCTGGTCTGTAATCGACCGCAGCGCCAACATTTCCGTCGTTTGTCGCAACTGATTCTGATGCAACACCAGGTCTTGTGCGCGCTGGATATTATGTGCGACCGTCTGCATGAGCCGCTGCACCAGACTGGCCTGCTGTTCGAATGGTGCATCGGAGGGAAACAGGGATGTTGCGATCATCACTCCAACCCGCCGTTCGCCCTCGGCAATGGCAATCAAAAACAGTTCCTTCACCTTGCCTCGGTCAGCCGCCGTCAGGTTGGTGGGGACCGGATGTTCGACCAACTCATACCCGGAAATCGTTACCACTCCGTCGTCATAAATCTGGTTGAGGATCGGCTCGCTGATCTGTAATCGACTGAGCGATTCGTTCGACAAACCCCGACTGCGCGCCACCTGATGTGATCCCGCATCCCAAAGTAGAAATGCACCGAAGCCATTTTGCGGTGATGGGACATACCGCTTCAGCAGCAAATCCAGCGATCGTTCCAGTTCCGTCTGGGAGACAAACTCGCGGAGGATATGGATTTCCATATCCGACAATTCGCGTTCGCGAATTGTCTCGTCCAGTTCTGTTGTCAAACCGGCCAGCTCACGCCGAAAGGATTCCTTTTGACGTTCTGCCAGCAACATGCGGTACATGTGAATGCCATATTGTGCCAGGCAGATCAGGGCTAAAGCGATAACGCATCCGCTTTGCACGGCTCCATCGGCCAGACTGAAAACGTTTGAATTCATATCGAAAATTCCATTAGTTGATGGTCAAGAGTGACCCGCTCGAAAAATCGTGAGAACGAAGATGCAAGAATTCGTCGCTTGAAACTTAGCTTACTCCCTGGGTAGGACACTGCTCCAGACCCGAGGAATTGACAATCGGCCGAAATCAACAATGTCATACTCGGCAGATTCGTCGCAACCGGTTCGAGAGTGGCACCATGATTTTTCTCCCACAGGTAGATGTCAGAGACCAGCAGATGGCTGCCGTTTGTGCACTGGATTCGCAGATTTGGTATAACGAATAAAGTCGTTTACCTTTTTTGTGTGGCATCTCTGGCTCGTGGGGAACTATTGGACCGTCAAGACTGAAAATTGGGTTTGATGAAGTTGCATGCAGCGACAACAGAGCGAGTTATGCTAATCCGCTCCCCCCAGACGAATCCTCGACAAAACACTCTGTTTGCAGGCCTGACGATGTTCATCGCGGCACAGAGCACAGAAGAGCGTAATACACTCAAGAGCAGCCCCTCCCGCCTTTACTGAATGACTCACAACAGGTTGCTTTGATCAAGCAATGCCCAAATGGAAAAAAGGAAATACCGATGTCATGTCAGCACGAAATTTGTTCCACTTCGATTCTCTGGCTGCAAAAATTCATGGTGATACTGACTGGAACCGTCCTCTGTCTGTCGACACACGGATTGAGAGCTGACGATGCCAAAAACACAGATGTATCGGACGCCGTGAAGAAGAAGGCGGCCAAACCACTGTCCCTGCCCAAACCAGATAAGGATGGTTGGATCCTCCTGTTCGATGGCAAAACGATGGCCGGCTGGGAGGAGGCCGATTTCTTCGGCAAGGGAAAAGTCCTGATCAAAGATGGGACGCTTATTCTCGACACCGGCAACGACATGACCGGCATTCGCGGTCTGCGAGAGGTTCCCAGGTCGAATTACGAAATACAACTGGACGCAATGCGTGTTGAAGGTTCTGACTTTTTCTGCGGTCTGACTTTTCCGGTCAGGAAGAACCCCTGCTCGCTCGTGCTGGGTGGTTGGGGGGGCGGAGTTTGCGGGCTGTCAACCATCAATGGTTACGATGCTTCGGAAAACGAAACCACCACTTATTGGGAGTTCAAGAACAAAGTCTGGTATCCGGTTCGGTTGCGTGTCACTGACGACCGCATTCAGGCCTGGGTTACATTGCAGACATCGCACGATAAACTGCCGGTCGAGAAGCAATTAGCCGACGTCGAAGTAAAGGACAAGGAGATTGATGTGCGTTTGGAATGCGAACCGTGCAAACCTTATGGCCTGGCGACCTGGCGAACCAAAGGTGCGATCAAAAACGTCCGCATCCGTAAATTGACAGACAAGGAACTGAAAACGGCGGAGGAAAAGGAGAAAAGTGAGGATTAAAGCGTATTACGCTCCTCCGTGCCGCGAAATCGCCGTTCGGCCTGCAAACATGGATTCCCACGAGCCAGTGACGTCACACGAAAAGGTAAACTGTGACTGCTCTAAATGAGACCTTCGCGAATTCGGAGCGTGTTTATCGACTGATCGTCGAATGCGAAACCCAGGCAGGATTCACATGAATTGGTTACGACTG
>JANQSH010000077.1 GCA_028284145.1 Planctomycetaceae bacterium | reverse complement strand
GGTGGCGGTGTCGTATTGCGTGGTGCCCAGGTTATCCCAGATGCCGATGTCGAACGTGACCACATCCCCCGCCGACACGCCATTCATGCCCATGCCGGAATACTGCAGAGTCGCAATGCCGGAACTGCTACTCAATCTTCCAGATCCAGTTGCCAGTCGCCATTGTGCCAATTTTTCATGGTTTGACGGGCACCGAAGGCAGGAAAATCATCTCCTTCTGCGAGTTTCTCTAAAACTGCCCATGCCTCATCATGGGCGTGCCGCAATAAGAATGCTGCGGAGATCGAACGAACACGACGGTGCTCATGGTTAAAGAGTCCTGTCAAAGCCTCACGTCCGGCATCCCCGTAATGTTTAACCAACTCACGAAACGCTTTTGCGCTCTTCAAAGCATATTTGTTTCCTTCTTCCACATCGTCAGCTTCGTGTTTTAACATAATGAGTTTGGCAAATTCATCTACATATTCTTCGATGGATTTTGGCATCATATAATCCATTTCTATTTGGGCCATTTCCCGGTCAATACGTATTCCACGAGTTTCACGCCAAACTCATGCTGTTCTTCGTAACTCTTCTCAGCAATCCATTCGTAGACCTTCTTTGTACGGCTATTGGTAATGTCAAAATCAATCGAGTTCTGGATCGATGTGATTTGCTGGTGGATTTTGTTCGGCAGTGCGATTACATTCGCTTCATTATGGATCTTCGTCTTTCCAAACCTGGCAAGATTCCCATCATGCTCTTGAACAAGATGATGCCACGAATGATTCTTCCCGGCGGGCTTCAGTTCCGCAACGAGTTTCGCATGGCTCTGAAATCCTTTGCCAACCTTACCATTTTCGATGAATTCTCGCACGGCGTTGGGGACGATCAAATGCTCACCACGGTCAAAAACAATTCGAACCACTCGACCGGGAGCGAGCGGAAGTAATCCTGCCAATGAAAGTGCCGAACGTTTGAGTTCTCCCTTTGCCAGATGATTGCCAGCTTCGGCAAGCGAAATGACAACGTCGGCAGCCTCATTAAAAATCTGTGCTCCAGACAAGTAGAGTTCTGCGCCGATGACAGCAGCCTGCCGCCCCTGTTTGAAACCTTCCTTGTAAGCTTTCTCATATCGCTTCAGCCCTCGCTCGGTGTTCAGGTCGAAGTGATTTCGGATCAAGGGGTTTCCGGCAGCTCGTTCCAGTTGCCTGGCAAGTTCTCCCGCTGCCGTAATAAGGTCAAGCTCTTCCGCAATTTCGATTTCAAAGTTGTTTCCAGCGTCATCAAAATCGGAATTGTCTGGAAAAATGTCCGGATTCCATCCATCCAGTATTCGGATGACACCGCCCTCTTCCTTGAAGTAACCCAACAACTGCTTCTCTTCTTCTCCGAAGAGAATGTTGAATGCCTTCAACAGCTGTTCTTCCGTCAGATCGTCTGACGTCCCTTCGGATTCATTCTCAACCGCACCACCTGCATCGTTGCTGGTACACCAGTAAGCTGTTGCGTCGTTGCTGCACCAGTCCACTCCGTCGTACCAGTCCATTCCTGCATCGTACTCCGATCCACCATA
>JANQSH010000073.1 GCA_028284145.1 Planctomycetaceae bacterium | reverse complement strand
GCAGTTGACTTTTTCGTGTGGCGCTTCTCGCTCGCGGGGGTCTGTATTTATAGGACGAAAAACGTCCATCGCGCCACGAAGGAGCGTAATACGCTCTATTCAGAATTGCTCTGACCTGCGACGATGTCGGTGGTTCCAGAGGCGTTTATTTTTTCGTGTGTCGCCCCTGGCTCGTGAGAGCGTGTTATCGCAGTTCAAAAGACGATCTTCGCGGCACGAGAAAAAGTGTGAAACGCTTTGCTCGCGAGCGTTTGCCTGTTGGAAGAAAAAGCGGGGAATCTCGGACCCATTGCCGTCGCTTCGAGGAGTGGGCGGCAACACAAGTCAAAGTTGCTGAACTGTTCGCCCGCCGATTAACGGCAAGATCGGCCCCATATTTGGTCCCGGGGCATGTTGACCATCAGGCGTTCAGAATTCATGGGGTGGCTGCTTCAGTTCCTCCATGACGAGATCCACCAGCCGACTTAATTCGGCAAACTGGTTTGGCATTTCCTTCAGATGTCCGTCGCGGCCAGCGTGTTCCAGTAGCATCGCCTGATGTGCTGCAGATTCAACGTAGACCGTTTGCATTGTCCCCTTAAGTGTGTGAGCGTGATGCTTCACGGCATCCGAGTCGTGTTGAGCAACAGCCGTTTCGAGCTTGGACATCAAATCGGGAACTTCGACAAAGATCGCTTTGAGAACGGTTTCCAGTAACTCGCGGCTGCCTCCCACAGTCTCCTTTATTCCATTCCAGTCGACAACGCCCCGCTTGCCTTTCGGGTTCCTCAGAGGTGACGCAGTCATGGGAGCTGCTTCAAACTCGCCGTCGAGAATTCGGTGCAGGTCGTCCATTCGCACCGGCTTTCCAATGCAGCCATCCATGCCAGCGTTCAGGCACTTCATACGATCCTCATGCAGCGAATCAGCAGACAGCGCGATGATCAATAACCGACCGGCTGTCTCCCGTTCACGTTTGCGGATCTCTCTGGTCGCCTCGATGCCATCCATTTCCGGCATCTCGATGTCCATCAAAATGAGGTCGAAGTCTTCCTGCTCGAACAGTTCGACCGCTTTTTTCCCATTGTTCGCCACACGAACTCGATGCCCCTCACCCTCCAAAAGGCTGACGGCCATCAGTTGGTTGGAACTGCTGTCTTCGGCGACGAGGATGGAAAGCACTTCGGCATCAGAGTTCACAATCATGTCTCCCGAACGAGATTCCGATCACGATGGCCAACAGAACGGCGCTGCAGGTCTTCGCCAGACGACCGCTGGCAACCCACTCCATCATAATCAAATGCCGACATGCGACACCATTTTTTTCCAAAAAACGACGCGATTGCGAAATGCCATTATCGAAACATCGAGAACGGCCCCTGTTCAGGAATTGTCACCTTCTGACGGAGGATTGCGATATTTGATCAATGTGATTTCATTTCCCTGCTGATTGTGTTCCACATGATCCATAAAACTCTGAATCAGCATCAACCCGCGACCATGTCCACGTGTCAGGTTTTCCGGATCTGTTGGGTCGGGAATCTTCCCTGGATCGAATCCGGGGCCTTGATCCCGAATGACAAACATCACCTGAGTCGGCGAAATTCGGGAATGCAGTTGAATCTTCCGGCTGGCATAAGGTTCCTGTTGTTGCCGCTGCTTCGCCAATTTGTGGTAATTGTTTTCGTCGATGTCGCGCATATTGGAATCGAGTTCGAGATTGCCATGTTCGATTGCATTGACGACTGCTTCCTTGAGCGCCAGTACAACCCGAAACACACCGTTCTCGTCGTCGTAATCGAGTCGTTGTAAATCCTTCTCCAATTGAGCGACCAGCTTCGATGCCAGATCATAGTTGTTGCCGAACTCGAATACAGTTTCGGAACTGACAATGGCACCGGTCACCAAATCCTGACCACGGAGTTGGTCAATCATGGTTACGATATCGGCAATCACCGGCAACAGATCTCGATCGAGGTGTTTTTTGGGAATGTAGCTGGCTGCCCCAGTTCGCAAAGCCTGTGCCGCAATTTCCTCACTACCGTCAGCCGTCATCAGAACGACTGGTACTGATGGATGTTCGGCGCGTATGTGTTCGACCAGCTCGAGTCCGTTCATCTCCGGCATGTGCAAGTCGGTGAGAACGAGATCGGGCAGTTGGGATTGCATCGCCGCCACTGCCACCGCGCCATGTTCAGCACAATCAACGTGGTAACCAGCGCGTTCCAGGCGAATTCGGATTGCAATGGCCTGCGTGGCGCTGTCTTCGACAATCAGGATGCGGCCCATCGGATTTCTCCCAATCCGGATGTCGTCAGCAAAAATGCAAACTGATGATCCAGAGCAGTTTACCTTCTGGTGTGATGTCTCTGGCTCGTGGGAACCTGTGTTTTCAGGCCAATCGATGCTCATCGCGACACAGAAGAGCATAATACGCTCTGACAGAGGTATAGCAGATCCCATCGAAAAAGGCACGCAAGACCGGCCCGACAACACAACTGACAGGCGGGTTGCAGAAGATGATGAAGGAATTGTTCAGATCGAAAAGCGGTAGAATTTCCGCGCGGTCTCACCCAGTATGTTGGATCGCTCGGAAGGACTGAGTGACGCGATCAACTCATTGAGTGTGGTGCTAACCTCACCGTATGTTGCCGCCAATTCGCACACGGGCCAGTCCGATCCGAACATGCACCTTTCCGGGCCGAAAGCGTCGATCGCTATCTCGACGTACGGTTGCAGGTCGTCAACTTTCCAATTCGTCCAGTCTGCCTCTGTCACCATTCCCGACAGCTTGCAATAGATATTGGGATACCTCGCCGCTGCTCGTAGATCTCCGGACCATCCATCGAAACTCTGTTCGGCAATTTTGGGTTTGGAAAGATGATCGATTACCATTGGCAAATCCGGCAGTTCCTGTGCGAGCGTCGTCGCGTGTTTAAGATGCTGCACATAAAACAGCAGATCAAATGGGATATTGTGCTTCTCCAGCACTTTCAACCCGCGCAATACATCCGGATGAACAATGAAGTCCTCATCCGGCTCGTCCTGTGTGACGTGCCGCACACCACAGAACAGGGGATGGTCCTTAAACTCCAGCAACTGGTCTTCGCACGCTTCTGAAGCCAGATCGACCCAGCCGACCACACCGATCAGAAATTCGTTTTGTTCCGCCAGTTCGAGGACCCATCGATTCTCGGCCACGTTGTGTTGAGTCTGGACGAAAACGCTGTAATCGACTCCCGCCTGTTGCAGCAGCGGTTGCAAATCTTCGGGCAGATAGTCGCGACGTATGGTGGCCAGGTCAGGATTTTCCAGCCACGTGTAATCAAACGGCTGTGACAACTGCCAGAAGTGTTGATGGGCATCAATAACCAGGCTCATCGTCGTTTTCCTGCACAAGGTTACAAAGGCGATCAGGCGTCATCCATTCGCACACCAACCGACAACAGGATATTGGCATAACGCTGCTGGTCGGCGGTCTGTATTGTTAAAACGTGGTCCATCGTGGCGACAGCGTCGTAAAAGTTCCATTTCTCAATCGGTTTGAGTTCGAGATCCAACCCGGCATCGCTCACCGTTTTCCGATAGTCATCCCAAACGGGGGGATCCTCAGAAAGCGCGTACTGTCCTTCGGTCTCGTACATCATCGTGTTGATCTCTTCGATCGGAATGGCGGAAAGCACCGCTTCGAGAACCTGATTGCAGGTGACGAGTCCCGGCATCAGATTCAAATGGATCAACTCTGCCAGCGGTCCAATCTTCGACGATGCGGGATAGTTGCCATCGGCAATCAGGATTTTGGAGTGATGCCCAGCGGCGCCAAGAACCGCATTGATCGTCGGATGAATCAGTTTCTGTTTGAGCATGATGAATTCCGGTTAATTTGAGTCTTCGCTTCAAGACGGGTTACATCCCCGCGGTAAGTGCTTCCAGATGCTTTGCAAAATGCAGGCACAGAACCTCTTCGTATGTCTGTGGGTGTGATTTCAGCACATCCACAACGGCTGGTCCAAATTCCGAATGCGTTAGCGTCGATCCGAAAGTGCAATGTAGAATCTGCCGTCCGGGTTTTGTGAAACCCTTTCCGGTCGGTACATCGTCCCAATGCTCCAGGTAGTACTCTTCCAGCTCGATGATCGAGGCGACATCATTTGCCGCCGGTGCCGAATTGAGCGTTGCCGAAACATGATACGTTGCCCGGTCGGTTTCGTATTGTTCGCGGGCGAATTCGACGATCTGGCGGAAAAGCGATTCATCGTGTCGGGCGACAACGCGCAACGCTTCCAGATAGCTTGTGCCGGCCGTCTTGACATGAAATCGCCCCTTCGTCGCCCTGGCGAAAATCGTGTACATTGAAAGTTTGTCCGATCCCGAATGTAACGACAGTTTATAAGGCCCCAGTTGCTCTGCGATGGCCGCATGGTCTTGCAGCGATTTCTCCAGCGTATCGGCGTTCCCTTTGAAATCGACACCTTTTTCAAAGTCGCCAATGAATCGTGGTGCCAGCGAAACCAGTTTCATATCTGCCTGCAGGCATTGATCGGCAATGATGAAATGCTCGGCCAATGTCGTCGGCTGATCCGTTTCATCGACAGACAATTCGATTTCAAAGTCGCGTTCTGCTGCTTCGTTGACTTTGCGAATGTGATCTGCCAGTTGAATTGTTCGTTGTATCGCTTTGCCATATTTCACAGCAGCCCGCATGCATGCTTCTTCGTCCAATGCCATCTTTGTGCCGTTGGGTAAGTCAATCGTTTTTCCAAGGTAGCCGTCATACCATCGGGCATTCGATTGGACGGAAGAGAATTTTTCTTTCAGCGTTTTCTCGTCGTAATCATCCGCCTGCTGGTCGACATCGTCGGAAGGATCAATCGTGAAAAAGGTGAATCCCGCCGCCGCGGTGACGTCGACATCTTCGTTGGTTTTGAGGTGATCTGCATCGGCACCAGTTCGTCCGGTCCAACCGGCAGATTCCGCTCCTTCCAATGCTTCCCGCATCACCTGCCCGGCTGTCCGTTGCGTGCGGGCCATCTCACGGATCGACTGTTGCGGAAAAATCGGTTCGATTCCGCGCCCTGCCTGCTTCATCGATGCGACATGCCCGGGAGTTGCCAACCCAATGCGATCACCAAAACCGAAACTCGGTGTCAGGCCCAATGCTTCACATTTTAACTCTGCCATTTCTGGCCCCTTTCCGAGGCTGTTACGTTTCCGTCAACTCGCGAAAACGATTTCTGCATTTGTTAATCAAATCAATTCTTCGGGAAATACTTCCGAATCGTTTCGATCGTCAACCGAGCAGTTTCCCGAGGATCCGGGACTGGAAAGGCTTCCGCCGAAAGGTAACCATCGTAATCGATGTCTCGTATCGCCGCGGTAATCGCGTCGAAATCGAAATGCCCGCGTGTGCAGGCCTGCCGGGTCGAATCGACGAAATGAATATGTCCGATCGTCCCTTTTCCATCGCGAATCGCCTGTGGGACATCGAACTCCTCGATGTTCATGTGGAACAGATCCGCCAGCAATACGACGTTGTCCGTTTCCAGTGTTTTCAACAATGCAACGCCATCGGCTATGGTATTGACCAGATTGGTTTCGTAGCGGTTGAGTGGTTCGTAAATCAGCGGGACATTGTACTGGGCGGCATAATCTCCGAGCTCATTCAAAGCCGTGCGGAGGTAACTCATTGCTGTTTCGTGGTCTACATTACCACCGGAGCGCCCCTGCATCGATCCGATAATGGCCGGTGCATTGTATTTGCCTCCCTTGTCAATGATCGATTTGATGAACGTCTTTGCCGCTTCGCGCGCCGTTGGGTCAGGATCACATATCTGCTTCTTGTGAATCACCCAACCAGCACCGGTTCCAAATGCTCCCACCTGCAATTTGTATTTTTCCAGTAAAGCCGAGAGCGTGTCGTCATCGACGGCTTCGGGTGCGGGTAGAAACAATTCGACCGCATCGAAACCGAGTTCCGAAGCAGCACGACATCCCGCTTCGAGATCATCCCAGAAGACAAAAGGACCGCCGCGCGCCTCATCCACAAGACTGATGGTGACACAGGATCGAACCATAGTTGGTATCTCTAAAAGGTGTTGAAATTGTTTTTTGTATTTCAGGTACGGCCATTCGCATTCGCAGAGAACGTTTACGTGACTTCCACGATCGCTTTGATCACTCCGGTTTCCGGGCGGGTGTAGGCGTCGAATTCGTCTATCAGATTGTCAAAGGTTGTACGGTGCGTGATCCAGGGATTGGTATCGATTGTCCCATCCTCGATCAAACCAATGATTTTGGGAAAGTCTCCGGGCAACGCGTTGCGACTCGGAACAATCGTCACTTCAGGCCGATGAATGGCGACATGTTTGAACGTCAGTTCCTGTGTTGTGATGCCGACATAGACCAGTGACCCGGTATGAGCACAGTATTGCATGGCTGAGGACATCGAACCGACATGCCCGGTCGCATCGGTCACAACGGTGTACATGTCACCGCCAGTGATCTCTTTCATCTGCTCAGTTTCCGAGCCATCGCCTTTGAACACAATTGCATGATCAACATTGTAAGCTTCTTTGCAAAATCGAAGTCGGGATTCCATGAGATCCATCACGGTGATCGTTGCACCGGTGAGTCGGGTGAATTCCAGCGTTGCTAATCCAATCGGACCTGCTCCGATGATCAATACGTTGTCACCATCCTGCGGTGCTCCGCGATCCGTTGCATGACACCCGATCGCCAACGTCTCCACCAGAGCCAGTTGATCGTACTTCATCTCTTTTGAGGGATGCAATTTGTCTGCCCGGATCAGAAACGATTCACACAGCCCCCCATCGGTCATCACGCCGATGACTTCCAATCGCTCGCAACAGTTGCTGTTGCCCTTGCGACAGGGATAACACTCGCCGCAGTTCATATATGGTTCGACACAGCAGCGATCGCCCGGCTGAATATGCGTGACACCATCACCCGCATCGACAACTTCCACACCCAGTTCATGACCGGGAATGCGAGGATAATCGAAAAAGGGGAACTTGCCGAGGTAGCAACTCAAGTCGGTCCCGCAAATCCCCATGCAATGCGTTCGTACCAACGCCATACCTGGTTTGGGAGCGGCGGGTGCATCAATTTCAACATGGGCAAAACGTTTTGGTTCTTCGAGGCGGATGGCGTGCATGGACGAGCTTTCAGAGTGAGGCGTATCGGACGTGCCTAATTCATTGCAGGCATGTCGTTATTTTCCGGGCGTCCTTCGACATAAAACCAGTTATGGACCGGTTCGAGAATCTGTTGGACCTCTTTCAGCAGTTGTTCATCCATTGGTTGGGTGGCCCAGTCAATCCACTGCCGCACACGATTTGGGTTCGCAGAGCCAGTGACGCACGTTGCGAACTCCGGATTGGCAATTGAGAACTGCAACGCGAGTTGAGCAATGTCGACACCGGACTGCTCACAATGCTGTGCCGCTTTTCGGACGGTCTCACGGACTTCCCCTGTTGCCTTGTGCCACTCGGGCAATGGGGCGTTGGTCAACAGCCGGGCTGAGAATGGCGCCGCATTCATAATCCCCACCCCTTTCTCTTTGCAGAGTGGCACCAGCTCCAACGCCATGTTGTTTTGCAGCGTGTAATGGTTGTAGGTCAGCAGGGTGTCAATCTCGGCGTTGTTCAATATGTATTTGAACATTTTCATCGGGTACCCTGAGACACCGACGTAACGCACTTTGCCGAGTTCAACCTGTTTCTTCAACGCGGGTAATGTCTCTTCAACAATCTGCAACATCTCGACAAATTCGAGGTCGTGACAAAGGACAATATCCAAATGGTCAACGCGCATTCTTTCGAGGGAGATATCGATACTTTCTGCCACGCGCCGGGCGCTGAAGTCGAAATGCTCGCCAGAATAACGTCCCAGCTTTGTCCCCAGATAATACGTGTCTCTTGGAATGGATGGCAGAATCCGTCCCAGCAGCATTTCGCTCATGCCTCGACCATAAAACGGCGAGGTGTCGATGAAATTCATACCTCCATCGAGTGCCACGCGAACACTCCGAAACGCTTCTTCCAGGTCGATATTCCGGAATTCCTGCCCCAGGGAGGAAGCGCCGTAGCTGAGCAGGGTGAGATCGAGGTCGGTTTGACCCAAACGTCGTTTTTCCATGGAAACAGGCCTGTGTGTGAAGAGATCTCATCAAAATTCCGTATTGGCAGGGGATTCGGCCACTCTACAGACACTCTATTCGTTTGGCAAACCTGCCTTGTTGATCGTTGACCACCTGCATTCATTTCAATGGCAAGACACGGAACTCGCTCGGATTGGATGTCTCTCCATCAATCGGAATGAACGACATTCACATCGCAGGGATTGTACAACCTATGAATGTCGTACAATCGAAACAGACGGACGGCATCTCGCCCGGAAACAACATCACACAGGCGTTGCCATGTCCTACAAATGCTAAGTTTTCATGGAGGCGTTCCATCATTGGCAGTTTACCATCTGGTGTGACGTCTCTGGCTTGTGAGGACCTGTGTTTACAGGCCTGATGACGCCCATTGCGGCACAGAAGAGCGTAATACGCTCATGACGGCATGAGGTACGGGGAATGTGGTGCGTAACTCCAGGCACGGGCGTTTTTGACACAAATCAACACCTTCAACTGCGGTTTCAAGTAATCCCATGCCGGATATACCTACGCTCTCAAATCAGACAGAATCGGAAATGGAATTTCGCTGCGTGAGTGTCGACGATCTGATTGTTGGACGCCAGTTGCAGTTTCCGATTCTCGATGTCAGTGGTCTACTGCTGTTGGCCGAATCGTCCGTTCTGACTGCGGAGTTCAAACAGAAACTCAAGTCGCGCCAAATGGCACAGGTGAAAGTATCGGCCGCCGACTTCGCCTGCGTGACGCTCGCGGAAGAAACGTATAACGACTTCAAATTCGATACGAAGTTCACCAAACGGATTGATCAACTGCTGGAAAGTGGCGGACTGTTTGTGCAGAACGATGGCCCGGCTTTGCGAGAGAGTTTTGTCAAGCATGGCTGCAGGGGTTATGACAGCGAACAGCAGGAACGGCTTCGTGACGATCATCCCGATCATGCAGCGAACCTGGAATCGATGATCGAGGATGCTGTCCAGGGAAGACGGCTCGATGTTTTGCAACTGACATCACTGGCTGGCAGTTACATTGCCGACATGGTCTGCGATAGCGACATGCTGTTGCACGTGGTGAACGATGTCAGTGACGATCACAACATTGCACAACGCTGCCTGCACATGGCCGTGCTGGGAATGGCAATTGGCGCCATGCAGGGGTTTGATGAGGAAAACATTCGCAATATCGCGCTGGCCGGTTTGGTGCACGATTGGGGAATGGCCAAAGTTCCTGAAGAGATTCAAACTGCCTCACATGTCTTGAGTGAAGTCGAGTTTCTGGAGATCAAGAAACATGCAATCCACTCGCTCGAACTGCTTGAAAATGTCTCCGGACTGCCACAGGTCGTTTCACTCGTTTGTTATCAGGTGCACGAACGACCGAATGGTCATGGTTACCCGCGCGGTCGGAAGTCACACACCATCCATCCCTTCGCCAGGGTGTTGGGCGTGGCTGATCGCTTTGTCGGTTTGACATCGCCCCGCCCGTATCGGTCGGCCTTAAAGCCGTACGCGGCCATGGAATGCCTGCTGAAGCAGTCCAAAGCGGGTAGTGTCGATCCTGACTCTGTGCGAGCGCTGCTGAATATCCTGGGGCTGTTTCCCATCGGCAGTTATGTCGCCCTGAGTGACAGCCGGGTTGCCCGTGTGTTGCGGACGGTTGGAGAAAACTATGTCAATCCGATCGTGCAGATCATTCAGGATCGCTTTGGAAAAAGGCTCGATCCGAATGACCCACGCACGATCATCGACCTTTCCCAGGAGGACGTCCACATTGTGCAGACGTTGTCCTCACCGGGGCAGGTGGAGCTCTCACTCAGCGACGAGATTTTTCATCAGCACCGCGAAATTCAACTGGTCTGACCAGGACCGACTGCGTTATTGCGAGCGGTTTCGGCGCGACGACTGGTCTGGCCATATACATATTCGCATTGAATGGGCTGAACCATTGCATGCTGATTACAGGTTTGATCTGCGTTATCGGTTTCCATCGCGTGACGGCTTCTGCTTTTCGAGTTCCCGCCTCAGAGCTTCCTGTGCCTTGCGCAATTCATCAATCTGCTGCTGCAGTTTTTTGGATTGCCCGTCCGTTTCATGGCGGCGCTTGAGATGCATCGCGCCTGTCTTCATTTCCTCAAACCACTTTTTCATTTCTTCCGGCGACTTTTTGTGAAAGTTCTGACCGGGGAGAACGCCCCAGGCGCGGTGGGGCTGAGCATGCCTCTTTTTCATCGCTTCCTCGATCTGCTTTCTGACGTCCTCCGGCAGATCCTTGGGTAGAGGTGGCATGCCGGGTCCCATCCAGCGTGGCCCCCAATGAGGGAATCGTCTCGCCTTATCGACATTGGCCTTTTTCTGGTCGCTGGAAGAGCCGAACACGTGTGCTTTGCCATCCGGACCGATGATCACACTGCCATCCGGACCAATGATCACGCTCCGAATGTAGACGGAGTCCTCTCCGTGAATTCCCTTCTTTGGATCGATGCCGTGCTTCTTCAACACACTGTCGATCGCCTTCTGCAAATCTTTCTGCAATTTGTCCTGTTTCGATCGATCAGCCTTTTTGTCGTTGTCCGTGTTCGCTCCGATGGCCTCGATTGTGTCGAATGTCTCGATCGTGATGTCGGGGTCAGAATTCGTGACGTCCTCGACTAACTCGATCAGATCAATGATCTCTCCTCCATCAACTTCAATCTCTTTTCCATCGGGCGTGACGATCGTGTCGGTAATTGTCACGATGTCAGGTTGAGGGTTTTCATTGTCGTCGGCGCAGGCAAATTGATTGCCGGCAACCGCAAGGGTGAGCAGCGAGAACAGCCCGGCAATGCAGACGGCTGTCGTTCTTCTTACGTCGGTCATGGTGTTTCTTTCTTTTTCTAGTAGACCGGAAATCCGAGATTCTAATTTCCATTTGGAAAACAATCCGACAACTGGCGCCATGGTCGGTATTTTCTGAGTGCTTCGTGTCGTCAGGTCCAGCAGCAATTGCCCATATTGAACGGGCGTCATCCATTGCAGGACAACGTTGTCACACACCTGTTCGCGTGCGACCGAAAGATGATGATTCAACAGATGGATCAGCGGGTTCATCCAGAACAGAGCACCGACAACTCGCTGCAATACAAGCACTGCCGGGTCTCTTCTTATGATGTGAGCGAATTCATGCCGCAGAACTCCCGTTAATTCCTCTTCCATCGAATGCTGTGCTATTGCGTAGGGAATCAAAACAATCGGACGCAGAATTCCGAGAGCGACAGGAGAATTGACATCGTGGGAAAGTTTCACAGGTGGTGGTTTTTGCAAGCCAAGCTCTCGAGAAATCCTGCCGCTGACTTCAAGTAACACTGTCGTTGCTGCTTCCGTGCTGCGGTCGATTCTCCTGATCCGCAGACAACCGCACAGCAATCGGGTGAACAGGAAGACCGACCCGAGCAGGCAGATGAGCCCCATGACAATCGCACCTCGAAACAGGTGTTCGCGAATGCCAGATTGAGTGTCTTCGATTTGCTCTGTTGCGGCTGCAGCGACATCCATGCTTGCGAATTCGCCATCGTATAGTTCTCCCGCAAATTCCGATGCCACGTCGAGCGTGTGCGGTGCGAGTTCGGTCACCGATGGATCAATGATTTCCAGATCGGACACCAATGCGACTTCGTTGCTGCGGTTTTCGTGTCCATTTTCGTCCGGCAACTTGATCAGCAGCACCTGTCCCCAGGCCGGAAGATTCCCGAATTGCATTCCGACGGAAACCAGCGGGCAGACACAGCAGGCCAGGATTCCACAGGTCAATACCATGCTGCGGGCGGCTGGCTGTCGCCGAAACAGAAGCCACCCCACCAGTAACGCCACACCAGCAATCATGACGGACTGAATGACATACGTCGTCAACAACAGTCCCACTCTCGTCAACAAATCGAGGAACATTATGATTTCCTGAAATCGTTTTGAAGTGATGAACGGGCTACTTATCCGCTGCTTCGTCGAGCAGTTTTTGAATTCGACGTGCTTCTTCGACTGAGATGCCGCGGTACTCCACCAGCGCCGTCATCAATTCCTCTGCAGAACCCTTGAATAGTTCGTCCAACAGTTTCTGGACAGACGCCCCATGCGAGTTCCTTCGGGTTTGGGTGGCGGAATACAAGAATGCACGACCAATCGGACGGTGTTTCAACCAGCCTTTCTCCTCCATGCGGGTCATCAATGTCTGTACGGTATTGCGTGCAATGTCGCGCCGCTCACTCAGAATCTCGCGCACTTCGGCGACGGAGACCTCGCCTCTGTCCCATACAATGTCCATGATCTCGCTCTCAGCAGGGGAAAGTTCCGTTCGATTCGGTTCACTCATAACCAGTAATGCTTCAAAAAAACGGTCAATGTCCCGGTTGTACTGCTGCATGACCTGACGAGGGCAGCCACAATTCCGCCGGTTAACTGACGATGGAAATCAAGAATTCGCACAGTGAGGGCGGAGTAGTGAGGGCAAAATTTCGTCTCGCAGGGCGAGTCACCTACTGTATGACGGCATTATACCTACATTTCGTAGTCAAGTCAACCCTGTTTGTGAGGATTTCGTCAGGAGGTCGATATCAAAGCCATCTTTCGGAGTTTATCCCGCATGGCAGCAACCGCACCGGCACCTTGATCCTCGGACAACTTATCGAGAGTCTGCATTGCTTCTTTGGTCCAATCATATCGCTGAATAAGCAGCCCGAGAGTTGGAAACTTAGAGCGCGTCCGAGATAACCGTAGCGTCATCCGAACGGGTATTTCAGTTCCAAATGGTCCGCCAGCCGCTACGATAAAACTAGACGTAGTCTAGCTGGATAATGGCCATCGGGAAATTGATCAACGTAATTTTCCAGCAACGGCAACACGTCGAAGAGTATGGTCTGGCCAATTGGCATCCGCGCGATTCCTTTGAATGGGACATTGTTCTCAGTTTCCCACATGGTTTTCAGTTTTCCACACATTCCCCGGAAACACAACGATCTTCCAATCGGTTCACTTCTGGAATTGATTTCCCGGGAATTGCAGCGAACAACCAGGTCGAGTGGAGATCGGCTTTGATCGATCTCCTGCAAGTTCCTAGAATTCCGGGGGGGGTATTACGCTCTTCTGTGCCGCGATGAGCATCGTTTGACCTGCAAAAGCTGTTTGGCCTGAAAACACAACATAGTCCCCCCTGAATAGCCCCCCTGAGCCGGAGCTGTCACACCAAAAGTGAACTGCTCTACCACGCCCCAGGCAATTCCGGGAGAATTGATCCAAAACCAAGGTCCACTGAATGACGCGCGACTTCACAACGGAAAGCCTCTCTCACGATCCGATTCACGGATACATCCCGTTCGTTTCCACTTCGGGTTTGCCCAGAGGTGAAGTGGCGGAGCAGACGATTATCGATCATCCGTGGGTGCAGAGAATGCGGCACATTCACCAGTTGCAAACGGCCTGGTGGGTGTTTCCCTCGGCGGAGCATACCCGCTTTCAGCATATCCTCGGAGCGATGCACCTTGCTTCCCGGGCGATTGACGAATGGTACGACTCTCTGCAAAGTGTTTGCGTCAACCTGCCATCCAGGGCGTATCTGGAATCGCTGCTGCGCATGGCGGCGTTATTGCACGATGTCGGCCACGGTCCCTTCGGACATTTCTTCGACGACCATCACCTCGACCAGTTTGGTATCACGCACGAAGACATCGGGGCGAAAATCATCGAGGAGGAACTGGGTGATCTGTTGCGTCGTGTCCGTCGCAATCCCGGCGGCACCTTACAACCGCTGGAAGAACTCGAACCGAGACAGATTGCATGGCTGATTCGCCGACCCGCACAGGGATCATCCGATGATGGTCAGCCGAAATGGCTCTGCAAACTTCGCTCTCTTTTCAGCGGAATTTACACCGTCGACAACATGGATTTTGTTCTCCGCGACGCGTACATGTCTGGTTACAGTCTGCGGGCGTTCGATATCTCCCGATTGATGCACTACAGTTTTTTCACCGACGAGGGATTGACCATTCATGCGCGCGGCCTGCCAACGTTGATCAACTTCATCGAGATGCGGGCCAATCTGTTTCGGACGATCTATTTCCATCGCACGGTTCGCGCCATTGATCTGGAATTGGAGGATGTCTTCGCGGAAACGATGCGTCGGCTGTTTCCCGGGAATCCGCTGGACGATCTCGATGCTTATTGTCGGTTGTCGGAATCGACTCTGATGGTCGATGTCACCCGCTGGTGTCACGATGGTGATAACGATGCGAACGCATTGGGCCAACGTTGGGCCAATATTCTGCGGCGGAATATCTCCTGGAAGATGGCGTGTGAAAGGAATATCAACTTTCACGCGGGGAGTTCCGAACGCACGACCATCTATTCCGAGCCGGCGCTCGTGGAACAGAGGCTTCGTGAACATCTGCCGACAAAGTTGCGGGAAATGCCACTGCGGATCGACGCAGCTCGCCATTACCACCGTCCAAGCGGCCGTCTCCCGGCTGGCGGTCAAAACTTCCTGCTCGACCCGGCGATTGGAACACCACAGGAATTGCATGATGACGAGTTGTTCCGATCACTGCCGATCAGCTTTTCGATCTTTCGAGTCTACTCGCAAGACCATACACATGATGCGGACCTCGCAAAGGCGTTGAATGCCGTTTTGGGCGAAACGGCGGACATGAAAACGAACATGTGACGTGAGAAAACCAAATCGATTTCTGCAGGATCTCGCAATGAGACTGGAGCCGTTTTCCTTCTGGTGTAACGTCTTTGGGGCGTGGAAGTCTGTTTTTGGCCAAACAACGCTCATTGCGCCACAGAAGAGCGTAATACACCCTAGTTTGCGTCCTGCTTCGGTTGAACTGCGTCTTCCGCCTGCTCTTTAACGACCTTGTTCGGCTGGTACTTGTGATCGCGTTTGCGAAGAACGGTCGCCTTGACGATTCTGTCGGGTTCAGCCGTCGCAAAGGGGTCCTGTGGGTCAATCCGCTCCAGCTTCGACAGCACGTCCAACCCTTTTATCACACGACCGAAGACGGTGTGCTTTCCATCCAGATGGGATGTCCTGCGGAACGTCAAAAAGAACTGGGAACCGCCAGTGTCGCGACCAGCATGGGCCATGGACAGGGAACCTGCGAAATGGGCGCGTCGGTTTTCCTGACGACATTCGCAGTGTATGGAGTACCCCGGTCCACCCGTTCCGGTGCCATCCGGGCAGCCACCCTGCGCCATGAAATTCGGCAACACACGATGAAAATTCAAGCCATCGTAAAAACCATCTTCAACGAGGGAAACAAAATTCCCGACCGTTTCAGGAGCTTCGTTCTCGAATAACTCGATGACCATTGCCCCCTTGCTGGTTTCGATTTTCACGCGAGGAAGATCATCCGCTTTCTGCTCGGCTTTACGTAATGCGACTTCCCTGGACCACGCCTTCTTTGCCTCCTCGACATCCATAAGATAACCCATCGCGCTGCGGCTGATGACGCCATTTTTGCGAGCACGCTTCAGGTGCTTCTCCGCTGCATCGAAATCCTGTTGTGCGTATGCGATCTGTCCGGCGAAGTCATCCAGTTCAACCGCCTCACAGTCGTTGTCGATTAGAAGTTGTGCTAACTGATCAGCGGCGACGTAGTCATCTTCAGAAATCGCCAACGCGACAAACCCCAGCAAAGTGCTGGTCGCATCTTCACTGGCATTGGGAGATTCTTCGTAAGCCTCGCGAGCTGAGTCCCGCAATTTTGATTGCAGTTTTTCCGCTTGCCTGACACCTTTGTCAAATTCCTTCCGCAACTCCTCACGCCGTTTCTCATCGGCCTGGCGATATTCCTGCCCGAACCCGTTCAGCTTCTCATTGAGTTCCTGCCATTCGGCATGAACTTTATTGAATCGCACTGTCCTGGGGCCGGTTAGATCAACATCAGGTTTTTTGTCAGGTGCTGGCTGCTCTTTACTGTCCTGAGCTGGAGTCGCAGCCACTGTTTTATCCGGTCCGCTCTCTTCCGCTATCTGGTCGGTGGCGGCTTTGCTTCCATACTGTGCTGGAAGTGTCATCGCGAGCGCGGAAAGGGAGAACAGGATGATGGCAAAAAGTTGCAATGCATAACCTGACATTGGGGATTCCTCGATGTCTCATCAAATGGGGAGAGCCGCTCCAAAGGGAGAGAAATGTTTCTTGCTCGAAATCATGGTATACCACCGGGTGTTTGTAGACCAGCGATATTCTTTGCTATTCAAATGTGCCGAAAGGAGTTCCTTCATCTGAGATGTCCTCTGGGAGTACGCCGGGTGCCGGTGCGAGGCCGGTTTCGGTCGGCGTCATTTCCTCTTCAACCGGTGGTGGAGGCAATTCCTCGACGGAGCTTGTTTCGGGCTGGGCCTTTTTCAGCGGCGTTGGTTGAACGTCATCTTCCGAGAAGATCAAACGACGCGGTTGTTGTCCCATCGAACGGAGGTGATTGGGCATGCTGAAGTTGTGCTTCACTGGCGTTTTGAGGCTGTTTCGGTCCGACGTTTCATCATCAAACGAAACTTTCTTGACAACCTCTCCGTCGTGCGTCTTGATTGGCAATGTTCGTGAAAGTTCTGAGCGAACCGAACCATTCTGGAATGGTCCAACGCCCATAATGAACCAGTTGTTGTCATCCGAACGGGATGTCGAAACGCCACCATAACCAAGCCGTTCGCCGGTCTTGGCATCGTAGGCGAGAAGTCCCAGTTTGGAGACGGCCGCCTGACTCTCCCGGGCGATCAGTTTCACTTCCGGAATGGAAATGGGAACGGGGCCGGGTAATGCCACTTCTGGCACACCCAAAAAACTCTCTGTGTTGTCTGTTCCCAGAGCACCACTGCGGACTTCCAACACGATATCCGCATTGGCCACATCAGCGGCCAATGCCGCACCAGCATTGATCGCGCGGTGACGCAGCGACCCGATCAAATAATTCTTGTCCACACAATCGAGATACCTGGCGTCAATAAAAATCTTCCTGCCCTGAAATGGAGAGAAGTTAACTTGCTCCAGCGATTGATCGATCGAATTGGAAATGAGCAATTGTTCGCGAGCGGTCCGCGCTGTATGCGTTGAGTGCGTTGACGTGCAACCGGTCATCAGGATCAGATTAGCCAGAGTGGTCGCGACTGCCATTGTGCGAATGATCATGGGGTAACTCCAGAGGTCTCATGCGGCTTGTTGAGCCAATTTTTGACGGTCACTGTCACTGACGGAGTCCAATCCGCCTCGCGAACAGAGCATTTGGTATGAACGGAAATATCCCTACAACCGGAGTAACCGGTCCCTTCCTCATCCGCATCGGCACTCTCTGCCCGCAACAATGATGAAAAACTGTGGTTCTGCGTAGAACGATGGCAAAATCTTCGTTGCGCTTTGGCAAATCCTGCCGGATGGTCTTCCTTTTCTACGATCGTGCCCTGACTGTTGTAACGGTCGTGTCGGCAGGTTCGGCGATTCTGATTTCGCGCATCGTATCAGTCGATATTCCCCTTGTCGTGCGGCTGTGTCTGCCGTTGAGTCACGCGGGTTTCCAAAGTCGGTCCAATCCATGAACGAGTTCGCCTTGGAACAGTTTCGGGAACATCCCGATTGGCATCTTGTACTGCAGGCGTATCACGCGCAGGAACTGGAGCAGCCGATTGGTGAGGACTCCGAGGTGGATGTCAGCGAACTCTGGGGCGTGAGGCTGCCGAAGGTCGAGGGCGTGGCATCGGACCAGTTGTCGCGCATTCACGGACAGTTGATCGCCCACGGGTTACTTTCCTTTCAGATGAAAGATGGTCGCAGCGGTGTACAATATCGTGTGAGTGTATTGGGTAAACAGGCGTTGGATTCGGCGCGGCAGGTTCCAGACGTCGTGCTCAAGCCGGCAGCGTGACAACTCTGACGAGGCCATCTGGAGCGTATTACGCTCTTCTGTGGCGCGAAAATCGTCTTTTGGCCTTCAAATGCAGATCCCCACGAGCGAAAACCGTCACACGAAAAGGTGAACTGCTCTATTTCCTGGTCGCATTCGACCAACACACCCAGCAAGCGGTTGAGGAATCTATCCCCAGATTGATTCCCGTTGAGGAAGCGGAAGTGAAACGTTTCGCCTGCAACATAGTGGTAATTCGTCGTAATGTTGTGTTGAACTCCGGCTGTAACCAACTCGCCAACGTCCTGATGTCGCGAAGCTGCAAGGTACACCAGACCGACTTGGGTGAATTCATTAAATCCTGAGGAAGCGTAAATACCTGACGCTACGGCTGGATGGAGAGTGTGCCATCGACTTCAACCGTGCCTGAAAAGCCACGGAACGTCGTGCTTCCGGCCAGGTTTGCTGGTGCGAAATTGTTCTGCAACTGTTGCGGCGTGAAGATATTGAACGGTCGCGAATAGGGGGAAGGAGAGAATGGCACGAACTGTTTGCGCTTTCGCCCGAAGGTTCCTTCGCCCGGGAGAAACCGCGACCCGTTTTGCAGCGTATTGAGTTCCCGCAACGGCGACTGCTGCCGTAATCCAACCGCTGGCTCGGTTGCCTCAAACACGCCCTGCCCGGGAACAGAGAGTTTTACGTGCAGGCTGCCAGGTGACGCAACATTGAGGGAGTGATCCGGAAGCGACTCCGGCAAGGGAAGAATTAGCGAACCAGAAGTGGCTTCCGACCGCGACGACGTGCCGACCGGGTGAATGTTCCGTGTCCAGGTTTGCAGTTTTCGCAGACGTCCCGGATGAGCGACCACCAATTCCGCCCGTCGACTCGGGTAATCGAACAGGAATTGATTTGGATTCAACAATTCCAACTGCTGCTCGACTGTCCACAACGAGATCTCTGCTGTTCCGTCAACCGGCACCGGATGCCCTGCCGCATCGACTGCAACAATCTCGACCGCCAAAGAATCGACATCCACTTTACCATTCCAGCGGACAGGCGTCGCCGTCACGAAAATTCCCCGCACTGGCGATCGACGCGAAATCGGGTTCGGTAATATCGGCTTTTGAGGTATTGGAATTTCATTGCGAGGAACAGCGTCGTGACGAATGCCCGGCGGAATGCTTTCAACAATTTCTCGAAATTTGCGAGTACGCATGGCTTCCAATGCAACAGGAATTTCCGACAACGGAATACCATCGGGATAGTATTGCGCGACTTCCGGTGTGTAAGCATTCAACGGGTCATCGCGCACACTGATCACCCTGGCATCCAAAGGTATCGAATCCAAAGGCATAGCGAAGGGGATAACGAAACCAGGGCGTACGAAGTGCAATGGCTCATCCTGCATCGCCAAAGGACGTACCAGAGATTGATCCACACGACCGTCCGCCATTCGATCATCTTTTGTCGGATCCAATTCGACGTCGGCAATTCCGACGGAGTATGTTCGTGTCGGTTCCGACCCTGACTCAACCCAGTCCTGAACAGGGACGACTATGTCACCGATTCGAATTGAGCGTATCCGCAACAGGGAAACCAGACGCTCGATACGAATACCAGTCGCTTCCGCAATCAATCTGATCCGAGTTGGATCACCTGTCGGCTCAATGCGGTCGCCACGCAGTACCACTCCATTTTCCTGAGTGATTTCAACCGAGGCCTGAGCCTGGTTTGTGATCAGGGTAATTGCAACAAATAATACCAACAGTGTCGAGGTGGGGAATTGGAAGAGTTTCATCGGCTCATTTCCGGAGTTGGAACGTGGTATCAATACGCTGCCCAACCATGACTGCAAATGTGAGGCCGATAGATCACATCCAGCCGAATCCTCCTCATCCTGGCGACTGCCAGAGACTTATCCAGTATGTGCAGGCGAAAGGGATGGGTTTCCTGTTGCCATTTGCCAACATTTTGAGTTGAAAAACAGCAACATGCGCTAATCATTTGACACAACTTCAGTTCCGTTTGTGACCTCGGCGTGCAATGTTTCGATTTCCGTAACTCTCATGTTTTTCGTTCATCGGCTCTGATTAAAAACACGATGGAAGGGCACAGGTTTGCTGGGAGAATTGTCCAAACGTCGTGGAACCCATTTGATCCCGGATTGACTTGACAGCGGTCCAAAATCGCGGGATGATCACGCTAGAGCAGTTTGCCTTTTTGTGTGACGTCTTCTGGCTCGTGAGGGGCCTGTCTTTGCAGGCCAGACGATGTCATCGCGGCACAGAAGAGCGTAATACACTCTAATTTTGCTCTCGTGGTGAAGTTGGGAACACGAGTAAGATTCCAGACTCCTTCCATGGATCGCGTTCCCTCGGAGGATTTGTCCAGGCTATGAAGCCGGTTGCGCGATCAGATTACACTGGTGACATTAACTTGATTGCACCGATTTGTTCCGCCCATTCCATCCGCAGGCAAACGATCGCTCCGAGTTGACTTGCCAGTCGCCTGCCTGGAGTGGTGTGGATGTACAAGTTGTAAGTGTGCAAAGTCTTCGAAGGAAAATTCAACGAACGGAAAAGTCATGTCGACGGGTGCACAACGACGTATTGATGTTGATGAAATTGGCAATGTCACAATCGTAAAATTTGTCGATAAAAAAATTCTGGATGAAACCAACATTCAGATTATTGGTAATCAACTTTTCAGTCTGGTTGATGAAGAAAGGCGCCCGAAAATCGTACTGGACTTCACGAACGTTGAGTATCTTTCCAGTGCTGCCTTGGGAAAACTGATCACTATGGATAAAAAGGTTCGTGCTGCCAAGGCAAAGCTGCGTTTGTGCTGTATTCGCCCGGATATTTATGAAGTGTTCGCCATTACCAAGCTCAACAAGCTGTTCAGCATCGTCGACACACAAGAAGCGGCGATTCAATCGTTTTAAGGCGTTTTGTTCCCCTGTTTTTCGGTTGAGGGGATTCTCCCCGCTTTCTTCCGGTTCATACCGAACGCTTCATCCGCATTCCTGCGTTGTCTTACTCGCAATCGACGCGGGAAGACAGCGCAACCAGCAACCAGGACAGAATCGCGCGAATGGGATCGCCTGTGGAATTCGACTTGACCATCTCCAATGACACCGTTGCCGGGCAGTCTGTCCAGGAACGTATTGTCGGTCACATGGAAGAGTTGGGATATTCATCGAAGGATCTGTTCGGAGTTCGACTTGCCTTGGAGGAAGCGCTGATTAACGCGATCAAACATGGTAACAGGATGAATCCCCAAAAAAAGGTTCGAGTTGAGTGCTCGATCACCGAACAGCGACTTCGTGTGGCGATCACAGATGAGGGAGAGGGCTTCAAGCCGGAGGATGTCCCCGATCCGACGACTGACGAAAATCTTGAGCGACCTTGTGGCAGGGGAATCATGCTGATGAAGGCATTTCTGAGCTTGATCGAATTCCAAAATGGCGGGCGAACGGTCGTTATGGAACGATCTCGCACTTCGGAAGAAGAGAGCTAAAGCCGTTTACTTTCTGGTGTGATGCCCCTGGTTCGAAGATTACAATGGTTGATTCCCGGTCGGTTCGATGAGGTTGTTTAAGATATGGTCAGTGGAGCGGTTGTATCGTCATTGATTTCTCGGAACACCGCAAATAAAAAAACCTGGGCCAATTCGCTTGATTCCTGTCATAGGATTTTCTATTTACGTGAAGAGGGAGATTTCCTAAAAGACCTTGATTTCACTATTCCCCTGTAGCTCAATCGGTAGAGCGAGCGGCTGTTAACCGCTAGGTTGTAGGTTCGAGTCCTACCGGGGGAGCTTTCTGGACGGTCATACAAACCAAACCGTCCTCTGTTAACGGAACATGGCCAACTTTCCGGATTGCGTTTCCCCAGACTTGAACCCGTCCGGTTTCGTAGATCAGATCGGTGGTGTTACTGAGCGAATTGCCGTGAACGACGTGGCCGTAGTGATTCCGGAGAGCAAGATTGATCGCCGTCATGCGCACGCATCGCAGATCGACATCCTGACCAACGAACTGTCAATTCGGTTGAATCTGTGCAGCCGCCAGAAGCATTCGGCCTGAACCGCAGCAGGGGTCATCCACGGTTCGACGACCTTCGAGTTCCGTCTTCTCGGTCGGTAGATTCATCTTAGCCATCATTTGGCAAATCGGCTCAGGCGTAAGAAACTGCCCGTTCTCGCCGTATGTGATGGCTCCCTGAAACAGATCACCGAGTATGTCCGCGTTGGTTTCGTCCATTATTTTGACCAAATTGCCGAACATCTGTGCCAGCGTATCGACTCCCCTGTTCCCTTTGGTGCCGGCCTTGTGCCGCTCGATCGTCTTCAAGTATTCGTCTTCCATCAACGGATGGCCGAGAGCACAGACGGAGACGTGCAGAAAATCCTCAAACGCCTGGCCGCGACTGACTCCAGATCGCTGCGACACCTCTTCAAGTTGCTTGAAAACACATTGCGTTTCCCGATGAAAGAATGACTCTTTGGACAAACACGGTTACGTTGCCACATGGCACGATCACTGACAAACGAATCGCAGCGTTTGTTGGTCACGACTCCTTCAAGGACACGAGTTCACCAGTCGAATCGGGGATTGTGTCGAGCGCACGGATCTTGGCGAAAAATCCTCATGCCAGTCGGCTGGTCTACCTCGGGAATGAATTTACGCCCACCAGGTCGCATGTCGGATGACGTTGCTGTCAGCCCATTGGGAAAACAGATTCCAATTAGTCCGATCCGTTATCGAAGACAACTCCTGAAACGCCGCATTTGTTGCACTTGGCACGCTTGCCAATAGTTGTGCGCACAACGTGGTGTAGCTTACCGCAAGAACACCGATAGAGAATACGGTCATGACCTGCTCCTTCAGTACATGGCGTACCCTCGATAGCCCCAGCTCGGATAAGGAGTTCTTGTGCTGCGAGTTGACGTATACGTGAGCAGTCAATTGTTTCGAAATGATAGATGCCTCGTTCCTCATCGGAATGAACAACGTAAATCTCATCGATTGCAGTGGCACGCACTAGCGCTTCAAAACCGACCATGTTGATTTGGTCTTCGAGAATCTGAGTTAACGCTTTTAGATTCTCTTCCCCACGCGGGGTCAATCGCACCGATTTACCAGCCCACTCCACCCAAGTGTGCTGCACTTGTTCTAGTGCCTTCAATAGCTGCAGCGACTTCATGTTTTGTCCCTCAGCTGGAAACATCACACTCTCATTCTTAGTCATTCGATCGATTTCTTGCGCCATTTTTATCCGGACGGGGTGTGGTTCAACTGGGCGGGCGATTCGTGCTGAAATCATCCGAAATGCGTTGTCTTTTCCTGATTGACACAGCGCAGCCGTAGCCGAGGTACGTACATGCGCATTCGGATCCTCAATTACTTCTTCCAGCAACTCCATAGGAACTTCACCCATCTTGGCCAGTCTCATTATCACGGCAGCTCGAACAAAAGGATCAGGGCTCTTTATTTGCAACTTGAGTTGATCGGGACTCAATGACGTCAGTGTACTTTCAGCTCTTGCTTCCTGCATTTGCGTCAATTTCGCGATTCTTTTCTCTAGTTTTGGGATAAGTTTCCAAGCAGTACTGATGCAACCTTCAGGAACAGAATGCGGTTCTGCTCTTTCGATTTTTTTTAATACAGTCATCGCCGCTACAGCATCAAGATTACAGCACTTCACGATTGCATCACGTGAAGCACTTATCAACATGGCATTCGTCTTGGCCCACGATGTTGAATCCCCTCGTTCGAAGAGCTTATTCACAAAAAGATCAAATACTTTCTGGTTGAGGTTTAGTAACGCAATTGTCGCCGCTAGTTGCTCATCGGGAGTAGAGTTGTCTTCGGCTGTAGCAATTGTCATTAACGGACCGACAGCGCGCTGATCAGCCAGATCACCAAGGCTTAGGATGGCTTGCAGAATTTTCTGTTCGGCCATCTTTAGAATAGCTTTGAACGCTCGAAGATCACGTGTTGCCGCCAGAACACGAATGATCTCGTTTGTGTGATTTATATCAGTAGCGTATGCGTTTTCATAATCAGTACGGTAGAGGTCTACATAAGGTGTGTCACCATTCATCGTGCCGATTAGAGTCTCAACAATGTCGTATCTGCCAAGTGGAACCTGTATGTTATTTGTTCTTATGTGATTCACCAGACTGGTTGCAAAAGACGAACGACGCAAATCATCCGCGCATCGAAGCATTCTTTCTGTGAAAACGAAGACGCCAATCGGTCCGTAGCTTAGCGCCTCCTCATGTTCACTTTTGCTGATGTGATCGTTTATTCTGACTTTGAGCGGTGCCTCCTCGCCTTCTATTCGTATTCTGTTTCGCTGTTTGATCAGCAAATCTCGACAGAAGTTACATTGCTCAACATGCCTGTCGATCTCTGCGCGTCTTTTTTCATCGGGGTGCGAGAACCCCCCCCCCACGACATAGCCAGCCCACTCATCAGGTTCTGGGCAAGTATCAGGCATTGTTATCTATTTCCTCTGTCAGTGTCCGGTATCGAAATTCGACCCGCAGGCAAATCGCACTTTGCTCTCACAATTTCGCCCTGCTTCAATGGGATGCTTCGCCTTTTTCGGACAGTGGAACTCCTTAAACTGGACTCAGAAAGGAGCACTATCCGATGTCAAAAAAGTCAACGAAACCTAATCAGGGAACACGTCGAGTTTATACCGACGAGTTCAAAGAAAATGCCGTGCGAATGTTGTTGGACGGCCATTCGGCGAGTTCGACTTGTCAGCGGCTGGGCACCTCAGGAACCAACCTACTTTATCGCTGGAAGAAAGACTTCTTAGAAAAAGGAAATGGCGTGGCGTCTGACTTGGAACAACGCGTGCGCGAGTTGGAGGC
>JANQSH010000052.1 GCA_028284145.1 Planctomycetaceae bacterium | reverse complement strand
CTTTGGCAGATGGTTCGGTCCAGTTCATTCCCGACAGCATCGATAATGCCACCTGGCGAAACCTGGGACAACGCAACGACAACAATACGGTTGATTTCTAGAGCAGTATGACTCTGGATTAGTGAACAATTCGGGGAGGCGTTTCTGCGTCTCCCCGTTTTTGATTCAACAGGACATTTCAAAACCTCTGTTTCAGAACCTCTGTGTGCAGCGAATCCACTCGGAAAAGGTGATGTCCATTCCTGCGGTTTCGCACTTCCAGTTCCCGATTCACATCCTGACAAACTCACATCCTGACAAACAGTAAAGGTCTCTGCTCACAATGAAAATGACTGCCTCTCCCCGGTTGTTCAGAATTGTCTCTCTCGGTTTTCTCTCCGCAATGCTGCTGACCGGGTGTTCTGATGAGGGTTCCCGCGAACTGGTCAACATTTCCGGAACGGTCACTTTTGATGGCGAGCCGCTTGAAGAAGGGGCCATCGAATTTCATCCGGCAGCAGGGACCACCGAAGGTGCCGTCATTGAGAACGGGAAGTACACGGCGACCATCTCACCGGGAACGAACAGAGTGAAGATCACGGCTTCGACGGAACATCCCACCCGAAAGATGCCGAATGTGGAGCCGGATAAACCAGATGTGCCGGAAATGGTGGAGTTGATTCCCGCACAATACAACGAGAACACAACGCTTTCGATCGAAGCAAAAAATGGTGGAACGCACGATTTCGATTTGAAGTCGGAACCGGATACCGGCCCCTGAAACCTGTTGAATGGTGGAAGGTTGGTTGAATGGTGGAAGACGAGCAAACGTGGTTACCCTGCTGTGGTATGCATGTTCCTGAGAGCGTGGCTCGAATGCTGATCACGCCACGCTTTGGCGAGCGCGGTTACGAAAAAGTCAGACGGGATCCCCATCTTCGTGGGCAGGATTTGAACATTTTCGATCAGGAATGCTCGGTCAGCGAAATGATCTTTCCACTACGGGCGGATTGGTCGAGCGCCACGCAAACGCGCAACGTACGCATTGAGGCATCGGCCCATGCAGATTCGATCTGGCCCGTTTGAATCAGCCGAGAAAAATGCTCGACCATGCAGGTTTCCTGA
>JANQSH010000051.1 GCA_028284145.1 Planctomycetaceae bacterium | reverse complement strand
CTTTGGCAGATGGTTCGGTCCAGTTCATTCCCGACAGCATCGATAATGCCACCTGGCGAAACCTGGGACAACGCAACGACAACAATACGGTTGATTTCTGAATCGCTGGTTTTTTCACGTGGCGAACGGTCAGATCGAACCTGGCCGTTCGTCATTCGCCTGTAACGCAGTTGTTCTGAGAGTTGGCAGGGGCGTATGCTCGCGTGCCTTTGCGACCGAATGTCAGTCCATAAACGTCACTCGGCCGGTGGCGACGTCGTGCATTGCTCCAACGATTGCCAGTTCGCCTTTGGCGACCAGATCACTCATGACTTCGCTTCTTACGGTCATCGCCTGCACATTCTGCCGGACGTTTTCTTCCGCCACCTGTTTCACGAATTCGGCGTTTGTGGAATCTCGCGGACCTTCGACATTCTGAACGGCATCGACGGCGGATTGCAGGTTGGCCAATGTCGCGGTCAAATTGCCCAACTCGACGCCATCACACGCGCCGCAAACGGCACCACACCGACTATGCCCCAGCACCAGCACCAGTTTTGAGCCGACCACTTTCGTCGCGAATTCGATGCTGCCCAGCAAGTCGGTATTCACGAAATTGCCGGCGATACGAGCGGTGAAGATGTCCCCGATTCCCTGATCGAAAACCAGTTCCGGCGGCACACGGGAATCGATACAGCCCAGTATTACGGCATACGGGCTTTGTCCACCAGCAGTCGCCTGCACCTGCGACATCAGGTCGCGTTTCTGCATTTCGCCATTCACAAAACGGGCATTGCCTTCCTTGAGTGCGGTCAATGCGGACAACGGTGTCATTTCGGTCATTTTTCAGCCCTTGAGTTGATGATTGATTGCATTTCTTTTGGTCGAAAGTCCTTGTGCCAATCGAGGCGAAAGGACAAATCTGGTGTTAAGGAGGTTAGACCGACCGAATTCAAAAGTCAAAACACGTACAAGCAGCCAACCTCGTTAAGTGGCTTTGTCATGAGGATTTACGGTTATGAAAAATCACCTTCTGAGTCAGTTTCTCACAGATTTTCCCTGATGAGAGTGGGCCGGTTATGCCGATTATTGGAGTTGTATGGAAATCACCACTGCCACGGATTAGAGCAATTTTGCTTTTTGCGTAGCCGTTTCTGGCTCGTGGGCGTCTGCATTTGCCGACCAGATGATGCCTTATCACGGGCAAAAGAGCGTGACATGCTTATTGAAGGACCAAAACCCATGACATGCGGGCAGTTCCCCTCCCCCATCCGCTGTCTTTCCAGACGGATTCCAATCTCCGGGCGATGGGCTGTGCGGACATTGTGCACGTTGGCTATCGTTTTGCTATTAATCCAACCTGCCTCGTCGCAATTTGGCTGGGGCAACCACGGCATATCTCAAGCCGACTATTCCGGTGAAAGATCTGCAACGATCGACACCGCCTTGCCAGTCGGTCCGGCTTTTGTTGCCGGTCCACAAATGGTGAATCCCGATCCGATGGCGACGCCGACTCTGCCGCCGGTGCAGTCGCATGGTTTTGGGTATCAGACGCCTGACACACCTCGCCGAATCGTTCCCGGACCAGTCGCTCCTCTGTCTCCGCACTCAAGCGGATCGCTGCCCCAGATACCGCATGCCGAACATCCATTGATAACCTTGCCGCAAAACTCACCACAACTTGCTTCGGACGAAAGTCCGTTTTCCTATTTTGGTTTGATGGGTGAAGTGATGCGACCAGGCGTTTACGAAATTCCCTCCGGGGATCCGCTGCTGATCGATGTCGTACAAAAAGCGGGGGGATTAACCCGTTCGGCTTCGGGCAACATTCGCATTGTGCGTCGTGGACGTGCGGGTCAGCAGACTTTCTATTCGCCTTCGCTTCAGTTTCGATTGCATCCGGGTGATATTCTCATTGCCGACCGTGGAAGAGTTGCTGCGAAGCAGCATCCATACGATCCGAACCAGAAGCATTTTCGTGGGGGATCGCAATCGCAATCGGCAAGAATTGAGACCGATGACAACACTTCGGTTCAACTGGCGTTTGTCAATCTGATTGAACGTCCTGTCGTTCTGCGAGTGCGTCGCAAACATGCCAATTTGCCGACCATCATCAGCCTGCTGGGACAATCTCCCACTGCGGCAGAATCGGTCAGGATTTTGACCGTCAGCCGATTCACAGGCCGCGTTTTCGTTTCCGACCAGAACAAGACCATACCAACTGGCAGTGTGCTCGTATTTGATCCTCGCACGGTGACGTCGCAGAAAATTCCGAAACTGCCTGAACCAGTTTCACCGCAACCACCTGTTGCGGAAGCGAAAACCGCGAACCTGCAGGCCATCCCGCCTGCCGCCGTTCAGCCAGTACAAACCAACGGTCCTGTGCCTGTCCCGGGCGTGGCATTGCTTCCCGCGTCGCCGGATGACGGAACACCAGTCGCGACAACGCCGAGTCGTCCCACCGAGTTGCCGAATTTGGAACAGGTACCAGACCTGGTTCAGCCTCCTTTGATCGAAACGGCTGCGGTCGATGGCGAGTATTGTCCCGCCCCCATTGGAGCGGCATTGGACACAACAAAAGTGGCCGATAGTGGGCCATCACATGGGAACGACCTGGGCATCCTGGAACCGGAACCGCATGATGAAGCGTTTCTACCGCCTCTACGACACGCTCCTTCCGAGGCACGCGAGAGAACCAAGGTTGTCGAAGCGATTCAGCCGGCCCCCATTCTGTCACCTTTGGAACTGGCACCGCCACCGAGTGAAAAATTCCCTGAACCGGCCCTGGCAAAAGTTGATTTGCCCAAACCAATGGAAGCCCCGGCTCCGATCGCTCCAGTTCTGCCAACCGAAAAAACAACCAAGGCTGAATCGACCAGTCTCTGGACTTCACTGTTCCAGAACCATGCGGCAATTCTTGTCAGCCTGATCTCTGCATTCGTGATTGCGTGTGCCATCGCGATGTTGTGGTCGATGGCTCGCACCGTCACATCGAAACCGGAAACAGTCGTGGAGAAAGCTCTCGAACAATCTGGCTTGAAGTTGGACGATCTGATCGAAAACCGTGTTGATCTGGATTGCGAAGAAGTCGTGCTGCCGGCAACCGTCAATTTCTACGGTAAACCGAATACAGCTCGCGTGGCCCGGATTGACGCGGCTCATATGGAGCTAAAAGGCCCGCATTTTGCCAAGTCGTTTCAGTCTTCGCGGCAAACGGAACCGGCTGGCGTCAAGGCCGAACAGAAAACCGCCCCCCAACCGAGTGAGGATGTCCGCATCGGACTGCTCGAACGCGTCCTCTCAACAGTTCATGGAGCATCGCAACAATGAGCATTGCGTTGGATATCGGCTCATCCCATTTACGATCTCTTCGGCACGAAAACGGTCGCTTGAAAGCGCGCACCTGTCGCAGCCTGTTCGCCGTAATGCCCGATTCGGAATCGCGTCGGCATGTTCTGGGTGAGACCGGCATTTCGTACGCCATCTGCGAGGATGAACTCGTGCTGATGGGGAATGGAGCCGAGGAATTTTCGCGGCTGTTTCAGGTCCCACCGATGGCATTGCTGCCCAATGGCAAACTTCGTCCGGATGACCCGCCTTCAAGACAGATTCTCGCCTGTTTGATCGAAGCATTGTTGCCTCACCCTCAATTTGAAGGTGAATTGTGTTGCATGACACTGCCCGGTCTGCCGCCGCGACATTCGGCAATGCCACATTCGGAACTGGAATTCTTTTCGCGAGTGGTAAGCCTGCGTGGTTACCAGCCGATGGTTCTTTCGGCGGGAATGGCAACGATCGTTGCGCACCTGGTGGATGAAGGATTTACCGGAATTGGTATCGATTTCGGTGCGGAAACATGTGAAGTCAGTCTTGCTCATCGGGGTATGGAAGTGGTGCGAACCGCAGTGCCACGAGGGGGGAATTACATCGATGAGCAATTGGCGGTTTCCCACAAGCGATACGCGTGGGATTCCGCCGGAAACAAGTACCTCGACATCCAGGGGGCCAACCGCTGGAAAGAGGAAATCTCCGGGTCGATCATGGAGCCGGACAATTCGGCCGAAAGTGACCTGGCGAGGTTGTACAGGGAATTGGTCAGCGCGGTGATTGGTGAAGCGGCACACAATTTGTCCCGATCACCCCAATTGGAGACGCTCCCCTGGCCGATGCCGGTCGTTTGTACCGGAGGGGTCGCTCAGATTTCCGGGTTCCAGTCGATGATGGAAGAGATGTGGCGGAAGGTTCCCTTTCCCATCGAGATTTCGGGTATTGATATCGTCACAGGACAGTCGGACAGTGAGACCGCAAACATCGCCATGCACGCCCACTTTCATGTCGCACGTGGCTGTCTGATTAACGCTCACCTCGAAACCGAAACACGAAGCAAAGAGAACGAAGCAGCCATTGCTGCTTAGAGCAGTTTATCTTCTGGTGTGACGTCTCCGGCTCGTGGGAGCCTGTGTCTGTAGTCCTGACAACAACGCCCATCGTGGCACAGAAGAGCGTAATGCTCTTCAGGTTTGACTTGTCTGAACAACTTCCCAAACGAGGATGGCATGATGCCAGTCAGAACGAAAACCATTCGCCAGTGGATTGCATCGATCCTGTGTGCCGGGAGCATTGCCATAACAGGCCTTTGCTCTTCGACATTGGCGGATGATCCGTTCCACTTTGTAAGCGAGACCGATCCCGGTGCGGCCAAAGCGGGACCGCCTGCTCCTATCAACGATTTCAGTCGCAACCAGCCAAAGTCTGCAGCAACAGCGCAGGAATCCCCGACGCCATTTCCATTCCCTGCGGACGCCACCACAACCTCCTCTCAACCGATAGCGAAAACCCATCGGAATGATGCAGCCGAACGACTGATCGAGCAGAGTCAAAAGGGGCAATCGCTCTCTCTGTTCCCGGAAGAAAGTCCAAACTGCAAAGCGATTCGGTGCAGTAAAGGAGCACAACCTTCCAATACGCAACAGGTCGATCATTCGACGTCTCAACCAGACACTCTCTCGGCGCAGAATTTTGCTGGTTACGTACCCGGTCCCGTCTTGCACAAATCGCCTCCATCCCGGTTTCAACCCCAACCGTATCAAATGATTCCCACACAGTACATGTATGTGCAACCATACGGGGCCAAATCTCATACCATCCCGACAACCCAACCAAATACGCCGGTGGGGATGGCACAATCGACCACCTGGGGTTACGAAGCGCCGGTTGTGCAGCAGCATATTCCGGCCATCTATAAAGAGAATCTCCTGGCCGGTGCACCTCCTTATGGTCAAACCCGGCTGGCCAGACACAGTGGTCTGTTCGGCGGCATGTTCCGCGATGAACATGACGTGCCGTTGGTTGAAGGTCACTGCGCGCCAGCTGATGTGGGTGGTAATTTTCATTATCCGCTTCCAGCCGAAGAAGTCATCGGCTCACACTGCGTCGACGGTGTCGCCTGCCATGACCTTGGAGTGGCACCGCATTACCATCCCTTTATTGCGTCCACTGCCAAACCGGGGGATGACCTCGTCACAGTCGACACCAATCTCTTCGTTCCCATTTTGCAGGATTGCGACTGGATCTTCTTCGCGCACCTTCGCGGGCGGATGGACGACAGCGACAACTACGAAGCGGGTGCGGGCATCGGCATTCGCGAGTTGATTGACGAATGCAAAGTCTTCAGCCTCTATGCCTATTACGACTACCTGACCACGGAAGGTGAGAATGAATTCTACCGAGGTGTCGTCGGGATGGAATTCCTGACGGTCAACTGGGACCTGCGCGCCAATGGCTACATTCCGAATCCGGATTCATCCAACACGACCATCAATGCCATCTTTGCCAATGGTATTGGCACTTCGAATGGAGTGGAACGCGCCGCCTACGGCTTTGATGTGGAAACGGGATTGCGACTTTTGGCCTTGGGAGAGAATGACTGGGTCGAACTGCGGGCCTTTGTGGGAACATACTATTTCGATACGAGCCATGACAACTACGAAGAGATTTTCGGCGTCCGGGGGCGATTGGAACTGCGCCTGTACGACTTCAATTGCAAATGGCCCGGTTCCCGCCTGACGGCCGGTGTGGAAGCCCAACATGACGATGTGCGCGACAATCAGATCTGGGGCATGATCCGCGTTCGTGTTCCAATTGGCGGCGAACGACTCGGCCCACTGCACCGCCGCCTGCTCGACCTGCCCGTCCGCGACGTGAATTGACCGAGGTTATGGGGTAATTCACGATCATCAATTCGTCCCGGCTTGAACAACACCAGCCCGCCACGCATGTTGATAAGAGTTATTCTCACGCCGAGATGCGAAGTTCGCAAAGGAGCGGGAAGGAAACCGTACCCCAAAACAAAGCCTTGACAAGGCACTCGATGGATTCAACTCACAGTCGGGTTGTCGAGATCGGTGAAGTTCGGCTCCTGTTTCATGAACTCGTTCAGGTCGATGCCTCCCTTCATCTCCTGTTCCAGCAGTTTGATTCGCTGTTCGATGCGATGCAGTCGCATTTCCAACGCGGGGTGAATATCCGGTTGATTCGACTTCACTTTCTGTCGAGGGACCTTGGGATAGCCGAGATGCCGTTGTAAAGCAGCGAACATGTAGAGTGGGTCTTTGCCACGGTTCGCCTGGGCGATGCGGCCCTCCTGAACTCCGAACAAAATGGGGTAGGACGCCTGATACTCCTGCTCACAGGTCCGGCGGCGCTGTTCCTCCACGTAATGTTCGGAGCGGTAATACAACATGTCGGTGAAGTCGGTACCGCCCAGTTTCAGGCGGCTGTGCAGAATCCACTCCCGCCAGTCGTCACCATAAAACGGGTCGGCGGCCATTGCCGTCATGCCGACGTCGTACCCCAGGCGATTTCGCGCGATCGATTCAAACTGGTAGATGAACAGTCCGGCGGGCGCTGGTGATTTGGAGAGGTATTCCGCCAAACGCTGCAACACCTCCAAGGCAATCCGCTGATCGAATTTGGACTTGTCCGCTTCGGCCCGTTCCATGACAAAGGTTTGAAACGGTGTGAAGTAATGTTCGAGCCGAGCCATCCCCTGATGCATCTCGCCGCGATGCAGAATTTCACCCTTGAGGAATTCGATGGCCATTGCCAGCTTTGCCGTGGCGAGAATCTCTTCGCGAACACTGGAGAGGATATCCTGCGTGGGAACATCTTCGTCCATCCTTTCACGGTAGACGCGAAAAAAATGAGCCTGTTCGACATACTCTTCTCGTTCGAGGATTTTGGTCACGTGTCACGCCCATTTGCTGTGTGTTGGCAGAAAGCCACGCAATTCTCGTGATTGGGCATTCAGAAATACTCTCCCCATTATAACCCTGGCGGGGAGCGAAGCGAGAAGGATTGCCGAATCGATCAAGGTTGAACGACATAAGAAATCACAACGGCCAGACGTCACCCAAGGCCTCCTGTTGCAATTCGGTCAACCTGGCGATGCCGGTTTCCGCGAGTGAGAGTTGCTCATTCAACTGTTCGTGGGAAAAGGTCCGGCCTTCCGCTGTCCCTTGCACTTCGATGTATTCTCCCGGCAGGTCGTCATTTGGGCCGGTCATCACAATGTTCATGTCAACCTCTGCGCCACTGTCTTCAGCGTAATTCAAATCGAGCAGCAATTCGCCGTTCACATGGCCGAGGCTGACAGCCGCGACACTCGCGGTAAAAACCGGCGGCACGGTGGACGCGCCTTCGCCTGTAATTGATGCGACCGCATCGACCAGCGCAACAAACCCCCCAGTGATGCTCAAGGTTCGTGTGCCGCCATCAGCTTGAATCACGTCGCAGTCGACAGTGATTGTTCTCGGGCCGAGTACGGCCATGTCGACCACGGCTCGCAGAGAGCGACCGATTAACCGTTGAATTTCGCTGGAGCGGCCATCGATTTTGTTCCGCTCGCGCCGTTTGCGGGGCGATGTGCTGCCGGGCAACATACTGTATTCCGCCGTCACCCAGCCGGTCGGATTTTCCATGTTCTTCTTCCAGGGTGGCACATCCTCGTCAACGCTCGCCGTGCACAGGACAAGCGTATCGCCGCCGCGAATGAGTACACTTCCCGGACTGGAGTGCGTGTATTGCCGCTGGATCGTGATGGGGCGGAGTTCGTCTGGTTGTCGTCCATCGTGTCGCATGAGAAAACCATTTCTGTTAAGTGCCTAAGCGTTGCCTCGGGCCAGGGCGACAAACAGACCTTTGGCAAGGTGCATGCGGTTTTCCGCCTGTTGAAACACGATGCTGTTGGGACCATCCATCACCTCATCAGTGACTTCGAGTCCCCGCTTGGCGGGCAGGTCGTGCATGAATTTGCAATCTTTCGGGGCCGCGTTCATCAAGTCGACATTGACTTGAAATCCCTGGAACGCCTTGATGCGGGCATTCTGTTCGCTTTCCTGTCCCATGCTGGCCCAGACGTCGGTGTAAACGACCGATGCCTCTTTGACCGCCGCGACCGGATCGTTCGTCGCAGTAAACTGTGCGTCGGGATACCGCTGTTGAACCTCCGCGATGATTGAATCATCGAGTTGAAAGTCTGGTGGAGTCGCCAGTGTAAATTTGACACCAAGCATTGCTGTCAGAATTGCCAGCGATGCCGAGACGTTGTTTCCGTCGCCAACAAAAACCAGATGTAAATCATCGAGCGCACCGAAAACTTCCTGCAGCGTAAACAAATCGGTCAGCGCCTGGCAGGGATGACGTTCATCCGATAGACCGTTGATTACCGGGACACTGCTGATGGCTGCGAAATCCTCAATCAATTTCTGTGAGAAAGTTCGCAGCACAATGAAGTCGGCATACCCAGCGACAACTCGCGCGACATCTTCTATCGATTCCCGTCCATTCAGCCCGGCCTCGGCACAGGTCATGAAGAGTCCACCGCCACCAAGTTGGGTGATGGCGGCTTCAAAACTGCAACGCGTGCGGAGTGAAGGCTTCTCGAACAACTGAATGAGAGTGTAACCCTGCAGTATTGCGGGACGTTCGCCGAGTGTGTCGTTCCGCTTGATATCCGCAGCGGTCTGCAGAATTTGAAGTGCTTCGTCGGAAGTAACATCGAAAAGGGAACGGAGGTGTTGCATGGCCTCGGCTCGTTTAGAATTTCATTGTGGAGGATTTTGGGCTGTTCATTACTGGTCTTCGGCCATCTCTCGGAAGACATCGCTGATGACCTGCCAGCCTTCGTCAACCTGCTCAGCCGTGATGTTGATCGCAGGCAGCAATCGGACAACCGTGTCGTGAGTGGCGTTGATGAGCACTCCCCGTTCCATGCAGGCACTAACTGCCGGCGTTGCGGAAGTCGTCAGGTCAATGCCGATCATCATGCCACAAACGCGCACGTCCTGAATAATGGGCAGTTCTGCGGCGAGTTGTTCAATATGCTGTTTGATGCGATCGGACATCGCTTTGCAGTTTTCCAACAGGTTTTCTTCTTCGATGGTTTCAGCGGTCGCAATGCCCGCTGCCATCGCAATTGCGTTGCCGCCGAAGGTGCTGGCGTGAGTGCCGGGTCGCAGACTCTGGGCGACCTCCGGTCTGGCCATGATCGCACCACAGGCGACACCACCGGCGAGCCCTTTGGCGAGTGTCATCACATCGGGTTGAATGCCGTACCGCTGGTAAGCGAACCATTCCCCCGTTCGCCCCATGCCGGTTTGCACTTCGTCAAAAATGAGAAGGCAGTTGTTGTCATCCGCCAGCTGTCGCAACCCGGCAAGAAACGATTCGTCGGCGATGTTGACGCCCCCTTCACCTTGAATTGGTTCCAGCAGAATGGCACACGTTTCGTCGTCCATCAGTTCTTCAACAGCGGCCAGATCGTTGTAAGGAGCGTAGCGGAAACCGGCGACCAGCGGACCGAGACCTTCGTGGTATTTGGGCTGTCCGGTCGCGGTAATCGCGCCCATTGTGCGACCGTGGAAGCTGTTCTCGAAACTGATGATCCTGTAGCGGTTGTCGGTCGTATGCAGTCGGGCGAGTTTGATTGCACCTTCAATCGCCTCGGCACCACTGTTACAGAAGAAGGCCTGGCCGAAACCTTTGGTACTCAGCCATTGGGCGAATTTCCCCTGCTGCTCGGTGTACCAGGTGTTCGGCACATGAATGAGTTGCGACACCTGTTCCTGAACGCGTTGTACAACCTTGGGGGGGCAGTAGCCGAGAATGTTGCAGCCCCAACCGGGAAACAGATCAAGGTAACGTTTCCCCTCTGCATCCCAGACGTGCGACCCTTCGCCACGCACCAGACTGACTGGATACCGACCGTAATTGGGAATCACATACTTGTCAAAGAGCGCGATTGTTTCCTGACTGCTGCCGGTGGCTGTCATGTTCATTCCGCTTTCCTTTTGAATTCAAGTCACTGTTCGATGCAGTCAAAGTAAACTGTTCGTCGCGAAAGTCAGCAGACACATCTGGTCGGAAAAAGGTTCATGCAACTATTTCCGTCCCGATCCCTTTGTCCGAATAGATTTCCAGCAACAGAGAGTGGGGCATGCAGGCATCGACAATGTGCACCTTACGCACCCCTGCATCCAATGCATCCAACGCCGCATCCACTTTGGGAACCATGCCGGCGTCGATCGTTCCATCTGCAATCAAGTCACGACAGATTTTTGTTTCCAAATGAGAAATCAATGATTCGCGATCATTCAGGTCGCGGAAAATCCCCGGGACGTCGCTCAGGAACACCAGTTTTTCAGCTTTCAGCAAACGCGCGACGTTTGCGGCGGCTGTATCCGCATTCACATTCAGCAACTGTCCATCTTCATCCATCGCAATCGATGGTATCACCGGAATGTGCTCACTGGTACAAGTTTTCCGGAGCAGGTCTTCATCGATGTGCGTAACTTCACCGACACGCCCCAGATCGAGTGATTCACCTGATACGGGATCTTGAAACACAAGTTTCTTTCCGAATAGACAATTCTGTGAGCCGAAATGCAGTGGCTTCGCTCTGCCACCCTGCTCGCAAATCATCTCCGCCAGCGAAGTGCTGATTTCCTGACTCAGAACAGTCGAAGCAATTTTCAATGTTGCTTCGTCTGTGTAGCGGCGTCCATGTACGAACTTCGGTTCTATGCCGGCTGTCTGCATCGCCCGGCTGATCGATTTGCCTCCGCCATGAATCAGAACCGGGTGCATGCCAACCGTTTCCATGAAAATGACATCCGTCAGAAAACTACGGATAGCGTGCTGGTCGTCGAGAGTACTGCCTCCCAGTTTGATGACAACGTAGCGTCCTCGAAACTGTTGAATCCAGCCCAATGCTTCGATCAGGACCCTGGCTTTGCGAATCGCGTCGTCCACGGGAAATCCCACTTGATTACAGGAAAGTTCAAAACCTCTGTGTGCAGCGAATTCACACGGACTTGATGATGATGATGTGAATTCCCGCCACCAACCGGTTTTGAAACGGATTACTTTGCGGCTCACACGTCATGCACGAAAGAGCACCGGCGCGAAGGAAACCAACGATTGTAGAGGCCCGTCAGAGCGTGTCAAATACAAGGACTTCATTCAATGTGAATGTGTTACGCATGTTACCATACCGGCTTCTGGAGAATGTTTCACACTTCGCGCGCGGAGAATGTGTGATTGTCTGGCCGCACTTCAGTCTGAAGGTTATGAATTCCGGTATTCGCCAATTCGGAAGGAAACGCCAGTCAACGTTCCCCCGGTTTGCCTCGTTTACTACACTCACGCTGTTTTGTTAATCCGCACGAAGGTCAGAATGCGACGCACTCGGCCGCTCATTCGATGCCCTCAGTATAACCCGTGAAGGCCTCAAGCTGAACCGACCGATAAACAGTCCCGCACATGGCGACAGGCGCTTTGGTTCAGGGCACTCCGTAGTCCACGTTCGTACGCTATTGGGGCGGAAAGTCATTTTGCTGTCTCGATCGCGTCACGAATTCTGCTCCTGAATGGAAAGCGTTCGCCGGTTGTCTGCGGGATGAGAGCAGTTTACCTTTTTGTGTGACGGTTCTGGCTTGTGGGAGCCACCCGTTGTAAACCGAAAGACATTCTTCGCGGCCACGAGAAAGCGTATTACGCTTAGCCTTTATGATCTCACCACACACGCAACGTCAAACTCGCCCCGGCATCTCACCGTTGCCTTACAGTCCACGTACCGTGCGCGGCTCGTTGGGGGAATGGTCGTCCGCACATCTGGTCGGTATTTGCGGATCGGGCATGAAAGCGCTGGCGGAATTGCTGACCGATCGAAACTGGAATGTGACCGGTTCCGATTTGCAAAAACCTTCCGCAGCACTCCGTGCCATGCGAAAACGTGGACTGCATGTCCACTTTGGCCATCAGGACCACTTTCTGCCAGGTGATTGTGATGTGTTGATCTACAGTCCGGCTGTGGGTTTGGAAAACCCCGAGCGTCGTCAGGCCGAGCAACTCAAAATTCCACAACTCTCCTATACGGAATTGCTCGGACAACTGATGCAGGGGCGTCAGGGGCTGGCCATCACCGGAACGCATGGCAAAAGCACAACCACCGCCATGACGTCAGTCATTCTAAGAGACGCAGGTCTGGAACCCTCGGCAGTGATTGGTGCCGAACTGATCGATGCGGAATATCGTGGCAGCAGTGGCTGGGCCGGCAGCGGAGAACTCTTCGTGGTCGAAGGGTGTGAATACCAGCGGAATTTTCTGCAACTGAAGCCTCAACATGCAGCAATACTCGGAATCGAGCCAGACCACTTCGACTACTTCACCGACACGACCGATCTGCAATCGGCGTTTGCCGAATTCGCTCAACAGATGCCGACGCATGGAACGTTGCTGGTTCGTGGCGACTGTCCCACGTCGGCGGAATGTGCGGTGGCGTCTCCCGCCGAAACCGAGACGTTTTCCCTTCAATCCGGTTCTGACTGGTGGGCCACGGACATTAAGGTCTATAGCGAAGGGGTTCGCTTTCGCGTGTTTTATCGGGGAAACTATTTCAGCGAGATCACCCTGAGGCTGTACGGGGAGCACAATGTGCTCAACGCGCTGGCAGCGATTGCGATGTGCCACCGACAGGGTGTCGCTTCATCCGTCATTCGCGAGAGTCTGGAGAACTTCCTGGGCGTGCGCCGGCGGTTTGAGCATAAAGGGACTTGGCGCGGCGTTTCGCTGATGGACGACTTTGCCCATCATCCCTCGGCAGTGAAGTACGCCTTGCGGACGGCTCGGCAACTGTTTGGCAAACGGCGAATTCTCTGTGCGTTTCAACCGCATCAAATTTCGCGGACCGAAGCATTGCTTGAGGATTTCGCTGCCAGCTTTGGCGATGCGGATGCCATCATGCTGGCTCCCATTTTTGCCGCTCGGGAGCAAAACCTGGAGACGCAACAAGTCGATGTCACGCAGCGACTGGCTGATCGCCTGGATGTCTTCCAGCGAAAAAGTGTCGCCAGGAACGCAGTTTCTGCGAAACAGCCGGTACAGACCTTTGCATCTCTTGACCAGTTGATCTCCACATTAGAGGATGAAGTCCAGCCAGGAGACGTCCTGATCACAATGGGAGCAGGGGATATAGACCGGGTCCATCATGAACTCACTCGCGGAATTCAACGACATCATTCGTAACGACGAGCCTTTGGCCGATCATACATGGCTGAAGGTCGGCGGCCCTGCACAATTCTTCGCTCGACCGAACACACAGGAAGAACTGGTACGGCTGGTCAGCGCCTGCCACGAGAACGAAATTCCAATTCGCATTTTCGGCCGAGGCTCCAACCTTCTGGTCCGGGATGAGGGTGTCAGTGGCGTTGTGCTGCAGTTGACGGGTGAAGAATTCAGCGACGTCCAAATCGATGGGACGTCCGTTTGTGCACGCTCCGGCACGAAATTGTCGGAACTCATTTCCCACACCGTACGCGCCGGGTTGGCTGGTTTTGAAATTCTCGCGGGCATCCCTGGCACCATCGGGTCAGCCGTCCGGGGAAATGCCGGTGGTCGCAGTGGTGACATTGGCCAATACGTCAAATCGGTAACCGTCCTGACGGCCAAAGGGGAGATCGTCACGCGCGAAGAAGACGAACTCGAATTCGGTTATCGTACCAGCAGCATCAACGAGTTGCTCATTCTCGAAGCCTCGTTTAAGTTGCACGAAGATGACGTAGAGGAAATCACCCGCCGCATGCGGAAGGTGTGGATTATGAAAAAGGCAACACAGCCGTTTTCGTTTCAGTCTGCCGGTTGCATCTTCAAAAATCCACGTGGCATTTCGGCTGGATCGCTGATCGATCAGGCCGGTTTGAAGGGTGCGAAAATTGGTGGTGCCGAGATCAGCGATCGGCATGCCAACTTCATCGTCACTGAAGAAGGTGCCACCGCCGGAGATGTCCAACGCCTGATTCAGATGGCCCAGGCGAAGGTCTCGGAACAATTCGGCGTCGATCTCGAGTTGGAAATCCAGGTCTGGTAGTCGGCAAATTGTCGTGCGCTGTTCAAACTCAGGAATTCTCACGCAAACCCGCCAGGCTCGCAGAGGGATAATAGAGCAGCTGCGACGTTACACGTCGCGGAACGAAGTCGCAGCACTGCGTTGGGGCAACGCAGTTATGGGAATTGAGCCGGCAATGACGGGAAGTCGCATTCGACAGGCATTCCCGCTCAGCCCCAGAATTTTTCACCGTGCCAGTTCATCGAAGGATGCGTTTCGACTTCGACATCGCCGGTAACAGTCGTTTGGCAGGAGAGCCGCATGTCTTCTTCGCGACCGATCCTTTTGAAGAACCCAAGCGGATTGAGGTACATGCCGATCTTTTCCCACAACCCCTGCTTCTGGACATTTTCGTGTCCGCTTTTGATGCAGATCATGCAGGAGTTGCACAGCCCCAGACCCGGGCAATGCAGCACCTTGTGAACACCCTCGTAGACCTCAACACCGTTTTTGCGGGCAGCTTTGCGCAAATTTACGCCCTGTTCGACTTCGACCGATTTCTTCTCGTTGACAAACTTGATTGTGGGCATTGTTCAGGTCTTCCAGACTCATCCAGCTTGAGGTGAACTCCGATCGGCTCCGGGAGAATGGACCCGGAATAAGGAAGGATTTTAATGCCGCTTCCACCTGATTTCCAGCACGACGCGCGATCAAACCGACCCGATTTCCTGTAAATCCCGGTGTCTTGCCCTTCCTGGCGACATTCGCTTCAATGACGGGAGCATAAAACGTATTTCATATAGAGCAGTTTACCTTTTCGTGTGACGGTTTTCGCTCGTGGGAGTCTACATTTGTAGGCCAAGCGGCGCACATCGCGCCACGAAGGAGCGTAATCCGCTCTAGCAATGACCCCGCAGAACATTTCCCAATCAAAATTGAGAGACCGACATGGAGATCAAACTCGTTTCCCAAAAACTGACTGATGTGAAAACCGACTGGCTTGTTGTCGGCATTGCGGCCCCCCCCGAGATCTCAGACACCATTTCGGAATTGGATGCGGCGTTGGGAGGTCGGATTACCCGCTTGATCGAAGCGAAAGATATCTCCGGAAAACTGGCTGAGCGACTCACGATCTTCGATGCTGAGGGAATTGCCTCCGGGCGGTTGCTGATCGTTGGCCTTGGTAAGAGCGATGAGTTGACCCAATCCCGCTTGAATAAGGCAATCGCTTCTGCTGCCCGTCAGATTTCGGAAAAGAAAGAGGTATCGATTGCTGTTGCCCTGTCAGCGGCAACCGATACGCTGGATGCCGCAGCGATTGCCGAAACGACAACAACGGCGATTGTCGTCAGCACTCAGGGACAGGGGCTTTATCAGAATGAACCGACCCGGCATGCCTTCTCCACCACCATGATTGTTGGCGACGATAGCGAAACAACGAAAGCAGCTGTCGAAAAGGGTACGATCCTGGGAGAGGCGATTAACCTCACGCGCGAACTGGTTAACCGGCCAGCCGGGGAGATCTATCCGGAAACATTCGCCGCGAAAGCAGAAAAAGTGGCACAGCAGACGGGGTTGAAATGTGAAGTGCTTGATGAAAACCAACTCGCTACAGAAAAAATGAATTCGCTGTTGGCGGTGGCACAGGGAAGTGATCGCCCCGCACGGGTTGCGATCCTCGAACATCGAGGCAGTGATGCAAATGATCCACCGCTGGCCTTGATTGGCAAAGGAGTGACATTCGATTCCGGCGGGTTGTCGCTGAAACCGGGAGATGGCATGAAAGACATGAAGTGCGATATGGCCGGTGCTGCGACGGTTCTCGGTGCGATGTCTGCAATTGCCCGGCTCAACCTGCCCGTCAATGTCGTCGGATATATGGGGCTGGTCGAGAACATGGTCAGCGGCAATTCCTACAAGTTGGGTGACGTGTTGACCGCGCGGAATGGTCTTACGATTGAAGTTCTCAACACCGATGCCGAAGGCCGGCTGGTCCTGGCCGATGTGCTTGCATTGGCCGTCGACCGTGGTGCCAATCGACTGGTCGATGCCGCAACATTAACCGGAGCCTGTGTTGTCGCGCTGGGTAGTGAAGTGGTCGGTGCGTTCACGAACAATCAGGAATGGTGCAACACACTGGTCGAAGCGGCAAAGAACTGCGACGAGCGTGTCTGGCAGATGCCGATGGACGACGATTTCGGTGAACTGCTCAAGAGTGACGTGGCTGATTGCAGGAATGTCGGCCCGCGCTGGGGTGGCGCGATTACGGCTGCAAAGTTTCTGGAAAAGTTCGTCAGCGATACCCCCTGGGTGCATCTGGATATTGCTGGCCCGGCGTTTGCAGAATCCAACAAGCCGCATCGTGAAGGGGGAGGCACCGGTGTGATGGTCGCGACAATGGTCGAACTGGCCAGCGGTTGATTGAGGCCAATGACATAACCACTTTTCATGCAGAGTGTTACCAACGACGGCAGATATTCGGAGTTGACAACTCCGCTTGACCCCCTTCCCGATTCTGACCTATTATTTGGTATTGGTTCGGATATTGTCATTTCTTCATGAATCTGCGAGTCCCCGGCGGAAGACCACCATCGAATCGACGTCGCGTCTGATCGCAACAACGGGATAAAACCGAATGCACTGGAGTGGACACGTCTTCCTGTGGCTTGCGATGATCGGCTGGGTGGCCGCAATGACACTCACCGGCCGACTTCTGGACATTCGTAACGGCTGGCAAAAACAGGTCGAAGAACTGCGTGGACAAAACGAAGAACTGATCCCGCAAATCGATGCCACGAAAAAAGAACTGCGCGATCTGCTGGCGCGAAAAAACCGGACCATGCTGAAGTGGGGTCCGTATTGGGACGACGTGGATGGCGCTCCCACGTCTGGCGGAGCGGTGGCGATTCGCGTCGGTTCGACACAAGGTGTCAAACCTTCGACGGCACAAAACAAGAAGAACGAAGGCAAGCTGTTTCTCTTCCCGAAAAAGATTGATGGCACGACATCTTATGCGGGCGAATTCGATATTCTCCAACTGCGGGAAAATGATGCCGAGGCGGTCGCTTCCTGGAGATTGTTGCAGGGGGAGGAACTGACCTGGCAGCCGAACCTGGGAAAGTGGCGTGTGCGCAGTCATGTGCCAGCCGCCCTGCAGACCAACATTCCCGATTTGTACCACGCCATTCTCACACAGACGGAAAAGAAACAATGGCAGGAAAAGGTCCTGCAGCGGCAGGTTGAAGCAGTCACGAAAGCACAGGAACATTTGAACTATCGTCGGGGGGAATTGCTGGGGGGACAGTTTGCTCCGGAAGGCAGTATCGGACTGGTCAATGAAATCCTGCAGGAGGAGGTTTTACGCAATGTGGAATTGGCGGAAGTGGACCGTTTACGCCGCGAAATTCACGATGCTTACCGGCAGGAGCAGACATTGATTCGCGAAAACCTGCGTCTGACCCACAGCCTGCCCGGTTACAAACAGACCGTTTCACAACCGGATGAGGAGTAGAGTTGCCATTCGGATACTTTTCGGTTTTCCGTCGTGAGACCTTGCTCATTCGCTTTTCCTCTTGTCCAGATCAGATCCGTCTCAATAATTAGGGACGCGTGCAAATCAGCACCGAATCGCCACACTGAGAATCAGGTGCGTGACAAACGAGCCAGACAGAATCGTAAACTCCAGCCTGCCGTCAATCGCTTTTGAAGTTGCTTCCGATGGGACTCGAAAACCGCGAATATCTTAGAGATTCCTACGGCGGCGGTGGTCCCCATTATGGTGGGCAGTCCGCCACACCGACTGTCAAATGGCTGCTGATTGCCAACATCGGCGTCTTCGTGCTGCAGGTCTTCACCCAACAGAGCCCGCAATTCAACGTCACCGATTGGCTCAAGCTCGACGCCGTGAAGATGATTGAGCAATTTCAGGTCTGGCGAATCGTGACCTCCGCCTTCTGCCACGATCCCAGCAACCTGATCCACATTCTGTTCAACATGTTGTTTCTGTATTGGTTCGGGCGTGTACTCGAAATACAATACGGTTCCCGCGAGTTTTTGGCATTTTATTTGACAGCGGCCATTGCCGCGAGCCTGGCGTTTCTTGGCATTGGTTTTGCGCTTAAGGAACTCCATCACATGATTGGTGCTTCCGGCGCCGTGATGGGCGTGACGATGCTCTTCGCCATGCATTATCCCAGGCAGAAAATCCTGCTCTTCTTCGTCATCCCGGTGGAAATTCGCTGGGTTGTTTTGGGGTATGTCTTTTTCGACCTCTATCCTGTCGTGCAGGCATTCAGCGGTGTGAAGATGACCTCCGGAATCGCGCACGCAGCACACCTGGGCGGTTTACTGTTCGGCTTTCTCTACTGGAAATTTCAGTGGCGGCTTTCTCCTTTATCTGGTGGAATGAAGATGCCCAGAATCCGTCGGCCGAGGGTGAAACCTTCCATCCGCATCTATGAACCGTCCAAAGAGGAACTGGATGAGCGGGTCGACGCGTTGCTCGCGAAAATTCAGGAGCAAGGCGAAGCGAGTCTGACTGACAAGGAACGAGAATTCCTCAAAAAGGCGAGCCAGCAATACAAGAATCGCTGAGCCATCCCGAATAGAGCCGTTTCCCTTTTCGTGTGACGGTTTTCGCTCGTGGGAGATTTGCAGATCAAAAGACGTGCATCGCGCCACAAGAGAGCGTAATACGCTCTAGTCCGACGGACTTCTATCTGTGCTGACTTGCAACTGGAACAGCAGTGTAAGGACTGCCACAGCTCAATGTGGCTTTCAATAGAGCTTCTGGAATCCGCTCCTGTCGCCAGACAGAATGTACCGATCTCGTTCTGTGCCGACAAAAAAATCCCCAGCTTTACCACGGCAGTAGAACAGGCATCTTCCTCCTCCCGGAACAGAAAGTGTGTTTGGAGTTCACTCGCTTGTGGACTGCCACGCAAAAAAAGAATCGCCGTAACCGTTCGGAGGGGGAAGAACGACTACGGCGATTCGGGATTCTTAGCGACGAGGTGGATTCTCAAATTGCGTTGGTTTTCAGGCGTGTCATTCCGCGTTGCAAACTCTCGGCTGTCACCAACTCGTCGAATGGAGCACTTACATCGCAAACCGACAGGACGCTGGGAGGGGGAGACGTCTCGCCAATCTCACGACATCGCATTCCATTCCTGTCATCGACGTGCTTTGATCGTTTGAAGCAGTCAATCGGAAAAGCCTCGGTAATTTACCCAAACCGTGTGGCAGTCATGCGCGGAACACGGGTCATCACCAATACTCTGTTAACAGTGAATTATCTGATTCTGACGTTTACGATGAATGTGCCGATCAAGAGCATTACCTTCTGGTGTGATGTCCCTGGCTCGTGGGGCCTATATTTGTGGCCAATCGACGTTCATCGCGGCACAGAAGAGCATAATACGCTCAAGGATGCGCGAATTGGTGTTCATCCGGTCGGACTGTCAACACCGGACACGGAGATTTCCGGACCACCTTCTCCGCAACACTTCCCATCAGGATGTGTGCCAACGCCGAACGACCATGTGTCCCCAGCACAATCAGGTCGATGTTTGCATCTTTGGCGTACCGAATGATCTCCAGAAAAGGTGGCCCCTGACGAACTTCCCGCACGATGCCTGCAATGTGCGTTTTGCCGGCAATCGATTCCGCAGAGAGTAGTTCCTGCAGACCTTTCCTGGCACTCTCCTGCAATTCCCGCATGTACTCCCCCGGCGCGGGAAAAGCCAGTCCCGGTTCCGGGACCATCGCGACGAGATCCTGTACTACATGCAGCAAATGGATTTCTGCTCCGAATTTTTCCGCCAGCTCGATGGCATAGTTCTGAGCGACCTGCGAATACTCGCTGAAGTCGGTGGGCAACAAGATGTGTTTCAGCTCAATCATAATCGCTCCGCCATTTCGCGTAAGAAGTGATGTTCCGACCTTTCATACGCTATCCTAAATCGACATCATGCACACGACAACAGGCAACACTGCACAAATGCGGAATGGCATCATTCGGAGATCTCTTCGGCATGTGGAAACTGGAAACCCGCGAACAGCTTCTGAAGATTGTCTTCCTTGTTGAGGGAGGCTTGATTCCACTCACCTTCGGTATGGGTTTCGTCGGGGGCATCTCGCCACTTGAGCATCTGCAGTTTCGAGCCAGCGATTTCTTCTGGGGCTTCATCGCGGCGTTGCCACTCTGCGTGGGGGTGGTATTGATGTCGCTCTTTCCCATCGGCCCGGTGCGACTAATTCAAGACTTTTTGAACGAAACATTCCGCCCGGTGCTCAAATTGTGCCACTGGTATGACCTGATTGTCATCGCCGTTTTTGCAGGGCTGGCGGAAGAATTGCTGTTTCGTGGCGTATTGCAGCCATGGCTTGAAAAAGGCATTCCTCCATTCTGGGCATTACTGGTCAGCAACCTGATTTTCGGATTATGCCACTTTGTGACCGCGACTTACGGTTTTTTGGCGATGGCAGTCGGGATGTACCTCGGCTGGAGTCTCGACATGATGGGCGAACGAAGTCTGTTGATTCCCATTCTGGCCCATGCGCTGAATGATTACATTGCATTTCTGATGCTGGTCTGGTCGGATAAGGGCGACTCGCCAGATGCCGAAGAAATCGGTCCCAATGGAGACATCATTCCCGAAGAGGAAAACGGAGTTCGCGATGACCAATGAGAAAGAGCAGTTCTACATGTCTTTGCAGCCGAGTGAGATGGCTGTCTTTCGAGCAGCAGCGACGATTTTCGCCGGGTATATCACGTCGGGCAGGGTAACCGACGAAAACGAAAATGAGATGATGAGGAAATCGATCAAGGTGGCGATCAAGATGGCCAATACGATCGACAAGGCAATCGCCAGCGATGACGAAATGACCGCGGGATTTTGAGCGTGTCATCCGGCATTACAACTCTATTGTAAGCCACAGTCAGAACTACCGGCAGAGCCGGTGGATTAACCTGGAGTTAGAGCGTATTACGCTCTTTTGTGGCGCGATGTGCGCCGTTTAGCCTGTAAATATAGGCTCCCACGAGCGAAAACCGTCACATGAAAAGGTAAACTGCTGCCAGGATGACGATCAGAATAAGGAAACTACAGTTCCAAATAAGGCTCAAGCCGCCGCAGATGAAAGTCTGTCGGACTGTATTCGAGCATTGCTCAATAGTTGCTATCACCGGGTAATAATCCAAAAGCTTTGAATCGATCGCAGAGTCGTCTGCGTACTGCCACGAATCCGTGATCAGAACCCAATTGATGATGCAGCTTGTGTCGTCCTTTTCAATTGAAGCAAGACGACCGCGAAACAAGCCAGACATGCGAAAAAAAACTCGTCGTAATCTCTTTCTCTCCCTGTGCGAGCCTGTCGTCTTTGGATCGGTCGTTTTACTATGGCTATCATCGCGTTGTGAAATTCAGGCGAAGAGCAATGCACGAACTCCACGAGAATGAACAGTACTTTTTTGACGAGCCGACAATCGAACAACTTGCAGATTTCGTGGCAACGTTCGATTCCCCCTGCGTGATTTGTGCACCGATGATTGGCCTCCGGCTGACGGAGATGGGTATCGACGTGTCCATTCTCGACATTGATAACCGATTCGCCGACCTGCCGGGGTTTCGACACTGGGATCTCTATAATCCAAAATGGCTGGGGCAGAAGTTCGGTCTGATTCTCTGCGATCCGCCTTTTTTCAATGTCTCTCTATCACAACTTTTCTCAGCAATCCACCTGCTGGGGCAACACGACTTCTCTCAGCCGGTGATGATCGGCTATCTCAAGCGAAGAGCCGACGCGATCCTCGGCACGTTTTCGCCCTTTGGACTGCAGCCGACCGGTTATTCACCCGGCTATCAGACTGTCCGCAAGATCAAGAAGAACGAGATTGAATTCTTCAGCAATTTGCCGGAAGAGCAGGTCAGGCGATTGCGCGAGTGAACAAGGAAAAGTCGCTTTGCCACGCAGCGTAAGCGGGATGAAAATACATATGGTCCGGCGTGCTGATGATGACCACATCGAGTTGAGTACCAAGGTCATCAAACATCTTGCGGTAGTCGCGGTACTTTTTGGCATTGGGGTACTTCCTGTATGCACCGGCAGCTCGCTTGTCATCGCCATCAGCAAAGGCAACCAGATTCTGACTTGACAGTCCACTCACAGCAATCGCGGCTGTGGTTTTGAGTGTGTCCCGGCGGGTGGTCTGCTGATTCAGCATACTGGTTTCCCTCTGGTCTGGAATCTGGCATGTAAAGTGGATCGAGCAAATCCAGTCGAATCCACACTCTCACAAATTTCTTACGACTTATCGTCGAATGATTTGTCTCGCAGTTACCTCGATCGTCATCTCAAAAGAGAGGCCCATAAACAATAAGCGGACCCCGATTTGTTCCCGCCGCACGGCAGATTCCATAAATTCAGAATAATTAGCCGCTTTTCATTTGCGAAGCTGGGCCGACTTGGGTAAGGTTGAGCAACAGGGTTGGGAATCTGTCCCAAACTGCTCTTTGAAAACTATTGAAAGTGGGTTTTTCACCCAATAGAATAGCCCTTTCTGACAGGTCTGTTCCCGGATGAGATTGCCCCGCATGAAGTTCTGCACGGTATTCGCATCCGGATGTCATGTGTTCCGTGTCTGGGTATCGCATTTCGCCGGTTCCCTGTCGACTCTGATTGCCGGGTTGTTTTCATGTCTTCCGATCTCTTCATCTGCGGTGAACACAAGCGAACGCTCGATGAGCGATTTCGTGTTTCTTTGCCACCGGACTTTGCGGAATCGGTAACGGATGAAGCGGGCGAGTCGATTCTCGTCAAGGAACAGTACGGATGCTTGTCCCTCTGGGGTGCGGCCACGTGGCAGCAGCGGTTGAACGCAGGCGTCAGTATCATCCAACAGAAGATTCAGGCCGGGAGGATGGAGCACAAATGGAACGAAGTCCAACGGCTCGGACGTTTGCTGTCGACACGGCAGCGGACGATCAAACTGGCGAATCGCTCCCGTGTGCTGATTCCCGAAGGGTACCGGCAATTTCTTGACGTTGAGCCGAATCAGGAATTGATGCTCGTTGGAGCGGTGGTCTGCGTGGAAATCTGGAATCCGAATGCCTGGATTGAAAAGCTGCATCAGGACATGCCAGACTTCAACACACTCTTCCGCGAACTGTCCGACTAATTCATGGTCGGATAAATTCCTGTCGCAATGCCGTTCTCTTGCAATGAAATCCCACGTCGATGTTCGGGTTGATATTCCCCGTGGAGCCCGGTTGTCGCAGAAAAAACGCGCTGCATCACTCAGCCCCCCTTCTTCCGTCGCTGATCAAGCTGAAAGTACCAGGGAAGGCTCATTTGGCACGGAAGCCGTTTTTTTCTCCAGCCGGGCTTCTCTTATGCGTGGTGATCGAATTACAACTCGTTCACCATGAAACATCTCTGGCGCATCATCACGATTCTGGCGTTACTGGTTTGCGTTCCCACACTGCTGGCGTTGTTCGCGCGTGCCTGGTGGCTGTTCGATCTTTTTACACATGGCCCGGTCTTTTACATCATTGGTCTGATGCCGTTGACGATTGCACTTTGGGCAAAACGCAAAAACAAAGCCGCATTGCCAACGGTCTGCCTGCTGGTCAACTTCTGGCTGGTGCTGCCGATCTATTTCGGAGGAAACAAGACAGATCCATCAGACGCACAGACGACCTATCGTGGCATCGTTGTCAATGTTTTGTCAGCGAACGACCAGTACGATCACTTTCTCAAGGTGATTCAGGAATCTGATGCCGATTTCATCGCCGTTCTGGAAATGAACAATAACTGGTCGAATGCCCTGCAACCGCTGCACGAGGATTATCCACATCGAATTCTGATTCCGCGTGATGACAACTTCGGCATCGCGATTTACAGCCGGCTGCCCATAGTGCGGAGCGAGACGATCGACCTGAACGGCGTGCCGGCAATTATGGCCCAACTCCAGGTAGATGAAACTGATTCGAACGACAAAACATTCACTGTAATCGCGGCTCATACAGCGCCGCCCTTTGGAGCAAATGCCTCCCGCCAGAGGAACAGGCAACTGGCTCAGCTGGCGGAGATTGCGAAATCGAAAGTGGGTCCAACGGTATTGATGGGCGATTTGAACGTCACCGGCTGGTCACCCCATTTTCGTGACTTGCTGAAACAAAGCGGCCTGATGGACAGTCGACAGGGGATTGGTATTCAGCCGAGCTGGTACGGTGGCAACACCGGTCTAATCCGGCTGCCGATCGATCATGTGCTGGTGAGTGAAGGGATCGCAGTCCATGAACGACGCTTGCTGGACGACGTTGGTTCGGATCATCGCCCGGTACTGATCGAGTTTCAGATTCGCTGAAACAACTCTGTTCCACGACGCAGCATCCGTGCTGCGCTGCAACGATGCTGCTATCTGTCTTGTTTCATCCCAAAATCGCGTAACGGAATTCAGTCCTTCTTTTTGCTTTCGTGATATTTTTTGAGTTTTGCTTTTTGATCGGCTGTCAGAATGTCCTCGATTTCCTTGTCACGTTTGGCTTCGAGTTCTTCCAGTTGTTTTCTGAGATCTTCCAATTGAGGATGATATCGTTTCTGAATTGTATAGATATTGGCTCGTTGCTTAGCGTTAACACCTAACTTGCCGTAGCCAAAAGGCAGACGTGGTTTGAACACGGTTTCGCTCGAAGATTCCACAGCTTTTTTTTGAGCTTCAGCATACGGAGCAGTCGTCAAAGTGATGGTTGCGAGCAGGGCAGTTGCCAGTGTCGTTGTCACGAGGCGTTTCATAGGAAATTCTCCATGTTGCGAGGTGCAAAAATTGTCTGGCCCGATTTCGAATCAGAGCGTTACGAACAACCGGACCACCCAACATCCAAATCGTTCATTTTATCCTGCAGTGAAATTCCGTTTAGTGCAACCGCTAAGCCGCTTCTGGCACGGATTTTGTTAATTCTTAACCATACGAGACAGAGAACAATTCAATCAGGCGATTCGGAATCGCGAACGCATGCCATTGTTGGTATGTTGGAGGATACCAGAATGAGAACTGTCACACGAAAAGGGAAACGGCTCTAACCAGGCAGGAACGAAGACCACATGAACCGTTGCTCTGAATGTGATGCGCCTCTGCCGATCAATGGTTCGCAATGCCCGAAATGTGGTGCCCTGCGGAATGATATTGGCGGTCAACAACCGCATCCGCACAAAATGGACCCGATCAGCAAGGTGCTGACATTTTTTGCCATGACGATCTTCGATATCGTCATCATCACCCGACTTCTGATCTGTGCCGTCATTGGATTTGGTGTCGGGGCGGCAATGTACTACTTCGGGAACGTGAACCTGACGGTCTGCGTCATTGTCGGAGTTGTCGTGACGTTCGTAGTTTCGGGTCTGATGTGGTTCGCGTTTATCTTTCTGCGGGAATGATGCAAACCGTCCGGCGAGAACCATCAGGAAAAACACCAGATACGCGAAAAGATCGAAAGGCAAGAAAGCAAAACCGCGTTTACTGAACAAGCCCGACAACGAGAAACTTTCCTTCCATGGAATCACTCTTCGAGCAATTCCCTGACCTGACAAATCAGTTCATATTCGGAAACGGTCTGTTGTTCTCCTTTGGCCAGATCCTTGATCTGCCAGCTTCCCGATTCAAACTCGTTGTCACCTGCGATGAGTGCAACTCGAAACCCCTTGTTGCTGGCGTAACCAAGCTGCTTGCCCAGATTCTTCGCATCAGGAAAGACCTCAGTCGGCAATCCTGCGGCACGAAGTTGCCGGGCGATGCGGAGATAGTCGGCCTGGTGATTGCGGTCAAAGCAGGTAACGAGTACAACGGCCGTCGTCGATTGCGACGGTAGCAGTTCCAGCTCATCCATGGCGGCCAGCAATCGGTCCAATCCCAAACTCGCGCCGACACCGGGCAACGCCTGACTGGTGAACAGGCTCGCAAGATTATCGTACCGCCCGCCGGAGCAAACACTGCCAATACCGGGCAGATCGTTCAGGAACGTTTCGTAAATTGTGCCGGTGTAGTAATTGAGGCCTCTTGCGATGGAAACATCCAATTCAACCCGTTCGGTGGGGATACCGGAGACCTCACAAGTCGCAAAGAGTTCCCGCAAATCGGTCACACCTTGAGCACCTTCGTCGGATTCTGTCAGTAATCCATCAAGTTGGGTCAGGATTTCGTCCGTCGTTCCCTCAGCCGAGATGAGCGACAAAATTTTCTCGGCCTGGTTATCGGACAATCCGACCGATTCGGTCAGTTCCTTCTTCACACCCGCTGCCTGGATCTTTGTCAGCTTGTCGAGTGAGCGCAGAATCTCGGTCGACCTGTCGCGCAGATTGAGGCTGTCGAGCAGCCCGTTGAGAACCTTGCGATTGTTGACGCGAATGGTGAAGTTGGAGAAACCGAGTTCAACGAACAGATCGTGAATGACGAACAGCGTTTCGATGTCGGCCGCGTTGGATACTGTCCCAATCGTGTCGAAGTCGCACTGCACGAATTCCCGGTAACGTCCAGCCTGTGGTTTTTCGGCTCGCCAGACCGGTCCCACGTGATACCGCTTGAATGGTGTGCCAACTTCGTTGAGATGTTCTGCCGCGAACCGGGCGAAAGGAATCGTCAGATCAAACCGAAGCGAGACATCCCGCTTGCCGTTATCCTCAAAGCGAAACATCTGCTTGTCGGTTTCGTCGCTTCCATTCCCGAGCAGGATTTCGCTGTATTCCATCGCGGGAGTGTCGATGGGAGCAAAACCAAAACTGCGGTACACCTCGCGAGCGGTGTCGATCAGTCTCTCACGGACGATCATCCGGTTGGGAAGATAATCCCGAAAGCCCTTTAGCGTGCGGGGTTTGATCAGTTTCTTTTTCATGGTCAAGCGGTGTGGTTGCGCGACGCTAACAGGGGATGGCGGACCAATCAGACACTACTGAGGACAGGCAACACGGTCGGCTGGTTCGCCAGGTGTTTCTTTTTCTTCGGCGGCAGAACAGCCTGGGCGTATTCCCAAATCTGTTCGGGCGACTCAAACAATTTGTCGTAACAGCCATCGTTGTCGTACTCGCATTCGTCCGTAGTATAACTACGGCAAATCTGCGGGCGAGTCTCGTAGATGCCACACTTGTAATCGTCGCGGATATGTTTGCAGTCTGCAAAGACCATCAGGTACCAGGTATCGTCTTCCACAAACACCGAAACCGTACCATGCAACATGTACCAGCGCAAGTGGTCATAATCTTCCCACGTTTTCGGTTTGTCGATCGGAAAGGCGAAATACCGGCAGCAGCGGGCGGTACAGTATTCACACAACACGTCACCTGCTTTAAGGTCTTTCCGTTGGATCCTGATCGGTGTGGTTGTTGTCATTTTCCCAATCCCTGCTCGTATTCCGTGAGGAGTGTGAGGTCAATCCTCACAAGTGTGATGAACTTCCAGTTCAAAGCCAAGATCCTCGACCATGCGAAAATCATCTTCCGGCTGTTGCCCTTTGGTCGTCAGGTAATCGCTGACAAACATGGAGTTGGCCGCGTACAGACCAAGCGGTTGCAGCGATCGCAGTTGCACTTCACGTCCACCGGCAATGCGGATCTCCGTTCTCGGATTGATCAACCGGAACAGGCAAAGTGCCCGCAGACAGTCACGCGGATTCAAACGTTGCACATCTTCCAGCGGCGTGCCGGGAATGGAATTCAGGAAATTGACCGGGATCGATTCGACGCCGACGCCGTTCAACTCAAATGCGACATCGACCACATCGTTTTGTTCCTCACCCATGCCGATGATCAAACCGGAGCAAAGTTCCAAGCCAGCGTTCCGCGCGACACGCAATGTCTCCAGACGTTCCTCGAAGGAATGGGTACTGCAAATACTGTCGTAGAATCGGCGGCTGGTATTCAAATTATGGTTGATGCGGTCAACACCGGCTTCTTTCAATGTGGTGGCCTGCTCCGGTGACAGCAATCCCATGCAGCAGCAGATATGCAAGCCGTATTCTGATTTGATCTTTTGAACCACGCTGGCAATATGATTGACGTCTCGCTCACTTGGACCACGACCGCTGGTAACGATGCAGTAAGTGCGTGATTGCTGTTCGGCCGCTTTTGCAGCTCCCTCCATCAACTTCTCTTCATTGAGAAGAGCATATTTTTCGATCGGCGCTTCGGAGACGGCTGACTGCGAGCAATAGCCACAATCTTCCGGACAAAGGCCGCTTTTGGCATTTTTCAGAAAGTAAAGATGAACCTTGTTGCCAAAGTGTTTCTGGCGAACGCGAAATGTCGCGGCGAGTAACGACAGCAATTCGTCATCACCAGACTGGAGAATGGCCAACGCATCGTCGCGCGAAATCACATCGCCGTTGAGGACGCAATCTGCCAGTTGATCCCAAATTGTCTGAACCGAATTCTGTTCCTGTACCGACACCAATGCAAGACTCCCGAAGCTGAATGTCGAAAACTGCGAACTGCAAGAGCGTATTACACTCCTTCGTGGCGCGACGGACGTCGTTTGGTCTACAGTCGTAGATTCCCACGAGCGAAAAGCGTCACACGAAAAAGTAAACTGCTCAAGTCGTTTCATAACCTCAGCGTGCAACATGCCCGCATTTTCATTCCAACGCGGAAACGAGCCACCAACCGATTTTGAAACTGGCTCTACCAGTTTATCGACTCTGACGATGACCGAAAGTCCCCCGGCCCGATTCTTTGCCAATTCGCACCGGAGAGGCCTTATTCGGCAGCATTTAACTGACCATCGGCAGGTGCGGAACGGATCTCGTTCGACTCTTTGACGACCCGCTCGTATTCGTGGTCCGGGTCTCCCTCATCGGCATCTTTGAGGGACATTTCGGTTTCGGTCAATTTGAGGATCGGCTGTACGCGCGATTTGCCATAAATCAGCGTGACCTTATCGACGGCCCATTGAGGAGATCCTCCGGTCGTTTCAAAAACCAGATCGCCATCTTTGATCTCCCACTCGATCTCGAAGACGATCTTATCGCCAAACACGAACCGCGAAAGCCCTTCGATCGAAACATCCATCGTGGCGGTTCCATCGTCTCGCACGGTCAACATTCGCCAGCCATCCCGGTATCCCTTCCAATCACCGACGATCTGCTCGCGATATTTCGCGTCAATCTCGGCTTGAGAGGGATCGGCTGTTATCTGTTCGCCATCTGAGAGTGTCGTTGCATCGGGAGTTGCGTTGTCTCCCTTCTCCGTTTGATTTGCATCTTTGGAGTTGGATGGCGTCGAATTCGCAGCTGTTCCTGAATTTGTCGTCACGGCGGGCGATTCGTTGACATCACTGGATTCCGAACATCCGCAACCACTGAAAAAAATGACGCAAAGAGTCATCATGCCGAAGAGAGAAATCGAATGGATGTGCGATTGAGACATTTGCATAAAAACCGGGTTCCGTTTGAGTTGATATCGACACTCCAAAATACGCGTTTTCTGTTGACGCGCATAGAGGGAGGTCGCACCAGACAGGTACGGTTACCAGTGAAGGCCATCTTCAGTTTCAATTTTTGAACCGGAATTGGCCTGCAACTCAAACTTTTTCCTGCCCCCAGAGATGAGCCAGTTCCACCACCACTTTGACGGCCGCCTCCATTTCCTCTACGCTCGTCCACTCCAGCGGAGAATGCGGGTTATGCTGTCCGGACGAAAGATTGGGTGTTGGCAGGCCGCGTTCGGTCAATAATGAACCGTCAGTTCCACCCCGAATGATGCACATTCGCGGTTCCAGTTCGGCCAGGCTGGTCGCCTCGATCGCCTTTGAAACAGCGCGCGGTTCCAGTTTGAGGCCATCCGCCATATTACGGTATTGATCGATGATTTCCACACGGATCCTGGCTTTGGGATGTTTCCTGCGGTGGACAGCCGCAATCTCTTCCAGTAATCGCTCATAATTCCCCAACGCAACTGTGTCAAAGTCACGTAACAGTATCCGGGCTGTCGCCTCGGCAACACCTCCTTCAATCTGATAGGGATGCAAAAACCCCTCTCTGCCATCGGTCGCTTCTGGAGAGAGTGTTTCGATCGGAAGGTCGGAAAGGAAGTTCGCGAGAATACGAATCGCATTGACTATCACCCCCTTGCCAATCGACGGGTGAGTATTCACGCCTTCAACCGTGACAACCGCGAGGTCGGCGGAAAAGGTTTCGGTATCAATGCGACCAACCCCTTCGCTGTCGAGCGTATATGCACAAACGGCATTGAGTTTGTCGATCTCCACCGATTGAACACCTCGCCCGATCTCTTCATCACAGGTGAAACAAAGCCGCAAGGGGCAATGTGTGATTTTCGGGTTATCGATCAAATGAGCAACCGCCGACATGATCACAGCCACGCCCGACTTGTCATCCGCACCGAGTAAAGTGGTACCGTCGGTCGTAATGATCGTCCCGCCATGCAGGCGTTTCAGTTCCGGGTTCTCATCAATCCGAATCACACGGCTGGTATCACCCGGCAACGTGATGTCGTCCCCAGCATAGTTTTCATGCACGACCGGATTCACGTTCGTTCCGCTGAACTCCGCTGTTGTGTCGACATGTGCGACCAACACGATTGTCGGTGCGGGCTGTTCTGTATTGCCCGGCAACAACGCGGTCAAAACCCCCTTGTCGTTCAATTCGATCTCCTGCAATCCGAGCGTCTCGCACTCTTCCTTCAGCAATCGGCTGAGATCGAGTTGTTTCGCCGAGCTGGGAGTCGAGTCACTATGTTCATCGGATGTCGTATCGATACGGACATAACGCAGAAACCGGTCAAGCAGCGTATCCATGTTGGCGATTACTCCCGAAGATGACGGAAAAGGTAGCAGCACTTCTCTGTTTAAGTGACTTGATTTCAGAAAATCAAGCGTCGTGTCGTTGCTTTCGCTATCATTCGCCGTAAACAGTGACAGTGACTTTCCGCCGACGCGGTTTGTTGTCGCATTCCAAATGGAAGATCTGCTGCCAGGTTCCCAGTTGTATTTTCCCCTCGGCGATGGGAACCGTCAGGCTCGGGCCAAGCGTTGTCGCCTGCAGGTGCGAGTGCCCATTGCCATCGTGCCAGGTCTGTTCGTGGCCGTATTCACGACTGGGAGGCATCAATCGATTCAGCATTTCTGGAAGATCCTGCTGCAGTCCCTGTTCAAATTCGATCGCTCCAATCGCTCCAGTGCTTCCGACGTTGAAGACATTCACCAACCCACATTGAATGCCCGATTCCTCGACAATTTGCCGAACTTCTGAGGTGAGATCGTGCATATCCCCGTTGCCGGTTGTCTCACATTGAAGAGTGCGCTGGTACACCATCATTTCGCCTTTCCGCAAAATTCACGTGGCGGAAACTGAATCGTCAGCCAGTTTGCGTTACGATACCGCATTCCAGCGGGATTGGAATCCAACCACAACGAGATACTGACGCGGAACAGGATAGAGTGTGCTGAAAATTACCATCAATGGAGAGCCGTTTTTCGTCAAAGTCGCCGGGGAGGGACACCCCCTGCTGCTCGTACATGGATTTCCGCTCAGCCATGCCATGTGGCAGCCGCAGATCGAAAATCTGCAACGGAATTTCCGTGTCATCGTGCCGGACCTGCGTGGCTGCGGCAAGAGCATTGTCACACCAGGCAAAGTGACAATGGAAGAGTATGCCGATGATCTGGCGATGCTGCTGGACGCGCTGGAAATTGAAGAGCGGGTGACCTACTGTGGACTGTCGATGGGGGGATACATCGGCTGGCAGTTCATCAGGAATCACCGGGATCGGCTGCATTCGCTCATTCTGTGTGATACCAGGACGGCGGCGGACGATGCGATTGTGCTTTCAAATCGGCACAAAATGGCGGCGAACGTTTTGAGTGAAGGAATGCAGCAGGCCATTAAAACAATGCTGCCGAAGCTGTTTGCGTCCCAGACGCGAACAGATCAACCGGAGATTGTTGAGACCATTCGCAACGTGATGCTGACCAGTGATCCCGAAGGTGTCGCCGCCGCATTGATGGGGATGGCGGAACGACCTGATATGACCGACCTGCTGCCGGAAATCGATCTGCCGACACTCTTTGTGGTGGGCGAAGAAGATTTGATTTCGACCATCGAAGAGATGCGCTCGATGGCGTCTGCCGTGCCAAATGCCGAACTTCTGGAAGTCGCTCAGGCTGGTCACATGGCTCCACTGGAACAGCCAGCCGTGGTCAATGCCGAAATTCAAGCATTTCTGAATCGTCACGTGTGATCCGAAGTCTGCCGACAATCTGCCAATTGGGGAGTGCAATATGGTCGTTTCCAACTCACTGTTCCGCTGCCGACAATTCTCCCGGCGTCAGATCCTGATGCTGATCAGATTCGTCGTGACCGGGATTTTGCTGAACTTCAGTCTGAAATCGGTAAGTGCGGAACAGCCGCTATCAAGAATTGCTTTTGGATCGTGTGCCAAACAGACCAAACCACAGCCAATCTGGAAGAGCATCGTTAAACAGAAACCCGACATATTTCTGTTCATTGGCGACAACATTTATGGCGACACACGCGACATGCGGAAATTGAAGACGACCTGGGACAAACTTGGGACCGATGCCGGCTATCAATCACTCAAAAACACCTGTCCCATTCTCGCGACGTGGGACGACCACGATTATGGGGAGAACGATGCCGGTGCAGAGTACCCGAAAAAACGGGAATCGCAGCAGCTTTTTCTGGATTTCTTCGATGAGCCGGCTGATTCGGTGCGACGACAAACGGATGGCATTTACGCCGCCTCCATTCATGGACCACCGGGGAAAAGGGTCCAGATCATCCTGCTGGATACACGATTCTTTCGCAGTCCGTTGAAGTTGCGGAGCGACAAAACAGAATTGGGTGAAGGTCGTCGCGGACCGTACATGGCAGATGATGATCCCCAAAAGACACTGCTGGGGGAAACCCAGTGGCAATGGCTGGAAAATCAACTCAAGCAACCGGCCGAGTTGCGCATCATTGCCTCCAGCATTCAGATCATCTCCAACAAACATGGCTGGGAGAAGTGGGGCAATTTTCCGCTTGAACGCGATCGGCTGTTCCAACTCATCAAAAAGACAGGCACAAAAGGAGTGGTCTTCATCAGTGGCGACAGGCACTCTGCCGAGGTTTCCTGCCTGAAAAACCAGGTGGACTATCCGCTCTATGACGTCACTTCCAGTTCGCTCAATCAGCCCAACAAATGGAACAACGAACTGAATCCACACCGGCTCGGTAACAAGTATTTTGACGAAAATTTCGGTATGATTCTCATTGACTGGTCCGAAGATGATCCGACCCTGCGAATGCAGATCCGCAACCTGCATGGCGAAGTCATTATCCAGGTTCGTACCAGGTTGAGCAAATTACAACGCGCGAAATCCGAATTCTGAAGACAACATCATGGCCAGGAATCACGCACCACGATTTCTAAAAATCGTTGATGACATCCGACCGCAGATCAACGAGTGCACGATCGAAGACGTCAGAAAACGTCTCGATGCAGGTGAAGACTTTACGCTGGTTGACGTACGCGAGGAATCGGAATTCTCCGCGTCACACATCCCCGATGCCATCCATCTCGGCAAAGGAGTGATTGAGCGCGATATTGAGAAAACGATTCCCGAAATCGACACGCCGATTGTGCTGTATTGTGGCGGTGGTTTTCGCTCGGCTCTGGCAGCGTACAATCTGCAGCAAATGGGTTACAGGAATGTCATCTCGATGGATGGCGGGATTCGGAAATGGCGCGAAGCGGGTTACGAACTGGAATCATGAAGTCGCGACTTGAACACCCCTCTTTTCACTGCCGGTTATTCCTGCATCATCTCCTGGAATCGTTTCTGCAATTCCTCAGGATCAACGTCTTCCACATGTGTGGCAATCGTCCAGTCATGTCCGAATGGATCGGTCAGCGAGCCCGCGCGGTCGCCGTAAAACTGGTCCTGCAAATCCCGCTTGACCGTTGCTCCCGCTTCGACCGCTCTGGCAAACATCGCATCGCAGTCTTCGGTATAGATCATCAAATGCACGGGTGAACCACCGATTGACCTGGGACCGAGATACCCCATCTCGGGCATCTCATCCGCCAGCATAATGATCGAATCACCAATGCGAAGTTCCGCGTGAGCAACGCCACCATCCGGTCGGGGAAGCAACTCAACCTGTGTCGCTCCAAAAACAGTCTTGTAGAACTCGATCGCCTCGGTCGCATTCTGAGTGATGAGGTAAGGCGTGATGGCATGATAGCCATCAGGAATCGGCTTGACGGAATCGGACATGGTGGTCTCCAGGTGAAAAGACTGGCTCTATGTGAAAAAACAGGGGAATTGCTGATTTTACCCTACCATCAATGAGAAACAACTGCAGTAACCAAAGCGTTTTACGCTTTCCCGTGGCCGCGAAGATCATTTGTTCGGCCTGCAATATCCGGCCCCCACGAGCCAGAGACGTCACACCAGAAGGCAAACTGCTCAAGAACGCAAGCTCAGGAGATATGACCAACACACCTCAAATCTGGACGACCTCTCTTTAACGTCGTTTTCTCTGCGCGATTCGTGTCCTGGCAAGAGACTGTTTCTTCCAGACCGAATGGGCCAGGCGGACACACCTGAATCATCCTGACAGTGATCGAAAACCGAAAAGACCATTCATGCCTTGCGAATAAAATGGGCCGCGTAACTCCGTACCTGTTGTCCATTGAGGACGTGGAACATTCGCAACTGCTGCAGCATCTGTTGGCTGAAGCGGCTTAATGGAATATGGACGATCTTCTTGTTGAACCGTTTTACCAGCCGTCGCCAACCAACTCCAGGCGGGGAGTGCGACAACAACGCGATATGCTTCTGCCGACTGTGCGCACAACTGGCGACAATCAACCGTTCTTCCAGCGTATCGACGAAATCGAATTCGGGGTTCTGCCAGATGTCGGCAATGGGACGGGGCGGAAACAGAAACATCGCACCGCCGTACCGGGCCAGAGCAATTCCCGGACCGACGATCTCCTCATGCGGATCAGTCGCGAAAAAAGAGAGGGTCGATTCATCCTGATGCTCGGCATGCCAGGTGATTCGCCACGGATAATCGCGCGGATCGGCAGGAGAGTCGAACAGCATGATCACACAATCGAGATCCCCCCGCGCTGGTGGAATAATCCTGACGTACAAATCACCCGTATGCCAGTTGCGTAATGTCTCGCGGATGTCGAGCCCGTCCTGCAGGCTGGTGGTGAACTTTTCGCTGCGGGCCAGATCCATTCCCATGATGTTCAAGGCGGTGTCTTTGACGTGCGTCCGAAAGCGTTCTATAGCCACATCTTCGACCGGCCAACTGCACTGCAGGTAAGGGTTCCAGCGGACGGCCCACTTTTCGCGGATATGACTGGGGGGTAACGGACGCAATTCGCAACTCCGCCAACTCGTCGCCTGCCCGGGCAACCGGTTCTTCATGAGGGCGATGTCACCGGACGGCAAACGCGCCTGATCGATTCCCATTCGCAACAACGGAAAAGGCAAGCGATCGACGAATGGATATTGTCGGGACATATCCGCCAGTGAAAGCGCGAATTGATCCCCGGCGATTTGCTGAGCCGCAATAACAAGTGTGTATAAGTCCGGCGTCATTCGCCGTTCAAGTAACGCAAGATTGCGAACGTATTTGAAGTAGATGGAAAGATCATGCGGTGTAATCTTACGAGCGCGGGTCTTCAATTCGTTTTCGTAATGTTCACGGGACCAAAGCAATAACTCCTTCAAACCATCAATCGAAAGGTTCTCGTCCTGATCCAGTTCCATTCTCGCCCGTTCGTACAGCCCTGTGATAAAGGGCAACTCGCCGAGATGGAAGATCAGCGTGTTCGGGTCGACCGTGCAGAGTTGCGTGGGTTCGATATCGGTTTCATCCGGCGAAAATGTCGTTTGATCGAAACAGGCATTTCTGATCCAGGGCCAGTCGACAATTGAACAGACCAGCAGGATCGAATCATATCGGGTTTCGAGTTCGCGCAAATGCACGGCCATCCGCAACACGCGATCGGTTGGTTGCCCCTCCCGTGGTGGTGGCAGCGCCGGCAAGACGGCCGCGGCAAAACGCTCAATCGAGACCTGCTTCAATGCGTATGGATCGGGCAATGCGACAGTGTGACTCTCAAATCGCTCGGTTTCCAAATCGATAAACGCACGTGGAATCCGTTCCTGAATCGCAATGCGGAGTGCGGCAATCACTGGTTGGCAGGGATCGATCGGCACATAGCTGCAGCCGGGCAGGTCATCCTCCAGAATCCCGTTTTCGTCAGAACCATCCTGTTCCCGCTCCGGAGACCAGTCCATCGATGGAAACTCCCGCGGTTCCTCCTGAATGACCGAGGTGATGCCAGGCAGAAATTCGATCGCACGTTCGACATCCTGTTGAAAGGAGGGTGGCAACGGGACAGCGAGACAATCGAACTTGTGAGCCAGCATCACACGACGCACCTCGATCGCAAAATCTCCGCTGCCGTGAATGACCGGCAAGACCGAAATTTTCGGAGAGATGCTGAGAAATTCGCTGAATACCGTCATAGGCCAACATCTCGTTCCACGAAACTACGGACGGCATCCAGTGCTTCGATCATCAAAATTTGTCACTCCCAATCGGATGGGCCAGACGTGCACGTCTGGCTGTCGAAGGCACAAGCGGAATGTGACATCGAGTTGAGTCAGTAACACGTCATTCCCACGAAAGTGGGAATCCATTCTTCAATTCCCTGGATTCCCACCCTGCGCGGGGATGACACAATTCAGCACCTGCCTGTCGCTCTCGCGGCGATCTTCAATCAACAGGAAAACGGGGGCGTACACGCCTGAGCCATCCCTGCAAAATAACGCTCGACAGTACTCAGTACTCGTCATCCTCTTCCTCGTCATCATTGTCAGGATGATAATCGGGATGCAACGGGTCATTCGGTGAAAAGAAAAAGTCCCCCAATCCGGTCGGCACGATATCTCCACCGAGCGTTTGACTCTTCCGTTCCGCCAACGCCTCCAAATCCATCGCGTCTTCCCCCAGACAGTTAAATAACGCTTCCCGCCACGCGGCATCCTTGCCCAGTGGATGGTCGGACGATTGCGAGATCCGCTTCAACGCATACCGCAACACGTTGATGCCGTCACGTGTGGAGAAGTCGAGGTTCAACTCGTGCGACTGTTGCAGAAATTCAACCGTGATCTCCAGCATTTCGGTGTCTGCGAACGGCAGATGGTATTTCAGAATCGCCAGTTCGTCATTCCGGCTGGGATGCCCCAGCGTCAGCGTCGGCTGCAAACGGCTCAAAATGTAATCGGGAATCTCAAAGGTCGATTCATCCTCGTTCATTGTAACGGCACAGCGGAAATCCTGATGAGCACGGATCGTAATCCCCGCCACGACCGACTCCGCGTAACGCCGATGATCGAGCAATGGTGCCAGAGATGCCCACGACTTCTCGTTCATCCGGTTCCCTTCATCGAGCACACAAATGCCACCCTGAATCATGGCGGTGACCAGCGGCGAAGCGTGATAATGAATCGAACCGTTTTCACCCAGCACCGGCGTGACGAGCAAATCTTCCGGACGGGTATCTGCCGTGCATTGATAGATGAACAGGTTCTGCTGACGCATGCGGGCACCCGCAATCGCCAACGTCGTCTTGCCGATTCCTGGTGTGCCAACCAAACGCGGAGTCAGCGGCATGTCCTTTTCATCCACGACCACCCAGCAGGCGAGCAATTGTTTGAGGACCTCCTGTTGACCAATCCACGTCCCTTCGGTGGGATCCGGCCGACTGAGATGCAACACGACTCCGTCAATTTCGATTTGTTCCGTCATCGTTCCGTTTTCTATTTCGTGTACATCAATTAGCATCAAATGTTCGTGCCCGCATGACAGCCTGCTTGCGAGCAGGTTTCAATTATAGTCAGCAAAGCATACCGCCAACAGCAGGAACATGGGGATGAATCAAACAGAGATCGAATTGGAAACGACGACGGAATACTCACCAGCCACGAATGGCGGGCTGCGCGAGGATCGCTATCTGCTGGAAGGGCCCCGTTCCCGCACGGCAGAGTTCTTTCGCGTCATTCGGATCATGCGTGAGTTTATTCGCGGTTTTCGCGCGCTGCATTTTCTCGGACCCTGCGTAACGGTATTTGGTTCGGCTCGTTTTGATGAAGACCATCGGCACTACAAACTGGCTCGTCAGATTGGGGCCGCCATCGCGCGGGAAGGTTTCAACGTGATGACCGGAGGCGGGCCGGGAATCATGGAAGCTGCCAATCGCGGGGCCAAAGATGCCAATGGTCATTCGATCGGCTGCAACATCATCCTGCCACACGAACAGAATGCAAATCCCTATATCGATACGCTGGTTACCTTTCGATACTTCTTCGTCCGCAAGGTTATGCTGGTCAAGTACTCGCAGGCGTTTGTGATCATGCCAGGCGGGTTTGGCACGTTGGATGAAGCCTTTGAAGCGGCGACACTCATTCAAACGGGAAAGATCGTCAACTTTCCGATCATCTTCGCAGGAAAAGACTATTGGCGGAAAATGTTCGACTTTTTGGAACAGACAATGGTGCCGGAGAAGACAATCAGCCCCAAAGATGTCGAGCGATTTGTCTTTACCGATTCGATTGAAGAGGTGATTCAGAGTCTGCAGGGATGTCCGTCGCAGCCGAAGGGGAAGAAAACGGACAGGATCAAATCGCGTTCGTGGGAATTTCGACCGTGGCAGCCGAGCGATGTCTCGGTGACGAATCTGGAATGATTCATGTCGTGTACGCCGAGCGGAACGATACTGGTGGTGAGAATTCTTCGTACTGAGACACAGTCTGACGGTATTGAGGCTTGATTCCCTCCTGATCGAACCAGACGATTTCAGAGGAGTCAGATGGGACTTTATACTGAGAACGGCTCCATCTCACCGCGCCCGCTTTGCTTGATCATTCAGATTCCAGTTGTAATCGAGAAAACGGACCACTGTACGGCTGTCGGTTGCCAGAGTCTGAACGGATTTGGGCAGATATGGCGAGAGGTATGTCCATCGTACGGCTTGCGTTGCTCCGAAGTCATCACCAAACCAATCAAGAATCGCGCTGACATGAATCGTCCGATTACGGTGATCTGCCCGGAAGTTTTGCACGCGGGAAAAGAAGTCGCGGGTGTTATCGGCCAATTGCTTTTGCAGTTTATCTGTTGTGTACGCTTCATTCCGCAAACGGGGACAGCCGATGGATGCACAAACGATAGCGAAGTGGATCCGAGGTTCGCCCATCTTGCGGAGGATGTCGTGTTCAATCTGGTGCAGCGAATACTGGGCGCGGCCGACGATCAGAGGCAGATCCTTCCAGATGTTATAGCCGAACAGTTTGGCCGTATGGTTGCGGATGCTCGTCGTGGGGTGGACCTGTAAAATGCCTTCAATGGTGACCGCATTGTAGGCATTGATCCAGAATACCAGCCGCGCATTTTTCGTGGCTGACTTCGTTCGTGATGCCCGGCTCAATTGCTTCAAGTAATCTTGCAATGCCTTGCGGTCAGTTGTCGATTTCTGCCACGCTCCGTAATTCACAAACCCATCCTTATCAACATATTTTTTCAGCAGTTTGTCAAAGTTCTTGTGGGAAATCGCGTTCATCGAAACCTGGCTCACCGCCGACCAGTTCTGCCCCAGCGGTGGCCTGGCATCGGCAACATGTGGCTGAAAAACGAGCAGAATGCTATATACGATTGGGAACGCCGGAAGCAGAATCGTACGAGCCATCAATAGACCTCCTTGCAAATTTGGGACAGTTGCAGCAAATGGTTCGCTGCCAATTGGACCGTATTCTGCCCAAAAGATAATGCTCGGTCTGTGAAGCGGGGTACATTCTGCCGGCCGATGCCCAAAAAGAGTGGTCATCAATTCCGTTGTCTTTTGCTGATGGTGCAGATATGGTCAATTCGCACGCGACAAACAGACGAATACCTCAAAAAACAGAAGCTTTTCGATCAGCAAGGAACGGACCAATGACACACGCCTGGCACGATGTGACTCCCGGCGAAAACCTGCCCCGCGAATTCATGACGGTCGTCGAGATTCCAACCGGCTCGAATGTGAAATACGAACTCGACAAAACAACCGGGCTGCTGAAGATGGATCGCGTGCTCTATTCGGCTGTGCATTATCCGGCAAACTACGGTTTCATCCCACAAACGTTTGCCGAGGATGATGACCCACTGGATGTGCTGGTACTGACACAGGAAGCATTGGCACCATTGACGCTGGTGAAATCGCGGGCGATCGGATTGATGACGATGGTTGACAACGGTAAGAAGGATCACAAGATTCTTGCCGTCGCCATGCACGACCCGGCGTACAATGAGTATGCCGATGCCAGCGAACTGCCCAGCCATCACCTGCAGATGTTGCGGCGATTCTTCCAGGACTACAAGACGCTGGAAGGGTTGACGGTGGAGGTTGACGAATTTCAGCCAGCCGACTTCGCACTGCCGATTATCGAAGGAGCATTGGAACGATACAGCCTCGAACGCCGCCGGGGTTTCTGATGGCGGAGATCGATGAGAAGCTGATCATCGGAGCCGATGGCATAACCCGTTGCTGGTGGCCGGGCGAACATGCCGACTATATCGCCTATCACGACAACGAGTGGGGCGTGCCAGTCTGCGATGATCAGAGATTATTCGAGAAAATCTGCCTGGAAGGGTTTCAGTCTGGCCTGAGTTGGCTGACCATCCTTCGCAAGCGGGACAACTTCCGAGCCGCCTTCAGGGAGTTTGACTTTGAACAGGTCGCGCGGTTTAATCAGCACAGTGTCGAGAAGTTGCTCAAGAACGCAGGCATCATTCGCAATCGCAAGAAAATTGAAGCGACCATCAACAACGCGAAGCGGATGTCGGAGTTGATTGATGAACTTGGGTCGCTGACGGCTTATGCCTGGTCTTACGAACCGCAACACCGCGAAGAAACCGGACCGATGTATACTCCTTCACCCGAAGGCCACGCGATGAGCAAGGACCTCAAGAAGCGTGGCTGGAAGTTTGTCGGCCCGACGACCATCTATTCCTTCATGCAGTCTGTCGGCATCGTCAACGACCATCTTCCCGGCTGCGCAGCGCATGCCTCAGTCGAGAAATTGCGTTCGGCTTTTCGTCGCCCGGTCTGACTGTGCAACGCCCGCTTTCGCATTCGACCGAACTATTCATGCTCGTCCGTGTTTCCGGGTGTCGCTGATAGCGGACAGGCAGGATGAGCCGCTTTTCCTCGTTCTCTGTCGAGGGACTTTGACCGCGCGGTGTGTATGGTTCGTGTGGATGGCTGTCGAAATAGTTCTTGCCAGAGCGATTGTCGGGGATTGTCGGAAAATCGTCATCGATGGTTGGTCGCGGTGGCGCCTCCGCCTTGCGGTATGGGTTTCCTGGATTATCGGGCTCAGGGAAACTGTCGAATCCGGTTTTGGCCGGCCATGGTTTCGCATCTGTTTCCACCGACGATGCAGGCTTTGATACTGGTACAGCTTTTTCGGTTGACGGAAAGTCATCCTGCCAGACCGGGGGCCCCGAATACTCCGCCTCCGTCGGTTTGGCGAATGGTTGTCCGTCGGCAGAGCCGGAGGAACGGGAGATATCGGGATGCCGCTCTTGCACACCGGGGAAGAAGGCGTCTTTCGGCGCTTCCTGAATAACCGGTCGCGATGGCATCGGGCCGGGATTCCGCCCGGAGGGTTGATCAGTCTCTGTTCCAAAAACCGGTTCACCATGATGAGCGTTTTTACCAGCAGAGGAGCCGGGGGGGGGGGCGAAATCAGCGAAGCCTTCTTTCGATTGCGAATCGGTGGTGGGCAAACCATCATCGGGAAATGCTGCCGGACTACTGTCAGTATGATTTACCGGCACCATGTTGGAATGTGAGACATTCTGAACCAGTGCACCAGAGTTTCCGACTTCAAACTCCGCGAACGGATTGGCGGCTCCACCCCTGGCAGCGTGATGATGGTGCGCATGTTGATCGTGTAATGCATGATCATGTGATGCACGTTCGTGAGCGTCGTGGCCATGGTATCCATGATCGTGATGTTGATGGTTGGCGAATGACGGGACATCCGAGGGCAACTCGCGTCCGACCGGTTGCATGCCGGTTGATTCCGCCGAAACACCCAACGCAAGCATCGTCGTGCCGGTGCCAAATTTTTGAGGTGCGACGGAATAGATTTCCTGAGCGGCGGGGAGTAATGCTGTCAATTCGGCGGCTCGTTTGTCGCTCGACGGGTGTGTCGAAAAGAACTCAGGGGTCTTCTGTTGGTTCTGCTCGGCGGCGGCAAAACGTTGCCAGAAGCGCGGAGCTTCGCTCGGATCATATCCCGCCCTGGCCATCAACAGCAGTCCCACACGATCAGCTTCGGCTTCCTGACTGCGGCTGAAGGGCAATGCCACGCCCAGCTTTGAGACTGCGCCATACGCGGCAAGCATTTTTTGTCGATCAATCTCATCCTGGTCTTGCGTCGATTGCATCAACAGCTCTTCGAGACCTTTGGAAATCAATTCCTGTGTCATTCGTTCGCCACCATGCCGCTGTAACGCATGGGCAATTTCGTGCGACATCACAACCGCAACGCCCGCTTCATTTTCACAGAGTGGCAAAATTCCTTCATAGAAGGCGACTTTCCCACCGGGAAGTGCAAAAGCATTCGCCTGACGCGATTCGATCAGTTTGAATTCCCACTCGTAATCATCGCGACCAGCCACTGCGGCAATCCGTTTTCCAACGCGCTCCAGCATCTCCGTTGCCGCCTGATTTCGCGACAACGTCGACTGACTGATGATGTCCTGATAGGCGGCTTTGCCCTGCGCGATTTCGATTGGCTCGGGGATAACCGTCAGTGGTTTTGAAGCGACTTCATCCGCCGACCGGCAACCGGAAAATGCCCCGCACACAAAAATCACCACCAGCAGAATTGGCAGCAACCGGAAGGGGGAATGTACCCTGGTTTGAGGTTGCGTGACTCGCTGGCAAATGCGAGCGAAAGCGGGGTGAATAACTCTGTGCGACTGGTTGACAACGAAGGAGGTTTGAGGCATTGCAACTTGACCCTCATAAGAAAAGGGGGAGAGGTGCGGCGTGGAGATTCGGAATATGCAAGGGACGAGTCGAACAGCGAAGAATGCCGTCCAATCCGTTCGCTTGGGGGGGGTGAGGAGGTGGTGTGATGGATTGAGAAAAGTGCGGAGAGGTTGAGATGCGATTCAATCCGAACAGATTGAGAGGTGAGAGATCGTCGGATCGATTCGATTTCGGGGCGAAATATAGACGAACAAAAACAGCCGAACAAGAGGAAACCGGTGGAAATCCTGTGCATTTTCGGATGCGGGCAAAGATTACATTTCGACGATCGATGGAAGGAGGAGGCGGCAATATCTGCCGGTCAGACCGCGTGCCGACACTTCAAATCAAAAAGTGACGAGCACGAAAAGATACAAACGCCATGAAAACGAAAGCAGTGAAGTCATATCATGACATCACGGTTGCAGGAATAATGTCCCTGGGCTCGGTGCCCTCTGTGTTGAATCGAAACAGCAGTGTGAATCACAACCCGGCAACATGAAATCTGCGCGAAAAAACAGATGCCCGCCGGTGCCGGAACGACGAAACCGACAACACTCACAATGACGAAAGCACCATATCGGCTACGAATGCAATATCGGCAGCACGTTCAGACTGCCGTGCTGAATTTCTTCGGTCACGATCGAACCAATCAGCGTCGTGGCCGTCACGTCTTCCACCATCACGCGGGCAATGGAACCAGCCAGGCGCGGGTTGCCATCGAACACGGTAATGCGATCGCATCGCGTACGACCGACCAGTTGTTGCGGCCCCTCGACTGGTCCCTTGCCAATCGCTTTCTCACTCGCCTTGCTCAGACCTTCAACCAGGACCTGAACGGTTTCCCCGATGAATTCCGCATTGTCTTCTTCGCTGATTCCGTTCTGCAAACCGAGCATGATGTTGTTGCGTTCCCGTTTGACCGCCTCGGGGATGTCATCAGGAAACAACTCGAAACCGCGCGTGCCGGGACGCGGGCTGTACTTGAAAATGAAACTGTTCTTGAAGCGGCATTCCCGGATGAGGTCAAGACTCTTTTCAAACGAGGCTTCGGTTTCACCGGGATGCCCGACAATGAAATCACTCGAAACGGAACAGTCCGGCAATATCTCACTGATGCGGCCCATCATCCCGCGATATTCATCAACCGTGTAGCCTCGCTTCATTTTTGCCAACACGTCATCGCAGCCAGATTGCACGGGGACATGCAGATAGTGGGCGACCTTCGGAAGATCGCGCATCACCTCCAGCAGGTCGTTGCCCATGTCGCGCGGATAGTTGGTAACAAACTTGATCCGTTCGATCCCCGCGATCGGGTGGATTTTTTCCAGCAGATCGGATAGCCGGAACAGTTGGCCATCTTCAGTATGCTTGTAACTGTTGACCGTCTGCCCCAGCAGCGTGACTTCCTTTACCCCTTGCTCGGCCAGTACACACACTTCCTGCTCGATTTGTTTCGGCGAACGGCTCTGTTCCGGGCCGCGTGTTGTTGGCACGACGCAATACGTGCAGAATTTGTCGCAACCGATCATGATTCGCACAAATGCCTGGCAGGGCGAGGGTCGCATTTGTGGTTCGCGAAGCGGATCGTAACTCTCAAAACTGGCACTGACCGTTTCCCGTGATCCCCCTTTACGGCTCAAGCCAACAGCCACACCACGTTCCCGGCTTTCGCGCGCCTCATCAATCATGTCAGGTATCGAGGACAACTGCCCGGTACCAACAATGATGTCGACATGTGGTGCACGATCGAAAATCGTCTTCTGGTCTTTCTGCGCCATACAGCCGATCACCCCAATCACACGGTTGGGGCGCTGCTTGCCGTATTTCAGTTTACCCAACCGGGAATAGATTTTGTGTTCGGCATGCTCCCGGACGCTGCAGGTGTTGAACAGCACGGTGTCGGCTTCGCGGACGTTGTCGGTTAATTCATAGCCACGATTCCGCAAATCTGCCACGACCAGTTCACTGTCCAGGACATTCATCTGGCAGCCGACCGTTTCGATGAACAACTTTCTGTTGTGGTCACACGTACGTTCTTCGGAGTCCGTCTGAGGAGAGGATGGCTGTGTCGGGAGAGATGAGGTCGATTCGGTCACGATTCTATTCGTCGATTCAAGTGGACATTGGAGAAGATGCAAAGCAAACGCGGAAATCGCGCAGAACAAAAACCAACGGACACATTGTATCGAAATTCCCCTGCATCGAAACAGTGACAGAGGGCAGGACCAGCGACATGTTTCCGGTTCGCATGTTGTGGACGATCAGGCAGCGATGTTTTCCACCTCGCGCGACGGCAACTCGGCCGGTTCCTGAGCTGCCTGCTCATCCAGCCGTAACTGCTCGACGGCAGCCGCCTGTCGTTCCTGAATGGCGTCATCCAACCGGTGGCGAATGTGTTCCCGCTTGTGAGACGTGATCAGATTGACCAGCGATCGTACCGCCAGGAAAGCTGCCACCGTGTACAGCAGGAAATGCGAAAGTTGCATCGTCGCCTCCCTCCCTTGAAACTTGAACACCAGATGGGGAATCGATGTCCGATTCGTGTCCCCAGTCGTATCACCGCATTCTCGTTTTTTTGGGAATGGACGTCCATACCGATTGAAGAGCGGAGCAATTCAGAGGTGAAGCACATGAATTCGAGTGCCCATGCTGTGGAATCATTCCCATGCGGAGGCACAAAGCTCGCAAAGGGAGTGAATTTCAGACACTTTCCTGTAGAGCATCGTCTCGCGTGCCGTGTTTTTTCAGGGCTGGCTCCCGCGCGCCGATGTTTCTGGGCTCACCCTGCAACGTTTCACCCACTCATCCACGTCGCTGCGCACTGCTCTTTCAATACGAGGATTTCTTCAAAACTTTCCACCAGCTTGTCGACGAGATCGCCATGTTGGGAATGATACACTCTCTCCTCAAGACGACAACACCAGTTGGAAATTGCGGGTTTGCCCGCTTTGCGGTCAAACATGTTCAGCCTGCCTTGCGGCGAGTTTTTTGACGTTCACGCTGTTGTTCCCGCCACTGCTTGCGCACCCGCCGTCGCTCCCGCTTGCTCAGACCCTTGAGCATATTTGGGTCGATCGGCTCATCGGGATCAAAATCATACTGCGGCTCGGCTTCTACCTGCGAGGAAACCGGAATTACATCCGGTTCTTCACCCGGCATTGCGTCTTCGACGGCCACTTCGACAGGCTCGGTGTTTTCTGTACTTTCATCGTGTACAACAGGTTCATCAGCATCAACTTCTTCTGAAAATTCCTCTGTTTGTGAGGGCGATGCCTCGGCATCAGAGTCAGCGTTCACTATCTCTGCAATCGTAACTGTCCCTGTCTCGGATTCCACGAGGCTCGGCTGAGGAACACGTTTTGCCTTCTTTTTGGCCTTCGGGTTGGCCGATGCCTTGCTGCCAAAGAGCTGGCCAAGGAGGGCACGCATTGCAGGCTCGTTGGTTACGTAGACGACGTATCGCGCATGGATGAGCATCGAAAGAAAGGCCAGAGCGACTCCGCCAAATTGGAGTCCCGCTGTAAAGACTTCTGCATATTTCGCTGGCACTTCAACCAGGTGGATGTCAATTTTCTGCAGACCGGCGGTCACCCACGCCATCGCTGCCAACCAGGTAAGAGACAGGGAGAGAGGGCAACCACGCATTTCACGATGCAGAAATGCCAGCAGGACGATACCAGCTCCGAACATCGGTGCCATCCAGCACAGAACGTCGGAGTTCCAGAAATTGAAATCCCAAAGGCTCGTGTATGTCTCAAACCATGCGATGTGGGCATCGGTTCCGATGATAAACGCGGCCGTCAGCCACCCCCCCGTCATCCACAACCAGAGTTTGTATCGACCATTGAAATCCTTCGTGCTGCGCGATCGAACCCAGAAGGTTAGTAACGAGAGCTGGGCTGCAACTATGAGCATCAGACTGCTGACGAATGGAATGACCGTGCCACTGCGGAGCGAAAACAAACGTCCCAGCCCCGGATTGACATCACTGGCTTGTTCAATCTGTTGGCCAAGAGCAAGAATGCCGCCAGTGCAACTGAGTACAAACAGGGCGATCAAACTGTGCTTCCACCACTTGGCGGAGAGGATTTTCCGAATCGGAAACTCGCGGGCCGCCGCTTGTTGAATGACATCCGGGGTATCGTTTTGCAGCATCTCCATAATCGCAGCATCCATGCTTTCGGGGTCCTGGGTTGCCGGTTCAACTTCGCGTGTGCGCATATCGGCTTCGGTCGCCAGACGTCGGCGGCGGCGTTCATCGACGAATTGTGATCCAGCAAAATTTGCAGACATCGAGGGCTCTCTCCGTAGCTCCACTCGACAGCAATCAAGAATCTGAGCCCAACGCGCCCAATAATTATCCTCGCCTATCCATGGTCCACTTTGAACATGAGGATCAGAGCTGCGTTTCCGAGGGGATAGTCGTGAGCGGACATTCTGGGAATGAGAACGCTAACGTACCTTATTAAGATTGATCGGATGTGATTGCGGGACGGCCTGTGGTGACAGGCCGAGATCCAGCTCGTTTTTGCAGAAACAGGGTTGTTTCGCCCTTTAACCAATCGTTTCAGTAATCTCGACAGGTGCTTCCCATCACGTGTGAACAACCTATTTTCCGCAGCAGTTCCGTGACAATGGGAACACCATATAACCCATTCAGATGTTGCAGGCGCCATATTGACATAGAAACCAGAAGCTGCCATATTGACACTTTTCTGCAGTGACCTAAAGGTGTCAATTTGGCACCTCAAGAGTTCCTGGAGTGTATCAAAAAAACGAGACGATTCTCCATATTCGTTGTAACATATTTATAAAAAACAACTTGCGACGCAAACCGATCAGATTGTGAAGCTGCCATTCCAATTGGCACATTGCTTGCATATCGGATGTGGTATTGAGGACCAAGTATCAGCACATCCCAGTAAAAGACCCAGGGAATAAAGGAGAATCATCATGGTAAGACTGCGAAATGTCTGGATGCCGCTTCCTGCTTTACAGACACTTCCTGCCGACATCGATCGTCTTTTCAATGAATGGAACCCATTGGCGAAGACGTGTTCCAATTGGGCACCGGCTCAATTCCAGCGGCTTTATCCTGCCGTCAATGTCGAACAGGGCGAGCACACTCTATTACTGACAGCGGAACTTCCCGGATTGGAATCGGATGATATGGAAGTCACCGTCAATGCCAGATCGGTCGTGATCAAGGGCCAGCATCAGGAATACGAATTGCGGGAAGGGGAAACCTGGTATCACCGCGAACGATCGAATGAAGAATTCGAGCGGACAATTGAACTCCCCTTTGAGATTGATGTTGAGAAGGCAGAAGCCGTATACGAGAAAGGTGTGCTGACGATTTCCCTACAGCAACCCGAAGACCACAAACCGAAAAAGCTGGAAATCAAAGCCGGCTAAAGCAGTTGATCTTCTGGTGTGACGTCTCTGGCTCATGGGAATCTATGTTTGCAGGCCTGACGACACCTGTTGCAGGACAGAAGATCGTAATACGCTCTCGTTCGAGGTACCGCAACAACCCAATGATCAAACTGGAGATAAAAAATGACCAGCAACACAGCCATTCAGGATGAGAAAACCAGTCGCTTCACAGTGTTTCGTCCACGTGTCGATTTAATTGATTCCGACAATGCGATCACTCTGATAGCCGATATGCCGGGCGTGGATGAACAGAGCGCGGAAGTGACGCTTGACCAGAACGTGCTGACAATACGAGGCAAAGTGAATCCGCAACGTCGCGAAGGATACAGCGTCACTCGGAAAGAGTTTGATGTCGGGCATTTTGAGCGTGCTTTTACACTTTCAGAAAAGATCGATCGCGGGAATATCGATGCGACTGTTCGCAACGGAGTGTTGACCGTTCACCTGCCGAAAGCAACCGAAATGCTCTCGAAACAGGTTGAAATCAAGAGCAAATAACGTTGCCATTGCGCGACGCTGTGCGCGAAATTTCAAGACGGGTGTGTCACCAGGGTCATCTGTAACCGAATATAAGGCTCATTCGGCCGGGAAAGGCTGAATGAGCCTGTCTTATACACAGTATTCCCTTACCACGGCTTACACGTACGCGATATTCCGTTTCATTTTGTGTGAGGGATCGATTGTTATCGATGAGACCAGAATTCAGTTCCGGCTGCGTGAATCCCGCCTCTGAAGACGTTACAATCTTCGATTCCACTCAAGATTGAAACCATTGTGGCTGCCGTTCTTTGCCAGCCGCTCAGTATTTTCCAAGCCTCAGGGTTCGAGTTATGAAAGCCGTCGCCGTTATTCCCGGCAAACCAAACAGCGTTCACATGGCCGAGTTGCCGATGCCCTCTCTGGACGAAGTTCCGGATGGACGTGGTGTGCTCGTGAAGGTTTTGAAAATTGGCGTTGATGCGACGGACCGCGAAATCAACGATGCACTCTATGGCAACGCCCCTCCCGGTTACGACTTTCTCGTGTTGGGTCACGAGAGTTTCGGCATTGTGGAAGCGGTTGGCAAAAATGTGACGCATGTGATACCAGGAGATTATGTCACCTGCACGGTGCGGCGACCTGGGGGATCGATTTACGACCGGATTGGGCGATCGGATATCACGAGTGAAGAGACCTATTTCGAGCGGGGCATCAACCTGCTGCATGGTTTTCTGACGGAGTACTTTGTCGATGATGCCGAGTTCATCGTCCGCATGCCAGTCGGGTTGAAACATTTGCATGTGCTAGCCGAGCCGATGAGTTGTGCGGCCAAGGCGGTGGAGCAGGTGTTTGAAGCACAAAAGCGACTACAGGTCTGGAAGCCGAGGCGTGCGTATGTCACCGGTGCGGGCCAGATCGGTTTGCTGGCGACGTTGATTCTCCGCCTGCGGGGATTGGAAGTCTTCACTATGGCTCGGTCACTCAAGCCGAGCCTGAAAGCGGATATCGTCGAATCGATGGGTGCAACGTATATCAGCACGAGTGAAACGCCATTGGAAGAATTGGCGCAAAAGGTCGGCAAGGCGGACTTCATTGTTGAGGCAACTGGAAGCAGTTCCGTCGCGTTTGATTGCATGCGGGTGCTCGGGCACAACGGTGCGATCGTCTGGACAAGCATCACCGGTGGCCAGCGCAACGCCCAGGTTCCATCCGATGAATTGAACCTCAACTGGGTGCTGGGCAACAAACTGCTGCTTGGATCGGTGAATGCCAACTTCAAACATTTCGAGTCCGGCATTGCCGATCTCGCTCTGGGTGAGGTGACCTACCCGAATGTTATTGAGAAGATTCTGACGACACCAATCGACGGGCTGGAAAACTACGAAACGATGATGAAGGCGCTCGTGGAGGATAAGGACGCACTCAAAGTCTATGTCAATGTTGCTGAGGTTTAGAAGCGTATTACGCTCTTCTGTGCTACCGTGAGCCTCGATTCGCCTGCAAACACAGGCCCCACGAGCCAGAGACGTCACACCAGAAGGTCAACTGCTCCAGGGCCGAACGGGACAGGCTGGTAAAATGTCACAGCGGATGCCGACGGAAAAAGAAACCATCGTCATCGGCGGTGGTCTGGCAGGGCTTTCCGCTGCAGCTGCACTGGCCACTCGTGATGTCCCGGTCACGTTGCTGGAATCGCGCGGACGGCTGGGTGGTCGTGCCAGTTCGTTCGTCGATCAAACAACCGGCGAGGAGATTGACAACTGCCAGCATGTCGTGATGGGCTGCTGCACCAACTTTCATCACTTCTGCCGGCTGACAGGCATCGCCCCCTTTTTCCACACGGAACGGGAACTCTTTTTTATCGGGCCGGAAGGAACCATCGACACCTTTCGGGCAGGTCTTCTGCCGGCGCCGCTTCATCTGGCCGGCAGCTTTCAAAAGCTGGTTTATTTATCCCGAGAAGACCGCCGTTGTATTACGCGAGGTCTTAAGACGCTCATCAAAGAAGATCGACCGGATGACGGTCAAACAACGTTCGCAGACTGGCTGAAAAAACAAAATCAGACTTCTTCGGCGATCGAACGATTCTGGTTCGTTCTGTTAGTCAGCGCGTTGAGCGAATCACTCGATCGCATTAGCGTACCACATGCCCGAAACGTATTACTGAATGGCTTTGTCGCCAACCGACGTGCCTGGGAGGTCAACATTCCGACGCAACCGTTGGAAACCATTTATGGTGATGTCTTATTCCGCTGGTTTGCCGATCATGACGTGTCGATCCGATTTAATGCGGGAGTCAGGCAGATTCATTTTGAAGGAGATGCGGTCTCTCAGATTGAACTCCGAAATGGTGAACGACTTTCCGCCGAAAATTTCGTTCTCGCGGTTCCTCATCATCGCGTTGCAAAACTGCTGCCGACGTCGCAACAGGATCGTGCGGAAATTCAAGCGATCGGACAAATCGAATCGGCTCCCATTTCGAGCGTCCATTTGTGGTTCGATCGCCCAATCACCGATTTGCCACATGCGGTTTTGCTGGAGCGGATGAGTCAATGGCTGTTCAATCGCTCGTTGCCTGACACTTTCCGGGAAAACGCAACAGGCCAGAGAGAGCAGGGACATTACTATCAGGTTGTCATCAGTGCCAGTCGCGATCTGCAGAATCTGTCCCGCAACGAAATTGTGGAAATCGTTCGGCAGGAACTGGTGTCGGTCTGGCCCGAAGGAGGACAGGCGCAACTGCTGCATCATCGCGTGGTGACAGAACACCGAGCAGTGTTTTCCGTTCTTCCGGGCATCGATAACCTGCGCCCAGATCAACAGTCACCCTGGAAAAATTTGCAATTTGCAGGAGATTGGACACAAACAGGGTGGCCCGCAACGATGGAAGGAGCCGTTCGAAGTGGATTTCTCGCAGCGGAGAATATCTTGTCGCGGTCTGGTCGGTCGTCGTCAATCCTTCAGGACGATCTCCCCGTCTCTTTTCTTTCCCGTCTGTTGTTTGGCCTGTGAAAACGCTGTAACCTGATTGCATTCCAATCACACATACAAGGCAAGTCCTGGCATGCAGGTTCCCCGAATTTTCCAGGTTGTGGTGCTGCTGACACTACTGGCCATGGCCGGCATGTTCGGTTTTCGCATCATCGAGGGTGCGCCCTGGCTCGATTGCCTCTACATGGCCGTCATCACACTGACGACCGTCGGTTTTGAGGAAGTCTTCGAGTTGAGCCCCGCCGGACGGATGTTTGTCATCGTCTACCTGGTCTGCGGACTCGGAATGTTCACATACAGTGCCACCATGCTGGGACAATGGATCGTCAGTGTAAGAATGCGGTCGGCTTTGGAGAAACGAAGAATGAACAAGCGGATCAATCGTCTGGACAATCACTCCATCGTTTGCGGTCTCGGTCGAATGGGACGGACAATTTGCCAGTACCTCGATGATCATAACAAACCATTTGTGATTATCGATACCGATGAAGAGCTGTTGCGGGAGAATTGCGAGTTCAAGCACAACTGGCCTTACGTTGTGGGCGATGCAACGGACGATGCTGTGTTAAAGGCGGCAGGAATTGACCGTGCTCTCTCACTCACAACGGTATTACCAACCGATGCTGATAACGTTTACGTGATTCTTTCTGCAAATATGCTGCGAGATGACTTATTGATTGTGGCCCGCGCCAGCGATGAAAAAGCGGTCGACAAAATCAAGCGGGCCGGTGCCGCCCGTGTCGTCAGCCCTTTTTCCAGCGGCGCGATGAAAATGGCCCGGTTCCTGCTGTATCCCAGCATCGAAGACTTTCTGGAAATTGCCGATACCGGTGGCGGCGAACTCGAATTGGCCGAAGTGCAAATCACCGAGAGCAGCCCCTACGTCGGCAAGTCTCTGCAGGAAACGAGCCTGAGTCGGTCGGGAATTATGGTAATCGGCATCCGCCGGGAAAGTGGCGAACGGCTGATGCCACCACCGGGCAGCGCGACCATTGAAGATGGTGATTCGCTGTTTGTCTTCGGCCCCTCGACTGCCGTCAACGACATGACGGCCACCATCAATGCGATTTGACGTCATTCAAAACGAAGCCATCACAATTCCGTTGATTCGCCCGGTTGCAGCACAATCGCCTGCACCGATTTTTCCTGTGCGACGCGCTCCGCCCAGGCAGCGGCATCCTGCTCAATCACGGGCCAGGTGTTGTAGTGCACCGGCACCACACGTTTGGGCCTCAGAAATTCCACCGCTCGCAATGCATCGTCCGGCCCCATTGTGAAGTTGTCACCAATCGGCAGGATGGCCAGATCAATTCCCGCTTCACCAATCAACTGCATGTCCATGAAGAGGGCTGTATCGCCGGCGTGATAAAGCGTGCCATCGTCAGTCGTCAGCAGAACGCCAGCAGGATTGCCACCGTAAGAACCATCCGGCAAACCAGAACCATGATGAGCGATTGTCAGTTTGACGGTGCCGAAATCGAACACATGGGAGCCGCCGATGTGCATGGGATGCGTGTTCTCGATACCCTGTCCGTTCAACCACCCGACGATTTCAAAATTTGCGATCACTTGTGCGCCTGTCCGCCTGGCGATGCTCACGGTATCGCCCACATGATCCCCATGCCCGTGCGTGAGAATGATGGCGTCGGCGGAAAGTTCATCCGCTGAGGTCGACGCGACGGGGTTGTCAGTCAGAAAGGGGTCAATCAACACGGTCTTGCCGGCGATTTCGATCTGAAACGAAGCGTGACCGAGGAATTTGATATCGGTGGGCATGGCGGCAGATCCCTCAATGCGAAAACGGGTGGTCATCCAGGGTACGAACAACCCGATAATACCGCAGCAGGGTGGAGAGAGGAAAGCATGTAGCGCGAGATGTCCGCGCGACTCAGAGTGTATTACGCTCTTCTGTGACGCGAAAATCGTCTCCTGGCCTGCAAACAACACAGACTTCCACGGGCCAGAGACATCACGCCAGAAGGTAAACGGCTCTAAAACACAATCTTGATGGACTGCGATTCATTGAGCAGTTGCGACCTGATCAGGATCGTATCTTCCACAAGGTTCGCAGCACCGGGAACATATACCGAAAAGCGAACATGCTTGTTCACAACCGGCAACACACCACGCCGGCCCCCTGGGATTTCCTGAGTATAGGTGTCGGTGCCGATAACACGCCCTGAAACATCATTGATGGGATACGTCTTGCGATTGTCCTTCATCTTGATCTGAATGACGATCTGATAGTTCTGGAATGGAAGCGGGTCTTCGGGAATGGTCCAGACAGTAAAACTGCCCGCTGTTACGGCGTTACCACCCACACCGACGGCGACTGGTCCCCCCCCCCCAAGGGAGGTTTTCGATTTGCCGCTGCCATCGCCGATGGCAGGTACGGGTATCGATTCTCGTGGAAGTGTCGCGGAGAGTTGTCCAAGTTCTACCGGTGGAGGCTCGACAACAAGTTGCTCTTCTTCCGGTTCCTGGGTGGCTTCCTCAGCCGGCTCCTCATCGAATGCAGAATCGATCCCGTCAAACAATTCCAGAGAGTCTTTCTCCTGGCCGATCGATGCAGTTGTCATTCCATCGCCATCACCAACAATTCCCGGCAGCAAAATCATTGCCAACACGATCAACAAAACGGTGTGAACAATGAGCGAGATGCCGTAACCAGCAGCGGCAAATCCGGCAATCCAATAACGAAGGCGATGCTGCCAGTCTTCTTCCTCTTCCTCCTCTTCGTCAACTTTGATCTTCGGTGTCCGTTTGATCTGATCGGCAACCGTCCCGGAAACATCTGGCCTTGTTCCGGGTTTGCGTTTCTTTTTTGGTCCGGCTTGTGTGTTTTCGCCAGATGTCGGATCGAGCTCAATGCCAGCGTCAGACGTCAATTTGGAAAACGCTTCGAGATCAAGATCGGCGCTACCGTCATCCAATTCCGGATAGGACGCTGACGACTTCCGGGGTGTGAAATCCGGATAGTGCGATACGATCGATGATCTGACTTGCTGGCTCATTCCGACAAATCCAAAGTCGACGGCATACGAAAAAACAAGGTGACGGATCAGAAAACCTGGTTGCCGAGGGTGGAGGTCTCATTCCACTCATCGACCTGTAACGGGGCAAAACTGATGGCGGGTCAACAATTCTCCGATCGATCCCCTGGCTTCTCCCCTTATTGTTGCGATTTTCCGGCTGATGTGAACCAGAACTGGCTGTTTGATTCGGATTCCGCTCAATTCCACTGCCTGGCAACAAATTAGTCCGACGGACTTTTATCTATGGCGGCTTACGTCCCATTTGGAACGATAATAGCCGATCGATCGAAAGACGCCACACTTATCCGTTTGCCGCTGCCGCTATAGTCCGTTTGCCGCTATAGAAAGTGTGACGACCGCTGCAGTTCCAATGTGGCTTGCAATAAACTGAAGACTTCCAGCCCACAGGAAATAGTACCCTATTTGCCACAAATTCTTGCAGAACACCAGTTATTCCACACAATCCGTTCGTATTTGTGCATTTTTTTCCAACAGATCAGCTTCTCAGAAAATCTCCAATATCCTCTACCATAAGTGTTTACACAGTTTCCGTACTGGTCCGGTCAGTGCCAGTTCCGCCAATTCTTCTTTCCGAACCCACTTCAATCCAGATACACGTTTGAGACGACCACTTTCAAATCTGGTTCGCAGACCAATCAGTCGGACCTGATACCGCGTCACCGCATGCTGAATCTCGGCGAGTTGCTCGCCAACCCGCACCCGAACGCCAGTCAACTCGTTTAACCGATGCTCCAGTTCCGACAATTGGCTGGGGGTGAGGCGGAAGGATGCTGAGTCTTTTTTCCGCTTATTCATTCGTTCACTCTTTGAATGTCCGCCAACCCTGGAACTGGTTGTCCTCACGTCGATATTGAATCGTGGGAAATCCCACAGCCCGGCCCACAGTTCGCCCTCCGGTCGCTTGCGAACCAGGTATCGCCCCTGGTTCTCGACAACCAGACAGACATCGGTCAGGTAGGTTATCGCGGGCCGCGATTTGGGTGCGGGAATCGCATCTTGCGATCCTTCCTCGAATGCCGCGCAATGTTGCCGCACGGGACAGACGGGACAATCCGGATCACGCGGTCGGCACAGCGTGGCACCGAGGTCCATCAACGCCTGGTTGAACGCGCCGACGTTGTGTCGAGGAACAATCTCGTCGGCAAACGCCCACAACCTCGTCAGTGCTTCTTTTGATCGGGGATTACCACGATACCCAATGAGGCGACAATACAACCGTAGTGTGTTGGCTTCGACGATGCCTGCCGATTTACCAAAAGCGAAGGATGCGATCGCGGCGGCGGTGTATCGTCCAATCCCCGGGAGTTTTTCCAATTCGTCTGGTTCCTCGGGAAAACAGCCGTCCTGCTCTGCCAGCAAAATCGCTGCTTTGTGAATGTTGCGGGCGCGACTGTAATATCCCAGACCTTCCCACAGACGTAAGACATCATCCAACGAAGCCGATGCCAGTTCTTTCACGGTCGGAAACCGACGCATAAATCGCTCGAAATAGGGGACAACGGCTGCGACAGTTGTCTGCTGCAACATGATCTCGCTGATCCAGACGCGATAGGCATTCCGGGACTCCCGCCAGGGCAAATGACGACCATTTTCTGCATACCATGCACGAAGACGTCGCCGAAATGCCTGTCGCTGTCGACTGTCCCAAATGGACATGGTTGCCTCGAAAAAAACTGACGTCACAGAAATTCGTTTTGCCCGATCGATTTGACGCTGCGGGTTACTTGATTGAGTGATTATGATAATAGAAGGTTCCGTAAGTCACGAGAAGGATTCCCGCCCTCATACGAGAGGTGACCTGCCATGCAGTTTCATTTCGAGTTGATCATCCAGAGACCACGGCAGGAAGTATGGGACTGTTTCGACAACACCGGGAATCTGCTGAAGTGGCAGCCGACTCTCGTCTCGTTCGATCATCAATACGGTGCCCCGGGACAAGTTGGGGCGGTTTCCAGACTGACGTATGTTGAGAACGCGCGAGAGATCATTCTCGCCGAAACGATTACAGCACGGAATGAACCGAAATGCCTTGAGGGGAGATACGAAAACGAAATGTGTACCAATACGGTTCACAATACGTTTGAGGAAGTCAGTCCAACCAAAACGATGTGGGTGATGAAATGCGAACTCAAATTCCGTGGCGTCTACAAGCTGATGGAGCCCTTCATGAAGGGGATGATCGCCAATCGCCTGCGTGATGACATGCAACGGTTTAAGGAACTCGCCGAGGCGGGAGAGGCAACCAAAAACTGATTGCTCAGTTCGGCACCGTGCCGGGATAACGCCGCATCGACTGGGGGGCATTCGGCTGTGCCGGTTCAAACTGCGGGTTGAATCCCTGTAGTGCGCTCCACTCAGCATCCCGTCGTGGTGCAGTACGTGGCGTGTTGAATCCGCGTGGCCTGGCTTCGATATCGGGACCAATTGCGGTTTCGGCAAATGGCGAATGGAATTCGTAGGATCGCCGTTCCGCCTCCGGGGGGGCAGGGTGGAAGGTCGGGAAAATCGTATTAGCCGGCGTTCGACAACCAATCAGGCCGCCCAGAACACCTGCAATCACAACAACCCGCAACATGAATGCCCCTTCACAAAATCCAATGAGACACACCTTCTCAAAGCCGAATTGAGGGAATACCGGCGCGGAGAGTATATCACTCACCCCTGATCGAGGATAGACAAGATCCGAAGGACTAATATGTCGCGCAACCTTTTTTACAGAATCAGGTTGTGGAACACCGAACCAGGAATGCGGACATCACGCTCATTCCCTCTGAACCCCACGGCATTGACAACTCTTGCTGGCCCGTTACAAGTGCATTAGACCGTACTACGCTCCTTCGTGGCGCGATAGGCGTCGTTTGGTCTACAATCGCAGCCTCCCACGTGCGACAACCGTCACACAAAAAGGTAAACTGTTCTAGTGAACCGTCAAGATTGAAAAGAAGGGTTGATGAAGTTGCAAGGAGCGACAACGGAGCGGGTTATGTCAATCCGCTCCCCCAACAAAGCCTTGACAAGGCTCTAGCTGTCCGCGGAGACCGCGAATTGACGACGACATCGCCCGTTACCGGAAATCTCCTTCATGGCTCATCCCAAAGTTGGTGTCTTACGTGCACCGGGAACCAATTGCGACGTGGAAACCGCTCACACGTTTGAACTCTGTGGAGCCACCACTGAACGTATTCATCTGTTTCGACTCATTGAACAGCCAACTTTGCTGAACGATTACCAGATTCTCTGCATTCCAGGCGGATTCAGTTATGGTGATGACATTGGGGCGGGCGTGATTTTCTCCCGACAGTTACAGGGCCAACTGGCTGAAGCCGTCGGCAATTTTCTCCAGGCTGACAAACTCGTTCTGGGAATCTGCAATGGTTTTCAGGTGCTGTTGAAGTCGGGCATACTGCCGGGAGGAGTGGCCTCCTGGAACAACCATGAGCAGGAAAAGGTCCCAGCCACACTCACCTGGAATGACAACGGTCGATACACATCGGTCTGGGTCCGTTTGAAAGTCACCACGCCCCACTCGGTTTTCCTCAAAGAGATTGACGAAATCGATATGCCCGTTGCGCACGCGGAAGGACGCGTTGCTGTTCGGGATGATTCCGTTCTGAATGACTGGAAGTCCACCGGACAGATCGCTCTGCAATACTGTTCTTCAAATGGCCACGACAAGTCGGACAGCTCAAACGATGACATTCTGCCATTTCCCGCGAACCCCAATGGTTCTATCGCCAACATCGCCGGATTGTGCGATCCCACCGGAAGAGTCCTCGGCCTGATGCCTCATCCGGAACGATTCATTCATGCCACGCAGCATCCACAGTGGACGCGGTTGAGCCTGACAGGTGAAGGGGATGGTTTGAAACTCTTTCGCAATGCTGTCGAATACTTTTCCTGAGTCGCCCGTTCGATTGCCGGAGCCAGACTGTTGCCGGCGCGAAAAGTATGAGGCAGAACGCATGTTTTCTCCCATTGTCCGTATCGTGCTTATCGTCGTCACCGTTGTTCTGGGTGGGATGATGCTCTCCAGCGGGAACGTGGCCGGATGGGGTTTTCTGGCCTGTGGTGCATTGTTTCTGTTCGGATATTTTCGATATGGATCGGTCTACGCCGCCATCACCGCATTGAACAGACAGGACTTTCGCCACGCTCGATCACTGGTCGATTCGGTCTTTTTCCCCCGTTTGCTTGCTCGTCGACATTTTGCAAATTACCACATGGCCAGCGGTTGGCTGGCAATGATCGATGATGAATTCGACGCCGCAATCGAACACCTCACACACGCACGCGAAGCGGGTCTGGGAACCAACAACAACGAATGTATCGCGTTGCTCTTCCTCGCGGCGGCTCATAAGCAAACCGGCTGTCAACAACAGGCCGACGAACTGCTGCTGGCGGCAAAAGAGATTCCGCATGGCTCTGCATTGGGACCACTGTTCCGCCAGATTCATGATCTGGTCACAGGCGAGACAGCCGATGAAGTCAGCGATCCTGATTCCGAAAATGATTCGAATGAAGACTCAGATCGTGGGCCGGGGAATTGAGAGCAGGACAGCATTCACGCGGCGGTTCTCTCACACACCGACGTTCTGCAAACTCACCGGTGCAAAATTTCCAGATGGCTGAAAGCGCAACTCGACCAGTGGAAGGCAACGCTGTCGGAAAAACCAGCCGGCAATGTTTTCGCCAGACGAATTCACAAAGCGAGCAAAGTACTCAACAACGTTTCCCGCTGTGACACGATGGTCGAAACCGGCAAACAAAACATGCCCGGAAAACAAAAAGCCGCACTGCAAGGCATTGCGGCTCGTTGCTCCGTGGAGCAGTGCCTGCGAATTTTTCTTCTTGTTACGAAAAGAATCACAGGGCAAGATTGGTTACACTGAAGTGATCATCCTAACACAGTAGCCGGTTGTCAAGTATTAAGTATCACTTTAGCGAAGGGACGGTCATGTCAGACGTCACTCTCGGTTTGGATCTGGGGCCAAATTCCATCGGTTGGGCGCTCGTCAGCCAATCAAAGAAGGAGATCATCGCAACAGGTGTCAGAGTGTTTCCGGAAGGGGTGGACGCATTTGATACCGCTAAAGAGAAGTCGCGGAACGAGCAGCGACGTACTGCTCGCGGAATGCGTCGTCAGCATCAACGTCGTTCAAAACGAAAGCAGTTGCTGCGATCGGCTCTGGTATCGAGTGGGCTGTTGCCGACTGACAAAGAGCAAATGGCCGAGGTGATGGCCCTGGACCCTTATGAGATTCGCGCAAAAGCCGCGTCGGAGAAATTGACGGAATTTGAACTCGGTCGAGCCTTTTATCACCTCAACCAGCGTCGTGGTTTCCTGTCGAATCGAAAAAAAGATCGAACGGATTCAGAAGTGAAAGGGATGCTGGCAGAAATCAGCGAACTGGCTGACGAAATGGGGGACAAGACTCTCGGAGAACATTTGTATGAGAAGGTGGCAAAGCCGGGAGAAATACCGTTGGGTGATGAACATCGAGCTCGGGGGCAGCACACGCGCCGTCAAATGCTGATCAATGAATTCAAACAAATCTGGGAGACCCAGAAAGCATTTCATGGTGAACTTCTTACCGATGAACTCCGATATGGTGAAGTCGGCGAAGATGCCGTTCCAAAGGTGCCGATTGAATGCCCTCAAGATAAGACCTGGCTTGAGCATTTCGGGCTGTTTGGCCTGATGTTTTTTCAAAGAAAAATGTACTGGCCAACATCGGTCATTGGAGAATGCGAGCTTGAGAAAAAGAAAAAACGATGTCCCAGGGCAGATCGGTTGGCACAGAAGTTTCGCCTTTTGCAGGAAGTAAACAACTTGCGGTACACATCTCCGGAAACGAATGATGAACACACTCTCAACGACGAGCAGAGAACGCTACTGATCGATAAGTTGTCAAAGCAAAAGGAAATGACGTTCGCCAAAATCAAGGAGGCGCTTGGATTTCTGGAGTCGGTGAAGTTCAATCTGGAGATGGGAAAACGTCCGAAACTGTTGGGGATGGCGACCGACGCCGTTCTCCACAAAGCTCTCGACAAAACCTGGTATGGGCGGCCAGATGAAGTCAAAACCAGAGTTGTGGAATGGATGACGGAACCAAATGTCGATGATCAGGAATTCGTACGGCGCGTTCGCGAGCTGAATGAGTTCACCGAAGAGGAAATCGATTGTCTGTTGGAGATCGAATTGCCGGCGGGTTATATCCATTTGAGCCGCGAGGCATTGAAGAAGCTGCTGCCACACATGGAGAAAGGGCTGCAGTATATGGCCAACGATGAGTCTGACTCGGCGGTCCATGCTGCAGGGTATCTGCGTCGCGATCAATTGCAAATGCGCATATTTGACAAGTTACCTCTGCCCGAACGAACACGTGATTGCCCAATTGGAGACCTGCCGAACCCCGTCGTTCGTCGTGCAATGGTCGAATTGCGGAAACTGGTTAACGCGATCATCAGGGAATACGGCAAGCCGGATCATATTCATCTGGAAATGGCACGCGAAGTCAAGCAGGGCCGAGAACAGCGAAAGAAAACATCAGCCGAAATGCGCGATCAGGAGAGGCGACGTTCCAAGGCTGCCGACCAACTCGTGGAGTTGGGGCAGAAGGTCAATCGAGAGAACATTCTGCGATTGTTGCTGTGGGAAGACCAGGAACAGACCTGTCTGTATACAGGCCGTGCTATCAGTATGGCACAACTCTTCGGTGGCGAGATTGATATCGACCACATTCTTCCTTACTCGCGCTCACTGGATAACTCGCAGGCCAACAAGGTCATCTGCTTCCGCAAGGGCAATTCCGATAAAGGAAATCGAACGCCTTACGAATGGTTGGCGGAAACGGCTCCAAAACGGTACGACGATATTTGCCAGTTGGCCGGGCGTCTGATGCGTGACGGAAAATTCGCGTATTCCAAATACCAGCGATTCATTCAGAAGCAGTTGGACGTGGACGAGTTTATCGCCCGACAACTTGTCGATACATCTTACATCGCCCGACTCGCAGGGGAGTACCTTCGTTGCCTGTTTGAGCATAAACATCAAGTGTTGGGTTTGAAGGGGAGGCATACGGCTGAAATCCGACACATTTGGGGGTTGGGCACCATTCTTGAAGAGTTCAACGACAGCCCTGCGTGGCAGGAAGCTGGCAACCTCCGGCCCGGCGAAAAAAATCGGGCTGACCATCGCCACCATGCAATTGACGCAATCGTGTTGGCATTCACAAATCGTTCCACTTTGCAGGCGCTGTCGAAAGGCCGCTCGGGTGATCGTTCCAACCGAACAATGGATCGCCCTGCCGAACCCTGGGACTCCTTCCGTGACGATGTTCGTGAGGCCATTGAGGGCATCAATGTCTCCCATCGTGTCAGGCGAAAAGTTGGCGGAGCCCTTCACGAAGAAACGCACTATGGTCCCACCGAGACACCAGGCGAGTGGGTCGTGAGGAAGCCACTTGTTGATTTATCGCCTAATGAAGTGGAAATGATCCGGGATGAGACGGTTCGCAACCTCGTGACGCAACGGCTGTCAGAGAATGGTATCGAAGTTGGTCGAAAATCCAAAAAAGATAACAACCTGTGGAAAAGTGTGTTGTCCGATTTCCGACTGCCTTCGGGTGTCCCGGTCAAGAAGGTGCGAGTGCTCAAAAAAGATAACACCGTCCGGGGATTGGCCCACAAAGAGGAGGGCCACCTGCATATAAGGCCAGGTGACGTCCATCACGTCTGCCTCTTTCAGGTCAGCGAGAAAGGGAAGAGGAAATATCTCGGAGTATTTGTCACACGGCTGGAAGCAGCTCAACGTCTTGCCAGCCACGATGAAATCGTGCAGAGGCAGCATCCCACCATTGAAGAAGCAGAGTTTCTTTTTTCCCTCTCAACGGGCGATCATGTTCTGATCAGAGTTGACGGCTCTGAGAAACTGATGGTGGTTAGTACTGTGGTCTCCACGCAACAGCGAGTGCATCTGGTCAGTGCCTGCGATGCACGCAGGTCGTCGAGCAAGAAGGACATCGGTTGTACGCTGAAAAGTTTGCTGGAAAAATATCAGGCGAGAAAAGTGACGGTCGATCTGCTTGGGAATATCCGCTGGGCAAACGACTGAAAAATGTGTGCTTTTGGTCTTACAGGTGTGTATCATTAATTGGATGGAGGACGTGGCAAGCAGGCCATGTCCATTCGCAGGGAGGTGCCTGATTCAAGCGTGACAAAGGCACCCCAATGATCAAACGCACAATCGAGATCTCTCAACAACCCGTGCATCTGGCCGTGAAGAACCGGCAACTGGTTCTCAAGCATGATGGCGAAACCGTCAGGTCAATTCCCTGCGAGGATTTGGGACTTGTGGTCGTTGATCACCCCGGCACGACGTTTACCCACGCTGCGCTATCATCGATTATCAATGCCGGGGCAAGCCTGCTCCTTTGTGGTCGCGACCATTTGCCAAACGGGGTTCTGCTTCCACTGGCCGATCATTCGCAGGTTGTCTGGAAAATTCGAGATCAACTTTCCGTCAAGAAACCCCTCCAGAAGCAGCTTTGGCAGCACATCGTGCGCGCGAAAGTCGAAGCACAGGCGGGCAATTTGCGGAAGGATTCAGCCGCCTTGACTCGTCTTAAAAGACTCGCAAAGGACGTCCGTTCGGGAGACAACAAGAACCATGAGGCACAGGCGGCGAAGGTCTATTGGTCGGCCTGGCTGTTCGACCCGAATCTGCCCGAAAGTAAACCGGAGACATTTCGGCGGCTTCGGGAGGGAGCGGAACCCAACTCACTGCTCAACTATGGATACTCCATCATGCGGGCCACCGTTGCACGCTCGCTTGTTGCGGCAGGATTGTTACCGGTCCTGGGGATTCACCATTGCAATCGGTCCAATGCGTTCTGTCTGGCCGATGATTTGTTGGAACCATTGAGACCGATCGTCGATGCCAAAGTACGCGAACTCTATTTCAATGGGCACAGGCAGATTACAACGGAGGCGAAGTCGGCCCTCTTGCGCTTGATGACTTTAACTGTCTGTATGGGGGAAACGACGGGCCCGTTGATGGTGGCCATCCAGCGGTACTGTTCATCACTGGCAAAATCTTTTGAAGATTCGACCGATCAACTGGAGATCCCGGAAGTATGCGAATTAACGGATACCGCTGCATGTGGGTCATGACCATGTTCGACCTGCCAACCGACACAAAACGAGCACGCAGAAACTACGCGATTTTTCGCAAAATGCTGCTGCAGGACGGTTTTATGCAGTTACAATATTCGGTGTATGCCCGTCCCTGTCCCAGTGAGGAGAATGCTGATGTCCACGCCAGACGGGTTGCGCAATCTGTACCTCCCGATGGCGAGGTGCGAATCCTCAAATTCACCGATAAACAGTTTGAACGGATGGAAATTTTTTGTGGAAAACTGCGAAAATCAGTTGAAGAACCGGGTGATCAACTGGAACTTTTCTGACCTCCTTTCGTGCTATTTGTATGCGGATATTGGGTTTAGGCGGGAGGGAGTGTAACCAATCCTGCCCTGAGACCAATCCGCAACGTTTATTTACGGTTCGTATTTGTACGCAGGAGTGTAACCAATCCTGCCCTGAGACCAATCCGCAACCGTTTTTGCATTTGCCACAGTCAGCGGACTAGTGTAACCAATCCTGCCCTGAGACCAATCCGCAACTATCCTCCGCGTGGGGAGTGTGACCAAAAGAGTGTAACCAATCCTGCCCTGAGACCAATCCGCAACGTCAACGCCTGCGTCCCATTCCACCGGAAAGTGTAACCAATCCTGCCCTGAGACCAATCCGCAACCCGCAAGGCATGCGGGGTGATCGGTTGGCAAGTGTAACCAATCCTGCCCTGAGACCAATCCGCAACGTCACGGACAGGTGGCCTGGTCCGCGCCGTAGTGTAACCAATCCTGCCCTGAGACCAATCCGCAACCCTTGCGAACTCAGGCGTCAGGTGGCGTGTAGTGTAACCAATCCTGCCCTGAGACCAATCCGCAACGGCACAACTCTCGCGTGCGTGTTGTTCCTGAGTGTAACCAATCCTGCCCTGAGACCAATCCGCAACGAACCGGGGGCGATGTCGAAGCGGAGTTTTAGTGTAACCAATCCTGCCCTGAGACCAATCCGCAACAATCAAGACACCGTGCCATCTCTGCACCTTAGTGTAACCAATCCTGCCCTGAGACCAATCCGCAACTGGCTCGGGTGGTTTCTCGGTTTCCGGTTCAGTGTAACCAATCCTGCCCTGAGACCAATCCGCAACACAGTTAGCCGCTGGCTGTTTTGCCAGTCAGTGTAACCAATCCTGCCCTGAGACCAATCCGCAACTAACGCTCATGTCACGCTGGCAATTTTGGCAGTGTAACCAATCCTGCCCTGAGACCAATCCGCAACGGCTTTGCGTTGTTCGTCGGTCAAATGCTCAGTGTAACCAATCCTGCCCTGAGACCAATCCGCAACAGTCAGCAAACAAAGACTGTTGAGGCAACGAGTGTAACCAATCCTGCCCTGAGACCAATCCGCAACCATGGGAGTGTTGATCATTGGGTTTGGCATAGTGTAACCAATCCTGCCCTGAGACCAATCCGCAACTTTGAGATCGTGATCAAAACATGCGGCGATAGTGTAACCAATCCTGCCCTGAGACCAATCCGCAACACCGCAGCAGGAGAAAATAACTCTAAATTCAGTGTAACCAATCCTGCCCTGAGACCAATCCGCAACTTGATTGCGAAAGAGCACGGGATACACGCAAGTGTAACCAATCCTGCCCTGAGACCAATCCGCAACGAGTGAAATGGGGGTTAATCGGAGGTTTATAGTGTAACCAATCCTGCCCTGAGACCAATCCGCAACGATCGGCAAACCGATTGTAAGCATCGATCGAGTGTAACCAATCCTGCCCTGAGACCAATCCGCAACGCAAGACCGCATGCTGGAAAAGTAGAGTCTAGTGTAACCAATCCTGCCCTGAGACCAATCCGCAACACCGCACGCCAGACAGCCGCATATGTCAGCAGTGTAACCAATCCTGCCCTGAGACCAATCCGCAACCTGCCCGATCATGCCGTCCAATTGGGTGGCTAGTGTAACCAATCCTGCCCTGAGACCAATCCGCAACTGACGGCAAAGAGTGGCATGACATGCAGTCAGTGTAACCAATCCTGCCCTGAGACCAATCCGCAACGCACCTGTCCCGGCGTGTCCGATTGGGAACAGTGTAACCAATCCTGCCCTGAGACCAATCCGCAACTGCAACATGACTGTTGATCGTTGTTCGCGCAGTGTAACCAATCCTGCCCTGAGACCAATCCGCAACAACACGACCTTCCCCTTGCCGGAATCCTTCAGTGTAACCAATCCTGCCCTGAGACCAATCCGCAACTCAGCTTCGCCTCTTCGTAGATCGGCTTCAAGTGTAACCAATCCTGCCCTGAGACCAATCCGCAACATCAGAGCAGTGGATTTACCGGAGTCTACAAGTGTAACCAATCCTGCCCTGAGACCAATCCGCAACTCGATGTTGCGACGTGCTGCAATCACCGACAGTGTAACCAATCCTGCCCTGAGACCAATCCGCAACATGGCCAGTCTTCGGCGGTGTCAGGCTCCGAGTGTAACCAATCCTGCCCTGAGACCAATCCGCAACAGCCTTCGGCAGAAATCCGCAATTCGCTTAAGTGTAACCAATCCTGCCCTGAGACCAATCCGCAACATCGAGGCAACAGGATCTCTGGCAGGCAAGAGTGTAACCAATCCTGCCCTGAGACCAATCCGCAACACTGTGTGGGCAGTTTGCGTGGCAGTGATAGTGTAACCAATCCTGCCCTGAGACCAATCCGCAACTCGAGGGTCACCAGTCGCCGCGAGAATCGTAGTGTAACCAATCCTGCCCTGAGACCAATCCGCAACCGGCGAAATGTCAGCCCTCAACAACGGCCTAGTGTAACCAATCCTGCCCTGAGACCAATCCGCAACTATCAGCGACGTGTCTCTTATCGGTTGGGAGTGTAACCAATCCTGCCCTGAGACCAATCCGCAACGATCAGGGTGACTTGTGCAGCACTTAGAATAGTGTAACCAATCCTGCCCTGAGACCAATCCGCAACATTGCCGATCTGGGAAGCGACGAAGCGCTCAGTGTAACCAATCCTGCCCTGAGACCAATCCGCAACGGGGAACTCGACACATGGAACAATCAGGTAAGTGTAACCAATCCTGCCCTGAGACCAATCCGCAACAAACAGCGGTGGTTCAGGAGCCGTCTTGACAGTGTAACCAATCCTGCCCTGAGACCAATCCGCAACGACAGCGCGTGCTTGAACGAGTCGCGTTCGAGTGTAACCAATCCTGCCCTGAGACCAATCCGCAACGGCTCGTCGTCTCGGTGTGGAAGTCACCAGAGTGTAACCAATCCTGCCCTGAGACCAATCCGCAACGCGGCGGCTGCCGCGTCGATCGCCAGTGATAGTGTAACCAATCCTGCCCTGAGACCAATCCGCAACGACACCCGCTATTCTCTCCATGCGCCGCAGAGTGTAACCAATCCTGCCCTGAGACCAATCCGCAACGTCTCCTTCAACGGGGTGGTGAGAAAGCGGAGTGTAACCAATCCTGCCCTGAGACCAATCCGCAACCCAGCACATCGATAAAGTGGAGAAAGACTTAGTGTAACCAATCCTGCCCTGAGACCAATCCGCAACTACTAACCCGCCAACGCCACATTTTGGATGAGTGTAACCAATCCTGCCCTGAGACCAATCCGCAACGCCTCTCGGCAGAAATCCGCAATTCGCTTCAGTGTAACCAATCCTGCCCTGAGACCAATCCGC
>JANQSH010000046.1 GCA_028284145.1 Planctomycetaceae bacterium | reverse complement strand
AAAGGTGATGAGGATGTTTCGCCAGTTGAAACGGGACGATGTACTTTCCACTGCTTCTTTTGTCCCAGCAGGAATTGTGCGATTGGCAGAAAGCATGGTTTTCGGTGGCGGAGAATTAGCAACAATGGTCTTGGATCAAAGAATCCGTGATACTGTTTTTCTTGAGGCTACAGAGAGATTACTGCATCAGGCGTTCCTCGATTTGCTTTGCCGCAGAACTCGGGCCCCAGTCCGATGGGCAAGATTCGTCGTCGAACCATTCGGCACCAGCCTCGATCCATTGAACGCGGGCTGGCACGACATCGTTGGCACACGAAACCTCCAGCCCAAATTGAATGCCACAGCATGAACAAACTTCATGCGTGTCCCAAGTGTGTGTTGGGTCTTCAAGTAATGAGTCATGACCGCATACAGGGCAGATGTTCAAAACTATTTTGCTATATGTGTCTGGCTTCCGCCCATCGGATTCTGCAATGTAGTAATACGGGAACAGGCTTAGTTTTCCTCAAGTTGGCAAACACATCCGATTTCCTTGAGTATTGACTCAACAAGATAAATTACTCGATCTCGTTGATTCTTATGGCAAGCATGAAACGCTATATACACTTCATCGTGCTTTAGGACGATCGTCGCAGTCTCTTGATTTGAATTGTCATTCTCAGGGAGACTAATCCCCAAATCGAATTCGTCGCGACGCACTAGAAGAATGTCATCGAATTCAGCTATTGAGTCCACCAATTGGTGGATGTTGTTAACCGTCAATGCCGGCGAAGGTACTCCGAAATACTCAATACTCATTGCGTTCCAGCTCCGTGAGGACGGCTACGAATGACAGGCAAGTCAGGGGGATTTGGAATTCCAATGTGTGTGTCGGCCGGAACTGTACTTGGAAGTCCACTATCGTTGAGTTGGTTGCCAAGTGGGTCTTGTTTATGAATGTGCGCATTATTCGCCGACCTGTACAAAGCTTGGTTTTGATTTCCATACGAATGTATACGCACTTCCGATCCATCTGCGTGTCTCCACGTTTCATTGCGGGCCGGTGAGTTGCTCACGTGCGTTCGGGTGTAGCCAGCTTCTTTAAGCACTTTTCGAACTTGATGTTCCGACTTGCCTTTCAAACGAGGCAAACGCTCCGATGCACTCCTCGGCACACAACTATTATGCACCAGAACACCCGATTTGCCGACGTAGAACACATGCTGGCCGTCGACCTGGATGTTGTACACATCATGCCTGCCCGGTCGGGGTGAGATACCGATCACGTATGTGATCTCATCGTCCACGGTCCGCAGGCGT
>JANQSH010000045.1 GCA_028284145.1 Planctomycetaceae bacterium | reverse complement strand
CAAGGCTTTGTTTCAAGGTGCCGGATTGACATCATCCGCTCCGTTGTCGCTCCTTGCAACTTTACCGAACCTGAATTTCAATCCTGACAGACCAGGAGTCAGCCATGTCGGGTGATCGGGACATCACTTTTGACAGGGAACGGCAACGCGAAGAGGAACCCGGACAGACGGAGCGGGAGGAGCCGCAGGGCGAGTCGTCATCAGTAAGCGAGCCATCAGTAAGGATGTACGGTAAGTTCACCGGGGATGAGTGGGCCGCTTATGGTCGAGGCGAACTGGTGCCCGGCCTGAACGCCGACTATCCACCATCACCACCGCCAGAACGGGAAGAGGAACTACGAAAACAAGCGGAACGCAAGGAAACTGAAGATTACTTCGCCAGCGATCAGTTGATGGAAGACCTGTACGGCTCTCGTGCTGGTCGTAGACATGAAAGGTCGCTTCGGGTTGAGAATTCCAACTTGGCAACGCACAATGATTCCATGCTGGCGACGACCTCTCCAACACATTCATTAAGCGAACTTCCCACAGCTGGAACGTCCCGACCGTGGTTGCGGAGTCTGCTGACGATCTTTGGACTCATTGTCGCTGGCGGACTCATCTGGACCGGCCTTTCTGGTCTACTCTCTTCCTCTTCACAGGAAAACACGCTCACCGCTGCTGCTGTCCCTGCTTCTCATGTCGAAGAACCGGCGTTGATCACCGCTGCGATCAAAGACCTCCGCAACGGCATGCGGGTGCTGGCAGACAACCCGGAACTCGTGGGACAGCAGGTTGAACTGCTCGATATCAGGAACCCGGACGAGTGGCGGAATTACGTCCTGCAACTTCCGAAAGAAGACGGGGCAACGGTCGAAATCACACTGCTTGAACCAGCCGACTGGCTGGAATACATGAGCGATGATGGTGGAAAAACGGTCTATCTCGATCTGCACGAAATGGGCGCGGTCGGTTTGGCAAATGTTGTCGCAGTCGAACCTTGCCCTCCGATCGAACCTGATGACGGAACTGGTCGACCTCTCATTACCGGGACGTTCAAGCATACCTCTGCGACGGTCATCGATTTGCAGATTGAGGGTGAATCGCAAGTCATTGGCACGACCGCCAATCACCCGTTCTGGAGTGTGGATCGTAACCAGTATGTCACAGCGGGGGAGTTGCGTCTGAGCGAACGCCTGCGGACAGCCAACGATGAGATCACTCGGTTGATAAGTGTCTCACCACGTCCGGGCAGGCATGATGTCTACAACATCCAGGTCGACGGCGAGCATGTGTACTATGTCGGCAACACCGGCGTACTGGTGCACAATGTTTGTGCTGGCAAACATCATTTCGTCTCAAGAGCATTGGGCAGTAAAACTCCTTATGGCCATTCTTCACTCACATACCTCAATAAACGTGATCATACACGAGTACACAACGCGCTAAACAAGTTCCTGCGAAGCCAAAAGAAAACCCTTCCTGATGGGCGAGTCGTGGATATGATGCCGCGTAGAGGCAATAAGGGATTGGATATTCGCTCTAATTTTACGAAGCAAGAACGCATGAAAGCGCTTTCTGGATTTTACAAAAAATTCGATGATGGAAGACATCATCAGAGTTTTGTCAAAGAACTTAAAACCGCGACCCAAAATGGGTGGATTCGATGAATTGTTTTTGGCTTATACCCGAAGATCAGCGTTTCAACAATTGGATTCTTCATCATGATTCTCCGGACGTCGGTGTTTCACTTCGTGAGCGATACGCATCTTACGCATGCAAGAAATGCAAAAAAGTAGACGAAGAAGCGGCAATCGCAGACGGAATTGATCGTGAAGTTACAATTCAAAGTAAGTCAGATTTTTTGACTACGGACGACGGCTTCATCTGTGTGAGTCAAAGACTGAAAGAGCTATTGGAAGACCAAAGTGTTCAAGGTGTGCGGTATCTTTCTCTACCGGCAGATGACAGATATATGGTTGCGATGCCGAGCTCTTGTCTCGACACTAATCTGGAAAAAGTTGGGATGGAATGTCATCGTCCATGTCCTGTTTGTGGTCGTTATCGTGAGACATGCTTTTTCCCGTCACTTCAGTCCATAGCTGTGCCAGAGGAACCAAACGACTTGTATTGTCCTAGTGTGTTTATTGAGAACACAGGAGGTCGGCAATTCCTTTTTTTTACAAGTGAGGATACCGTCAGAATACTGAGAAGTGGCAAGATCTCCGGCTTGGAGTATAGGAAGACATATTAGAAATTGATCGATTGCAGTTTTAGTAGCAACAAATCGAAAAGGGATTCGACGTCAATTCTCCCGACTATGTCGATCCCTGGTCACTGGACTTTCGGACGACCAATCGATCAGAATGGGAGAATGATCGCTACTCTGTGAAGGAGAAGTGGTCTGCCTGTGATTCCTCAGGCGCTGCTGCTCCTCGCGAAAATATCGCTCTTCTCGAACCGCCTCGGACTGATTTGAAGTCGAAGACGATGCTTTCTGCCAATCGCACAATTCCCTCTGCGACAAAAGAAGCAGTGGAAAGTACGTCGTCCGGTTTCAACTGGCGGAAGCTGTTCATCACCTTCGGCCTGCTGCTTGCTTTCTGTTCCCTTGGCGCAGCCTTCTTCCTGCCATCAACCGAACGAGTTCTGAAAACGGTCGAGATTCAGGATTTGGTAACGTCTGTTTTTGTGCGCACATTGAGGAGGCAGTCCTTTTGCTGGTAGTAAATGGGAGTGAAACAAATCTCATTACGACCAAGCAGAAAGGAC
>JANQSH010000195.1 GCA_028284145.1 Planctomycetaceae bacterium | reverse complement strand
CGACCTCGACCGCTTCTGGACCCGCCGCCCCGACCGCCTGCACCTGATGCGATGCTACCAATCGTCCGCCTGAAATTCACAAACAGCGACTTACACCCTTTCGTTGCCGTTCGCCAACGAACCCTGACTACGTGCGTTTTGATTGGCCAGCGTCGGCGAGTGCCTCCCCTCGGCAAACATTCTCTAACCGAGACCCAATGTGCAGACTGCCCTGCGTGGCGAGTGCGTACTAACTGGAATCGCGCGAGCGATAGCCCAACGTTTTGAGTAGCCGCCGGCGCGGGTCAAGATGGGATTCTAAGGCTTCCGCGATGACGGAATGACCTTCGATAGATGTTTGATGCAGCCTGCCCTCAAGAACGACGGCAAGCGAGACATCGTGATCAAGAACCACACTGGCAGTCGATACACTGAGGGCTCGGAGAGAACCTGTCGAACAAACGAAACACGCCTCGAAAAAGAACAAGAGGCCCTTTCGTCACGCTACCCCTGCGCCCGCTTGACAACTAAGGCCATATAGATGTTATGTCGCGACGAATTTCTTGTGAAGGTGATTGGTTAAGGACAAAGTTAGCAAGGTCCGCTAATGTTGTCTCGTCATTCAGGAGTTTGGATAGATCAACGCCGAACGCGTCGTCCATCTTCAGCATCAGAGTTTCGAGTTGCATTTCGTCAACGATCGGCCCTGTAGTGTTCCTGTATATGTCCATTACGCGATCGTCTCTGCGCAAGCGGTAGCGGCAACGGGGGTCGAGCAGCATAGCCTCACAAAATATCGTCAATATGCTGTCAACTACTCGCTCTCCGTGGGGAAATTGGGCTTCCCAATCGGACGCGGCGTCGGGGCGTGAGTAAACGGCAAGCTTGAATCTCCGGTGGGAGAATTGATGCACGAGGCCCCACACGATTATCGGAACCGCGACGATCAAGATGACAATTAGGAGCGAATTCAGCGACATAACGACCGCAATCACCGGGTTGCCGCTGGTGATTTGGAATTCAGGACACGCGCCCGACGGCAACTCCGGTGCATCGCATTGTTATGCGATTTTGCGCTCTGAATAAGGACGATGAGATCGCCTATCGACTGTGCTTCCGATCGCCGCATCGACAAACTTACAGTAACATGGTACCATACCGACCGTAAACCGTCCACTGTCACGCTCGGAATGCACCAAATGTTGATCAAGAACGGAAGCCACAAAGATTTGACGTGGCTGAGACAGTTGAACCTGAAGCCTGTTTCGTCAGCCTACAGTACGCCTTCGGGGGCGATGTTCTGTCATGATTCAATCGAAATGCTAAGGCGTATGCCGAGTGACAGCGTCGATCTTGTGATGACGTCACCACCATTTGCGTTGACTCGAAAAAAGGAATACGGGAATGAGCCCGTTGAACGGTACCTTGAATGGTTCATGCCGTTCTGTCTCGAAATAAAACGCGTTCTTAAATCAACAGGCAGCTTCGTGCTCGACATAGGTGGTGCGTGGATTCCAGGCGCTCCTGTTCGCAGTATCTATCACTTTGAGCTGGCAGTAAAGCTCGCCAAAGAATTCTATTTGGCTCAGGAATTCTATTGGTACAACCCGGCAAGATTGCCAACCCCGGCGGAATGGGTGACAGTGCGGCGCGTCCGCGTTAAGGATGCAGTGAACATGGTTTGGTGGTTTTCAAAAACAGAGTGGCCGAAAGCTGATAACCGAGCAATTTTGCAGCCGTATAGCGAAAGCATGAAGGATTTGCTGAAGAATGGGTACAAAGCTAAAAAACGGCCGTCCGGTCATGCTATCTCGACAAAGTTCCAAAAAAACAATGGTGGATCAATACCGCCAAACCTGCTGCAGATTGCAAACACCGACAGCAACGGTGCATATCTGCGTGAATGTAAAAAACGTGGCATCAAACCGCATCCGGCACGATTTCCGTCAACACTCGTCAAATTCTTCCTCGATTTTCTTACAGACGAAGATGATTTAGTAGTCGATCCGTTCGCTGGAAGCAATGTAACGGGAGAAGCATGCGAAATTCAAAACAGAAGGTGGTTAGGGTTTGAACTTGAATCTCGATATGTTGAGGGTTCGATTATTCGATTCGAAAGCGGAAATTTGTTTCAACAGGACGCGTCCAAACCTCGGAAGAAGCAACCGAAGAAGACGGATGGACGGACACGTCCTAAATCAGTGAAGAAACGGAAGTCTACAAAATCAGTCACTAAGAACGGATAAGGTGAGCTGATGGCAGGGATTCGTTTCAGTCGGCTGGTTGATGAGTTTGCTGACACACTTGAGCGTGCCAGTTCAACCGTCATTCGCCCACGACCGGCTGAAGGAAGTCGCCCGGCACGAATGCAAGTTACAACCGGTACCTCGACAACAGATTGTCTTTTGTTTTTATGGACGATCACTCCGGGCGGCGGTGGCCCGGGTGTCCGGCCTGCCAATGAACGCCGAATTCAGATGACGAATATTACCGGTATGCCACTACAACCCGGGGTTCGAACGTTGCTGGGTGGATGGAGTCAGGAATTCGGTGTTTATGCGTTCTGGGATGCACGGCGTCATACATCATTTTCGGGACGCTCGCCAAGCCTCCAAGTTGATGCAAATACGCTAGAAACCGCTGGCACTACAGGAATAGCAAGCCAGTTGCGACCAACGCAACAAGGTCAGGAAGTTGTAATTGCTTGTAATCCTGCGTCGTTGCTTTGGTACGTTGAAAACGGTGCGCCACTTCATAACTCGCAAGATGATGCGACGGCGATCGTTGACTTGGTAGAGGCGAATCCAGAGGACGAGCGAGAGTTTCTTGATTCGGCTGAAGGCGAGATCGCAGCAGCGAGGCGTTACGACCTTGTTGAAACAATGAGAGCGTTTCGTGATTCAAAGTTTCGGCCTGCAGTTCTGCAAGCGTATTCTTACAAATGTTGCGTGTGTAGTTGCGACCTGAAGCTGGTCGATGCGGCGCATATTGTCCCGGTTTCCCATGTGGAATCGACGGATGAAGTTACAAATGGACTGGCAATGTGTCGGCTTCACCACGGTGCATATGACAATGCGTTACTTGGAGTTCGCAGTGACTATTCGGTTGTGATTAATCCTGAAATGCGGAACCGCCTCGCCGAAATTAGTTTGGACACAGCGATTGAATCGTTTGAATCGGGGTTGCCCGATCGCATTCGAGTACCTGCTTCGATTGAAGTGAGGCCGTCCCCAGAGAAGTTACAGTTGGGGTTGAGAGTTCGCCGTTGGGCAGATGAATACGCTGCATAGACGCTGCATAGACGCTGCCACATCAACGGGCGTAGGATTCGTTCTGTCGCATAACGTTTGAGATCAGTTGTGTGCGGACAACAGTGAGTAGCGATTGTAGTACCGAATGACGCCACCCTTGCTATCGATGGTACGCACAGGTCGCGCGAGCACATCAACTGCATCGACTCGTTGTCCAGCCTTCGTTGCTTCACACTTTCAAAACCAGGATCGCAACTGTTTGGGGCCTTTAAATCGCGAAGCGCGTTCGCTATCACGTTCCAAGCACGCTTGAACTGTAGCGAACGCGCTTCGCGAGATAACATCTTCCCATACGGTTTGCTACCCTCTTTTTTAGGGTGCCGCCAACTAAGGTCTGCGGCAACTCGTTATTCGATGGAATTTTTTGCCTTGAAGCATGGCTTATTGAAGGTAGCTAGCCTCTTCTCTCGTTCCCAAGCTCTGCTTGGGAACGCTCTGTTTTTGAAGCTCTGCTTCCTTGACGCTTCGAGATGCGTTTGTTCCTGATCGGAGACCCCATC
>JANQSH010000194.1 GCA_028284145.1 Planctomycetaceae bacterium | reverse complement strand
GTGTCGAGTCCATGGAGACGTGGGGGCGTTTATCTGATCACAGGTGGTATGGGTGGACTGGGTCTGATCTGTGCCCGGGAGATGGTCAGAGAAGTGGGTGACGATTTAACGCTGATTCTGGTGGGCCGTTCGCAGTTGGATGAACAGAGCAGTTCGATTCTATCGTCGTTGCAGCAGCCGGGTTTAACACTGGAGTACCGTGTGTTGGATGTTGCAGACAAAGCGGCGGTACAAGGCCTGGTTGCGGATATAACTGCACGTTATGGAGATCTGCATGGACTGATCCACAGTGCCGGGGTGATCCGGGACAACTTTATTTTGAAGAAGACAGTTTCTGAAGTTGAGGCGGTGTTGTCGCCGAAGGTTCAGGGTCTGGTGAACCTGGATGAAGCGAGCGCAGGTTTATCGTTGGATTTTGTGCTGTTGTTTTCGTCGGTTGCAGGTGTGCTGGGTAATTCCGGTCAATGTGACTATGCAGCGGCCAATGGGTTCATGGATGCGTTTGCCCGTTATCGCAATGGGTTGGTGTCGAGTGGTGCACGAAGTGGTCGGACGGTGTCATTGAACTGGCCGTTGTGGGCGGAAGGTGGGATGCAGGTTGATGCGTCGATCGAGCGGCAATTTCGGAGTCAGGGGTTGGTTGCGCTGGAGACGGCTGAGGGTTTGTTGGCCTTACGTCAAGGGATGGGTTTGGCGCACAGTCAGTTGATGGTTTTGTCTGGGGATCGCAGTCGTTTGCCGGCGTTGTTGTCGGGTCGCCGGAAGGCGCCGAAGCCGGCAGAGGTTTTGCCGGTGGACAGTGAAGAGTTAGGGGTGCGGACTCGTCAGGTGTTGATTGAGTTGACTTCGGAGTTGTTGAAGTTGCGGGAATCGGACATCGACGATGAGAGCGAGTTGAGTGAGTTTGGTTTTGATTCGATCAGTTTGACGGATCTGAGTAACCGTTTGAATCAGCGTTATGGTTTGGATCTGACCCCAACGATCTTTTTTGAGTATCCGACGTTGTCGGGTTTTACGGAGTATTTGATATCGGTGTATGGGTCTGAGCTGGCATCGGGTTTGGGGCTGAGCGGACGCCGGTTAACAACTCCGGAACGGTCAGGCGAAGCCACTATGCCAGGCCAAGCCACTATGTCAGGCCAAGCCACTATGCCAGGCGAAGTCACAATGGCAGATCAGAGGCGGGCTCGAGGCAGCCGTTTGTTACGTTTTCCGGCGCAGCTTCCGGAACAGAGTGAATCTACATCGTCGGAGCCGTTACAGAAGATCGCCATTATAGGGATGAGTGGTTGTTTTCCGGAGTCACCGGACATTGATCAGTTTTGGGAGAACTTGAGTTCGGAACGGGACTGTATTGGCGAAGTGCCATTGTCTCGTTGGGATTGGCGGTCGATCTATGGCGATCCGTTGACGGAACAGAATAAGACAAATGTGAAGTGGGGTGGGTTCATTACTGGGGTTGATGAATTTGATCCGCTGTTTTTTGGTATATCGCCGCGAGAGGCGAAGCTGATGGACCCGCAACAAAGGTTATTGATGCTGCATGTTTGGCGTGCTTTGGAGGATGCGGGTTATGCACCGGGCAGTCTGGCCGGCAGTGATAC
>JANQSH010000189.1 GCA_028284145.1 Planctomycetaceae bacterium | reverse complement strand
GGCATGCGCGTGCTGGCGAATAATCCTGAACTTGCGGGTGTTCAAGTCGCTCCGCTGATCATTAACGATCCTGAGAACTGGCGGAATGTCGTTCTGCATTTGCCCAAAGAAGACGGGGCAACGGTCGAAATCACACTGCTCGAACCAGCCGACTGGCTGGAATACATGAGCGATGATGGTGGTAAAACGGTTCATCTGGATCTGCCGGAAATGGGTGCGGTGGGGCTGGCGAATGTTGTTGCAGTCGAGCCTTGTCCGCCCATCGAACCGGATGACGGAACCGGTCGACCGCTCATCACCGGGACGTTCAAACATACGTCTGCGACGGTGATTGACCTGCAGGTTCTGGGCGAGCCGGAGCCGATCGGGACGACCACCAATCACCCGTTCTGGAGTGTGGATCGTAACCGGTATGTCGCCGCGGGCGATTTGCGTCTGAGTGAACGGCTGCGGACAGTGAACGATGAGATCACATACGTGATCGGTGTCTCACCCCGTCCGGGCAAGCATGATGTGTACAACATCCAGGTCGACGGCCAGCATGTGTTCTACGTGGGCAAGTCGGGCATCCTCGTGCATAATAGTTGTACGCCGGGGAGAACAGGGAACGTTGGTGGTACCTTTGAAGACGCTGTCAAGCACACTTTTCGCAAGAAGATCGTCCGTCAGAACGAAATAATTCGCGACAGCACAGGAAAAGTACTCGGTGAAATCGACTTTGAAACTGCAGAAGCACTCGTTGAAGTCGGCACAAGTCTTGGAGGGAAAACTAAACAGTTACACAAGCTCGCAGAGATAGCCAGACAGCGTAGCAAGCGGTTGGATGTGATCTATGGATCAGACACGGCTCCCGGCACACTTCGCGCGTTACAGGAAAGCCTCCGGAAGAAGTTTGGAAACAGAGTTCGCTTCATTCCTCATGCTGGATCGTAACCGATGGCATCTTGGCATTACGCTTTTTTCTTTCCGTCTTCGACTCAACAACTACGACCTGAGCTTGGTCTTGATGTGGTGTCACGCTGTAATCTGGAATTCGACAACACGATCCATTTGGCAGCGAGCATTGATGATTCAGGACATCTGGCAGGTGTTGGCGAAGAAGATGTGCTCAGCAAACCAATTTTGAAAGCCCTTCGAGAAATACTCGCAGATGGCAAGCAATTCCTCGTCGAATGTCGAAACACCGAGTTATTTATTTCATGCACTTTCTTGCATAAATCCGTCAATCCACATGTGTTTTTCGGATGGTCAAAGCGACTCTTTGCGGAACTGCCTGACAGCAGTCAGCAGCAGTACTTGAACATGCTGCACGAATTTGCCAAACAAATTTGTGCGGGCTACGTGATTCTTGTTGATGACGCTCCAGACTTTTTTGAAGATCGTTTTCTGGAGATCGATGGCAGGCGATCCCTGGACACACAGGTAAACCATCAGTATGGACTTGACATCCGGGCAGTCTGGGCCGATCGAAGTGCTGGTGCGGAATGCCCTGACGGTGTTGCTGACAGAGTAACCGCTGATCTTGGCAACGGCTTCGTGCAATACTCCGTGGAATAAACTCATCGGCGGTGACTGCTTCACAGCCAACCACGGGCGGATCGACGTGATTTGCAGGTTGTGGTTGAATCGCCCGCGGAATTGTCCTGGAGCATCGGCCGCAGGCGAGCGCACGAACAGCGTGTGAGAAACGGTCGGCGTTGTTCGCAGAATCCGCATGGATGAAGTATGAGCGCGGTGTGGACTTGGGAAAAAGGAAAAGCCTTGTGCGGCACACGTCGGAGGGTGGCCCAGAACTGACGGTCAATGGGATCTCCAGTTCGGGTGGTAAAGGCATCATCCAGATCATGCTTGAGGTTCTCGAATGAGCGCGCAGTATCGCGAAGAAGAACGCAGAAAACGGATACAAAAAGAGTTCGGCATCTTCACTTCTCCCGACTATGTCGATCCCTGGTCACTGGACTTTCGGACGGCCAATCGTTCAGAATGGGAGAACGATCACTATTCTGTGAAGGAGAAGCGGTCTGCCTGTGATTCCAGCGGCTCTGCTGCTCCCGGCGAGAATATCGCTCTTCTCGAACCGCCTCGGACTCAATCAAAACCGCCCGGAATGATGCAAGCCACCCACACACTGCCCGCTGCAACTAATAAGACAGTGGAAAGTACATCGTCCGGTTTCAACTGGCGGAACATCCTCATCACCCTCGGCCTGCTCATCAGTCTTGTTTCCCTGGCTACCATCGGAAACGCGAATGTTGTCGCCGTCGAGCCTTGTCCTTCGATCGAACCGGATGACGGAACCGGTCGCCCGCTCATTACCGGGACGTTCAAACATACGTC
>JANQSH010000179.1 GCA_028284145.1 Planctomycetaceae bacterium | reverse complement strand
ACGTGATAACGGCAGCCGATCCGGAACTTTCGTTAACGGCAAACGGATTTTCACCGAAACCTACCTGAAAAACGGTGATGAAATCAGCCTGGGCGATGTGCCAATCCGCGTGGTGAAGTTGTCAGCAGTGATGAAACTCGCTTCACCACCAGCTATGCAAAAATATTGTGGCTCTAACGATAAAGTAAGCGTAAGGGTGAGTGAATTCTCTTCCTGACACACACAGATAGATAGGCAATCAAAATTATGTGTTTTCAACGTTCCAATTGCATCCGATGGACTGGTTTTGCGGCGGCGACTGCATTTCTTCTGCAACTGATATCTGCTCAGACGAAGGCGCAAGAATTGCCGTTCGGACCGAAGTTCAGGAATCTGGAATCGATGACCACCGGCGAATGGTGGAAAGTGAAGCCGAACAAACGACGCTCGATGAAGCTCAATGTGCCACGGGATCAGGTCGTTGCCTTTGCCGTCTACACACATGATCATGGTACGCTGAAACTGTCAGCGCAGCTGTTCCCGTTAAAGCCAGATGAGACGAAGACCGTTCGACTCCACTTCAAGCAAGCAGATGGAGAATGGAAAGAAGCGGCCAGACAGGAGGTCATTGAGCTTGGCTGGAGTGCACATTTTCGAATCAAGGACTGGGACAACACAAAGGACGTTCCCTATCGCGTCTGTCATGGTGATTCAGCTCAGTTTGAGGGATTGATACGAAAAGACCCAGTGCATAAAGACGTTATCGTCGTGGGAAATCTGTCCTGTAACAGTTCGAGAACTCCCGGGCCGCGCCCCCAATTGATCGACAACTTGATTAAGCTTGATCCCGATTTGCTGTTTTTCGCGGGTGACCAATCGTACCATCACACTGAGCATACTTATGGCTGGTTGGAATTTGGCGTTCAGTTTCGCGATGTGCTGAAAGATCGTCCCGTTGTTACGATTCCTGATGATCACGACGTCGGGCAAGCAAACATTTGGGGAGAGAGCGGGAAAAAAGCAACCAACCCGGCCGGTCCCAGCGGTGGATTCTACTATCCTGCGAAGTATGTCAATATGGTACAGCGCTGCCAGACGTGGCACCTGCCGGATCCCTACGACGCCAAACCAATTGAAAGGGGAATCAGTGTCTACTATACCGATTTGACCATCGGCGGAATCAACTTTGCCATCATCGAAGATCGAAAATTCAAAAGCGGTCCTCAAGGCAAGATCCCCAGGATGGGGCCTCGTCCGGACCATATTAATGATTCAAAGTATGATCGTGCCGCAATCAACCTGCCCAATCTGAAGTTGTTGGGAGATCGACAACTGAAGTTCCTGCATGAGTGGAGCCAGAACTGGACCGACGCCGAAATGAAATGCGTTCTTTCACAAACCGCCTTCTGCGGTGCAGTGCATTTGCACGGCGGAAAAAACAATCGCCTTCTGGCCGATCTGGACAGCAATGCCTGGCCTCAGACCGGGCGCAACAATGCGTTGAAGGAAATACGCCGGGCGTGGGCTTTACATTTGTGCGGAGACCAGCATCTCGCCGTTGTTGTCAAACATGGCATCGAAGATCAGCGAGACGGCCCCTACGGTTTCACGAGTCCGGCGATCGTCAACACGATTTATGGTCGCTGGTGGTGGCCTGAAGATGAAAAGCCAGGTCCGCATGCTCGTAAGAACAGTCCTCTGCCCTGGACGGGAGATTATCTGGATGGACTTGGTAACAGAATCCACATGATGGCTTATGCAAATCCACCCAACACGCAAAACGAAAAACAACGTGGTGATGGTTTTGGAATCGCCCGGTTCAACAAGAAGACCCGCCAGATTACGTTTGAATGCTGGCCGCGGTTTTCGAGCGTTGGCGATGGCGTAAAAGCACAATATCCAGGTTGGCCTGTTACAATCAACTACCGCGATAACGATGGCCGCAAACCGGTGGGATACCTGCCGGAACTGGTGGTGTCCGGTGTCAATCGTCCCGTTGTTCAGGTTATCTATGAACAGACCGGCGAAATTCTTTACACCATTCGAGCCACGTCCAACCGATTCAAACCACCGGTTTACGCGCCCGGAAAATACACGGTCAAGGTTGGCAAAGATCGAGCTGATCTCGAAACGATTGAAGGTCTGCAGCCAGTAGAGGTCGGCAAGTCAACAGCTTTGAACGTCCGTGTTCAATAACATCATTTTGTCGGATTGGTCGACCAGCGGAGGTTGAGGGGAAGCTGACATCTTAATAAGTTTGTCCAGCTATGGTGATGCGCTCTAGTGCCTTGCCAAGGCTTTGCTGGGGGGGCGGATTGACATAACCCGCTCCGTTGTTGCTCCTTGCAACTTCATCAATCCTTCTTTTCAGTCTTGACGGTTCACCAGTCCGACGGACTCTTATCTGCGGCGGCTTACGCCCCATCTGGAACGATAACAGCCGATCGAAAGATGTCACACTTATCCGTTTGCTGCTATAATGTGTTCGGAAGAGTCGTCAAGTTGACATCGCCGGATTGAAATCCGGGATGCCAGCGATTCAATTGAGAGAGGGAACTGAAACTCAGATCGGTGTCGGTTCCCTGTGCATCAAATTATTTTGATGAGTTTGCTTACCTCTTTCGCATTTCAATGACGTATTTCATCAGGTCATTGAACTCTTTACGGCTCTTCAACTGCCTCACCAGATTCGCAGGCATAATCGACGTTCGCGATTCGACAATTTCGTCAATGTCATTTCGTTTGATCGTGATCGGCTCCGGTTGGGCGAGATTTCGCAGGACGATTTCCTGATCGTTCTCGGAAACGCGAATACCCGTAAGGACTTTGCCTTCCAGCGTGATGACGTTCACCTGAGCGAATGCTTTGTCGATCCGTTTGGAAGGTCGCAGTATCGAATCAACCAGTTCATCGTGCTTGAGTGTCGTCTCAATTTTGGAGAGATCCGGACCGAGACGCACGGCACCGGATGGGGGATCGTGGCAGGCAAAACAGGCTGCCTTCGATTTGTAGAAGAGTTCTTTCCCCTTGACGGCATCTCCGTTGGCCAATGCAACTTTGGCGAGGTCCTCCGGTGACGCTTCGAGTAATTCATCTTCGAGCTTCTGATTGGAGAAACCGTCAGGATCAATGCCGATATCCTTCAGAATCAACTCCGCTTCGAGCGGATGCTCGGCCAGTAATTCTTCGGGTTTCCAGAATGTCGTTCGTTCGATCGTCTGTTCGCGGATTCTTTTAACAGTTTCCGGCTGAATGATCGAAGCGTTATTCCCCCAGGTGTTGCGGACAAACGTCAGCACAGCCGCGAGTTCTTCATCGTTGAGCAGTGAACGGAATGCTGTCATCGGAGGGACACCGAGTGCGGGATCGTAGATCTTTCCGTTCACCGTGATCTTGCCCCACATCCCGTGCAGGGTCATTTTCACCAGCCGCTCTTCACTTCCATTCACCCAGGGACTACCAACCAGTGGTGGGTAAACCGTTCCATTGCCCTTGCCATGCGTCAGGTGGCAGGTCGCGCAATGGGAATGTCGCTGGTAAACCTCAGCTCCCAGCTTGTAAACGCTCTTTTCTTCCTCAGAAAGATGTTTGGGGGGATCAAACTTAACGAACTCGATTTCAGCCGGGGCGGCGAATCCGCCAGCTCCGGTATCGACGTTGTACCAGAAATGCTTCACGGTGTTGGCAGCCACTGCTGCATGTTTCACTTTCGAGTTCAACAGTTTTTCCAGCATCTTATCGTTTTTGACGTTATGCTGCTGGTGCAGCCATAACGCCTCGAGCAGATGGTGTGCCTCTTTTTCATCGTTGGGATCGAAACTCTCCGCCCACTTCTGAGCAGCGGCAATTACTTTTTGGGAATCGCGTCCACTCAACTCCACACGTGTTCGATGTCGAACACCATTGACCGGATGTTTCAAATTCTCCAGCAACGTTTCGATCGGTTGTCCGTCAATCTTAACGGGTTTCTGTAGTGGTCGGCCTTTTACGGTCAACCTGACTATCCGGCCGTGGTAATGGTCGCGGTTAGGGTCGCGGATGTTGTGCTGCATGTGACCGATGATGACGTTATGCCAGTCGGATACATACAACGCCCCGTCTTCGCCAACGATCGCATCGGTCGGACGGAAATTTCTGTCGGCACTGTTGAGCAGTTCTTTGACAGGGGTTCCCCAGACTTCACCAAACTTCCGTTTCTTTCCATCGCCATCGCGATCCAGGTCGTATTGTTTGACTCCCAGAAAACCGATCGTATTGCAGATGAGAAAGTCATTCTGCATGTCTTCAGGAAAATGCGCTGAAGAAAGAATGGCGTTGGCGGCTACGGGTCGAAATTCTTTCGTCAGCAAGGTGTGCATCCGGAAACCCTTGCCTTCAGGCCGGACCTGGTACGAGCGACCACCGGTGCCGTCGTTGGCATACATGTAGCCCCAGTAATCAAAGCTCGTGCCGTGGGGATTCGGCGAATTACCGGCATGTGGTGTGATCGCGAACGTCCGTGGATCGAAGCGGTACATGCCGGAAGCGCCGATATTCAAATTCGACTTCCACGGTGTTTCATGATTATGGACCAGAAAAACACCACTCTGCCAGTAGATGCCACCATCGGGACCGTATATGAGATTGTTGGCGGCGTGGTGTGTGTCGGAAGTTCCCAATCCTTGCAAAATGGGGTATCGAATGTCCGCTTTATCGTCGCCATCAGTATCTTGAAGGAAAAGGAGATCCGGGCCCGATGTGACAATCACGCCATTGTTCCAGAATTCAAATCCAAGTGGATTGTGAACGTGAGCAAAGATCTTGCGGACATCAGCACGACCATCTTTGTCCGTGTCCTCAAAGATCATCAGGCTGTCGTTCATCTCCTTCAGCGGTTCCCACTTGGGGTAGGTATTCCAACAGGCGGCCCAAAGCCTCCCCTTGGAGTCAACCTGCATTTGTACAGGATTGGCCATATCCGGAAACTGTTTTTCAGAAGCGAACACGTTTAACTCGAATCCTTCAGGGATCTTTATTTTAGCCGTACTTTCTTCGGGACTCAGGTAGTTCGTACTTCCTTCCTTTTGGGCGCTGGAACTCTTGCTCCCGCCACCGACATTGGAAATCACCTCGACGGGAGGTGGGACATTGCTGTCGTCAATTTTGTATTCCTTACTTTCTGCAGTCGCCCAGATCGCCTTGTCACGATTGGCCGTCATGACATCCAGCATTGTCAGTTCATGTTTCAGTACATCGGCATTGCTCTGCCCACCGACAAATGTCAGGCCAGATCGACTTCCCCAGACGTCGTTGCCATCGGTCGCGCGGTAGCGGTTATGCCAGTGCCAGTTCTTGTCTTCTACCGCAGCGTAGATTTCCTTCAACGAATCAGCCGAAGGTGCTTTTTTGCCGATCAGCTTTCGGGAAATAATATTGGCCAGCCTCTGGTAACCCCTGGCATTGAGATGAATGCTATTGATTGTGAACCGTTCCCTGCTCGATTCAAACATCTGAAAAGTGGGCGAGTACAGATCGACAAAGGTCGCGTTTGCTTCTGCCGCCGCTCGACGTGTCGCCTGTGTGTAGGCGGCGAGATTCCCATTGAGTTCTGTCGTCTCCGGCAGATTGGGATCACCTGTGTTTTCCGCCGCAATGGGGCTGAACAACACGAATCGTGCATCGACCCCCTTTTCCTTCCGCAGTCCGCGGTACCGCTCAACAAGCTTGACCAGTTCCGCTGTATAAGCATTGGAACCACCTGGCCCTGCAAATGACTCGTTGTAGCCATACATGATGAACACAACATCCGGCCCGACATGTTGCAGATATTCGCCATCGTTCGTGAAACCTTTATTGCGCGGGCGTTTGTTGACCATATCGCCCGAGAAACTCATATTTCGGAAACGGACATTCATCCCCTTCAGGTGACTTTGCAGAACGGTTTCGACCCACGGATCATGCTGCATGCGGTCCGCGAGGCCGTTGCCAAAAATCGCGACCACATCATCTTTTTGGAATTGAAACTTCTGAGCTTTCGAGGCTGGTTCAGCTGCGAGGGTTGCGGGAAGAACGAGTCCAAACAGCAGGAGCAAGACGGATCGTCTGAACATATTTTCGACTTCTTCTTTCTTGTTGCTGGTGCCAAAACAGGGGAACACTGGAGAATCGCACAGGGCGAACTCCATTTGCCAGACTGTCGTGAAAAACAAGGCGTGTAAAATCCCCCCTCCGGGTCGCGTAGCGGTCAGGTCGGGAATTTTATTGTATTGTGGTTGGGAACTGCCTTTAAGGATACGGAATGTGTCAACTCAAAGCCACTCAAAAAACAATTCTAGAGCAGTTTACTTTTTCGTGTGGCGTTTCTCGCTCGCGGGAGCCTATATTTACAGGCCAAACGGCGCACATCGCGCCACGAAGGAGCGTAATACGCTCTATACAGTAAAACAAAACCACATCACAATAAGGAGGCGGTTTCCGTCCGTTTTCGCACCAAACCACTCGCACGACAGTTTGGCATTTGGCAAGATCCCCTTCCCTCCGAATTCGTGTTACAGACCTTCGATCCTGCAACCGAGATTGACTCCCCGGTTTTTCGATCGACAATAGAAAACTGAAGCAGCGGCCCGTTTTCATTGTTGTCGGACGTTAATATCATTGCCAATTTGCCTGAAGAAATCCCAGCGCGATGGCCGACTATCCGCAGGACGTGCCACTGGAAGATGAGCGGACGAAAAAATCCACTACCTGATCGATGAGGAAACTCATGGCCGTGCGTTGCAGACTTTGCAGGAGAAGGGACATCTGGATGACCTCCGTCAGGGAATACGGGACATCGAAGTGGGCCGTGGCATTCCACTTGAAGAAGTCGATCGGCGGATTCGAGAAGAGTTTGGATTCGGGCTGCGCAAGGTGATCTCCCATCTGGCTAACGGCCTGATTGACCTGCCATGACGAAACCACTTATTGTTCTGAATGTGGTTGGGCTGACGCATGACATGCTTGGCCCGAACACACCCAATTTGTCGGCACTTGCAAATGACGGGTTCGCGCGACCGATAGGTACAGTCCTGCCCGCCGTCACGTGTTCGGCCCAATCAACAATTCTAACTGGCACGCTACCGCGCGAGCATGGAATTGTCGCCAATGGTTGGTACTTTCGCGATCTGGCGGAGGTTCTCTTCTGGAGGCAGTCGAATCATCTGGTAAAGGGAGAACGAATCTACGACGCAGCTCGTCAACGTGATCCGAATTACACGGTCGCAAAGATGTTCTGGTGGTACAACATGTACGCAGATGTCAACTGGTCAGTCACTCCCCGACCGAGTTACCCTGCCGATGGACGCAAGGTTCTGGACAGCTATAGTCATCCGCCTGAACTGCGCGATGAGTTGCAGGCGAAGTACGGAACTTTTCCGCTATTCAAATTCTGGGGGCCGACTGCCAGTATTGAAAGTTCGACCTGGATCGCCGATGCATCGATCGACGTTCTTCGCGCGCGTCGTCCTTCTTTAACGCTCGTCTATCTGCCTCATCTCGATTACAACCTGCAGCGTATTGGCCCGGGTGACGCGGCCATTGCTGAAGACATTCGCGCAATCGACGCCGAGGCCGGAAAGCTGATCGCCACCGCCCATGAGATCGAAGCAGAAGTCATTGTACTGTCGGAATATGCGATCACCGATGTCAGTCAGCCAGTGCACATCAACCGGACACTCCGTGAAGCGGGATTTCTGACGGTCCGCAAGGAGCCACTCGGTTGGGAGACACTCGACTGCGGGGCGTCACGCGCTTTCGCCGTGGCTGATCACCAGGTGGCCCACGTCTACATTCGCGATCCCGACGAAGTCGCCATGGTCAAAAGTCTGCTGCAGAATAGCGAAGGAGTCGACCAGGTACTCGATCGTAATGAACAGACCGAATTCGGTATCGATCACGATCGTTCCGGTGAACTGGTTGTGATTGCGGCACCGGGAGCCTGGTTTTCTTACTATTTCTGGCTTGATGACGGTCTCGCACCTGATTACGCGCGTACGATCGACATTCATCGCAAACCGGGTTACGACCCGGTTGAGTTGTTTGTTGACCCGCAACTGTCATTCCCAAAGTTGCGAGTCGCCCGCAGAGTCGCGCAGAAGAAACTTGGTTTTCGTTATTACATGGATGTTATCGGCCTGGATGCATCGATTGTGAAAGGAAGCCACGGTCGCTTACCCTCCCCAGGCAAGGAAACGACAGAGGCACCGGTCTTCATCTCATCGAACAAAAGTATTGAACGAGATGAAATTGCGATGACAGATGTCAAAGCGATGCTGCTCGATCTGCAATTTCGAAGCTGAGCAAGCATCATTCGTGAACCGTCAAGACTGAAAAGAAGGGTTGATGAAGTTGCAAGGAGCGACAACGGAGCGGGTTATGTCAATCCGCCCCCCCCCAACAAAGCCTTGACAAGGCACTCGTTGGCTGACCGCACATATTTCAGCAGACCCTGCGTCGAAGAGTCATGATCACCGACGGGTACCTCGCCGGTGATCTCTGGGAGAATCGTTTTCGCCAACTGCTTGCCCAGTTCGACGCCCCATTGATCGTACGAGTTGATGTTCCAGATGATTCCCTGCACGAAAATTTTGTGTTCGTACAACGCGATCAATTTACCGAGCGTGTTGGGCGTCAGCTTTCTGAACAGAATCGAATTCGTCGGTTTGTTCCCTTCAAAGAGTTTGTGAGGCAAAAGGGCATCCAACTCTTCGCCCGATAATCCCTGTGATTCCAACTCGACTCTTGCCTCTTCTTCCGTTTTGCCCTTCATCAACGCTTCGGTTTGCGCAAGGAAGTTGGATAGCAATTTCGCGTGATGATCACCCAGTGGGTTGAAGCTTTCCAGGGAGGCGATGAAATCAGCAGGGACAAGCTGTGTTCCCTGGTGTATCAACTGGTAAAACGCGTGTTGCCCATTCGTACCCGGTTCACCCCACAAAACTGACCCGGAGGCGTAGTCAAGCACTTTGCCCTGCCGATTAACCCGCTTACCATTGCTCTCCATATCGGCCTGCTGCAGATAGGCCGCAAATCGTTCCAGAGATTGATCATATGGCAGGATCGCGTATGTTCTGGCGTCGAAGAAGTTATTGTACCACACTCCCAACAGTGCCATCACGACAGGAATGTTCTCTTCCAGCCTGGTCATCCGGAAATGCTCATCCATTTCATGCGCGCCGGAAAGCAGTTCTTCAAAGTTGTCCATGCCCACGGCCAACGCAATTGGCAACCCGATGGCCGACCAAAGTGAATATCGCCCGCCAACCCAATCCCAGAAACCGAACATGTTGGTAACATCGATACCAAAATTCTGCACGGCTTCGGCATTCGTGGAAACCGCGACGAAGTGTTTGGCGATGGTTGTGTCGTCTTGGGCGTGTGACAGAAACCACTCCCGGGCCGATCGGGCATTGGTCATCGTTTCCTGAGTCGTGAATGTTTTTGAGGCGATGACGAACAATGTCGATTCCGGATCCACATCGCGCAGAACATTGGCCAGATGTGTGCCATCGACGTTGGAGACATAATGCACTTGCAGGTCTTCCTGTCGATACGGTTCCAGCGCCAACGTCACCATGGCTGGTCCCAGGTCCGATCCGCCAATCCCGATGTTGACAACATTCCGAATCGTCTGTCCGGTGTAACCTTTCCAACTTCCACTGCGGACCTTTTCGGTGAACTCACGCATGCGAGCGAGGACTTCATTCACCCTCGGCATGACATCTTCCCCATCCACCTCGATGGGGCGATTAGACCGGTTTCGCAACGCGATATGCAGCACAGCTCTGTCTTCGGTGAAGTTGATTCGCTCACCGGTGAACATTTTCTCGCGCCAACCTTCGACATCAGCGTGACAGGCAAGATCCATCAACAGGCTCATCGTTTCGTCAGTGATGCGGTTCTTGGAATAGTCGAACAGCAGGTCATCCATCCGCAGCGAGAATCGGTCGAATCGGTCGGGCTGATCGGCAAACAGTTCGCGCATCTGGACCGTTTTGATTTTGTCAAAATGCTGTTGAAGCGCATTCCAGGGGGAAGAGTCCGTCAGCGAAGACATCGAGTTCATCCTCACAAAGGGTAATGGAGTGACATCCTGAGCGGTGATGGACAGTCTGACGTGATCCCACGGTGCCGTCAAATCAGGAGAATTTGATAGTCACACTTCCCATTCCGGCCGGAGACATTCCCGAAAAAAGCCCGTTGCCAAACGAGAGTGAGAACCCATTCCCAATTCGAGGACGGGTCTGGAATTGCCATAAACATTTTTTTTGAAACATGTTACGGCGCAATGTCGATATCCATTTCCAGCCGTGAACTCGCCTTGACCCAATTGGGGGATTTCAATATCGTCCCGATCATATTGCACCACCAATCGCCCCCGGAAGTGGCCGGAGTCCTCCCCCCCTGGGACCCGCTGCTTCCGGGTTTTTCATGCGCGGGCTTGTCGGCGGGTCAGGCTGAATGCCGCACGATCGTGCCGCGCGGTTCAGACAGCCCCTGCATCTTGCCAATGACCACGATTCCCGATTCAGTAACGGTCAGTCCCAATGCCCGATCATGTTCGAGGTCGTAGCCGATTTTCATTCCCTCGGGCACGTCGACCTGTTTGTCGATGATCGCCCGACGGATTTTCGCATGGCGACCGATATTGACACCCTCGAAAAGGATCGAATCTTCCACTGACGCCCAACTGTTGACGCGTACGTTATGCGAAATGATCGAGCGTTGGACTAACCCACCAGAAATAATCACTCCAGGACAGAGGATGCTGTCCAATGCCTGACCAACGCGCGGTTCGGGGCCTTCGGCCTGGGCAAACACGGTTTTGGGTGGCGGCAACTTTGGTTGATACGTGCTGATTGCCCAGGATTGATCATACAGATTCAGTTGCGGGTGCACGGCGATCAGATCCATATTCGCTTCGTAGTAGGAATCGAGCGTGCCGACATCACGCCAATAGCGACCTTCATTTGTATTTTTGTCACTAAATGGAAACCCGCGCACGGAATGCGTTTCAATAATTCGCGGGATAATGTCCTTCCCGAAATCGTGGTGACTGTCATTGATGGTTGCATCGAGACAGAGTTGGTCGAACAGAAAGTCCGCCTTGAAGATGTAGATCCCCATCGATGCCAGGCAGCGCGATTCATCGCCGGGCATCGGTTTTGGGTTCTCCGGCTTTTCCTGAAACTCGACAACACGATGCGAGTCATCAATCTGCATCACACCGAATTCCGTGCCTGTTGCCAGGTCGACCGGAATACAGGCGACTGAAGCGTCGGCATCCGCCTCGATATGCTCGCGGATCATCTCCGAGTAATCCATCTTGTAGATGTGATCACCGGAAAGGATCAGCACATGCTCCGGCTGGTGTTTCTCCATCGTGAAGATATTCTGGTAAACGGCATCGGCGGTGCCTCGATACCAGTGTTCATCGATCCGCTGCTGTGGTGGCAGGACGTCGACAAATTCATCGAGTTCCCGACAGAGAAAACGCCATCCCTGATTGATGTGCAGGTCGAGGCTGGCCGCCTTGTATTGCGTCAACACGAGCATTTGCCGCAGCCCGCTGTTGATGCAATTGGAAAGCGTAAAATCGATAATACGATATGCGCCGCCAAAGGGGACGGCCGGTTTCGCGCGGTCGCGCGTCAAAGGTTCCAGGCGTGTTCCTCGTCCACCTGCCAGAACCAGTGTCAAGACACCCTTCATTCCATTCCTCCCTTCCCGGGCCCGAAGCATCGCTTCCACATGCGCATTCAGATGAGGCCCGAGACAACAGTGTCAAATGTGCCAACATCAGCATGCAAAAAATGCTCACAGGCAAGGCGTCCGTGTTTTGTCGACAGTGCGACACCCGATTGCCGTTGGAGTCAATTCCTCGCACCTTACAGCGTATCGGGTCGGATGGCCATTAAGCAATGCAGTTGGCCAGAGCAGTTTACTTTCTGGTGTGACGTCTCTGGCTCGTGAGAGCCTGTGTTTGCAGGGCGAACGATGTCCATCGCGGCACGAGAAAGCGTAATACGTTCCAAAACCGCCGAATTGATAATGGTTTCGTCGAGCTATCGCGACTTGCGGAACAGCGATTTGAACGTCACGGAACCGAGATTCCTGAGCTGCTTCATCACGTCCTTGACGCGACGGCGTGACGGTTCCTTCTCAAAGGTGCGGGTAACGCTCGAGGCACGCGCTTCCTGGATGATCGATTTGATTCCCGGCATCAACTGGGTTTCCCATTCAGCAAGCCGATTCGTGTCAGGATCAACTTCGATCGTCAGTATGTTTTTCATTCGGCCTCCCAGGGCCATCGCGATTTCCATCTTCCGTTGTTCGAGGTGTGCTGTCAGGAATTCGTGATCTTCCATCAGTGGAGGATGTTCTGCATTGTCTCCTGACGGTTGTGCCTGCAGTTTCCCGGCTGAATCATCCTGCTCATTGCGACTCAACGTTCCTTCGGTCTCCTCGTCGAACATCTCACTTTTACTCGTTCCAGCCACAGAACAGGACATCACGCACAAGATCGGCGGTGGAAGTCGATGCTTTTTTTCGCCGAAGCCGGTATCGAATTGGGTGAGAAATTCGACATCGGAATCGAAATGGGTCTGTTCCTCCTGCACAACAAGGAGGATAAGATCAGCGTGTTCAGTCGCGATATTAAGATCTCGCTTCATCTTGTCAGGAATCTTCCCGTCGGTTCCGTAGCTGGGCGTTTCCAAAATCGTCAACTCCCTGGCAATTTCCACCTGCTGCAGAACATGCCGATAAACGGCTTTTGTCTTCCACAAACGCTTCGGCCTGCCTGTCGAAGCACCAGTCAATGAGGCAAGGCATGCAGAGCGACCGAGACTTTCCTGGCCGACAATCGCGATTGTGAGGTTTGAGAGTTTGCCCGTGCGCCGGTCGATCCTGGTCTCAATCGAACTGACGGGGGGCTCTTCGGCATCGTCATCCTTCCGTTTCAACTGACCCATGATTTCGCGGTAACGGACTGATCCTTTTTTGAGGCGTCCGCTGTTCATCTCGATCAGGTAAAAACCAACCTGGCGGACGAACATCATGTAAAACGCGACGAGCAAATCTTCCTGCACATATTTCGTCAGCGGTGTCATCGCGAGTCGCGACGTCAAATAGCGTGTGATGTTGGCGGGATTGAGCAGGATCGATGCGGCCCAACCGACGTTGCTCGCACGCCGATACCACTTCGGTGCCTTTGTCAGCCCCTTCCATTGTTTCAGCGTCAGAAGATGACTGCCGGGAACATAATCGTTGATCCACACCTCGACATCTTCGATTGCCAGGTGGACTGCGGCGACAATCTCCGGCAGTGTCAGATTACTGATTGGGTCTTCGGCTTGCGGGTGATAGTGCCGTGAAATCTCTTCAGCCAGATCCATCCCGGTTTGCAGATAGAAATGCGGATCGATCAGAGATTCCGCGTCGATCTCCTTGACCTGGAGTTGCTTCTCTTCGACATGTTTCTGCGCCGCCTCGTCTCTGGGTGTCCAATGCGGCTCATTTTCGCGGTCGCGAGATTCGATTCGTCGTTCGCGAGTCTGCCAGAGTCGGTTCAGTAAACAGGCGAGTAACCAACAGATCGGGAAGACCCACCAGAAGTAGACAAATTGTCCGCTGTGCCAGAGGGCGATGGTCCCGATCACCGCAAAAAATGCGGGCGGAATCAAAAGCAAGATGCCCAGAATGATGTAATGCCAGCGATTCATTGACGAATCCATCTCTTCAAGGACATGCCCCCTGGGAGACGATGCCCACTGGGGCCAGTTGTCGGCTTTGTAACCCACGATGACTCAAAAGTCACGGTAACTCCCGCTCAATCGACTTTTGCGATATCTCCTGTTCCGGGGGCGTGTGGTAAAGATGCACGTGCAGCATGTCGAAACCAGATAAATCGTGATGTTGATCTGCCAGCTCCTGTACTTTGTCGATAGTCGAATTCACTTTCAGCCCATTCTTTTCCTCATTGGGGTCGAACAGAACAGACATCACAACTCGCAACGTCATGGGCGAATCTTTGTGCGATTTCCGCTGCCCTCCCTCCACGCGCGGCTTCGACTTCGGAAACTCGGCAACAATCGCCTGCTGTAAAGGCCGATAGGGAGCGGTGTGCATTTCCCAGTAGATGAAAAGTGTCGTGGTCAGTATGGTGCCAAAAGCAAACATTGCGATGACAATCCAAGTGCCAGAGGAGATTTCCCTGTTCGATGTTGGTTCATCTGACGGATCATTATCGATGTCGTTTGCCACGTTCATGATTTTCTCTTATCGGGTGAATGTCGATCTTCAATTCCTGTAGTGTATCATGCACATCGTTTTTCGGATTCGGCTTGCCGTCCAGGAATTCAACTCGCCCCGTGCGGTCGATGACGAACAATCCGGTTTCTGGTTGATCTTTTTCGTCAAGTCGTCCCCAATTGCGGTGGATTTTCAAATCGGGATCGCTCACGACCGGGAAGGGAAACGATCCGGTCTCTTGAATGGTCGTCCGGTTTTGCGATGGCAGGGCGACACTCACGGCGACGATTTTCACATCTGCCTGATCGATCACTTCAAAGTAATCCCGCAAATTAAGGAGTGGCCTGTCTGTTTTGAGATCGTCAACGAAAATCACGAGCACACGATGCCGACCAAGATAACCCCGCAAACCGAATCGATTTTGTTCCGCCGCCCAGCCGGAGATGTCAGGTGCATTATTGCGAACAGTGATATTCGCCTGCAGCACGGAATGCCCGCCGACCCGTGTCTTGTAAAGACAGAGAACGACAATCGCGGTTGCGGCGACGGGGAGCAGGAGCAAAAAAAGGCGGCTTCGATTCACAGTGCTTTAATTTGGGAATGGAACTGTTTTCCGGGATCTCTCTGGCAAAGGCAGACGTCATTCATACAGCGTCAAAGGCAATTGTGGAAGGGGCATCATCAGGTTCGGCTCGACTGTGTTACTTCGTCACTGCTCGATGGCATTGACGTGCCGTGTTCATAAAGAACAATAGACAACTGTGGCAAAAAGAAAACCTGCCCTTTCCCGAATCCCGTTGGCTGATGGAAGAAATTTCATGTCCCGCGAAACGATTTTTGAAGCGAGTCTCGACTATTTCCTTGGCCCGATTGGTGACTTTCTTCACGATGAGGAAGTATCGGAGGTGATGGTCAACGGTTACGACGAGATTTTTGTCGAGAAGCGAGGACGGTTGTACGAGACTGATGCTCGATTTGCCAGCGAAGATGCACTCCGCTCAGCCATCCATAACGTCGCACAATATGTCGGCAGGGAAATCGACGAGGACCGCCCGATTCTTGATGCCCGGCTGCCGGACGGTTCCCGCGTGCATGCGGTGATTCCACCCAGCGCCCGACGGGGAACGTACCTGACAATTCGGAAGTTTTTACGCGACATTTTCTCGATGGACGATTTCGTCCGGCTGGGGAGTCTGTCGGACGCAGCGAAAGAGTTTCTGGAAGTCTGCGTCAAACTGCGAAAGAACATTGTCATTGCCGGAGGAACAGGGACCGGGAAAACGTCGATGCTCAACGCGGTCTCCACAGCCATTCCCGAAGATGAGCGGATCGTCGTCATCGAAGACAGTTCCGAATTGAAACTACAGCAGAAACATTCACTTTATCTCGAATCGCAACAGGCGGACACGTATGGACGGGGCGGCGTGTCGATTCGGCAGTTGTTTATCGCGTCGTTGCGAATGCGTCCGGATCGGATTGTCGTCGGCGAAGTCCGCAGTGGCGAAGCACTCGACATGGTGCAGTCGATGATCAGTGGTCACGATGGCAGCATGACAACCGTCCATGCAACCACACCGCATGATGCAATGATCCGGCTGGAAACGCTTTCGCTGATGTCCGACATCGACATTCCGGTGCACGTCGCCCGGGCTCAGGTTGCATCCGCCATCCATGTCGTCGTACAATTGACGCGGTTTGTGGAAGACGGCTCGCGAAAAATCACGCGCATCAGCGAATCGCTGGGCCTCGATGCCAACGACCGGTATCAGTTTCAGGACATCATGGTTTCCAAACTCAAGGGCCGAACACCGGAAGGCCGACTGGTAGCGAAACTGGAACACACGGGCATCAAACCAACCTTCGCAAACGAGCCGTTCGAGCAGGGAATGGAAGATTCAATCAAACTGACCCGTGGTCTGTGGGGTGAATCGTAACTGGTTCTGAACTGCGATTCGCTGAAGAACGATTCGTCGCCTTTCCATAAATTACCTGAATTAGCAGTATTTGGTGAAAGATCCGACATATCAGGTTGGTATCAAAGAAAGGAACCATATCATTTCTTCCTTTCGATGGATCACAAATCGTGTCGAGGGACCGACTTGATTTCATGCTGGACCCTTGGGAATTGAGCGGATACGATGAACCGCTCGGAATTGCGAATGCAGATCTGGTGTGCAGATGCGTCGGGCGATCGAAACTTGATTTGCAATGATCATCCTGTTCCGGGTTAACAGTTGCCAGTTCAGGTGGCTTACCGGCAAAACATCGCAGGAATCAAACATTGAAATGCGTGTGCATCGCCTTCAAACGTCAAAATTGAAAAATCGCCATCGTGGGGCGTCAACGCTGGATTTCGTGCTGGTGTTGGGGGTGATTCTTCCCATGGTTGCCTTCATCATTCCAACCGGAACCCGGATCATACAAATGGTCTACGAAATGATCATCGTAATGGTGGTATGGCCCTTCATGTAAACGGGCAGGACAGAATTCAAACGCGGGTAAATCTGGCATTCGGGAAAGGAAAGGGTACGACAATGGACAACAAATTGACGCTTCGTTCACTGCTCCAGCGCGTCCATAACGACGAGCGGGGTGCGGTGACATTGGAAACGGTGCTGATCATCGGGGCCATCGCGCTGCCGATTCTCATTTTCCTCCTTCGTTTCGCATGGCCGCGGATTGAAGCTTTCTTTGAAAGTGGTCTCGATGCGGTCGAAGAGGAAAGCCATAACGTTGGTAGTGGCAATCTTTTCGATACACCGACTGAAGTGGCCGATCCATAGTTTCCACTGAGCAGTTCAAGACCTTTGTGTGCCACATTCGCGAGAAGACTTGGTTGCGAATTCTTGCTGCCAACCGGTTTTGAAACTGTTTCCGGTGCGAAAACTATTGAGTTGGGCGGCATCGGGAGCGATTCTGTTCCCGGTACGTTGTTTTTTTGTCTGTGTCCTGGCGGCAAACGGTGTTACGCAGATTGTATCCTCATTGGATGCCGTCATCGGGAGCCATCCTGCTGCCGTTTTGTTGTTCACGACTTATGCTTTATCGCTGTGGTGAGTCGATTGGTTGCGGGTCGACAGGTCGTGTGCCGCCGTGCTGATGATCACACTCATTCTGCTATTCCTGTTCCTTGCCGTCGCCACGTTTACCGACGTACGACAGCACATTATCTATAATTGGACCACCTACCCCGGCATCGTGGTCCTGCTGATTGTCAACTATCTTGAAAATGGAGCCGAGGCATTGGAAAGCGGTTTACTTGGTTTTCTGGCGTGCGGTTTCATCATGCTGCTCTGCTTTATGCTGTTCGGAGTCGGCGGGGGTGATGTCAAAATGCTGGCTATGATGGGTGCTGGTCTCGGGTTATATCGAGGAATCGAAGCATTACTTTGGACGTTCGTACTCGGCGCGATTCTGGCGTTGAGCATTCTGGTCTGGCAAATCGGTGCCTGGCGGATTGTCAGCAAAACGGTCGAACATGTCGGTCTGATTGTCAAAACAGGCGGATGGGTTTCCCTCACGCGGGACGAACGAAAACCACTGAAACGAGGACTGTTTCTCGCACCATCTGGTTTGCTGGCTACGGTCATCGTCACATGGTCAGACTGGCAGGGTTTTCTGAGTTGAGGTTCATTCTGCATTTTCAGCGACGAGGTTTACGACGTGCATTCTGCTCTGCTGCAAGCCTGCTGCCCCGGCCTGATCGCATTGGTAATCTGCTGCTTCGCGTTGGTACTGCTGGTCAAATTGTGCGGGGCAAAGTGGGAAATCGGTCGTCTACGTTCACTGCATCGATGTGAACAGGGTGCGGTCCAGAGTCTTTCCTTCGTGTTGGTGCTGCCGCTGTTCATCATGATTGTGATGCTGATTGTGCAGATCAGCCAATTGATGATCGGGCGGGTGGTGCTGGAGTATGCCGCCTTTGCCACGGCGAGAGCGGCCAGCGTCTGGATTCCCGCTGAGGTCGAACTGCTTGATGGCGAAATTGAAAAGCAGAACGTTCTGCCAGATGGTTTGACCGCTGACAATGTGGGGGAAGACCGGCCCACTGTTTTGTCTTACCGCCGCAGCGACCTGTTGCAATCGGGGGATGCCAACGTCTGGAATTATCTGGAAGAGATCGACGAAAACATCGAAACAAACATGTTCGGCTACAACTCGTACAAATACCGCAAAATCTTCGACGCCGCAGCCCTGGCCTGTGCAGCAGTGTCTCCCTCGCGCGATGTGATGCTGGACGAAGGGAATACCCGGTTCATTCCCCAAATTGGTGCCGCGAAATCGGTCTATTCCAATATGGTGCCGGCGTCTCTGCAGAACGCGCGTGTCCCCGCGCGGTTGTCGAACAAAATTTCCTACGCTTACGAGAACACAGTCGTGCGAATTTCCTTCATTGACAAAAACACCGAAGCGGGGCTGACGTACAATCCTCGCATGCCGATTTTTGAATACGACGAAGAGGGCGAACGGTATTACACGGGTGTGCGGGACTGGGACCGCAGCGAAGTCGGCTGGCAGGATCCCGTTTCCGTCACGGTCACTCACAACCTGGCCCTCATTCCAGGTCCCGGGCGTTTTCTGGCAAAATATATTGTGCGGGCTGATGGTCAACCCGATCGAGTGGCTCCGAGAATTGGTCGCAGTTCCGGCGTCTACAACACACGAATCTGGGCCTCAGCTACACTGACGAATGAAGGTTTCAAATCGGTCCGTCCCTACCGACAAATGGAAGAATAATCTGATTTGATCATGAACTGCCGACACCGTAACAATACGATCAGCGTCGCTCAGAAGAGGGCAACTCTTTTCGCCACTCCGCGATCGTTGTGTGCGTTGACGTTGCAGGGCTTCACTCTTTTCGCTGACGGAGCGAAATGCCTGCATCACAATCAGCGGGGAACGATCAGCATTCTCTCCGTTTTCGCGATGATGATGTTCACTTTCCTGCTCGTCATGATCATGAACGTGTCGCTGCATGTCGACGACAAGGTCAAGATGCAGAACGCAGCGGATGCCTCGGCCTATTCTGGTACCGTCACGGTCGCTCGCGGGATGAACGCCTTGTCGTTCTCCAATCATCTCCTGTGCGACGTTTTCGCCATGACCGCCTATTTACGTGAAGGTCGGGATCGCAACGTCGAGCCGCTCACCGGGCCGATTCTGGATGCCTGGGAGGAGGCGGGCGGTTTACTGACGAAGGCGGAAACACAGAAGCTGAACAACCTCGGCATCGCCATTCAAAATCACGCGGGGGGAACACAACCGGGTGGCCCCGAACGCCGCGCAGTGCAGGAATTTGGCGATTTAACCGAGGCTTCGTCGGAACTGACGCTCCCGGTGTTCGAGATGATTCTCTCCGAAGAGTTGATTCCCAAATTCCAGCGAACGCTCATTCGTCAAGTTCCCGGATTGGCACAACAGGCCACTTTTGAAGTGGCCTACCGTCACGGCGAATTGCAGCGCAATCATTACGGTTCGGAAACGCAACTCTCCACCGGCTCCATTAATGCCGACCGATTGACAGCTCGCAGTCGCGGCGATGGAACGATCCAGCGCGGGCCGCAGTTCGCCGTCCTCTGGCGGACCGCCATGGAACCAGTCGATGCTGACTCTCAGGAAGATCCCTTCATGCGGACGATTCCCGCCGTTGATGTTTCCGCAACAGGATCGGACATCAACTATTTGACGGCTGAACAATACGATTCTTACTTCAACACGGCCGAAAGCCAGCGAAAACGGATGTCGATGCACTATCTCGATTTGTGGAATCGGGATCGTCTAATGCTGTTTCGACGCGACGCGGAGTTGCCTCACTTTTACTGGTTGTGGCGGATTGCCTCGCTGACGCAACTACGACAATTGCTGGAGATTGAATACCCCGACACGAATATGCCGGTCGTGTTGCGAAGTCAGTCGGATACTGAGATCGTCGACTTGCTGACCAGTGATGAATCACTGACGGAACCGGGCGATCCCAATCTCTACCTCGAACGGAATTTTGATTTCGTCTCGGTCGTTTATCGCGACACGATGCATGCGATGGGGTCGGGGATTTTCCACAACCCGCTGTCATCGGTATTTGGCGAAACGTTCGGCAACACGACAGATCCCCGCAATAATCGCCCGACCATGACGTTCGCCCAATGCCGGGTGTTTGTCCCGCGCGGGCGACGCTACCGTCGCTATTTCCGTTGCGGTGGAAGGCCGACAGAATATGGCATCGGCGGCACTTATGGATTTGATGCCCCCAGCCTGCCGAAAAACCTGCCCGAAGAAGAAGCGAACGAAGATCCCGATTCGGTTGACAACGAGATCTGGTGTTACGAAGGCTGGCCCGGAAATTGGGACCTGTTCAATCAGAACTGGACTGTTCAACTCGTGCCGGCCACAACCAGTACGCTACCACAGATTCTGCAGACTCCACCCAGTGAGAATTTTGATCGACAATTTGAATTACCCAGCCTGGGCGACACGACCAGGCGAGAATTGAGCCGCATTAACACGCATTGACGAAAGAGTTCATCGAATTCCTGTTTGAATGACCACGATGAAAATCAATCGACCAATATCATCATCGAATCGTAGTCGCAGTCGATCCGGTCTGGCACCGCTTGAGCTGGTGTTGAATCTGCCGCTGATGATGTTTGTCGTGGGGCTGATGATCGTCTTTACCTTCGGGGCTGTCTGGAAGGTTAAAACGGTTGTGAACGCGCGCGAATCGCAATGGCGGGTTATGCGACCACGAAACGGCAACACCAACGATGCACCGCGCGGCTGGCGAGCCACCGAAAAGCTCGGCACGAAGAATGACGGCCCACCAGTGTTCGCTTTCGATCCGATTATGGATCAGACCGTCGCCCGTGGCCCGATGCTGGTTGAAACGGAGTCGGGCAACACGATTCCGATTCCCGTCAACGACCGTGTGTTCGATTTTCAATCCGGCTTGCGGCATGGTTACGCTCACTTCAAGGAACCGCTGCCGATGTTCACGAAAGTCCGCCCGGAGGGAGTCGACCTGTTACGCGAGCATCCCGTGATCGACAACCGCTGGCAATACTGGTCGATCGGGCTGGGCAGCAACAATCAACGTCGCATTCCCCTGCTTTTTCTGACGGAAATTGAAAACCATGTGCCGGGCGAAGCATCTGATTACGTGCAGGCCGCCATCGATGTGCTGCAGAGCCCTGACAACGAAGACCTGGAAACGTTGGACAACGACGATGAGTTGAAGCAACCGTATCCGCGTGGATTCGGGCGCGCACCCGACTTTCACCTGCCAGGCAACGGTGGCACACGTCGCGACCTGACTGACTGGAACCGGATGGCCGAAAACGATCCGGCCATTATCCGCGACAAACTCGCAGAAGAGTTGTTGGAGCGATTGGTTGTCGAAATCCGTGGAACATTCAAGGGAACACGTCGCTCGCTCACCGATGCTGGTGTGCCGGGAAAAGTGACACAGGCGTTTTTGCGAATGTATCGCCAGCAGGTTGCCGCCAGGGAAGCCGAAATTGAAGCATTACGACAACGCCGTATCGACATCAGCACCAATGCCAGTCCGACAGCAGCAGAGCAGGAAGAGTTGAAGGGAATTGGGCCGAAAATCACCAAACTCGAAACCGAACAAACGCCAATCCGTGAGAAGATCAGGGAATTGGAAGTATTCGGTCGTCGATTGGGCGTGAAAAATCCGTGATGTTCGTTCTGGACAGAACGATCTTTCATTGCATAGGACGTCGTTTGTGCGATTTTTGACCGTGAAATACACAGAAACGGTTACAATCGGCACCTTCCGGTTTTCATCCACTTCGTGAATGACTGGTCAATCCAGATTCTCTCTTTCTGGCTCGTTGGCAAGCGATCCGATTGCCTGGCGGTCATTATTGATAGAGCAGACTTTCTGGTGTAACGTTTCGGGCTCGTGGGGGGCTAGGCAGTACGGACATTTATCTGTGGCGGCTTACGCTCCATTTGGAACGATAATAGCCGATCGAAAGACGCCGCACTTATCCGTTTGCCGCTATATGTTTGCAGGCCGAACGATGCCCAGCACGGCACAGATGAGTGTAATACGCTCCAGCTTTCTTCGGAATCCGAATATCACGTGAACGAGTTAACTCCACATTCTCAGGTTTCTTTCGATTGCGATTCGTCCGAAGCGGAATCGAAGCAAACACCGCCGACAAACGATCACGAGAACGAGAAACAGGAAACGGATCTCGATCTGGGGCGCGTCGCCAAAACCGTTCGTCGAAGAACAACCGACGTCATCGCGATCGTGCTGGTTGTCATGCTGGGATTGACCGCCGGTCGGCAGCTTCTGCAATGGTCGAAAACACAATCAACGCCGGACGTGCCGCTGTCTCATCCGGCCGTTCCTTCTTTTGAGAATTGGGGCAGCATCGAAAACCCCGTGCAGATGCAGTTTGGCAGAAGCAATCTTCTGGTCACGCGGCAAATGCTCGCCGGCACCGAAGCCGAAATATCTCAGCAGGTGATCGAGTTGACGGAGCGGAATCTGAAGCAATCGCCGATTCCAAAATCAGCGATCTCCTCGTTCGAGCGAAGAATTCTTGATTCACTGCAGGATTCCGAACCGGTGCATTCTGACGAGGATGGCGGACATGTCTACCAGACCGCCAACCACTGGTCTCTGACACTGGGGCTGAGAGACGTATCCCCGACGCAAAAGTCTTCGATGGGCGCGGAGAGTTCGATTCTCGTCCGCCGTCTGGTATGCTGGACGATTGTCAGCCCGCACTCCGAACAGCATTGGTCGGTCTACACATTCCGCCGGCATTCGGAGAATCATGATACGTCGGCCACGACCGCTTCCAGTGGTGACTTTTCCCAAATGTTGCCAGAGGGATGTTTCCTGCTGATGAATGTGCGCGACTCGCAAGGCAATGGTCTGGCTGCATTCGAGGGACAGGGCGATGCCCGGATCTGGCAAACAGAATTCAATCGTAATTTTGATAAGAGGAATTTTGAGATATTGCGAAACTGGTGCAACAATGACAGAGGAAGCAGTGTCGTTTACCGGAAGCGAGATGACAACGGGGAACTCTGGTATGAAGTGCAGATTGACGAAAGTTCCTCGCCAAATCTCTCCGGATTGATCAGTACAACCCGGACATTAACAACGAAAACCCAATCCAGGACCACGGAACAGATTCCAATTCGGCGACGTGATTCCCGAACGGAGAAATCATTATGAAAGCATTTACAGGTTTCATGCTGGCGATTGCCATCGGCGTCGTGGGGGCTGCGTGCAACTGGTATTATATTCATCGCAAAGCGCAGGATTACGAAAAGGTGAGCTTTGCCGCCATTCGCCACGATCGCGCGTTGAATGTGGGTGATCGATTTCAGCAGGGGGACTTTGAGAAGATCGACATCCCCAAAGCCCGCATGGGAAATCTCGACAAAGTTGCCGTCAAGTGGGACCAGATACATACTGTTTTGGGTTACAAGGCGACACGGACGTTTCACTCAGGTGAAATTCTGTTGCAGCAGGATCTGAAGACGCCCAGCCCACGCGGATTTGCCGACATGCTCGGACCGGACGAAGACGCGAAATCGGTACCGGTCGATGCCCGCACGTTTATCCCCGCGAGGGTCAATCCGGGTGATATGGTTTCTTTCACGTTGCCGCAACTGAGATCGACCTCATCCGATTCCAGTCGACTGAAAACCAACGTCATTCCGATGCAGACGTTCGGCAAGTTTGAAATTCTGGCGCTCGGCACACGGACGGGACAATCCGGAGTGCAGAGTTCCTCGGGACGTTCCGGCGGATCGGAATACCTCATCACCATTCGTGTTCCGTTGAAGGGACCAATGAAGCAGGTGGCGGATGACCTGTTTGAACACCTGCGGATGGCGGGCAATAAAGGTGCGGAGGTGACGATTCATTCCGCGGCCCAGATCAAACATCCGTAGGCAATCCACCCGATAGAAACCGAACCATGAAGATCTGGTATAACAAGGTCCACGAGAGCCGAAGATCGATGCTCGAAACCGACGAGCCGATCATCCATATCGGTCGCGACAACTCGAACACGGTCATCCTGCAAAGCCCACTGGTTTCCAAACGGCAGGCGATTGTCCGCCGCGACAATGGCTCACTGATGCTGGAGAACATCGGCATCAACAGTTGCATGCTGGGCGATGTTGAACTGATTGGTGGCGAATCGGCGGAAATCAGGGCGGGCGACACGATTCGCATCTGGCCCTTCACCCTGACGTTTGAAGCGGCGGAAGCGGCCCCGATCAACCGGACGGAAATGGAGGCTCATCTGCGGTCGATCATGGCCGATCTGGAATTGAAGGTGCACCGCAAACTTCTGGAACGATTCGACCTGTACGAGTTGGAAAATAACCGCGTGGGGGATGAAGACAGTATTCTGCTGTTGGAAAAAAACATCGAAGATGTCTGCCGCGAGTTCCACCTGTTCGGCGACGACAACGAACCGCTGTTGGAAGAGGTTATCGGCTTGACACTCCGCGATCAACTCGTCAACCAGCTGATTCTGGAAAGCGGCAGCGACGACACAACCGTGATGAGTCGGCTGGCGAAAAACGAGTACGATGTCCCGGCAACGCTTGTCCCGGAACGCGAAACCGAACTGGAAAACCTGCTCGTTTTCGCGCGGGAAAAAATTGAGATCACGAATGAGGGGGACCTCAGCACGAAAATTCAGCAGGTGGAAGCGAAGTTCTCCGAGGTCTTCCCGTTGCTGCGTCCGCACCTGCACAAGGAGTTCAAACGGTATCTCATTCTGCGTTCGTTGAAAAAAGATCTGAAGGACACCGTGTTCGGGTTCGGTCCATTACAGGATTTATTACGGGCCCCGACGATTACTGAAATCATGGTCGTCAAAAGCGATCAGATTTATGTCGAGCGGGATGGTCAGGTGGAACTCTCCGGACGGCGATTCATTTCCGACAAGGTAACGGAGTCGATCATCGAGCGCATTGTGGCGGAAGTGGGACGCCGTATCGACAAAAGTCAGCCGCTGGTCGATGCCCGTCTCGCGGATGGATCACGTGTGAATGCCATTATCCCACCGTTAGCCATTCGAGGGCCAGCCCTCACGATTCGGAAATTTCCCGTTCATCGTTTCACGATGGACGACTTAATCGAAATCGGCAGCATCACCTCGGCAGCGGCGATGTTCCTGCGGGCCTGTGTTGTGAATCGTCGCAATGTTCTCGTCAGCGGCGGTACAGGGACTGGAAAAACCACGATGCTCAATGTGTTGTCCAGTTTCGTCCCGCACAAAGATCGTATTATCACGGTCGAAGACACGACCGAATTGAAACTGCATCAGGATCATGTTGTTACGTTGGAAAGCAAGCTCCCCAACGTCGAGGGAACGGGTGAATACACCATTCGTGATCTGGTCAGGAACGCATTGCGGATGCGGCCGGATCGCATCATTGTGGGGGAATGCCGTTCGGCCGAAGCGCTCGACATGTTGCAGGCGATGAATACTGGCCACGACGGTTCGATGACGACGATTCACGCCAACAGCACCGAAGATGTGATGAAGCGTCTGGAAGTGCTCGTACTGATGGCTGTCGATCTGCCGGTTGTGTCAATTCAACGCCAGATTGCCTCAGCTGTCGATATCGTCGTACAGATCACTCGCTTGCCGGGCGGTGGCAGAGTCGTGACGCAGATTTCCGAAGTCGTCACTTACGATCCAGCACGCGGTGACCTGGTTATCAACGATATCTTCAATTATCGCAACGGCGCCGATTTGAACCCGACCGGCTACCTGCCAACATTTATTGACGACCTGATTGCCAAGGACCTGTTGAAACTTGAATTCCTGTATGGCGAACAGAACGAAGAAACGAACGCGAAAACTGCGGCCCGGTAAACGACCAGTGTTGCTGGTTCGTAGTAAAAGCCTCGGGGTGAACAGACTGAATGAAACATGGAACTGATTCTCGCCAGCATTTTGATTGGAATCTCGCTCACCGGGCTGGCCTGGTACGGGCGCGATAACTATCGCCAGGGAATCGAATTCGTCGAAGCGGACCTGCGTGAAAAGCTGCGTCGATTGCGGGTCAGCACGCGAAACCTGCGAGCTTATCTCATCGCCTGGTTGATGTTCGTCGGCATCATCGTCGTGGTGTTGTGGATCGGGATCGACATGTTGCCGGTGGGAGTGCTGTTTGCCATTTTGCTCTGCAGCCTGCCGTGGTATCTCATTCGCCGCATGGCGGAGCAGCGGCGTCAGAAAATCGAAGACCAGCTTGCCGATGCAATGGTCTCCCTCTCCAGTGCGATCAAGGCCGGTTTGTCGCTGGCACAGGCATTGGAAATTCTCGGTCGACAAAGCCCGCATCCGATCTGTCAGGAATTCCTGCAAATCTACGGCGAGTACCAGTTAGGTAAACCGCTGGAACGATGTCTGAATGAAGCAAAAGACCGGCTCAAGAGTGAGAATTTTGCACTTTTTGCCGCCGCAATGGAAGCCAGTCGGGAAAGTGGTGGTCGACTGAATGAAACGGTCGATCGCATTGCTCATTCCGTTCGAGAACTTCAAAGACTGGAGCGGAAAGTCGAATCCGAAACGGCTCAGGCACGGTCCTCGGCTTTTTATATGGCACTCGCTCCGGTTGCCGTGCTGATCATGTACTACTTCTTCATCGATCCCAGCAACACCGAGCGGCTGTTCACAACTTTTTGGGGGCAGATATTGTTGTCGCTTTCGCTCGTCCTGAATGTCGTTGCTTATCTGTGGGCTCACAAAATTTTGAATCCGGACATTTGACGTTTGAAGGATTTCTTACCATATGAATAAGCCACAGTTTGGAGTTTGAGTTTTGGAAGCGGTTCTTTTTCCAGCATTTTCGAGTGCCGCGATTGGGGCGTCGATCTTCTTTTTGATCTGGACGGTCACGAAGATGCTCTACACAGAAGATGCCGAGCAGGACGACCAGTGGCGGTATGACATCAACCGCATCAACGAGTTGCGTCGCGTCAGTCCGTTGTACCGTACCTTCCAGCCTTTGTTCATGTTGCTGGCATTCGTCAACCGCCGCATGTTCGCCGACAGCCTGCCGGAGATCCGACGGGAGATTCAGGCCGCAGGTATCCCACGTTATTGGACGGCCGAAGAGTATCTGGGACGAATGGAACTCATCGGCATTTTCATGTTCCCGATTGTGATGTATTTCAGCTTCGGGATTATGGGATCAGCGGGTGTTGTTTTCGCGCTGGTTTTTTCGGTGATAACAATGTGGGTGCTGCGACGACGGCTGACATATCAGGCGGAATACCGGTTGTGGCGGATTAAGCGTCGGCTGCCATTCGTACTCGATTTGCTCACGCTGTTGATGGAAGCGGGTTCCACATTTCTGCAGGCGATGCACGAATCGGTCGATGAGTTCCGCGATCATCCCGTCGGTGTCGAATTCGGACGAGTGCTGGCGGAAATGAGCATGGGCAAAAGCCGCGTCGAAGCCTTTGAGTCGATGCGTGACCGTCTCAACGATGATGAGATCACCAGCATCGTGGGGTCGATCATTCAGGGTGAACAACTCGGGACACCTTTGGCCCGACTATTCCGAACTCAGGCCGATGTACTGCGGGTAAAGAGAACGCAACGCGCCGAAACACTGGCTGGTGAGGCGGGAGTGAAAATGTTGTTGCCTGCCGTGCTGGTGATGGCCGCCACAGTGATCGTCATTCTTGGGCCGTTTATTCTTGGTTTCCTCTACGCGGAATTCATGTCCTGATCCGTTTGTGGAAGTGGATGCCGATTTACCGCCCTGTTCCCGATCCGTTTGTCGTGGATATTGGGACAGTAGTCGATACAATGGATCATTGCGAACCTGTAGGCCAATACATCGTCAATGGGGCGCAACAGACATGAGATTCTCGACTCGAAGTTCGACTTTTCCAGTTCGATTGTTACCAGTGGACCGTCAAGACGAAAAGTTGGGTTTGATGAAGTTACAGGGAGCGACAACGGATCAGGGCATGTTAATCCGTACCCCAGAACGAAGCCTTGACAAGGCATCAGCACCATGAGCAATTCGGCCACCATCAAGATCACCAACGGCCCAGATCGGGGCAAGGTCTTTATGCTGGAAGAAGACCTGGTTTACGTCGGAAAAGATCCCGGCAATCAGGTGCCATTGCAGGATCCCGAATTGTCGGATCATCATGTCACGATCGTCAGCAAGAATGGGCGGTATGCAATTTACACGCCTGTTGGCGACACTGTTCAGGTGGACGGAAGCGATCTTCCACCAGAACAATGGGTCTGGCTGCCGCATTCCGCTCGCATCAAAGTCAGCAACCGGACGGCATTTCAGTTCGAGCAGAAAACGTCATCCAGCGGGGCCACTTACTCATCTGCTGAGCCACCCGCTGGCATCCCGCCGAACGCGGCGGATGTCGAGCCGGATCCCTATGCGAATCGGGTTGAGGGGCGCAGCAAGCCTCGGAAAAATCAGCGCAAGGGTCGCAAAGCCCAACAACAACGTCGCGGTGAACGGAAAGTTGCCAGGTTCGTTGCGGGTCAGGGTGGTGATACACTTGTCAGCCTGGGAGAAGACGGAAACCTGCCCGAATTGGAACTGGTCGAAGGACCGGAACGAAGGCAGGTGGACAAAGCCAGGCCGCGCCAGAAAAATCCAATGATGCTGTATGCTGCGCTGGGAGCCAGTCTGGTTGTGTCGATGTCAATGTTGCTGTTCGATCCGCAACCAAAAGGGGCTACCGTTTCAGAAAAGACCATCGCTCGACGGGAGATCGTCAAATTTTACGGTCAACCGGGAGATGAACTGCGAACCTACCAGGATTATCTCCGTCGCGCGGCTCGGGCCAGGTCCCGTGGGAATATCCACAGAGCCAATGGCGAGCAGTCATATTATCGTTACATCATCAAGCTGATTGACGCGGAAGACAACACGAACCCCTACAGCGATATGGACACGCAATTCAAAGGTCTGGTGACGGGGACGTCGGCCAAAGATAAGGAATTGCGGGAAATTCTGACCGTTCTCACAAGCCCATAGTTCCTCGTGGGTTTTTGCATCGGTAATTCACGCCACAAACATTGGTGCAAGCCTTTCATCCTCTCTCGGAAGACGCCATAATCAGAGCGAAGGGCGATCTTCTCAAAATCGAAAATTGCCTGTGCCGCCTGTTTCATTCGGAAGGTTCCTGGCGGACACTCAAAAGCTCAGTTGCACTTCAATAGCGTCGGCAACAGCGTGGAGATTCTACCGGAATCAGAACCACCATCGGTCAAATTCGGACGCAAAACAAGAGATCGGGAGATGCCGTGTGAGCCTTGATTCACGCTACGAGATAGTGGAAAAGCTGGGAGCGGGAACATTCGCCACGGTTTATCGCGCGCGCGACAAAGAACTCGGTCGTGAGGTCGCGATCAAGCAGATTCATGACCAATATCTGGAAGAGGAAGAAACACTCGTCCGCTTCTGGTCCGAAGCGCAGCTGCTGGCATCGTTGCAGCATCCGAACATCGTCACCGTTTTCGACCTCGAACGGGAAAAGGGCTGGCTGATTCTCGAACTGATGCAGACCAATCTGGTTGAGCGGATGCAAGGACGACCGATGGACGTACGGGCGATCAAAACGACTGTCGCCCACTGCCTCCGCGCTCTGAAATACCTGCATGGTCGGGGGCTGATTCATGGCGACATCAAGCCGAGCAATATGATGATTGATTCTCGCCGACGTGTGAAAATTGGCGACTTTGGTCTGGCACGCCGCGTTAGTGACGAAGATGGCAGCCTGCTTAAAGGGACCACCAGATACATGGCGCCGGAAGTCGTCTCCGACGAGTTTGGTGAAGTCGGCCCGGCCAGCGACGTTTACTCCCTCGGTTTCGCTGCGTACGAATTACTGTGCGGAAAGCAATTTGAAGACCTTTTTCCCGGGATGAGTGCCTTTGGTCGCAATAAACAGGTTGCCTGGATGATGTGGCATGCCGCGCCCGACCGCAGGTTGCCGCAGATCGAACGCGTGCTGGAAGGTGTACCTGAGGATCTTGCGCACGTCATTCAGACAATGTGCGAAAAAGATCAGGCCAAACGGTATAAATCGGCGGAAGAGGCGTTGTCTGATTTGAATGTCGACCAGAAGGTCATTAAGGCAGACGGTACACCGGCAGGTCCCGATGGGGAAATGTCAGAGGACGAAAAGAGTGAAGACAAAAAGCGAACGATGATCGCCGCCGGTGCTTTCGGCCTTTCATTTCTGCTCTCGATAATCGTCCTGTTCTGGCCAGGTGGAAAAGGAGAAGTGAACCCGGATGGCGACAGGAAAACCTACGGGATTGTCCGCACAGTCAACTCCGATGGAAATCGCATTCAGATTGAAGACCCGGAAACCGGCGTGCCGGAAGAAATCCAGCTGGGGCCCAAACCGCCAATCTTTCTGCGCAATGAAGGCCGAATGATTCTGCTGCGCGACCTGCAGCCGGGTGATTCGGTGATGGTTGAAAGGAAGGTCGTCGAGGAAGAAAAGAAAGAGTATCTCAAGATCACCGCCGCCAGACCAGTTACGCAGCGTGGTCGCATTCAGGAAATCGACCGGCACAACTCCACGGTCCGGATTCGGCTGTTAAATCCATCTGATGGCCCCAATGAGTTGACGTTGCGTGTCCCCCCTCGCGCGAAAACAAGCCTCAATGGGAGCCCCATTCTGTTCAGCGACATCAAGCAGAGCGATGACGTCAATGTGACGCACATTGCCGATGTTCGGCAGGACGTGGGCAGGCATGTGCAACATCTCGATGTCATTCGGACAAGTCAGGCTTCCGGATTTATCAAGAATTTCAATTTGCAGTCGCGGATGGTGACCATTCAGTTTGGCCAGAGTTCGGCGGCTGACTCATTGACGAAACCCGTTGGCGAAAACTGCAGCGTCAAGGTGCGTGGAGTGGGGACCAATCTGACACCGATTCCCATTTCCTCGCTGAAGTTGGGAGACCATGTCCGCGTCCGTTACGACGTGGCGATCCGCGAGATGATCGTGTCCCAGGCTTCCAACCGGTTCTCCGGTGTCGTGGAAGGCACCATCGCCAACTCTCTGACGATCAACACCAACCAGGGGCAAAAGTTGCTCTCTCTCTCTCTGGATACGGACATTACACTGAATCAGTCTTCAGCGAAAGTCGAAGACCTGCGGAAGTACGATGAGGTTGATGTGACTTACAGCGAATTCGAGGGCAAATCAGTCGCGCATACGATTGACACCCGTCGCCCGGTTCGCAATGACCGGTGGGCGTTGATTATCAGCGGGGCGCGGTTTCAAGACCGTTCGTTGACGCGATTGAAGTATTCCATTGACAATGCCCGTCTCGTCAAGGAATCGCTGATCAGTCGCTATTCGTTCGATCCCAGCCGGATTGTGACACTCGTCGACCAGAACAAGGCAACATTGATGCAGCAGGTGCAGGTGGCGCTCGCCAGGAACTCGGCGACGACGCAGGTCATTGTGTACATCAGCGGTCACGCGTATCAGGACAATCTTGGCCAGACGTTTTATGCGACCACCGATTTTCAATTCAGCGAAAAATCATCCGGTGTTCCGCTGGACTGGTTTATCGCTCAGTTGGAAGCATGTCCGTCGAATGACAAGATGCTGCTGTTGGATGTTTCCAATTCGGGGGATGGCCGCGATTTGGCAATGCAGCCTTCAACATCGGAAATGGTGCAATCGACCACGACGCCCCGCAATTCGACCTACATCATTGCCAGCAGCAGCCCGCGACAACGGGGACTCAATTTCATCGATCGCAGCAGCAGCCTCTTTGCCTGGTACGTTGCACAGGGGTTTTCCGGCAAGGCTGATGTCGACCGCAATATGATGATTGCCCCAATGGAGCTCCACGACTACCTGCAACACGAAATGTCACAGGTCCAGATCATGGGGCGGGTGCAGACTCCCGCTCTCTTCTCGCCACAGTGATGATTTTCGCAGCAGCGTTCCCGCAGAGCAGAGTTCTGCAGTGCCGCTGAGTTCGCAGAGGAAGAAAAATTGGACGGGATGACAGGATGAATGGAGACGAATCTTCTTTGATCCGGTCGTTCGGAAGACGCATCAGGGCTGTGTGACATCGGAATCAAACACGCGAACCTGTTTCCATTCCTGCTTATTCTCATCGATGAACTGCTTGTGCCGTTCTGCAATCTGGTAGGCGTCGTGCGCGGCCCGGCTCTCGAAAATCACGTGCAGGGCGACATGGAAATCACGATCATTGACTTCCCGCGTCAGATCGGTATTCAATGGCCCGGCTGCATAAAAGATGCACCCTTCGTGTCCTGAAAGATACTTGTGGCAGGCCTCGACCTGGCTCTGAATTGTCTCCGGTGTGGGATTATTCAGTGTGAAAAATACGTTGTGGGAAAGCATGGTTATCGTCTTGAACCTTTTTGGTTACGTTTACTCTTCGTCACGAAGTTTCGCGAGAACGGTGTAATCTTCCAGGGTGGTTGTATCGCCAGCGGTCTCGCGACCTGCGGCAATATCCCGTAACAAACGCCGCATGATTTTCCCGCTGCGTGTTTTGGGTACTGCGGCGGCGAATCGAATCTGGTCCGGTGTCGCCACCGCTCCAATCTGTTTGCGAACGTGATTAGTCAGTTCCTGCTTCATATCGTCGCTTCCATCGCCCGACTTCAATGTCACAAAGCAGCAGATTCCCTCACCCTTCAAATCGTGGGGAAACCCGACAACAGCGGCCTCGGCAACCTGGTCGTGCGAGACGAGCGCGCTTTCGATTTCCATTGTACTCAATCGATGACCAGAGACGTTCAACACGTCATCGACGCGGCCCATAATCCAGTAGTAACCATCTTCATCACGGCGTGCGCCATCACCTGCAAAGTATAGCCCCTTGAGTTTGCCGAAATAGGTTTCCACAAACCGTTCGTGATCGCCGTATAAGGTCCGTAACATGTGTGGCCAGGGCTGCGTCATCACCAGCAGTCCGCCTTCATTGTCGCCCAGCGGTTCACTCTGCTCCGTCACAATTGCCGGCACCACACCCGGCAATGGTTTCGTGCAACTTCCCGGTTTGGTGGGGGTCAGTCCGGGTAATGGGCTGATCATGATTCCCCCGGTTTCGGTCTGCCACCAGGTATCGACGATCGGACAACGTTCCTTGCCGATGACCTGATGATACCACATCCAGGCTTCCGGATTGATCGGTTCGCCGACTGTGCCGAGGAGTCGCAGGCTCGACAGGTCATATTGATTGGGCCACTGGTCGCCCCATTTGATGAACGCACGGATGGCCGTCGGAGCGGTGTAGAAAATGTTGACCTGGTATTTTTCGATGAGCTCCCAGAATCGTCCTTCATCAGGCCAGTTGGGAGCGCCTTCGTACATCATGGTGGTGGCACCATTGGCGAGTGGGCCGTAGACAATGTAACTATGCCCGGTAATCCAACCGATATCCGCCGTGCACCAGTAAGTGTCCTCTTCCTTCAGGTCGAAGACCCAGCGGGATGTCATCGTTGCACCGAGCAAATATCCGCCGGTGGTATGCAGTACTCCTTTCGGTTTGCCCGTGCTGCCGGATGTATAAAGAATGAACAGTGGATGTTCGGCATCGAGCTCGATGGCATCGCAGTCGGCTGAAGCACCTGCCATCAATTCATCCCACCAGTAGTCACGGTCAGGGACCATCTCGACATTCGCACCAGTCCGTTTGACGACGATCACTTTTTCGATTGAAGGAGACTTGGTGAGACTTTCATCGACGGTCTTCTTGAGAGGTATCTCTTTGCCCCTTCGCCAGCCGGCATCGGCCGTGACGATCAATTTTGATTGTGCATCGTTGTTTCGATCGGAGATCGCGTCGGCGCTGAATCCACCAAACACGATGGAATGTGTCGCCCCAATACGCGAACAGGCAAGCATGGCGATTGCCAGTTCGGGGATCATTGGCATGTAGAGCGTCACCCGGTCGCCGGTCTCCACGCCGAGCGATTTCAGCACGTTGGCAAACTTGCAGACTTCCCGATGCAAATCCTGATATCGCAGCACGCGCGTGTCACCTGGTTCACCTTCCCAGATGATCGCCGCCTTGTTCTTCCGCCCGGTTGTCAGATGCCGATCGAGACAGTTGTGCGAAACGTTGATTTTTCCACCGTTGAACCACTTCGTTTCCGGCATGTCCCCTTCGAGAACCGAGTCCCATTTCTGAAACCAGTCGAGGTTTTCCGCCATTTCGCCCCAGAACCCGGCTGGGTCATCTTTCGCCCGCTGCCACATGGCCTGGTACTGCTCTTCAGAATTGATGTGAGCATTTGCGGAAAACTCGGGCGTGGGAGGAAAGGTGCGGGATTCCTGCAGAACGGTTTTGATACCTTGGCTGTTGTCGGCGGACATGGATGCGATCTCCTGTTGCGTTCATCGAACGATTTTCGGCAGGGAATGGTCGGGCGACCGACGGTTCAAACATCGATCTTAGACCCGTTTTCGGAGAGTGTCAAATATGCCAAAATCCACACTTCGCCGCTGGCAATCTACAGAATCTGGAAGTGAGTTTGATGGTTCACTTTGGGCATGTTGAAGGATGAGTCCATACGAAGTGCCGTCACCACTGAACTGGTTGAATGATCTCAATCGCCAGCAAAATTCCGAAGAGTGCACCGAACAAAAACAGAGCTCGCGTTGTCCACAGCGCAGTCGTCTCTCCCAGCCATTCAACGAGTTTTCTTCCCTTCCGAGTCTCGATAATGAACCAGCGCGCATTCCACAGACCGAACAGGCATAACACGGCCGTCAAGCTGCCCATCAGAACATGTTCCGGGATGGTGAGCATTGGTTGTCCCTGCGGTGTCCTGGGAAGAAATTTTCAACCATTATCATAGGCGTTCGAGATTGATGTTCCCATGCTACCCGATTGGCTACAATTTCGAGACAGCAGACAGCATTACCTCAGCTTTCAGGAGAAGAACTGTGCCCGCACTTGGAGTAAATATCGATCATGTCGCGACGATTCGCCAGGCTCGATTGACGATCGAACCGGATCCGGTCTGGGCTGCGGCATTAGCCGAATTGGGTGGAGCCGATGGTATCACGCTGCATTTGCGGGAAGATCGGCGACACATCCAGGATCGTGATTTGCGTGTGATACGGGAAACCGTGCAGGTGAAAATGAATCTGGAAATGGCGGCAGAAGAGGATATCACTGCGATCGCTGTTGATGTTGGCCCGGAGCAGGTCTGCCTCGTTCCGGAACGTCGTGAAGAAGTGACGACCGAAGGGGGGCTGGATGTTCTCACTCATCGGGATCGCATCGTGAGACGGATCGAGCAGTTACAGGCCGCTAACATCGAAGTGAGCTTGTTTATCGATCCGGATCGTTCACAAATCGACGCCGCGCAGGGGTTGGACGCAGATGCAGTGGAATTACACACTGGTCGTTACGCCGACGCAGAAAACGACGAAGAAATGCAGCAGGAACTTGTCGCTCTGACCACCGCTGGTGAACATGCCCGTAATCTCGGCCTGAGACTGAACATGGGCCACGGTCTTACATATCGCAACGTGCGCCAAGTGGCACAGATCCCGGGAGTCTCGGAGTTGAACATCGGCCACAGCATCATCGCGCGAGCTGTGATGGTCGGGATGGAACGAGCCGTGCGGGAGATGAAACAGCTCGTATCTGCCTAGAGCCGTTTACTTTCTGGTGTGGCGTCTCTCGCTCGTGGGAGTCTGTGTTTGTTGTCCTGGCGACGCTCATCGCGGCACAGAAGAGCGTAATACGCTCTAACCGATTTCCAAAGGAATCTGGCGAATTCATTGTAATGACACGCCATCTGCAAATGGACTTCGGGAAGGAGGCGGGAATGTTGCATTCGGCTGTTCTGCTTCGCAGGAATTCGGCTGACAGTTTTCAAATCGGTGAACCGACTACCGGAATTGTGCTTGAGAACTGGAACGCCGACAATATACGATTGCTTTGGCACGAACGGGGAATGCGGCTGGTCGAACACCGGTAGTGATCCGCCGATTCAGCAAAATCGCTCTTCTATCGCGGTTTGGATTTCGTCACGTATACGCCGAAAGACTGCCCGTTTCTCATCGTCGGTTCCTTCAGCATGAGCAGGATCCTCGAAAGGCATAAGCACACGTTCCACATCTGCAGGAAAGACAGGGCAATTCTGGTCGGCTGAGTCACACACACTCACCACCACATCGGGAGGGGCTCCTTCTGGTGGCAGAAATTCATTGATCGACTTGCTACGATGGGTCGACAGATCGATTCCCAATTCCTGCATGACTTCGATTGCCAATGAGTGCACATATCCAGCGGGATTCGCGCCGGCGGAAAGGCTTTCGTAGCGGTCCCCTGCCAAATGGCGCAATAGCCCTTCACCCATGTGGCTGCGGCAGGAATTCCCTGTGCAGAGAAACAAAATTCGCTTCTTACTCATCCTGTCGTTCTCCCCGTACGAAATTGCTTTTTGACGATTTCTACATGCGATCAGTTCGGTCAGTCGATTTTTCGCCCAACCAACGGTATGCTACACGTTCTGTTGAAATTCCCACCTTGTTGGCATCATGGAGGGTGTCTTACGGTTCCCAGTATGTTTGTGTCAAGCATGTTCGTGAAGCGTCACAGACTGCGGTTGCCCGCGACACCAAAATATAAGACTCTTTCGATGCGACTGGCGTCGAATCGAACTGCACTTGTGGACCGCCAAGAGTGAAAGTTGGGTTTGATAAAGCTGCAAGCAACGACAAAGGAGTGGGTTATGTCAACCCGCACCCCAAAATAAAGCCTTGATAAGGCGCTTGCCGAAAGTGGAGCCGCCTCAAGTCAAACATTCTTGATGTGCTCAAAAGAATATCGAAGTTCAGGTGGTTCCCCAGACACTGTGTTGCGGCCGACGTTGGCATGGTGTTTGCTTTTCATAATCGATGTTGATGAACAATCCCGTAACGTTCTGTGAAGTTTAGAGCGTATTACGCTCTTCTGTGCTGTGATGAGCGTCGATTGGCCTGCAAACGCAGGCCCTCACGAGCCAGAGAAGTCACAGCAGAAGGTAAACTGCTCTAGAACTTACGGTCGCAAACTCATGTTTGCCTGAGTTGCAGTTGCATATTTGCCATGCATGCCTGCCACCCGATTGTGCGTCTGATTTGGGGCTGGGAAAACCGACCAGAAAAATGGAATGCGATTCCATCAATGGACAACAGGGATGTTGAGTACGGCTGGAATGGGAATGACGCCCGGCTGGTGACTGACAACTGAAGATTTTGAAAGGAGCGCTCTTTTCATGTCCACTCGAAGTTCACCCTGAAAATCGAATCAATTGGGAGCAGGCTGCGCAACGGAAATGGAAAACTGTTTCATTTTGAAACCGGACTTCGATAAGCCATTTCCACGTCGTCTTGACTCCGTTGCGTTCACCGAGCCTTTCTCAGATGGACGCCCAGCACCCGGCGCGGACTTCATGACAGTTCCGCCCTGGAATCACACTTACGATTCCTGTTTCGACAGGTTTCGGTCTGGATGTCGGACCGATTTTGTTGACAACACAACGGTTTTTGCAACACAGGTCATCAAGGAGCAAAACAACTATGACTCCCAAAGAGTTTTTCGAATTCTGCAAAGAGAACGATGCCAGACAGGTCGACCTCAAATTCTGCGACATGTTCGGTACCTGGCAACACTGTACTTATCCCATCGCCGAAGTTGATGAAGGTGTCTTCGAAGATGGTTTTGGTTTTGACGGTTCTTCGATCCGTGGCTGGCAGGCGATCAACGAATCTGACATGATCGCGATTCCTGACCCCTCTACCGCCAAGGTCGATCCCTTCTTTGCCGCACCGACGGTCAGTATCACTGCCGACATTTACGATCCGATCACCAAGCAGCCTTACAACAAAGATCCCCGCGGAGTTGTCAAAAAAGGCCTGGCATACCTCGAACAGACCGGCATTGCGGACACCTGTTACATTGGCCCCGAGCCGGAGTTCTTCGTCTTTGACGATGTCCGTTACCAGTCAACTCAGCGCGGTGCAATGTACGAAATCGATTCGTCCGAAGCGGCATGGAATACGGGACGCTCCGAAGATGGCGGTAACCTGGGACACAAAGTTGGCTACAAAGGCGGTTACTTCCCCGTTTCCCCCAGCGACACCATGCAGGACCTGCGGACCGAGATGGTGGAGGAATTGGAAGCGGTCGGCATTGCTGTCGAAGCCCATCACCATGAAGTCGGCACGGCTGGTCAGTGCGAAATCGACATGAAGTTCGAGCCGATTCTGAAAATGGCTGACCAGTTCATGTGGTACAAGTATATCATCAAGAATGTCGCCAAGAAGCATGGCAAGACCGTCACCTTCATGCCGAAGCCTGTCTTTGAAGACAATGGTTCCGGGATGCACACGCACATCTCGCTGTGGAAGGGTGGAGATCCTCTGATGGCTGGCGATGGCTACGCCGGCATGTCGGAACTCGGCTTGCACGCGATCGGTGGAATTCTCAAGCATGGCCGTGCTCTAATTGCCCTTTCCAACCCGACTGCCAACAGCTACCACCGCCTGGTGCCGGGCTTTGAAGCGCCGGTTACGCTCGCCATGAGTCAGCGGAACCGCTCGGCTTCCTGCCGAATTCCGATGTACTCTCAGAGCCCGAAAGCCAAACGGGTCGAGTTCCGCTGTCCTGATCCAACGGCCAACGGCTACCTCAGCTTCACCGCTTTGATGATGGCGATGATTGATGGTATCCAGAACAAGATCGATCCGGGTGATCCGCTTGATCGCGACATCTACGATATGACTCCGGAAGAGTTGGCCGAAACCAACGTCGCTCCGAAGTCGCTCGATGAAGCCCTCGATTCACTGGAGGCCGACCACGATTTCCTGACTGCGGGCGATGTCTTCTCCGAAGATCTGATTTCGACTTTCATCGAATGGAAGCGGACGGAAGAACTGGACCAGATTCGCCTGCGTCCTCATCCGCTCGAATTCGACCTCTATTACAACGCCTAAAGCATTCCGCTCAGATTGTTGCATGATCAATTTGAACCGGCCCCTGGTCTTTGTGACTGGGAGCCGGTTTTTTGTTGATTGTCGGTCGATTCTCCCTTGGCATGGAATACAACTGTTCACCCATTAAAGCGTATTACGCTCTTCTGTGCCGCGATGAGCGTCGATTAGCCTGCAAACGCAGACTCCCACGAGCGAGAACCGTCACACGAAAAGGTAAACTCCAATAATCCGGGCAAGGTTAGAGGATGCCACTGGATGCTTGGGAGCGATGTTTGCGGTATTGTTTCATTGTTTTCGGTTGAGGAGTGGTTGTCGTTCATTTCATAGACCTGTGCCATATTCACCTGCCTGTTACTTTTCATTCATCAGGTGATATGCCACTACCAACGCAATACATGGTATTGAGAAAGAATTTGAGGATTGCGTTTTCTCATCCAGTAATCCTGTCTGGTTTGTCCACGCACTCCCAATGCGAAATTGAGGCCGTCAGTCGTCGGGTCGACACCAGAAAACCGCATTGGCCAATCGACGATCGGCAACAACGCGGTACTCTTATTGATTCCGAATTGGGCGTGAGTGTGTTACTGTTTCATCGCCTCAGCCAGAATGCGGGAAGTGCTTTCTCGCATAATTCGCGGGTCCACCATTTCACCCTTCTGCAACGTCGCTCGTACTTCTTTGCCAGAAATGAAGACCGGCTTTTCGTCGCTGTGGTTCTCCATCAGGTCAACGCGACCGAGCGATTCATAGAATGCGGCAAAGCCGACGTTCACCGGCTCGATTTTCAAATTACCATTAAGGTTATCGAAAATCTCCTGGGCATCGAAATCGCCCCAGATGGGTGAACCGTCGTGGTAAGGGGCATCAGCATGCTTGCGGCCAATGACGATATTCGTGAAACCCATGTTCTGACGGTAAATGCCGTGCATCACTGCTTCTTTCGGACCACCGTAGAACATTTTAATGTCCAGGCCAATGAGCAAGACGCGATCGGGGACATTGTCGTCCCGCGAACCCCACAAATCGGGATCGCTGTCGCCATCGCCCAACGCGCGATCATCAATCAGTTTCTGGTAGGTCAACATGCGAATCCCGGCGTTGACATCATCTCCCTTGGTTTCGCCAATCAGCGGATTCAAAACCGCGCCGGCGTTCTTGCCATCTCTGAGCAATTTCTCCAACGCGTACACCAGAGCGTATTCGTGAGCGCGATGTAGCGGGTTACGGGTCTGGAAGGCAACCACGGCATCCCAGCCTTTTTCCTCCAGCGATGTCCGAATTTCACGCGGGCTCAAAATGTAATTGCCGATGGCCGAGTCTTTTGGTTGAGGGAGGACTTGTAGTTCGCCCCCCAGCAGGTGTGTCTTGTCGGCGTCATTTTTCAGCACCATATCGGCACCGGGGTGATCGGTCCGGTCGGTGAGATAGACTGACTGGAGGTATCGCGGCTTGTCCCACTCGAAGACGTCGGCAACATCCAGGGTGGCAACAATTTTTCCGTCGGGGCCGGTCAATACGACCTGTTGTCCGGCGGAAACGGAACTGGCCTGTTCTGCGGTCACTGGCAGCGACAGCGGAATTGTCCAGGCATATTTGTCGCCATTACTTTCGATAACCGATTCATCCAGCACACGGTTGTAGACATCGCTCGTCATGAAACCTGTCAGTGGGCTGAGTGTGCCATCAGCGATGCGGTAGACTGTCGAGATGTCGGCGGCAGAAACGGGAATCTTCGGCAACTGGGCCGCTTCACTCTCGAACGCCTCGATCTGATCATCCGAAAAGGTGCAGCACACAGGCTTATCCAGCCCACCATGGGGCGCAATCAAATCTGCCATCGAAACATCTCTCTTTCCGTTCCCTGTGCGGGAAGTCGTGGGGTGGTGACTCGGCGGGGAAAACAGCACAAAGCTGCTATTCTCGACTTTGTTTCGCCGAAGTTAGGGAAACCGCTCAGAAAGATCAAGCGGTAATCGACCATGCCGAGTCGAACGATCTAAACCGATGAATGGACAAATCAATGGCTCTTATTTTTCTCCGCCGAAGTCGATTCGGCGTATTTCAGTTTGCCGGTCAATCCATCACAATACTGGAAGATGCCATGAGGATGGGAAATGTCGGGTAACGCTGTCGTGAACCAGCCGGTCTCACATTTGCGCGGACCAGATTTGAACATCCCGTTGAACCGGACAATTTGCTTCGTCTTCGGGACGATGACTGACCGAATTGCGCAGGACGGATGCAAACTCTCCGACGTTGTCGATAATCCTGATCTCGAAATTGTTGTGCAGGTCGCCGGTCAGCACGAACACGCGGGCGTCGAGTCTGTCGCACGGATTTTCACGTTCGTTGCAAAAGACAGTCCAGATGCCATCCATCTCTTTTTTCGACCGCGGTGCACCACTGCCACCCAGGTGCGGGGATGGTTGGATTGGAGTGGTTTACTTTTTCGTGTGATGCTCCTGGCTCGTGGGAGCCTGCTTTTACAGGCCAAAAGGCATTCTTCGCGACCACAGGAAAAGTGTAATACGCTATAGAAGTTTGCCCAAATACACAGTTTGAATTGATAATAGCGCCTCAGTTTGAGTGTCACAACATGCCGATTCAAAGGAGATAAAGAAAAGCATGTTCACGTATTGGCGTATTGACCAGCGGTTTTTGAGATGGCACAATGTTTGTTTTCCTGAACTCTTGAGAATGGCCGGCGGGTGACCTGCCAGTTTTGGGGGGAATGCCAAGCAGATGCGGACGGAAAAGAATCGTTCACAACAATGAGGCAATAAGGGCTGGAAGCCACAGGGAGCAAATATGGCGGATTCTAAGCTGAGAAATATCGGATGGACGTTGTTGAGTCTTTTCATCATGGGAGGACTCATCGATGCCACTCTCGCCCAAGGTCCCGATTTATCCAGCCGTGGAATTTGCAAAGTTATCGACAGCCATGATGCACCAAGCATCAATCGCTACAGAATGCCTTTAATCGAACCGCGCCGGGCATTGCTGGATGACGATGGAACCTGTTACATCGCCGACTGGAGCGCTGGCACCGTGGTACGTCGTGCGTCGAGTGGCAAAATTTCACTTGTCCTCGAAGACCTGACCGAACCTTGCTGTCTCGCCCGTGATCTTAATGGAAACCTGCTCATCGGCTGCCACAGTGAAGGGATGACGGAACTGGGGAAGATTGTCAAAGTCAGTAAGGATGGTTCGACCTCCGTAATTGCCGCCAATCTGAACGGTCCGATCGACATGGCTTTTGATTCCTCCGGCAATCTGTATGTGGTCAATTCCCGAGGCGACAACGTCGTCCGCATTTCGCCTTCCGGCGACATCACACAAATCCTGACGAACATCTCCTCGCCAAGCTGTCTGGCAATCGACAGGCACGACACACTCTACGTTGCAAGCTCGACTGATGGCATCATCTACTCGCTGGATGCGATGGGATCATTCAGCGAAGTGGCATCGGGAATGCATATGCCAACGCACATGGAGTTCGATTCACGCGATCACCTCATCGTTGCGAACTACGATACCACCGAGTTGACGTATGTCGGCAAGAGCGGCCAGTTACGCCCCTACGCGATTGTTCCTAAAGGAACGATCGCCCACACGTTCGATTGCGACGACAACTTGCTGCTTATCAACTCCGACCTGCCCTCAGTGACGCTGGTCAAGTCGAACGTGCGTGTCCCCTGCCCGCATTGCGAGAAGGACCTGCTGCTGCGATTGCGTCCGAAAAAGAACCGGCCTTCACGTCCGGCCAAACCGGTGATCTAGAGCGTATTACGCTCCTTCGTGGCGCGATGGACGTTTTTCGTCCTGCAAATACAGATTCCCGCGAGCGAGAAGCGTCACACAAAAAAGTAAACTGCTCTAGTTCGACAGACTTTTATCTGTGGCGGCGGCTTACGCCCCATTTGGAACGATAATAGCCGATCGAAAGACGCCACACTTATCCGTTTGCCGTTATAGAGCGGATTACGCTTTCTTGTGGCCGCCAGGAGTTATTTTCCGGTTTGCAATGGCAGGAACCAGATTCGTCGCAAACAAAGGAAGACTGCGCCGATGGCTCACAGGAACAACGCTTCAACCGGTGCGTGGTCCAGCACTCCTGTCAGACGCATGTCAAGTCCCTGGAACTTGAACGTCAAACGTTTGTGATCGATACCCAACCGATTCAAAATCGTGGCATTCAGATCGTTGATGTGCACAGGATTCTCGACCACGTTGTAACTGAATTCGTCGGTCTCGCCATAGATCTGACCGGGCTTGATCCCTCCACCTGACATCCAGACTGGAAAGTTTCGCGGGTGATGATCGCGACCGTAGTTCTCCTTGGTCAGCGTACCCTGGCAGTAAACAGTTCGGCCAAATTCGCCACCCCAGACAACGAGTGTATCCTCCAGTAATCCGCGTTGTTTGAGGTCTTGAATCAATGCCCAGCAGGGTTGGTCAATGTCGCGGCATTGATTGGGCAAATCGCCACCGACGTTACCATGTTGATCCCAGCCACGGTGAAAAATCTGGACGAATTGCACACCACGCTCAGCCATACGACGCGCGAGCAGACAACTCGCAGCAAACGTACCTGGCTTATTGACGTCCGGGCCATACGATTTGAACGTCTCTTTCGTTTCGCCGGAGAAGTCGGCCAATTCCGGAACGGAACTCTGCATCTTGAATGCCATCTCGTATTGTTCCATTCGCGTCTTCGTTTCGGGATCAGCGAATCGATCAAGCGTTCGCTGATTGAACCGCTCCAGCCGATCCAGCATGCGACGGCGCATCGCACTGCTGATACCGGGTGGATTTGACAGAAACAGCACGGGATCACCGCTGGAACGCAACGACACGCCCTGGTGTTCACTCGGCAGAAAACCGGAACCCCACAGCCGGTTGAACAACGCCTGGGCCTGTTTACGCCCCGTCCAGGAGGGGGTCATCACCACGAACGAGGGCAAATTCTCATTCGCGGAGCCCAGACCATAGCTCAACCAGGAGCCGAGACTGGCACGTCCCGGCAGTTGGTGGCCGGTGCAAATATAAGTGATCGCAGGGTCGTGATTGATCGCCTCGGTGTTGACTGTTTTGATGATCGCCAGATCGTCCGACATCTTCGCATGGTAAGGCAATAACTCGCTGATCCATGCACCGCTCTTACCATGCTGTTGAAACTTGTATTTCGAAGGTGCGATCGGCAGTGTCTTCTGCCCCGAGGTCATCGTCGTGATCCGTTGTCCCATTGTGACCGATTCCATCTTGCGAAGATCGGCATTGAAATGCTGCTTTAACTGTGGTTTGTAGTCGAATGTGTCCAATTGCGATGGGCCGCCAGCCATGAACAGATAGATCGCACGTTTCGCCTTCGACTCGAAATGGGGCAGACCGGGCAACCCGCGATGTCCGGTAGCGGCTTCCGTTTTGTCGGTCGACATGAGTGTCGCCAATGCCGCCGCCCCCAGACCTGAAGCCGATTGGGAAAAGAAATGTCGTCGCGTGGTGTTCAGAACATGTTCTTCGACGGGATTCATGATTTTTTGTCTCTCTGATGAAATTCGAATGACTGGAGTGTATTACGCTCTTCTGTGTCACGATGAGGTCGATCGGCCTGCAAACACAGGCCCCACGAGCCAGAGACGTCATGCCAGAAGGTAAATAGCTCTAATTTCAGGAGTTTATCCGTCTTCAATTCTTGCTGATGACTTCATCCAGATTCAAAATGAGATTGCCGACCATCGTCCATGCTGCCAATTCATTCACATTGACGTTGTCAGTCGGTGAGACCTCACCGATGTTGACCAGTTTTTTTGCCGCATCGGTATTCCTGGTGAAAGCGGCCAGATGCTCGTGATAATCAACCACCAGATCGTCCAGTTCTTCGGCTGTTGGTTTTCTCATCGCACAACGTCGGAAGATGTATGCCGCCCGGCTTTCAACCGTCTCTCCGCCAGCGATCATGGCCCTCTCCGCCAGAGCGCGGGCCGCTTCGACATACTGCGGATCGTTCAACATCATCAAGGCCAGCAGTGGTGTGTTGGTCCGTTCTCGGCGAACGGAGCAGAACTCGCGCGATGGTGCATCGGCGATACTCATCTGCGGCGGCGGGGCCGTTCGCTTGATGAATGTGTAGATGGTCCGACGATGCACTTTGTCCGGTCCGGCATCTTTGCGGAAACGTACCGTGTTCGAGCCGGAATACCCGACTGCGAACCACAATCCATCCGGTTGCGGGGGTTTGACGCCCGGCCCGCCGATTTTATTCACCAGCAAACCGCTCACGGCCAAGGCTTGATCGCGTAACATTTCGGCATCAAGTCGAAAGCGGGGACCACGTGCCAGGAGTCGGTTTTCCGGGTCCTTCTTCCACAATTCTTCGGTCAATCGCGAAGATTGCCGGTAGGTTGAAGACATCACCAGTTGCTTCATTAATGCTTTGGTGTCCCAGTCATTTTCAAGGAACTCCAGTGCCAGGGCATCGAGCAATTTCGGATGACTCGGTGGTTCTCCCTGCGATCCAAAGTCCTCGGCCGTTTTGACGATCCCCGTACCGAAGACCCGCAACCAGAAGCGGTTGACCGCGACGCGTGCAGTCAGCGGATGACCAGGATCGACCAGCCATTTCGCAAATCCCAGCCGATTCCGAGGCAGTGATGGAGCCATTGGAGGCAGTGCCAGCGGAGTGCGGCGTTTGACCTCTTCACCCTTTATGTTGTATTCACCTCGTTTGAGGACGAACGCTTTGCGGGGCTGTTTCAGTTCCTTCCAAACCAATGTTGTCGGAATGGTCCGATCGAGATCAGCACGTTCTTTCCGAGATTGTTCCAGCGATTTTTTTGCATCGACCAGCAGTTGAGCATCGCATATCTGATTGCGGAAATAATCCCGCAGTTCCTGAATCTGCCTGGGACTTCTCTTACCGACCTCAACGTTCGCAATGGCGATCGCTTTATTCAACGCAGAGTCACCTTTGGTGGCAAGACTGAAATAGAAACCCGCTACCCCGCCATAGTTGGCGATTTTCACGAGCAGGTGGTTTTCGCCCTTTTTCAGATCGAGGTCGACTTTTTCCTGATCGGGTGCCACGGCACGGGAGATGTCGTTTTTCAGGATCTCCTTGTCGTTCAAATAAATCTTGATGCCATCGTCACTACCAAACGAGGCCTTGATTTTGCGGGGTGAGTCGACCGTAACCGTGCGGTACAGGAAGTTGGCCGCGATCTCATGGGACAGGTCGGCGTGCGGTTTGCCATCCACCCAGTCGCCTCGACGTTTCCATGTCAACTTCTGCCCGTTGTTGTCGAAGGTTTGCTTCAAGTCGATCGGTTGTCCTTCCGGTCCATGTTTGCGATTGATCAGATAACGCTGTGTATCCGGGAAAGGACCGACGGTGTACCAGTCTCCCAGCAGGGCTGCCGATATGGATTCCAGATTGTTCTCAGTGGTGCGGATTGACGCCTCCCACTCGCGCTGCAATGTGTCGATTTCCGCCCATTCGCCGGAGAGTTTTTTCTCGAGCGTCGCGATCCGCCTGGCAAGCTGTTCCAGTTTTTCCTGCATGCCTTCATCAGGCACGCGCACAATGGGAGCATGATCTTTGCGATTTTCATCCAGCGGGTTGCCATCGATGCTGTTGAAAAAGGCGAACATCGAGTAGAAGTCTTTCATGGTGAGCGGGTCGTACTTGTGGTCGTGACAACGGGTGCATTCCAGCGTGAGGCCGAGAAATACGGTGCCATTGGTCACCACGCGATCGACCACATTCCGAACATAGACCTCCTCCCGAATTGACCCCCCTTCGTTCGTCGATACATTGCAGCGATTAAAGCCCGATGCCACTTGTTGATCGAGTGTCGGGTTCTCCAGCAGATCACCCGCCATCTGCTCGATGATGAACTCGTCGAAAGGTTTGTTCTTGTTGAACGCACGAATGACCCAATCGCGGTACGGCCACATTTCGCGGTAGTTGTCCAAATGCAGACCATGCGTGTCACCATAGCGGGCAGCATCAAGCCAGAAGCGTGCCATGTGTTCGCCAAACCGGGGCGAGTTCAATAAACGGTCGACCACTTTTTCGTAGGCGTTGGGACTTTCATCTGCGAGAAAGGCATCGACTTCTTCCACCATCGGCGGCAGGCCGGTCAGGTCGAACGTCACACGGCGGATGAGCGTCACCTTGTCTGCCGGTTCGGTTGGGGATAGTTGTTCCTTCTGGAGCCGGGCCAGAATGTAGTGATCGATGAAATTCCGAGGCCAGCTGGCATTGGCAACTTTTGGTAATTCACGCTTTTGCGGCACGGCGAACGCCCAATGCTGGCTCCAGGGCGCACCTTCGGCAATCCAGCGGCGAATCAGCTCGATCTCTTCAGTTTTAAGGCTCTTATTCGTCGACTCCGGTGGCATGCGCAGGTCATCATCTTCATGAACCAATCGAGCCATCAGTTCGCTTTTCTCCGGATTGCCCGGCACGATGATAAACTCACCGGAATCGCCTTCTCCAAAAGCGCTTTCCTGTTCGTCGAGCCGAAACCCGCCTTCGCGATGCGTGTCATCAGGGCCATGACAGGCGAAACACTTATCCGACAGAATCGGACGGATTTGTCGGCTGAAATCGACCTTTTCGTCGCCCATCACCAATTGGGGGGCCAACATCAGCGGCACAAAAAGCAGCGCGGACGAAAAACAGAAAGCCTTGAGAGTTGCCACATCACGTTTCTGACCAGTACATCCCGGGTTTGTCGTCATGTCGAATGCTTACCTCACCTTTTGAGCGACTTACGAGCAATTCCATTGAAGCAGGTTAACACACCATCGGCTCGACACAGTCTATTCTCGTCCATGCTCAGTGCAAATTCAAGATTCACCATTTGCGCAGCAATAACTCTGAGCGGCTGGAGCGAATTACGCTCTTCTGTGCCGCGACGGGCGTTGTTTGGCCTCCAAACATAGTGCCTTGTCAAGGCTTTGTTTTATGGGTGCGGATTAACATCATCCGCTCCGTTGTCGCTGCCTGCAACTTCATCAAACCCAATTTTTCGTCTTGACGGTCCAATTGTTCCCCACGAATCAGAGACGTCAGACCAAAAGATAAACTGCTCTAACCTGGAGGTTCACCCAAATGATAAATCGTGTTGTGAATTACGCCATCAAATGCCTTGTCGTGGTCCGAACGGAGCCGATAACGAATCTCCATGCACCATGTCGGCTCGATTTCAGGTAAGACAATCATTACTGATTTTCCATCCTTCCCGACTTCGACACGTTCAACTTCCAGTGAGCGTTCGTCATAATGCCTGGAACCATAATTCCTGGTGCGTTTCAGTGACCAGACTTTGACCGAATAATTGTCGGGGTTACCAGCTTCTTCGCGATCCAATCCGCCCGAAAAGGTGATCCGCATCCCTTTTTTGGTGGCATTCAATTCGACAGGCAGATGAACTGGTTTGCCCGTGTATCGCAGTCGATAAAATCCGCCGGGCGATTCCTGCTGACTGCCGGCCCAGGCGAACATGCCACTGGCGTAGAGTTGTCCGTCGTGCGGACTGAACCGCCCGCGCATTACACCGGTGGGAAACTGCGGAATCGGAAATGCACACATCCCTCCCTGCATCTGTCCCTGCACTTCTTCATGCGGCACGATGTACACCTTGCCATATCCGTAGGAGAAGTTCAGCAGTTTTCCATCAAGCGGCCCCCACTTTTCACTGTCGCCCCACAACAGTTCTGCAGGCGAGCGATCGAACGCATTGGTGATCCAGCAGAGAGGCTGGTTCATCGCTTTGTCGGACGTGTCGGTCACGTTGTGATAGCCATACATGTTTCCATAGAATCCGCCTGGCTTCACCCAGTTAATACGGTTCTTCGGATTCCAGTGTCCTTCCTGATCCGTGACGATGAACGTTCCATCGGGATTGAGACAGACGCCATTGGCCGCGCGGAAACCATTGGCAATGATCTCCGTTTTCGAACCATCTTTGGCAACCTTCAACAGAGTTCCGTGATGCGGTACCAGAGCGGTCTTCGCATGCCGGGCTGAGCGGGCGTAATACAAGTTGCCTTCATCATCCACCTGCAGACCCATCGCAAACTCATGGAAGTGATCGGTGACTTGTGCATCGGCATTAAAGCATTCGTAGAAGTCGGTTTCGCCATCGTTATTGAAGTCATTCAAGATACAAATCTGATCCCGGCAGGTCAGATAAACTCGACCGTCGATCCATTTCACACCGAGCGGTTGAAACAGCCCCGATGCGATTCGCTGCCACGTCAGTTCGGCGGTCGCAACCTCTTTCTGCAGTGCTTTGAGACCACTGACGACCCAGACGTCGCCGTCCCATGTGCAAACCACCGCACGATCGCCATCTGGGAAGAAGTCGTGTCCGGTGCAGCGGACACGTGCCAGCCACGGATTCGGACTCGGCACGGTCAGCGTGTCGATGGCAAATGGCCCGTCGGCTTTGCCAATGATCGCTTGTGTCTTCACTTTTTGAGGCCAGCGTAGTGAGCCGCCGTTGAGGTATTTCCTCAAGTTTGGTTCTGCATCTCGCAGCCGGAACCAGAGTTTCGGCGGATCAAGATCGGACGAGTCGAACTCGGCCGATTCATTCGCGCGGGCGGTCCAGACTTGAAATCGCAACGGATTGCTGCCAGCGGGGATGGAAAGACAGAGACGGTTTTCTCGTTGTACCCACTGGCAGCCGTCAATCAGTCGCGACAATCCCACCAGTAGCGGCATTTCCCGGCCAAACGAGATGACCTGTTTTTTAGCGTCCACCAGAGTCGCATCTCGATCAGTCGCCACCAGCAGCAGCATATCGTGATCCCGCGGCCCAATGTTGAATGACCGCGTGAACACAACTGGTTGACCAGCCGCCGTCGGTTGTTCAGCCCCTTTAGTTGGATCATTCGCATTCGGGTCGATCAGTCCGGATAACTCCAGAACGGTTGTTTTCCCGACAGAATACGAGAGGATCGTGCGCTGACCGTGTACATAAATCCCTTTGAGTTGAGCCCACTCCCGAGGCAGTGGACCATATTTCCGACCATCCCGACCAACCAGGCGTGGATCGTCGAACGATCCTGTTCCCGGTTCCGCCCAGCCTGGTCCGTTCGGATTCTCGAACTTGACATCGCCCGCAACGCGGGGATGAATCCCGTGGTTACCATTGAAGTGAATGCCACGCCAATCGATGAATGCAGGGGAATCTGGTTTTGTACTGCGGCTCCAGGCGGCGGCAATGCGAAACGTGTCATGGTCGAACATCATCCAATGTTGGCCGTGGGCGATGCCCCCTGGTCCCGTGTCAAGACGGATCGCGATTCCCTTGTACGCAAAATTACTCGCGTCATTTCCGACTTCGATCGTATTGACCAGATGCGGTCCGTAATCCATCGTCGCCCACGGTTCGATCTTGCGAGGTTTCGGGCCACGCGTATCACCCGCAGGCAAGGCCGCGAGGTAATCTTCACTGATTTTTGCATATTGTGACGGGTTATGTTTTTTCAGGTAGTCTTCGCGGATGTAATGGATGACATCATACTTCTGCTGCGGAACCATCCACTGCTGCGGCAGCATCAATCCGAAGCCGCGCGTCAGCGTCTGGTACATCGTGAATGGGTCGTTGCCGCTTTTGAAACTTCCGCTGGCGAAGCGCAGGGATGTCGGCAACGAACCAGGGCGATCGTGTGTACCGTGACAGTTGACGCACAACTGCTGGTAAATCGCCTTGCCCCGTTTGAATGCTGTGGCGTCGAGCGTGCGAATCATCTCGGCATGATCAACCCGTTTTTCATATTCCGGTAAGGGTCGGGCTACGATGAGATGGGGTGGCGGCGTCAATTCGAATGCCCGTTTCGCGCCTCCCTGTTTGATCTCGATCAGATAGCGGACGAGATCGAGAAACTGTTGACGGCTGGTCAACTGGTTCACCTGTCCGACCGGCATGACGGATAGTTTGGAAGGCACGACGTCGTCGACGTCATCTCGCGCAAATGTGACCAGTTCATTTCGGCTGATATCGCGAACGACAACCTTCTCTTTGTCATCCTCAACGAGCAGTCCCGTTTGCGTTTTGCCATCGAGTGTGATGACAGTCGCCGCCTCGAATCCCTTGCGGATTGATTTGGAAGGATGCAGGATCGATTCGACCAGATGGGCGTCGGAAGTCTCAGTATCGAATTTCACCAGCGATGGCCCGAGACTGTTCTCTTCATCACCAATGGAGTGGCATTTGTTGCAGGCCATGTGCGGCTGGAAAAAGACGATTGCTCCCCGCTCGGCATCCCCCTCTTTTAACGCTGCCTTTGTCAGGTCCTCGACTGGCTCAGCCAGTAACTGTTTTTCAAGGTACTGAGCGTTGACTTTTTGTGTTGCACACAAGAAGCATGAGGACAAAACGAGAAATATGAGGAAGGAAACTGACAAGACCGATCGGCACATGGTGGGAGGATACCTTTTCCAGAGCAGTTTACCTTCTGGTGTGACGTCTCTGGCTCATGGGGGCCTGTATTTGCAGGCCGAACGACGTTCATCACGGCACGGAAGAGCGTAATACGCTCTAATTTTCCGTGCAGCGAATGTTGGAAACCGGCTTCAAAAGTGGACGCGAGATTTCCCAAAAAACGACGGACTCGAAACATCAGGCGGGGGCAGGGAACTGAACAGGCGGAACAACTCTTATCGTAACCGTTTATCCAGCCGATCAACAAGCGACCGCCGATCCTTCCTCTTGTGAGTCTGGAAATTGGCAAAAACGGTGTCATAGCGGTAGTGCGCGAGTACTCCGGTCTGGTGAACGTGAGGAAAACACCGGATGGCTTTCGCGGCTCCGCTACAAGCGAGAAACGCCCGCGAGACTGACTGGTTTACCCCAGTAACGCAATCAACACCGGGGCAAGCAGGCTCATCAGGATGAGAGCCATCGGGTAGACGGTCGCGTAGCTGGTGACCGGAACGTTTGAGTCGAATTTCGCTGTCAGCGCACCGAGTCCCGGTGTCGAGGTCATTGCGCCGCAAATCGCACCGAGTGAACGAAGCAGCCGCATGTGAATCGCGTACCGCGTCAGCAGCAATCCGACGATCAGCGGGATCGCCGTGATCAATACCGCTGCGACACAGAGGATGAGGCCATGTTCGCGAATCACCGGCACCAGACTGCCGCCCGCGTTTACACCCGCAGCGGCAAGAAACATCCCCAACCCGATTTCGGTCAACAGAAAACGGGAGGCACGCGGAAAGTGGCCGAACAACGGGCCAATCCGTCCGAAGTGGCCGAGAATCAAACCGACAATCAACGGACCGCCAGCCAATCCGAGCGAAAAGGAATTACCGTTGATACCGAATTCAATCGAACCGACAACCACACCCAGCAATAATCCGGCAATCAATGAAATGAGATCGGTTTCGTCGAACGATCGTTCGCGATGTCCGGCGAACTCGACAAATTGATTCAGGCCATCTGGCTCGCCAATCGCGGTTAATGCATCGCCCGGCTGAATGACGGCCTGGGCGTCGGGGACAAACTTGAGATCGTGCCGCACGATCTGTGTGATGGTCACTCCGAACTTCGTTCGCAGGTGTAACTCTTTGAGCGACTTGCCGACGATGTTGGGCGACGTCACGACGACGCGCCGTTGATGCCGTTCCAAATCGAGCACGACTTCGCCAAAGTTCTTGCGTTCACCCAGAAATTCCTGCACTTGCCGCACGGCTTTTTCGGTGCCGACCAGCAGCAGATGCTGGCCCAACTGCAGGCGAAATGATCCGGGGATGGGTGTGAAACTGTCGTCCGTTTTGGCGCGGGGAACCTGACAGCTCGACTCATTGAGGATGGTCAGATCGGAAAGCCGCCGCCCAACGATGTTCGGGTTGTTCACCTCGACGACTTCTCGACGAATTTTCGCATCGGGCCCGATGGTTGCTTCAGATTCCGACTCATCATTGACGGAAGCCGGAAGTTTGCGAGACAGGAATTGCACAAACATCACGACACCGATTGCACCGAAGGGATAGGCGATCCCGAATCCGACAGCCAGATTGGAATTGGGCGGCAACGTCTCTGCCGCCGCCGCCAATGCAGGTGTACTGGTTAATGCTCCAGCGAAAATTCCGGCGGCAAGATCGGCAGGGAGGTCCATTATGGCAGCAAAAATCCATGTGCCGGTCATTGCTGCGACAATCATCGCCGCACCAACCAATGCAAGCAGACTCGCCTGCTGTCGAAACATGCGAAAAAACCGGGGACCGGCATCAATCCCGAGACAATAAACGAAGATCACCAGCCCGAGCATTCCCGCGTTGGCGGGTACGGTCTTTCCGAGGTGTCCCACCAGTAATGCGACGAACAGCACACCGGACGTTCCGAGTGTGAAACCCTTGATGGGCAGTCTGCCCAAGGCGACTCCACACAGGATGGTCAGAAACAGGATCAGCAATTCTTGTTCAGTCGCCGAGGGCATCGTCTCCACCATTCAGATTCGGAAAAAGTTATCATCTGGATCATGCGGGAAAAATTGTGCAAAAGATGTACCGAGAATGAATTTCAGCGATGATGCCGCGATCTCACCAGTTCGGCTGGCTTTGACTGTCACGCCAACGGAACGATCTACCGGAATTCGGAGCAATTCCTGCAACGAACTGACACTGGAGCGTATTACGCTCTAGCCGAACGGATGTTGCGAATCCTGTCCTGACCGCGTATCCTGTTGGCAGGAAAACTGCCCCCTGAAATCGCGGGCCGCAGGATTCGATTCATGTCGGTCGCTTCACAACCGACACCGCATTCTCAGGAGAACCATCATGACTCCATTCCCAGGCAACCGCAACAAAGCCAACCAGTCCGGCTTCACAGTCATCGAATTGCTGGTGGTCATCACAATTGTGGGCATACTCATCGCTTTGTTGCTACCAGCCGTCCAACAGGCCCGCGATGCCGCCCGCCGTACCCAATGCCAGAACAATCTCAGGCAGTTGGGGATCGCGATGCACAATCATCATGATGCGCACAAGACCTTCCCGGTTGGTGCAAACGGCAACACTGGTTGGACGGCGATGCTGCTGGAATACCTGGATCAGGCTTCGCTGTCTTCCGAACTCAATCCGCGAATGGCAAAATCTCCTGTCGACAAGCCCAATGAACAGGGCATCGTCCGGACCGAATTCGATCTGCCGATATTTGAATGTCCGTCGAATACCAACCTTTCTGAGGAGAAAGGGGAGTTGACCTATGCAGGATGTGGTGGTCAATCCTTCTGCCTGTTGCAGGATTATGAACTTGGTTGCCTGCCTCCAGACTATTCTTATTTCCGGCGGGAGGGACACTACATTCGGGCTGAAGATATCACCGATGGTATGTCATCCACTATCATGATTGGGGAAATCGAGAACGCCACCAGGTGGGGCAGTTCCAAAAAGGGTGATGTACTCGCATTCGTACCGACTGGCTATCATCCCCTGTATCAATTTTACGGCAGTGATCACCACGGTGGGTATTATGTCGTTGCCTGCGACGGTGCGTGCCATTTCATTAACGATGGCATTCACATTCTGGTGGAAGGAGCTTTGGGAACGATCGCCGGAGGTGATGCCATACTCGGCGGAGTGGAAGACGGAGTACAGCAGTTTCCAATCCGCTAGAGCGAATTGTCTTGATATGTAGTGTTGAGTTGACAATTCACATCGAATTTTCCGGACGGCTGCAAAATGGACGTTATTCCTGCGCAGGCAGGAATCCATTCCTCTTTCTTCTGGATTCCCCCCCTCCACTTGAATCATGAACACCGCGTGGGAATAACATTGAGTGACGACTCCGAAAAAAGTCAGATCCAATAGTCGATACGATAATTTACAATGCGCTATAGCCGACGCGCTACACGCGGTGAAACCGCGACGCGTAGCGATCGCAGCTGGAGCAGTTTACCTTCTGGTGTGACGTCTCTGGGGCGTGGAGATCTATTTTTGTTGGCTGAACGACGCCCGTCGCGGCACAAAAGAGCGTAATACGCACTGGTCGATCTCGACTGCAAATTTTTAACGCCTTCCGGAAGTTTCTCTCCGACAGCATTTGTGGTTTTCCAGAGTTGTTCAACGATCACGTGGATCGTCCATGACTCTCAAGCTGTCTGCATCTTGGAAAGTTCCTTACGCAGTCGGTTTCGAGCCATATGCAGCCGCCGCTTGATCGTTCCGACTGGGCTGGCGAACTCATCACTCATCTCCTTCAAAGAATGCCCCTTGAAGTAGAAAGCGATCAGTGTTTGCCGGTCGATCTCGCGCAACCGTCCCAGGCTCTCGCGAATATGCGAGGCCTGCTCTTCGCGCAGCAGATCTTCCAGTGGACCGGTCGATTCGGACTCAACGCCGGAGCAGTTGTCACTCAGGCAGGTGGTCTCCTGCGGACGACGTGTCATGCGATTGATCGACATGCGAACGGCGATCTGACGCAGCCAACCGGCGAACCGTTCCAACTCACGGAGTTGGGGCAATTTGCGCAGAGCCTGCATGAAGACCTCCTGCGTCAACTCGCTTGCTTCCGAGGTGTTTCGCACGCGCTTCATGACCGTCCAGTAGACGGTGCTCTGAAACATGCTGACCAGTTCGCCAAACGCTTCGCGGTCACCCGCCTGAGCATCGCGAACCAGTTCGATCATTCGTCGCGTATCCATTGTCATTTCCGTTACTGCCATTTCCATCACGTTGTTATCTGAGAGTTCCGTCTGGTTTGTGGTCTTTCTGTTCTCCGGTAAGGAATCGGTTTGATGTCTCATCACTGTTATCCTTGGGGGAGCTATGGAAGCACGGTGTTTCGGCGCATCCTCAACCGCCACATCAAGCGATGTGTCCACGTGACAATCGGCAAGTGGATGACTCGAAATGTCAATGCGATTGATGTCCGTGTTGTTCAACATGGCTCTGTTCCTGCAGCCCAATTGTCGGGCCAGTTTCAGGTCGCATCCTTGCGCGACATTCTTTCTGAGTCGGAAAACCCGCGACGTTTTGCGTGTGCGATGGGCACAACAAACCGACGCAACATTGGCGATGGCGATACGTCATCGAGAGCGATACAACACACGTGCATTGCAGGCCAGTCCTGCAGAGAGCACGATTATGAAACCTGATTTCGACCAGTGATGAAGGCGAGTCAACGCGAAATTGTCACGACAACAATTGTGGCAGGCGAATCGGGAAAACGGACTGCACACGTGCGATTCGGTTTTCACGAACAGAATTTCGGTGCAGAGTGAGCCACAATGAAACGCCAACCAATACCAGTTCCAGGCAACTTCACGTCAACTGTTGTGAAGTTTTCGATCAGAAAATGATGAGGACTTTTGAAGTTCGCCTCAAAACCAGGTCAAACAGAGGTTTTGAAACGGACAGTCGGGTCACATCAACGAACGACTGATCACGAGCGTTGCCCACGCGGTGGCGGGCAGTGCGGATGAACTTTCACTCAGGTGACAGGATTTCTGTTTGTCGCCTTTGAGTTTCGGCTTCACCTTCGTTCGCTCGGCCTGTTCCAGGCTGGTCGAACCGATTCTCGAGCCACGATTGGTGATGTCACCAATCATGAGGCCCTCGGTTGCATCGCACGGGAGGCAGGTGCCAACCACATCTACCCGACAACGATCTATGCCGCCGCCAAAATAGCGCGTGGAATAACCGGACATCTCCAGGCGATTCCCAGATAGCCGATGCCATACGGGTAATGTTGTAACGGCCTCTGGCATGGCATTGCGGTGCGCAATCTGGGCCAGATGTCGATCGCAGACATTTCGTCCCGCATCCAACCGGGCGAACGACTTTTGGTTTTGATTGATTTGCAACATCGCAGATACCTCCAGACGCCGTGTGGAAGCCGAAGCTCTCAGGAGTTGGCTTTCGTTCTTCCCGTGGCATCACAAAAAAGATGGTGACAGGACAAGTTCGCGAGGCCCCCTGTCTGGACCTGAAAAAAGACTGATTTGCCCCGAAAGGAGTTCTCAGGGCGCAATTGCCAGTTCCAGCGAGCGGATAAAGCACGGTGGAACATGGCGTTATTACCAGGACGTCCAAAACGGAGAAAGGTTCGTCCCGAAATTGGCGAATTTCGGAATCTTTACGATTTATTCATGTTTCCCGTCAATACAATCGGGCATCTGGTGGTGCGACATCAGCGTATTTAATGTGCTGATGGCGCAGCCGAAAATCGGTTTCTGAGACCACTTTTGGAAATTCGATTTGCCCGAAGATTCGGCATAGAAAAAAGTTCCGACTTTATGATGACATATCGACAGACTGTAAAACTGGTAAAGTCATGGCCCATGCCTTCGATTCGCCCCGCTGGTGGAGATATTGATCCGGGAATTGGAAAAAAATTTCCGGATTTTTCCGGTCGGGTGCTACCGTGAATTCACAGTTCGTCCTGAAAGACACATTTCTTGACGATGGAAACTCTCTCCGATTGCTCATCGCCGATGGTCATTTGCAAACATGATCACGGATTCTTTTCGCTAACGCGACCCAGCCATAATCTGGCCGGGTGCCATCAGGCAGAGGAATTTCCTCTGTTCGGTGTCAATTCATCAGGCAGCGCCTGCCTCCATTACTGAGGCCTCTCCATACTCCGGTTTCGCCGTTGATTCGTGGTGTTGGTGGTGAACAGAGCGTATTACGTTCTTCTGTGGCGCGAAAATTGTCTTTTAGCCTGCAAACACGCAGACTCCCACGAGTGAGAACCGTCACACGAAAAGGGAAACGGCTCTATTTACGGATTCGTTTGTCGATCGTCATCTGGTCGAAGAGTCGATTCTCCATGTCATACACCTGAAGTTCCAGTTTCTGACCGTTAACGCGAACCATGGAATAGTGGTGGCCTCGACGAACGGTATTCTGAAAGAAGGGTCGAACGGGACCGGGTGTCTCCAACGGGCCACCACCGCCACCGGTAATCATGTAGATGGGGCCATCCGATTCGACAGCTTTGTTCCCTTTCAAAGGCCAGGTTCGTTCATAAGAGTGGATGTGGCCGTTCCACACGATGTCCACGTTATGCTTTTCATACAGGGGAACAAGTTGACGCACGCGATGGTCGCCGCGCGTCGACTTATTCGTCTTCCAGAGATTGCCGTAGTCGTTCTCATCCGATGAATAGGGTGGGTGATGGTGACACACAATCTTCCACGTCGCATTCGATTTTTCCAGAGCGGTGTCCAGCCATTGATATTGTTCCGAATCTGGGGCGACGTTGCGATTTGAGTCGATCATGAAGAAGTGGGTATTGCCGAATTGGAATTCATAGTAGTATTCCGGCTTCGGCAGAGAAACGTAGTCGAAGTAGTTGCGTGCATTCTGCTCGTGGTTTCCCAACACGGGGTAAAATGGTACATGTCGGATGAGGGAATTCATACTGGGGAAAAAGTGCTGTGTCCAATGTGAGTCGTTCTTGCCAGTCGAGACGAGATCGCCCGGATGCAGCAGAAAACTGGGCCGCTGACCCCATGCGTGTTCGGCCAACTTCCCGGAGACGGTCGGGTTTCCCTGTGTGTCGCTGATGACGGCAAACGCAAATGGAGTCTCGCGACGAACGGCCGTCTGAAACGTCGAAACTTTGCTGATCAACGACGTCTCTCCAGCGACACGTGTTTCCGTGCGGTAGAAGTATTGCGTTTCCGGCGTGAGTTCCGTAAGCCGTATCTCGTGCAAAGTTGCGGCTTCATCTGTCGCAATGCTCTCCCGACATTCCGCGGTTTCGCCGTAATGCAGAATCGATTCTCCTGATTTGTTGGTACGCCACATCACCGTCATGCCCGTTTTCGTTGCAAACTGAAGGTAAGGGTGAATGACAAAATGAAGTGGCTCCTGCAGTTTGACCGCCGGCAATCTGGTTAAGCCGGCGTTGTGATCAAAGTCATGCTTAACCCAGGCAGGTTTGGCTGCGACGCCGTATAACGCAATTTCGTAAATACGGCCACGATGACCGTGAAATTCGTTGTCGTCCCGATAAGCTCCGAGCATCCAGGAAGAACTGTCGGGATAGACCACGGGCCCCGACTGTTCCCGGCTTTCGGCATCCAGTTTGCCATCGACATACAACTGCATTGTTTTTCCATCGTAGACGGCCACCAGATGATACAGGCGTCCCGGTTTGTATTCCGTTTTGCCGGAAAGGTAAGTCAACTTGCCGGGCCCCTGTTTGCCCCGCAGTGCAAATGAAAACCGAGATTCATTGTAACCAAGCAGCCAGCCAAACTCGGAATCCCCATTGTCCTGAATCACGCCGAGAAGACCACCCCAGGGCAAAGGTTTATCGACCGAAACCCAGGCAGAAACGGTGAGTGATTCCTGCGGCAGAAACCTTTTCGCATCGACGAAATTCTCGGCCAACACGACACCACACTCACCTCCTTTCAGAAACAGAGCCTCCGCATCGTTGTCTGTCAGCATCGCATGTGCCCCGACAACTTTTCCCTGTGGTCCCAACCGGGCCTTGAGCAAGGTCACTTGTCCATTCTTCTCGACCGATGCGGCATCACATCGCCAACGGGCCAGCGGATCCGGCCCGTCGTGAGCCAGAACGACTGACGACATCAATAGAGACGTCCAAAAACAGAACACAGGAAGACGAGGCATAAGGAACTCCAGTTATTGATGTTTCGGGGGGATGTAAAAAACGACCTGCCAGCATGCTCACCGACAAGTATCACGACCGCGACAGGATCTCGGTCCCTGTTCAGGGAATGCGCCGGAAACTCAGTCGCGGTCATCCAGTTTCCGCTTCAGCCGTGTAGACGAATTGACAATGGAATTCACATCATCCGCTGAAATCACCGTATTGCCGGAGTCTTTGCCAAGGATCATTCGCACTCCTTTGAAAGTCATAAATGCACCGGCTGACCCCACGACCAACAGAAAAATTGCAAGGCGAATCGGCTGGCGAAACTGTGCCACCTCTTCAGAGAGAATAAATCCGATTCCAAACCCGATGATTCCCAAAACAATCACACATCCAGCAATGACCAATAAGTACGGTGCCCAGGCTGGAATGGGCGGCGTAAACTCAGTGCCACATTCCTTACATATTCGGTCGCGCACGATGACGAACACCTCTTTGCCGTTAAAGCCGGAATGTGCCTCCTTTGTTCGCTTTGATCCACATTCCGGGCAAATCGCCATCGTTATTGTTCCTCAATACGCAATCGATGTGGAACCGTTTGTTGCTTCTCCTCAACTTCAATGATAGCAGTCAGTCTCTCTTTTGTCACATTCCTGAATTTGGGGAGAGCAAATATGACACCGCTACAAGAACGAATGATTGGGGACTTGTGTTTGAGGAACCTTGCGGAAAACACGATCGAATTTTACAGTCGTGCCGTCCGCAGGTATGCCGGGTTTTCGGAATATCTCTCCCGTTTTGCCATCTCTTCTTCCCGTTAACCGGCAGATGTTGCCGATATTTTTCCACACTTCACTCTTTCCAACCCGTTCAAGCCAAATTTTCAGAATTTTCTGAATAACCAGTAAAGTTTGCCAACCTTACCAGGCGATAACACCTGCAGACGGTCACCAATCCGGTCGATTGTCCCTCAGTTTGGTTCAAACTAAATTTTGGCAAGGACATTGCTGGTCTCTGCGGGGCGTTCTGAAACGCATCCAGCAACCTCAGCCGGAAATCCTCGACAGTTCAATTTTCTCAACGGAATGAAAAAATGAAATCTGCTTTGCGGTTCGGCGCGTGTCTGATGTTGGTTTTCTCTTCGGTCGGTTGCTGCGTGGTCGATCCTTACACGGGCCAGCCGTTTGGCTTTCCGCTCCTTCCCTGGACATGGGGTTGCGGATGTGCCGATCCCTGTGGAGGTGTTTGTGGTGGTGGTTACAACCCGTGTGGCAGCGCTTGTGGAATGACCTGCAACAGCTACGGAGCCAATTACGGCGCTTCCAGCAACGCAGGTTGTGGCTGTGCCGCTCCTCATTCGGCATCGAGTCATGCAACACCCCGGCAAGTTCCTCCCACCTACGCCGAACCTCAACCGGCACCTCCCGTTACCGAAGATGCTGACAACATGACATACGTCATTCCGGGGCACCTTGCACCGGTCAACGTCAGCCCGGCAGTCGTTCAACCGGCTCAGCTGAGGCATATCAACACATCTGGTGTGCGACACGTCAACCATATCACTGTCGCCCCGTTTTAGAGCGTATTACTCTCTTCTGTGCCATGATGAGTGTCGACTGGCCTGCAAATATAAGCCCCCACGAGTCAGAGACGTCACACCAGAAGGTAAGCTGTTCTGGAAAAATACTGCATCACTTCCTGAACTGGAAGTGAGTCTCGCGAAAACAATCCTTGTCGCTCCGAGTGACCTTATGGCTTGAGGTTGCTCGGAGCTTTTTTTTTGCGGAACTGGATTTGCGGTTTTGGCATCGCTCATATCGAAGCAGGCGGACGGAATTTCGCTGAGCAGATGTTAATGGTGTCAACGTTTTTCGGTTTCAATGCCAGTGAAATGCCGGGTCGCGATCAGTTCGATAAGGAATGAAGCCGTGAAAGAGTTGCAGGAAACGCAAGATGATGGCAATGTTCCATCGGCATCATACGGGAAAGCCACATTTCCACGAATTCCCGATTTGCAAGAGCGTCTGCGCTGTTGCTTTCGCCCTCAAAACAAGGTGATCGGATATCATCACTGGGGCGATTTACTGTTTTTGCACTGGCGCGTTCCGACGGAAGTGTTGCAACCACTCGTTCCAAAGGGATTGACGATCGACACGTTTGAGGGGAATGCCTTTATCGGTCTGGTCCCGTTCGATATGACGGGCGTACGCCCCTGGTGGTCACCAATAGTCCCTGGCGTTTCCAATTTCCACGAGACAAACGTGCGGACCTACGTGCATCAAAATGGCAATAACCCCGGTGTCTGGTTTTTCAGCCTCGATGCATCGAACTCGCTCGCTGTCCGGCTGGCCCGCTGGAGTTGGGGCCTGAATTATTACCGCTCACGAATGTTGATTCTTCGCAACGATCAACAGATCGCCTACCGCAGTCAACGGCTCTGGCCGGGTGAAGCGAGCCCATATATCGACGTTGCCGCCCGTTGGGACGAATTCCTGCCGACGGATCATTCTGCCGGACGTGACAATCCAACCGTACCCGCTGAATCTCTGGAGTTCTTTCTGGGTGAACGGTATCTGCTGTACACTCAAAAGGGGCGTCACCTTTATCGGGGACAGGTTTATCATGAGCCATACCGACTGCGCGAGGCGAGCGTTCTGCGTTGTGAGGAGTCGCTGATTGCGGCCTGTGGTGTACCGGTCTCCGGTCCGCCCGAACATGCTCTGTTTTGCGATGGTGTCGATGTCGAAATTTTTGACCTGGAACGAGTTGTCTGATTGTCTGAATCTCCAGCATTGATGTCCTCGATGGGGCGTATTACGCTCTTCTGTGGCGCGAAAATTGTCTTTTGGCCTGCAAACGCAGATCCCACGAGCCAGAGGCATCACACCGAATGGTAAACTGCTATGGAACTCAACACGTTTGTCACCGACTACGAATCGCATCGCGATGACATTGTGGCGATTCGTTATGACGTGTTCGTGATCGAACAGCAGGTGTCCGAAGAATTGGAAATCGACGGATTGGATCCGGAAGCGATCCATGCACTTTCTCAATCTGGTGACAAGTCCATCGGGACTGGCCGAATGCTGGCCGACGGGCACATCGGACGAGTCGCGGTTTTGAAAGCGAATCGTGGTTGTGGCGTTGGCACATCAATCCTGCTCACCTTGATCAAGTCGGCGAAAGATCAGGGGTTACCAAAGGTGTGGCTCTCGTCGCAAACCCATGCGGTCCCATTTTACAAGAAACTCGGATTTACCCCCTTTGGCGATGTCTACCTCGAAGCGGGGATCGATCACATCAAGACGGTCAAGTGGTTATGATGCCCCAATCAATCGTCATTCATTGCCTGGCGTGTCTGTTGTTATTTCATTCTTTTGTCCTCCGCCACGTTTTTCTCGACCGCGCAACAACCAGCGAATGACGGGATAACTCGCGGTCCCGGAAATCGTTGCCACAACCAACGAGCCGATGATAAGCGGTGCACCAATTTTGACGAAGAGCGTCACGATCGTGTCCCACCATTCGGCGAAACCTTTGTATGTCAATGCCGCTTCAAATTGCTCTTTGGTAATCCCCGCGTCCTCCACAAACAGCGTGCCGACTTTGTAGTCGAACCAATAGATTGGCAGCACAGTGAAGGGGTTGCTGATGTAAACGGTAATCAGCGCCGCTATGTTGTTGAAGCGGAAAAACGGTTTGGCCAGGAATGCCAATACCAGCACCAGAATCATCTGGATGCCGACTGTGGGAGTCATCCCGATAAACACACCAATGGCCACACCGAGCGCGACATGGTGCGGAGAATCATCAAGTTGGAGAATCTGGCGGAGTAGATCGCGTGGGCTTTTCCACCAGGAAAGTGGCCGTTTTTCGGTCATTGTCGTCGACATGATTGTTGTAAGTGGTCGATGCGACCGAGAGGTATGAGCGTGCATTGTCGGATTCTGTCAAACCACTCGAAAAACCGAGCGATCTTCTGACACTCGTTTTGACGTGTGTCACACAACCGTACCTCACAGTTTGTCCATAACCCTGATCGATGTTGCATTTTGTCAACACACGGAATGGTTGTTGCCGGTGCAAACGATGATTCAGGTCATACCGGTCTAAGCAGTTTATCTTCTGGTGTAACGTCTCTGGCACGTGAGGGGCCTGTATCTGCAGGTCCGACGATGCTCATCGCGGCACAGAAGAGCGTAATACGCTCTAATCGTAATCCGGTCGCCGGCAAATTCAATTCTGGTCTTCTCCAGTCAGGCGTTCTTCCACATCGTCCGCTCGACGTGCGATCTCCAACACACTGCGGCGAACTTCTTCCGCGCCGACAGTCGTGCGAGGATAAGTGTCGATCATAACAAAACTGCTGATGCCATCGACATCACGGATGGCCAACCCGCCATGCAGCATCTCGGAATTCAACTTCAGCGCCTGTTCAAAGTACTCCGGGACAGCAGGGCAACAGACGCTGTAGATCAGTAGAAGACGCTCACCGGTTTTATGATCACTGGTCCGCACGAATAACGTCTGATGACGACCATAAGGTAAATCAACTTCGACACGATACAGACCTTCACACCGATACCATTTCACGCCTGGCAGATCGCGAAAAGCGGATTTGAGGAGTGTTTCAATATCGGGGACCTGCCCGGCAATGGCGTTGAGGAGTTGTGCCGCTTCGATGCCATCATGAGGGCGATTGGCGGGATGCTTCGCCATCAGTTCACTCACGCATTCCGCAATTTCCAGCGGGATATCGTCAAACTCGTCGCGCAGTTTGGGAAGGGGGGCAGAGGTAATCTCGTGTCGCAATTCCCGGAGATTCGTCGCCTGAAATGGCACACGACCGGTCAGCATGAAGTAGAGGCAGACGCCCAACGCATAAACATCGGACGCTGGCGTGGCAGGCTGTAACTCGAACAATTCCGGTGCCATGTAGTTCGGTGTCCCGGCGAGCGATTCGTTTGTCGGATCATCGATACCGGCCACCCGTTTGGCGAGGCCGAAATCGGCGATCTTGGGGACACCCGTTGAGGAGAGCAGGACATTATCCGGCTTGAGATCTCGGTGAATGACCTTCAATCGATGGGCTGCCGCCAACCCGTTGGCAATCGCCGCCGCCAGATTCGCCGCTCGACGGGGACGCAATCGACCTTCGACCTGAATCAACTTCTGCAACGAGCGTCCGGGAACAAACTCCATCTCGAGGTAATGAAATCCTTCGCTCTCTCCGATGGAGTGGACGGTTACCACGTTGGGGTGGATGAGCGACGCGGCGGCTCGTCCCTCCTGATGAAACCGTCGAACGTAATCCGCATCACTGGCGCTCAATTCGGGCGACAGGATTTTGAGAGCGCATTGCCGACCCAGCGATTCGTGCTCGGCCAGATAGACGTACCCCATTCCTCCCTGCCCCAACAGTGTGCGAAAGTGGTAGACATCCAACTGCCGGCCCACCAACTTATGATCATCCTGCGAGCCACACCCACTGGATGTCATCGCGACATCGACCGGTCGGCGGATCAGCAATGTCTCTCCCAACAACGCTTCATCGACGACCATCAACGGCCCGCCACAACGAAAGCACTGGTCGTTGTCCGCCAGTTCCGCAAAGCGCTCATTGCAGCCGGGGCAATAGAACGCAAATGAACTGGAGAGGCTGGAATTCGACATTTTCCGTTACCGTGAAATCACCGATGTAAACGCACTCTCTGCCAGTGTATCGGCAGATCCATAACAGCGAAAGGAGGCGGGTAAAGCCAGGGGTAGCCTCCATTGTCCACTATCGAGACCCGGATGTGCGGCGATTTGAGTCCTACACGACAGGTGGGGCATTCGTTAGAATGGGAAGTCGTTTTCTCGCCGAGCCATGGCGTTTTCGGAGACCTGCCCAATGATGACCGTCAAACGAATCGCAAATGACATGACGGCAAAACCTTTTCGACCGTTTCGGATCAACATGGCGAGTGGCAAATCGTATGAGATTCGCCATCTCGAAATGGTAGCTGTTGGGCGTACAACAATTCACGTTTTCACGGCGATGAGCGATGATGAACAGGACTCGAAGGAGCGGGAAGAGGAGCTTTCCATTCTTTTGATTGAATCCATTGAGCCTCTGAAAACGGCAGGCAGGAGTGATCGTTAACCGGCGATGAGGAATAGAAGGTTGAATCCCCACGAGGGAATCCGGCAAAAAATGAAAGACGGTTTCATGGTTGCTGATCGATGGGAATGTGTGTCGGATGACATGGCCGAGATTTTACGGAAAAAAACGGGAGCAGAGCGTCTGGCCATTGCGCACGGGCTTTGGAGATCTGCCCGCAACTTGATTGTTTATTGCCTCAGGCAGGAAAACCCCGATTGGACCGACGAAGAAATCGAACGAGAGACAGCCAGGAGAATGTCGCATGGAGCAGTCTGACTTACTGGCATACCTGACTGGGAAACTGGACCAACTCGGTTTGAGGTATTTTGTCACTGGGTCAGTGGCAACGATCCTCTACGGTGAGCCACGTCAGACAATCGATATTGATTGTGTTGTGGAGATTCATAAGGCGGACACAGAAAGGTTCTGTCAGTGTTTTCCCGGTCCGGAGTTTTACCTCTCAAAAGAGGACGTTTTCAGTGCCATCGAAGTGTGTCGGCCATTCAATATAATTCACCCAGCATCTGGTTTGAAGATCGATATCATGGTGCCCGAAGAATCGGAGTTTAACGACGTCCGTTTCAAGAGACGCCAGCAACACAAAATCTCGAATGAGAAATCGGCCTGGTTTGCCACCCCCGAAGATGTGATCCTGAAAAAGTTGGAATACTATCAGCAAGGAGGATCGGACAAGCATGTACGGGATATACTTGGTGTTTTGAAGATCCAGGGCGACAACATCGATTTCCAATACGTTGAAGATTGGTCTCGATTGTCAGGTCTTTCCAAACTCTGGAACGACATTCGGAAACAAATTCGGTCATGACAAAACGTGACTCGGAAAACAGCCGTGCCGGGTCAGGAGTGGAATAGAGAATGAATCAACTTCCCATCATCGAGCCGCCCCTCTCTGTGTCCCAGAGCGACCAGCAGGAACCAGAATTCTCGCGTGGCCGGTATGCCTTCGTCAGTCTGGGGTGTCCCAAGAATCTGGTCGACAGCGAAAAGATGCTCGGCACATTGGCGCTGGAGGGTTACACGCTCGTCTCTGATCCTGACGGAGCTGACTTTGTCATCGTTAACACCTGTGGATTCATCGAAAGTTCACGGGAGGAATCGAAGTCGGTTATCAATGAAATGCTCAAATTGAAACGGGCTGGACGTACAAAAAGTGTGATCGTCGCCGGTTGTCTTCCTGAACGTATCGGAGGAACGCTGCTGGAGGAGATGCCCGAGATCGACCATATCGTCGGCGTGTTTGGCCGAGATGAAATCAATCGGGTGGCGGATCGTCTGATTGGTGGAGTGAACGAACAAAGAGAGCTGTTTCGCCCGGCTCCCATCAAGGCAATGGACGACACGTCACGATTGCGAATCACGCCACAGCATTATGCCTATCTGAAAATTTCTGAAGGCTGTGATCGGACCTGTACCTTCTGCGCAATTCCCAGAATGCGGGGCAAGCACATTACCAAGCCGCCGGAAATGGTTCTCGATGAGGTCCGGGAACTGGCCGATGATGGCGTGAAGGAATTGTTGATTGTTGCGCAGGACACAACCTATTACGGAATCGACCTGTATGGTGAACCAAGACTGACCGAGTTGCTGCGTGAAATGGAACAGGTCGAAGGGATCGACTGGATTCGGTTAATGTACCTGTATCCGATTTTCTTCACCGATGAACTGATCGACACGATTGCCAATTCTTCGAAAATCATTCCGTATCTTGATATGCCTTTGCAGCATGTGAATGACACGATGCTGAAACGAATGCAGCGGCGTGTGAACCGGGATGCGATCGTGGAACTCGTGGGCAAACTGCGGAAGCGGATTCCGAATCTGGTTTTGCGAACGACGTTCATTACCGGTTTTCCGGGCGAGACGGATGAACAATTTGATGAACTGGTCGGCTTCGTTGAAGAGACACGGTTTGAACGGATGGGTGTCTTCACCTATTCGAAGGAGCCGGGGACACCGTCTGTCAAACTGGAAGGCCACCTGCCGGAAGGCGTCAAAAACGCCCGCCGAGATGAACTGATGGCACGACAACAACAGATCGCCTTTGATTTTGGCGATTCGCTGATCGGCTACGAACTGGATGTACTACTCGATTCGCAGGTTGAAGAAGGTGTCTGGGTGGGCCGCTGTTATGCCGATGCCCCGGAGATCGACGCCAGCATTTACGTGATGGGAGAAGACCTGCGACAAGGGCAATTCGTCCCTGTCGAGATCACCGTTCGCGATGAATACGATTGGCTGGGAACAGTTGTGGTTGACGAAGAGTGACCGACTCGCGAAAAAGGAACTGTCAAAGAGTTTTTCTTCAAGTAAGCGAGTGGCATGATAACGGAACAGGCGGAACAACAAACGGAGTCAACTTCACGGGCGAATTCTGTGGAGAGTCCGCTCACGCGTCGCGCGCTGAACCTCCCCAACTTGATTACGCTCATTCGCCTGCTGCTGGCATTCGTACTGTTCACCATGATCGAATACAGCAGCTACTGGGTTGCTGCGGCTTGCCTTTTCGTGTTCGCCGCTGCCACCGACGCCCTGGATGGCTGGATTGCCCGACGCTATCAGATGATCACCACGCTTGGAAGAATCCTCGATCCATTTGTTGATAAGATCATTGTCTGTGGCGCGTTTATTTTTCTGCTGGCACGACCAGAATCGGGCGTAAATGCCTGGATGGTCGTCATTCTCATCGGGCGTGAGATGTTTGTTTCCACCTTGCGTGGATTCCTCGAACAACATGGCAAAGATTTCGCCGCGAACTGGGCTGGGAAAATCAAAATGATTCTCCAGAGCGTTGCGGTTACCGCCAGCCTGCTCTCGATGGATGCACAACTTTCTCAGTTGCTCTGGTTCAATCCGACACGCGATATCCTGCTATGGGGCGCTGTTATTGCAACGGCGTACAGTGGACTGATCTATATCTTCCGGGCCACCAGTTTGCTGATCAGTCCGGTTAAATAGCAGGTTTTACTCAGACCGGTGATAAATCACGCCCGTATCGACAGTCGCGAACCCTGCCCGCTGCAATGTGGAACAGATAATCGGGTCAGCATCCGGAGCGTGCACCTCTCCCAGCGTGATCATCTCTTCACGGAGATGGCGAATCACTTCCAGCAACAGCAATTGGCCATACCCCTGCTGCCGATGATCCTCATCAACTTCGAGCTGGAGGAAGCCAATCGCGCGCTCCTGCCACTTGGGAAGGTAGAAATCGAGGCCGACGACCGTCACCTTTGCGATGGGACGCTTGTCCTCTTTGAGTTTCAACTGAAATTGAATCGTGTCGAATCGACCGTAGCGGGTGGACCACCACCAGGTCGGCTTATCCAGATCAGTGCCGGTAACCAATTCGACTTTCCGTCTTAGATTGATGATCTGGAAATTGACCGGATCGGCATCGGGCGAAAACGATCGCTGGAAGATGAGTTGCTTTATACCGGGTTGATAACCAATGGCTTCAAAAAAGAGTACCGCTCCGGAATCGGATTCCAGTACACCGGCTGGTCGACTGCCGCCGTAAAGCCCGTGGTAAAACGGATCCATTGGATCCGCCATACCTGCCTGAATACTCTTTGCACCGTTTTCCCGCAGGTAGGCTTCCGATCGCTCGATCAGTTTTCGACCGACACCCTGTCTGCGAAACGAGGGCGCGACCATCACCATGCAGACAATACCGATGTCATGCGACAGGGTGGTCTGTTCTTCGTTGGGACCGAAACCGGCATGCACGAAGCCGACAATTTCGTTCTCGCTGCAGGCAACAATCAAGCCGTTTCGGTCGAAATAGGGCTGCGAGAAGACGAGCGATTCCAGCGCATCGGTGCTGAAATAATCGGCCGCCCCTCGTCCCAACTGGCAACTGCGCCAGAGTTTCACCAGTTGAGGCGGGTCGGAATTCTGAAAGGGCCGATATTCGATCACAGGGTTTCTCGATGCGGGACAACTGGAACACCCAGATGGCGACGGATTTTCCTTCAGCGACTTTTAACTTCCTTCACCGCTGCAACAATCGCTTCCGGCGTCAGACCATATTTCTCCAGCAATCCGTCCGGGTCGCCACTCTCGGCAGAGGGTGTGGCTCAATACACAAACTATGCTACCCATCTTCCATCCAAGTCGCAAGTTGAGAGGTGAACGAAAGAGTCAGCCGTCTGCAGAGACCGAAACGGATCAAACGCGACTGTTCTGGGAGATGATTGATTCGTTGTTTCAACTCGACGCTCGACTGGATGTTGTACGTTGGATTTCGACACACGGGGGAATTCAGTAGAATAATCGATGATCACAGGGGCCAACAGAAATAGGAGCAAAGGTGAGCCAACGATCGATCTCTGACGAACAACTACTGGCCTATCTCGACGAACAGTTACCGGTTGACCAGTTGGCCAATATCGAACGCGAACTGCGGTCGTCTGAATCACTCCGGCTGCGGGCGGCGAATATCTCCCGGCACCGGGACCAGGGGCATCATTCGGTTGGAGAGATCTGGCGTCGTAATCAACTCAGTTGTCCGAGCCGGTCGCAACTCGGCAACTTTCTGCTGGGAACGCTCGATGAGGACCATGCCGACTACATTGAATTTCACCTGCAGACAATTGGCTGCCGGTATTGCAACGCGAACCTGGATGACCTGCAGAAAACAGGCGACAACCAGCCGGAAGTGACTGAACGCCGCCGCAAATTCTTCCAATCCTCGGCGGGATATTTGAAGCCGGGGTAACTGGCTGGAACCCCATACCCGCGAGATCAATTGCTCCCCTGACCTGCAGGGAGTTGGCGAATCTTTCCGGTACCAGATTCCAGTGACTGCGTGGTCGACTCATATCTGGTTTCCTGTGTTATGTTCTGGCCTTCAAACCCGGCTGGTTTTTGGGAACTCTGCACGAATCGGTTAGCCAAAATTCTCAGAGAGCTTGAAGCATATTCATAACGCAACATGTTCTGGATATCGCCTGTAATATGGTAATCGGGATTGGGAGCAGACGACAGCAGGAAATGGTGGATTTGAGATTATGGACCGCTTTATTGAGTCTGATTTTTATGCCTCAATCACGGGAAATACCGCACAAAACACGGTATCACGAAGTGTCAGTGATGGCGATCGAACTCGATAATCGTGAGATTCTCTTTGACATTTGAACAGTCAATGAGTAGGCTTGAAATCTGAATTTGACTCTAAAAGCTCCGACTGTTAGTAAACCGGTTCTATTTATGATTTAGCCCCTTAGACAATGGAGATACAATATGAGGAGACTGCCCCTTGCTGCTTCGATGGTCATGGTCATCGTCTTCACAGAAGGTGTAACCTTCGGGCAACCACCTCAGCTGTTCTTGCCGCTTGCTGAGAGTGCTGACGTTGAAGATGATGCTGAAAAATTGCTCGAACCAAAGTTGTTTTCTCGTGGTACCCTCGTAGCTCTCAATACAGCAGCGCTCTTAGAAGGTGATGGACCGGTAGAAACAGAAATCTCTATTTTCGGTCTTGATTCAAAGACGTGCAACCTCACTCAACTCGAATCACCATCCGATGCCAGCAAGGTATGGCATGGTGTATTTGACGGAGGACATGTCACACTCGCTTTGCGTCGTGGCGCAATGCGCAGCGGCAAGAACCTCGAACGGAGTTGGGTCGCGGCCGGCACGATTCAAACGGATACAGGTGAACTTTTTCAGATTCGCCAGGCGGGACCAGGAGCAGTTGTGGTTCGCCAGCTTGACTACGAAAGCCTGCCGCCGGAAGGAGAGGCGATCGTCCCCGAAGAGGAAATGAAGCCGGACGAAGGCGAGGAAAATGTGAAAGCAACAGCCGCTGCACATCAAATCAAAGTAGCCGCTTTCTATACCAGGAAGGCTCGCGATGCCGAGGGAGGGACCAGCCAGATCAAAGCCGTAATTGACTTGGCCGTCTCTGAATCCAACGTGGCTTACTCTAACAGTGAGGTCAACGCGCGACTTTCGCTGGTTCACTCAAGCATGGTAACCGACTCGGAATCCGGCGGTTTTAGCGGTATGCTTTCTGCTCTGCAGAAGACATCCGATGGTCGTATGGATTCCGTTCATACTACGCGAAACTCAGTGAAAGCTGATGTTGTGGTACTCATATGCGATGACAGTTCCTCATGTGGTCGTGCATACCGAATGGCAACACGAAGTAACAGCTTCAAAAAATGGGCATTCGCCGTAGTTAATCGCAATTGCGCCACAGGGCATTACTCATTCTCTCACGAAATTGGGCATATCTTGGGTGGCTGCCACGATGCGGCCAATCCCTGCAGCAATCCGATCTACCCGTATGCATATGGCTGGCACTTTAATATTGGTATTTCTGGTGAAGAGGTACGCACTATCATGGCATATGCTCCCGGCAGGCGAATTCAGCACTTCTCCAATCCGAATGTGTCCATTGGAATTTACAAGACTGGCAAAGCTAATGAGGCAGACAATGCTCGCACGTTCAACAACACCGCAGGCACTGTCGCTGGCTTCCGATAGGGGCTGACAGAGAATGCACCCAAGTTGCCGATCGAGCGTAAATCGAAGTCAAAGTCATTTGGCGGCAACCGAGGTGATTTTAGACGTTATGTCTCAGGAGATGCGGTGACGCTTCGGTTGATATCACTTTAGTTGTTGATATTAATTTGGTTGATGTTAATGTTGAATCCATACCAGGCAATGTTGATCTGCTGTCTGTTTGTCCGGAGTGGAATGATTTTGAATAGTGTTGTGCGTATTGAGTTCGATCTCTAATCGAAAGGAATGATGATGAGTTTCGTTAGTCCGATTATCGAAACGACAGATTGGAAGGCATGGGCCAATCTTGAGCTACCCGGTCCGTTCTCACTTCATGTTACGGGAAAAGTCAAGCTGCGGTCGGGAGATTACACTCTGAACCTGGTGCAGGTAACACCCGATGGTAGTGATTCTCGATCCACGCTCTATCTGCGGATTATTGTGTCCGGATCAGGAATGACGGATGATGTCGTAGTAAAGGATGTAAGTGATGATGTAGTAAAGGATGTAGTAAAGGATGTAAGTTTCGTCCTGAATGACTACAAGCAAGGTACCTACAAGGATGTTGAGATTCTGAGTACCACCAACAGGATTGACGAGATCAAGGAAGCCCATTGACCGAAACATCGGTCGGAACCTGGACATAACAATCGCATGAACCGGAATGGCCGTATGAATCGGAGCGGTGGTAGCCAGTGGATTTTGAAATCAACGTCAAATCCCGCCACCCGGTGATGCTGGACGTTATCTGGCACGCTGGAACATCTTCGGTGTCATCACAGTAATATTGAATTGGAAGGCATTACTGATGGCAGAAATCGACTCCATCGGTGGTGCAATACGGGCGTTCAAGGAGCCTGGATTCCGGTCTCCAGAATTCGAACATGATGATCCCAGCCCCATTATCGAGTATCTGGTCGAACAGGGAGCACCGGAACTGAAGCCCCATCTACAGACTTTTTTGACGACAGTCTGTTTGTTGAAGGGAATTATGACCTGTTGGTTCGTTCTTTGAATTCACAGGATGTTTGTGAAATCCAGAGTCACTGCGATCCGAATTCTGTACAATGAGCTTTCTGCCGAAGTACGAAGTGGAGCAAGCGGTGACTCACAAGTCCCTGGCAGGTCTCCCCGGATAAGGACGTGATGCTTTGCTGCACAAACTCGCCATTGACCTGTCCGACTGACTGGGGACGTTGTGCTCACTCGCCTGGTCGAACTGGCCTTGTATGGTGTTTCTGTTCGCAGCCTCGCAGCTTTGATGTGGATGCATCCGAGTGGGGACAGACAGCACCGGTGCTTACCCTTGCATCCGCAGACTTCCTCTCCACGGTTGGTCACCCTTCCGCAGGTGCCCTCGTCTCGTACTTCCCTTCTGAAGCCGATCATGAGATACTGATCTCCAGAGTTTCCAGTCCCGTACAGGGAGCCTTCAACCCGTAACAGTCACGCCCATACCGGGTGTGCACAAGAGTGGATGGAGTCGACCTGGTGCTGTCTCTTCCCAGGAGCTGAGTCTGTAGCAGGCGGCTCATCCTGGACGTTATGTCTCAACCCCCCCGATCATCTATGAAGCAACTGCTCGTTCTGCCGCTGGTGCTCTTGATTCCGCTGTGCCGACCGGTCGTTGCGGACGATGCGCCGCTGCACGTTGAGTTGGATTCTTCCGAAGTTCCACATCTCACTGAATGGGGCGAAGATGCGAAGGCTCTCGTCGTTCGGTGGCACCCTCGAATCAGCAATCTGCTTGCAACCAAAGATGTCGAGTCGCCACGAAGGATCACTCTCAGATTGCGGAAATCAGACAAAAGGGTGGGGGCGACTTCCGGAACAACAATTACGATTTCATCGAGTTGGATTGAAAAACACCCAGAAGACCTCGGACTGGTCTTACACGAACTGGTTCACGTTATTCAATCATATCCATCCGGCAAGCCCTGGTGGGTGACCGAAGGCATCGCAGATTACCTCCGATGGGGAATCTACGAAGGAAAAGAGCAGAAGTGGTTCCCACGCCCAAAGGAAAAGCAAGGATACAAAAAAGGATATCGAGTCACGGCGGGGTTTCTGTTGTGGCTTGAATCCGACATTGCGCCGGGGATTGTCAAGAAGCTCAATACTGCAATGCGCAACGGAAAATACTCAGATGCTCTATTCAAAATGGAAACTGGGCAGTCACTGGATGAACTTTGGGACCGATACATGGTTTCAAAATAAGACATAATAATTTGGTCAACCGAAGTTGCGGTCGCCGGGCGATTTCGCAATGGACAATCAACTCCCATGACTCGTTTATCGTCCACATTATGTGCCGAAGCTGGGTAGCCCGGACAATTTCCTGTTGTCCGGAGGCCGTCAGATAAAGAAGGGTGCGTTTATAAGCCCTGGCCACGATTGCTATGCGGACTCTCAGACCGAGCAACGCAATTCAGAGCCGTGTCACATTCCGATCGCCGGGAATGACACGCAGGATCTCGATTCGACCATTCGCTTCACGGTGAAAAATCACATAGCGGCCCACGATACTGGCACGCACGCCCTCACCCAAATGTGGCTGCATTTCGCCGATCATTGTACTGCTGCCAATGCCAATCAGCAGACACTTCGCCTCGATTTTGTCGATCCAATCCAATGCGGCAGCCGGATTGTCACCAGCGATGTATTCGAGGATGTCGACCAGATCCTGCTTTGCAGCGGAAGTGTAAAAAAGTCCAGTCATGCGGTGTCGTCTGACTTCTGCAATTCGCCGACCCGCGTTCTCAATTGAGCGAACACTGTGGCGTGATCGATGATTTCCCCCTGCTCCGCTTGCTGCACTCCGACGTCAATTTGCTGTTGAAGGCGATCATCTGTCATCATTCGCCGTACGCAGGCGCTGATCGCCTCGTTCACGGTGGAGTAGAGTCCGTCGTCCACAAGCTGTTCAAGATATGATCGCTGGTCTGGTGGAAGTTGAATCTCCATCGCCTGTCTTTCTAAACTTTATCGCAGTTGATTGCAAAATATCCCCCCCGCCTTTTGCATTCGACTATCGACTGTATTGCCTTATTTTACGCTGCATGTCGTCTCTCAGGCAACAGGCTATTTCAATACTGGTTGGGTCCGGACAATTTCCTGTTGTCCGGAGGCCGTCAGATAAAGAAGGGTGCGTTTATAAGCCCTGGCCACGATTGCTACGTGTCGCGGCTCGTTCGCCCCTCTTGTCGCTATCGTGACACGGGCGAGTCTGTCCCTGCCAACTGCTATTGCTGTTTTGACAGGATATCCTCATACACCACGCGGATCTGCTTTGTCGCATTTTGATGGCGGAATTGCCTGGTGAATCTCGCACGACCTGTGCTTCCCAATCGAGTTCGTAATTCTGTGTCAGCGGCCAACTTCAGAATGGCTGTCTGCAGAGGTTCGATGCTTTCGGGTTCCAGCAGAAAACCTGTTTCGCCGGGGATAACCACTTCCCGTGCACCGTCAATGTCGTAACTGACAACCGGCCTGCCGGAAATCAGACCCTGCGGCAACACGCGTGCCAGCCCCTCCCACAAGCTGGTGTGCGCGACGATATCACTGGCGTGAATAAGTGATGGAATTTCCGTCGGAGGAATCAATCCGGTGAAGCGGAAGTGATCGGTCAATCGCTCGGCTGCGATCTGTCTCTCGAATTGGTCACGCAGAATTCCATCGCCGACGAACAGAAATCGCACGTTCGGATTTTTCACAACAATGCCCCGAGCTGCGCGCAGAATGAACTCGTGTCCTTTCAGGTGAAACAGCCGGGCAATTTTCGCCACGACCACATCGTCCGGCCCGAACCCCAGTTCATATCGCATTTCTTCCCGGCAGCGAGGCGGCTTCAGAAATGGTTCGACATTCATACCACTGTAGATGGTGTGATAATCATCCGGTTGCCCAATTCCTGCATCGAGATACTGCTGTGTCATGGCGTCACACACACTGATGAAGCGGTCGGTTTTCTTGCCCGCCCAGCGTTCAGCCGCGCGATACAGATGCCAGGCGAATTTCCCCTGACCGTGATGAAACGCTGCACCATGAACGGTATGCACAACCGGGATACTCAACTTTGCCGCCGCCGCGCGACCTAGAATACCCGCTTTGGAACTGTGGGTGTGAATCAGGTCAGGCTGAATGCGACGCAGCAGTTTCAACAATGTCCGGTAGCTGCTCCATTCCCGCCAGGGATGCAGGTTGCGCTGCAACTGCGGGATGATCTCCACCTCCACGCCCTGATCACGTGCTGTTTGGAGCAGACTCCCTTCGGGACCAAAGTCCTGGCCAGAGATCAGTGTGACCATATCGGCATGTTCGTGAACCTGATCGACACACGTCAACAGCGTATTTTCCTGCGCACCTCCCACAATCATTCGAGTGATGAAGTGCACAACATTCATGGGTGATCGTGAATCCTGGCTGGAGCACTGGAGCATACGGCAGGTTTTCGTCGCGACGACTCGTCTTGACATTCGCGAGAGCATCGACTTTTCGTCATTTCCGTGCGGTGTTCGCGATGGTTGTGGATTTTCAGTTTAGCCGAATTCGATGCGAAGATCCGGCTTGCGAACAAAATTCATTGATCGATAGCCGGAATCTGGTACCTTGAATACTCCAAGGACAAGGCGATTCACGTTTACATTTCCGATTGCGATGGCAAGGTACATGGCGACCTTCCGCCCGGACGGGGTGTGGTCGAGTTTGAGTCGTATCTGCAGGAGCATCATGGCATTGGAAATGGAAGGGATCATTTCCATCGAACTGAAGTATGCCCTCTAATCCGGACAAGACTGAGGAATGGGTGGCGGGGAGCCTGCCACGAGACAGATAAGTTGCTGCAGTTAGTCGGTCTGCGAGGACAGTTGCAAACATGTGAGTTCGCCAGGATTTCACAACCAGTTCGCAATACTTTCACATTGATCTGGGGTAATCATCGCATACTTGTCCTGACGTTGTTTCCAATTTCAAAGGAGATTTCGATGCGATTCCGGGCCACGATATTCCATCGCCGAAAACCCGCTGGTTTTACTTTGATTGAATTGCTCGTGGTGATTGCCATCATCGCGATCCTCATCGCCTTGCTGCTCCCTGCCATTCAGCAGGCAAGGGAAGCCGCCCGGCGAACACAGTGCAAAAGCAACTTAAAGCAGATCGGCATCGCACTGCATAACTATCATTCACAGTTCAAGAAGTTTCCTCCCGGTGTGATCGACCTGGGCGATCCTTCCACTCCCGCACCGAAGTTCGACCCTAAAGACCCTTCCACGTACAAGGGAGGTTCGAATGAAGCGTGGGTGAATAACACCTCTTCTTCGCAGCATCAACTCGGTGGTGCTCCCTGGTCGGTCCATATCCTGCCCTTTATTGATCAGGCCGTGATTTACGATCAACTTGACTGGTCAAAAAGCTTCGGCTCGTATGACGAGGAAGGACTGGGCACATCGCTCAGTGGCGTCAATTATGATCTGTATCAATTGAACGTCGAAATCTACCGCTGCCCATCGAACTTTCGGAATGGCGATGGCGAGTATTCCATTGACTATGGCGGCTGCATGGGGGGTGGGACAATCGCAAACGATCCAGTCACGCAAGATGGAGCGGCAATTCACGGAACGAGTTCAACCGCAAATCGCGCGGTCTTCGCGAATGGAATGCTGACGGTCAACAGCAACTTCCGTTTTCGCGACTGCAAGGATGGAGCCAGCAGCACATTCCTGGTGGGTGAAAATGCCCGATTCGCTGTGGCGGGTACGGGTGGCGCGGCTGGTTGGCCTTTTATCCGCTGGTCATCGAGCATCCGTCGTGACGACACCACGATCATGCCCGGACCGCTAACCGCTGCCGTCTATCCAATCAACACGGAAATTTCGTCGTCCAGGTTCAACCATACTTTCAACACCTTTTACAGTGAACATGAAGGGGGCGTGCACGCATTGCTGGTTGATGGCAGCACCCACTTCGTCGCCGAGAGCTTGAGCGTCGGCCAGTTCCGTTTGATGGGACAACGAGCCGATGGCAATGTGATCGATTTTCCCTGAGCAACCTGAACCGTTCATTCCGCTCCGCCTGATGAACTTTATTCTCCGCACGAAACGAGATGACTGATGAACTATAATGTGGGTTGGAAACGGCTGTTTTCAGCGTGTTGTGTCCTGGCATTTTTCGGCTGTTCGGATGGTTACGACCGTCAACCCATTTCCGGCAGCGTGAACTTTGATGGCAAACCAGTACCGGTGGGAAAGATCATGTTCGATGCCGCTCCGACTGAAGGCGGCTTTCCAGATGTTCCCCGCGCGACTGCCGAAATCAGGGACGGTGAATACGCCCTTTCCAAAAGTGAGGGACTTGTCGCCGATCATAAATACACGGTTCGCATCTATGGTTTTGATGGTCAGGCAGCCGAAACAGAAGATGGCGAAAAAGAAAAGGAGGGGACTCCCCTGTTCACCGAATACAAAGAAGAAATCCAACTCCTCATGAAAGACAAGACCAAATGGGACTTCAATGTCCCGAAGTGATTGATATTCGGCAATTTGCCCCGTCCAATGTGGCCACCTTTGGTAAGGGGTGGTCGTTTTTTGCCCGATTGTCCCCGGCTGCTGAATTGTCACCGCACTTTGCATCACGTTAGAGTGAATACAATAACGTGATGAGGTACGGAATGAATGACACAAAGAAAAATGACACCAGCCAAAAGGCAATCATGCTGACGAGCGGCGGACTCGATTCCGCCACCGTTCTGGCCATGGCGCAGGAACTCGGATACCTGATTTACGCTCTCTCTTTCGACTATGGCCAGCGACATCGTTATGAACTGGAGGCTGCGTCCCGCGTTTGCGATGCGGCTGGAGTTGTCGAACATATTGTCTTTCCGCTCGATTTGCGGCGATTCGGTGGCTCGGCTCTGACGGCGGATATCGATGTTCCCAAGGATCGCGACGAGAACCAACTCACGGATGGAATACCCGTCACGTATGTGCCGGCACGAAATACAATCTTCCTTTCGATCGCATTGGGTTGGGCGGAAGCGATTGGTGCAAGGGATCTCTTTATTGGAGTGAATGCCGTCGATTACAGTGGCTATCCCGATTGCCGGCCGGAGTTCATTCACGCCTTTAATGAAATGGCCAATCTCGCAACCAAAACCGGCGTCGACAACGATGATCAGGAATCCCGATGGCGAATCCATACGCCGCTGATCTCGCTGACCAAATCCGAGATCATTCAACGAGGGACAGATCTGGGTGTCGATTATGGACTGACGCACAGTTGTTATGACCCATTGGAGACCGGCCAGCCCTGCGGTCGGTGCGACTCCTGTCAGTTACGTTTGAGAGGTTTCGCGGAAGCCGGTTTGATTGATCCACTTGATTACCCGGACAGGTAATGGTTTGAGCGTCTCCATTGAAGCGACACGTTGGTGATACATAAAGATGTGGATCAACGAAATTTTTCACTCAATTCAGGGAGAAGGCCGCTACGCTGGCGAACCTTCGACGTTCATACGCACCTCCGGCTGCAATCTCCGTTGCTGGTTTTGCGATACGCCCGACACGTCGTGGGATCCACAGGGACAGCGTATTCCACTGGCGCAAATTGTGGAGCAAGTCGCCCGGTATGAATGCCGGCGTGTTGTTGTGACAGGTGGCGAGCCGTTGCTGCAACCGGAATTCAACGAATTGATCGACAGGCTCAATCGCAACGCACATCTGGTCACCGTGGAAACCGCCGGCACAATCGCCCCCCAGGTCGATGTTCATCTGATGTCAGTCAGTCCCAAACTCTCCAATTCGACACCACACACCGGGAATATCGACCGACCGGATCGAGAACTGGCCCACTGGACCGCTCGGCATGATGAACAGCGAGATCAGCCAGATGTGATTCGGGCGATTATCTCGCGTTACGATCATCAATTCAAATTTGTGATTGACACGCCTGAAGAGGTTGTCGATGTCGAACGATACGGCGAACGCTATCCCGAATTACAGCCTGAGAATATCTGGCTGATGCCTCAGGCACGGACGGCAGAAGAAATCCACCAGAAGCTCGACTGGCTGAAAGAAGCGGCTGCTGATCGTGGCTGGAGCGTTTCCCCCCGGTTGCACATTGAACGCTGGGGAAACGTGAAAGGGAAATGAAATCTGATGGGATCACGATCGTTTCCTCAGCACGAACAAGTCACCCCGTGTTCGTACCTCGACATTGCCTGGCAGTACGGCTGTTTCTTCATTGTGCAGCAGGTCAACCAGTCGATCCCACTCGGCGAAACCCATTCTTTGGCGAGGCCAGTTTTGCTGCTGCCACAATCTGGCAAAGAACGCCCGCAACAAATACCGCGTTTTTCCCACCAGGCGATCTCGCACAAGACGACAGATCTCGTCTTGTTGACTTGCCACTGCAACCGCGCATAACGATCGAATTTGATCATCAATCAATGTCTGCACCTCGCCCGCCTGCGTCCCAAGTCTTAACAGAGCCTGCCGGACTTGAGGGTTGAATTGCGTCTCCAACATTGGCAGCAGCACATGCCGGATACGATTGCGGGTGAATTCGGTGTCGTCGTTAGTGCCATCTTGTCGAAATTCCTGGTTGCGGATTTGCAGGTAATTCAACACGGTCTTCCGAGATGTCCTCAGTAGCGGTCGGACGATTGCGATATCTTTCTCCAATTCGCGCACAGCAGGCATTCCCCGTAAACCGGCAATGCCAGTCCCTCGAACGATGTGGTGCAAAATGGTCTCGGCCTGATCATCGGCAGTATGGGCCAGGGCAATCCATCGAGTGTTTGTCTGCCGAGCCGTTTGTCGAAAAAACGCAAACCGTGCATCACGAGCCGCCTCTTCGATGCCGATTCCCCACTCTTTGGCCATAATTGCAATATCGACCGAATCGACATGACATGGGACACCGAGTGACGCGGCCAAACTCGCGACAAATTGGGAATCGCTGTCGGATTGTTCGCCGCGCAACTGATGATTAACGTGCGCCACCTGCAGATGCAGGGCGTTTTCTTTTGCCAATTCCTGCAGACCAAGCAGCAATGCAACACTGTCCGCTCCACCAGAGACCGCGACCAGTAGCTCGGTGTCTGCAAGGCGACAATCGATAATTCCCTGTTGTAGCTGTGTGATCAATGCGTGCATGGCGTATTGTTGCGATTCGACTTCACCGCTGGCTACAATGTAATCCGACCAAGACACCCGGACAGGGGGGGTGCGGATGTAGCTCAGTTGGTAGAGCGTCAGCTTCCCAAGCTGAATGTCGAGGGTTCGAGTCCCTTCATCCGCTTTTATCCGATCAGATGCTGAATGAAAACGTTTTCGGCAGATTCTGACCCTCCTTCACGCAGGATTGTCACGAATTTCTGCTCCTCGGATCAGTGATACTGGTGGCATTGCCCTTTCACCTATTGGAGTGCTGGCTGCGGACTCTCGATTCCTCTCGCCTCATTTCATGATTATCGGCGTTGATTGTCGCGCCCTGTTTTGCACATCAATGTACTGGTGATTCCGACGCACGAGAGTTTCCCTTCCTTACGAAAGCTCGAAATTGACAGGCGGATTGAAACGACTTGTGGAGTGGTATCTTGGCATTCCCCCGGCGGCACCGGGTGAGGGGACGGCCTGGACATTCCACTGGCGAAATCCCTGGCCATCGTTTCTGGAAGCGTGGATGGTGCTGGTCCTCGCCATCGGTCTGCTGGCCGGAATCCTCTGGGTCTATGCACGCGATACGAAAACGCTCCCTCTGCGAGTCCGCATTAGTTTGGCCACATTGCGAGTGCTGGCCGTGGGGATCGTCCTCATTTTTCTCAGTCAATGTGCGCTCTCCATCGATCGAACCGGATTGCCGGTGATTGTGGTGATGATTGACGACTCCGCCAGTATGAGTCTGGACGACCTCTATACCAATGAAGAAATTCAACGGGCGGTTGAAGAGTTGTTGAAAGACGTGGATCAATCTCAGTTGAATCGATTTGAGCTGGCCACCACGGTGTTGACACGAGACAACGGCGATTGGCTGCGCGACTTGAGTCAGCAGTACAAAGTGCAATTGTATCGTTTCTCGAATGAGCTGGTACCGATTGGTCAATCCAAAGTTGTTAGCGAATTGGAAGTTGAGCAGATCATCGCAGAGTTGAAACGGATTCAACCACGAGGATCGACAACTCGTCCCGGGCCGGTCGTGGCCGAATTACTGAACCAGTTTCGAGGCGCGCCACCGGCGGGAATCATACTGTTGACAGACGGTATCGCCAGCGGTTCGCGTGCTGACCGTCTTTCTGAAGCCGCTTTGCTGGCCCGGGATCAATTGGTTCCGCTGTATCCTGTTGGCATCGGCAGTCAGGAACCGGCGCGCGATGTCCAGTTGGAAGATCTGCTGGTGGACGATATTGCATTCGTTGGAGATCCGATTGTCTTTTCCGCTCGTATACGCAGTTTTGGGTTTGCTGGCCAGAGTGCGAAACTCGTCTTGCGGGAGAATGTGGATTCCGAACCGGTTGCCACGAAACAGATTTCTCTGCCAGCCGACGGCAGAGTGGAAAAGGTCGAAATTGTTCACGTTCCCAACCGGGAAGGAAAGTTTGAATTCGCACTGGAAGTGGAACCCAGGCCGCTGGAAAGTGATGCATCCAACAATCGGTTGACCAGAACAATTCACGTGCGGAATGAGAAGATTCAGGTGCTGCTGGCCGATTCGATACCCCGCTACGAGTTTCGCAAACTGAAGACTTTGCTCGAACGGGATAAATCGATTGCGTTGTCCCACGTCCTGCAGGATGCAGATATTGAGTATGCGTCGGGCGATCAGACAGCGCTGGAACATTTCCCCGTCCGTGAAGAGGAACTGACGAAATATGACGTTATCATCTTTGGCGATGTCAATCCGAACTATCTGGGTGACAAGGTGCTGCAGTCGTTGCAAGAGTTTGTGAACGATGGCGGAGGCATTCTGTTTGTCGCGGGAGAGCGATTCAATCCGCTGGCGTATCGCAATACTGATTTGGAGGTTTTGTTTCCCTTTGATCTTTCCTCGACTGTGTTGCCGTCTGCGGATATGCCAATAGAGAACGGTTTTCGTATGCGGTTGACGAACGAAGGATTAAAGGGGAGTACAATTTTCCGCCTTGCCGAAACCGAAGAAGAGAGTGCGGTGATCTGGCGTGATCTGCCCGAATTTTTCTGGAATGTCAATCTCAAGGAATTGAAACCGGGTGCGGTCATCTTCGCGGAACAGGCCATGCAGGACGCCAAAGGCCGGAACCGTCCGGTGATCGTCATGCAGCGATTCGGGTTGGGGAAGACGCTCTATCATACGAGCGACGATTTCTGGCGAATGGGAGAACCCCATTACGGTCGGTATTGGATTCAGGCACTGCGGTTCGTCAGCCAGTCAAAACTGCTCGGGCGAGATCGTGGTGCCAATTTGACTGTCGATCGCAAAATCTACACGCTGGGTGACACTGTCGAGTTTCGTGTGCGTGTATTCGACGAACGGCTGCTCGAAACGAACGGCGGCAAGGTGACCATCATGCTGGAACGGCGGGGAGACTTTCAGCGGGAGATTGCTTTGACGCCTTTGCCGGGATTGCCATTTGTCTTTGAAGGCCGCTTTCCACAAGCCGCTGTCGGGAACTATGACATCTGGATTTCCTCACCTCTTTTCAAGGGGCCGCCTCCTCGCACCGATTTTCGCGTCATGCCCCCGATGTTGGAGTTGGAGCAACGCAGCATGGATGAGGTCGATTTGCGAAAAGCGGCCAAAACATCGCGTGGGCGGTTATTCACGCTGGCTGATGTCGACCAGTTGGCGCAGTTGATTCCTCCCGTTCGGCCCGTGCCACTGGAATCTCAAGAGCCACTGCTTCTATGGAACCGTTGGGAATTGCTGATCGTCTTTAGTCTGCTGCTGACGGCGGAATGGCTATTGAGAAAACGCTTCCGTCTGACGTAAAATAGAGAATCATAAACACTTCCCGCGAAACCGGGTTGAGATTTGGTCTCCCGGCGTCATCTCTTTCGACGCACTGCCACCTTTTGCTTTTGCCCCAAAACCAGGCCTATGGATCCGCGACTGCAAAATATCTTGACGCGAACCCGCCGTCGTGTATGCGGTGTGATCTGGCTGCATGGCCTCTGCCAGGTGCTTTCCACCGTTATTGGTCTCGCCATTCTGACTGGTCTGCTTGACTGGCTGATTCATATGAACGATCCGGAAGTTCGGCTGCTGTTTGGCCTGGCTATTCTGGCGATCGGCATGTGGATGTCCTGGCGATACCTGTTCCAGCCGCTGCGTCATGGTTTGAGCGATCTGGAAATCGCGAATCGGATTGAAGCCCGATACCCCGGATTGCGTGATGGACTGGGAAGTTCGGTCCAGTTTGAGCAATCGTCGCAGGATCCCGCAATCGGTTCTCCCGCCTTGCAGAAATTGGTGATCGAGCAGACTACGGACCAGATGCGAGATCTCAAAGTCGGCGATGTCGTCAATTTCCGTCCGCTCGGGAAAGTGGCGTTCTGCGCGATGACAGTCGTACTGTTTGCCTCGTTGCTGGTTGGGCTGAATCAGGCATCGGCCAGAATCGCGGTGAACCGGCTGATCTTTCCATTCTCTGATATGGCCTGGCCACGTACGACTGAATTGCAACTGCTCGATGCCGACATGCAACCTGTACCGACAACACTCAATCGCCAACTGCAGCGTGCCAGCGGTGAAATACTCCGGCTGCATGTCGAAAACAGACTTGGAGATATGCCCGAAGACGTTCGACTGTTTATTCGTGATGCGCAAGGAAAAGTAACTGAAGAGCCGCTGGAAGTCCGGCAGGTAGTGGATGACTCGGGCGGGATTCGCGAAGTCGCCGTGATCGCACACGGATTGAACGAAGGCTCTTTTGATTTTCGTGTATCAGGTGGTGACGACGACCACATGCCATGGTGTTCGCTGCATGTCGTCCCGCCACCACAGATTGCTGAATTGCAGGTCATGCTTCATCCACCAGCTTACAGCGGACAGGAGATTCAGAAACTGCCTTCGAATGTGGGACATTTTTCTGCTCTCATCGGCACGCGCGTGCGTCTGACGGCGCGGGCCAACAAATGGTTGAAAGCGGCAAAGCTGCAACTCAACGATGATTCGCCGCGCGAATTGAAAATCGGCGAAGACGGCACCACCTTTCACGCTGAGTTCGACGTTGCGAGCGAAGATGCGACTGCCTATCGATTGTTATTGACCGACGCGGAAGGCTTCCAGAATCGCGAATCGATTCGCTATGAAATCGACCCCATCGTTGATCGCGTCCCCGAAATCCGCATCGATGAGCCGACACGTGACGCCCGCATAACGGTGTCGGCCAGCATCGAAATGAGAATGACCGCCAGCGACGATCTTGGATTGAAAATGGTGCAAATCGGGTACCAGATTATCCGGCCCGACGTTGCCGCCCCCCCCACTGAATACGTAAGGCTTTTTCCAGAACCTGAGCCAGCAAACGAAAAACAACCAAACAATGCGGCCCTCCCAACAGAGATCGATACCCGGCAGGAAATGACACTCGACTATCTGTGGGAGATTTCCGGATTGGATGTTTCAGTCGGAGATCAAATTGTCTTCTTCGGAGAAGCGACAGATGAATTTAACTTGGGCGAGCCGCACATTGGTCGCAGCCTGAGTTACGTGCTGACGATCGTCACCCCGGACGCCAAACAACTCGACATTGCATCGGGGCAGGCGACATTGAAACAGGATCTCGACGAAATCCTGCAGAAGCAGATTGCGGTGAAGGAACGAACTGACGGTCTTGCTGCACAGCTTCGCGCGACGGGTAGATTCACTTCCTCCGACCTCGAACAACTCAGGCAGATCGAATTTGATCAAAGATGGATTTCGTCGCAGTTGTCAAATCCCGTTGATGGTCTGATTGTACGGACCGACGAATTGTTGCGTGAAATCGGGCAGAACAATCTGGATGACTTCGAGGCCGAGCAAAGACTCAACCGCATTGCAGATGAGTTGAAGTTGATCAATAGCCGACAACTGCCGGTGATCGAGGATTTACTGCTGCGGGTTCGTAAGGAGACATCCGCGACGATGGCCGAGATGTCCCAACAGCGACAGACACGGAAGAAGTCAGGCAATGCACCCGCAAAGAAGGCCTCTGCAAACGAATCATCAAAAATGTTGCCCCCCGGGCAACGTGAGTCGAACCCCGATTCAAAATCGCAAGTCGCAAATCTCGCCGGCGCATCTCAAAATCAAACGACAGTCATTAACAATCTGAGCGAATTGAAATCTCTGCTTTCCCGCTGGCAGACGAAGCACGAATTGAAGAATGAACTGACGCGATTGATCGAGAATCAGGCGGAGATCAATCAGGACTCTGCCCAGGTATTCAAAGAGACGATTGGCAAAACCGTCAGCCAGTTAACACCACAACAGCGGGCCGACCTTGCACGGGCGGCAACTCGGCAGCGAGGTGAAGCTGAACGGATTGACCGCGTGCGCAGAGAATTGGGGCAGTCGCTCCCTCAGCTTTCCGGCAGCGAGCGCGATGCGGTGGAAGAGATTGTCAATACGATGGATGCAAGTCAACTTGGCAATCGTATGCGGGAAACGGGCGACCAACTGGCGCGCAACGATGTTGGCCGGGCGGGAAAAAACCAGGCTGATCTGCTGGAGGAACTGCGAAAATTACGGGACGATTTGAACCGCCGCAAGACATCCGATATCGAAACGCTGATCAGGAAACTCGAAAACGCACAAATCGAGTTTGGCCAGTTGAAGAACAGACAGCAGGATCTGGCGGAACAATTGCGTAAGGCGACGCAAAAACCTGAATCTTCCAAACGCGAACAGGAGTTGGATCGACTCCGCAAGCACCAGAAGAAACTCAAGGAGGATACCGAACGGGCGGCATTGGAGTTGCGGCGATTACGCATCCAAAAGGGACGCGAAGCAGCAAGACGCGCCACCGAAAACATGCAACAGGCCAGGCGTCAGTTGGGGGAAGGCAACCTGGTGGGCGCACAGGGTTCGATCGATGAGACGCTCGAAGAGTTGGAACAGATTGAACGGGAGATCGCGCGGGCAAAAAATCGTGCCGAAGAGCAGCTTGCCTTTGAAGCGTTGGAGCGCATGGTGGACGAGCTTGCTGGACTGGCGAAGCGTCAACAGTCTGCGATGGACGAAACGAAACGACTGGAGCAGGAGCGATTGGATCGCGGTCGCTGGAGCCGGGCTCACCTGAAATCGCTTCTGAATCTGCGTGACGTGCAACTCGGATTGAAGCAGGAGACCGACCGACTGGCAGAAGATTTGAAGGCGGCGGAAGCTTTCCAGTTGGCTTTACTTGGCGCGGCACGACACATGCAGCGTGCGGTCGATCGAATCGGAAAACGGCAGGCTGACGAGTCAACTGTTGAAGCACAAACGGCGGCCTGCGAACGAATTCTCTCGCTGGTGGAAATCGTCAAACAGGATTTCCAAATGGGAACTCAGAATGGCAGTGGCAACGGAAATGGGGGCAATAAGGGCGTACAACAACCGCCACGCGAGGTCATCTCGCAGTTGGCTCAATTGCGGGTCATACGGGCATTGCAGCAGGATTTGCTGGAGGAAACGCGTGCATTGGACATGGCTCGCAACGGAAATGGCGAATTAACTGCCGATCAACTGGCCGAATTGAACCGTCTTATCGATCAGCAGAGGCATCTGACCGATCTCGCTCGGACTCTGACGGCTCAGATCGCCGAGGCTTTTGAAGTCGAGGAAAAATCGAACGAATCAACCGAAGATGTTCCAATACCCGAGGAAGGCAATGCCCTTCTACCAGATGCACCATCCGACAATCCAGAGATCGCTCCCAAAACCATTCCATCAGGCTCATTGGAAATTCCGGATACCGATGGTGTCCTGATTCCCGAAGAATAGGCTGACTCATGTCAAAGTTGTTTTGTACCTTTGCTGACTGTGTGCCTGAAGTTCGCCGCACGGCATTGCTTCTGCTGGTGATGGTTTTGCTTTGCAGCCCTGCCGGACTTTTCGCAAATGACGAGAAAACCGATGCCTCAAAATCCGAGATTGATCGTGAATTGATCGAATCGTTGGAGTTGGAAGGCAATAACTCCGCAGAGAAGCCCGATCACAACGAGGCAAAGTCGAAGGTTGAGTCGGTCATCGAAGGTATGCGAAAAGCCCGCATGAAAATGGAAAATCGTGCCACTGGCAGCGAAACACAACGACTGCAACAGGATGTTGTCAAACAACTGGACGAACTGATCAGGAATTTCGAGCAAAGTGCACAATCACGAAGCGTCTCCCCGTCGGCCAACTCACAACCAGAACAACAGCCGCAGCAGAACGAACCGGAACTTTCTCAGGCGGCCCCAAAGAACGGCGAAAATTCCAGCAACGGTAATCGCCAGAACGATCGTCCGTCCGACAACTCTTCCGAGCGAATCGACGAGGCTGAGGATCGCGATGCAGAATTGCGAGAGCGCGAAGTACTGGTGAAGGATGTCTGGGGGCATTTACCCCCCTCGGTCCGGCATGAGTTACTGAACATTTACAAGGAAGAATACCTGCCCAAGTATGATGAACTCGTCCGGCGATATTATCAGGCGTTGGCTGAACAATCGCGGGAAGACCGTTGATCGCTTATCCCACCTTCAAAATAACCATTGATTGACCTCCTCATGTCCGATCTGGTTTCTGCATCCAACCTGGCGCCGCTACTGAGTACGCTCCGCAGGCTTTCGCCCCGGCTCGAAGAGGATCTCGACTGGCCCGCACCGCAATTGCAGGCGATGTCCGAGCAGGGCGTTCTCGGTTGGGTCGTTCCCGAAGAATATGGCGGTGCGAACATCTCTTCGGCGGAACTGGTTGACGGTTACGATCATCTTGCTTCCGCCTGTTTACTCTCGACTTTCGTACTGACGCAGCAAAATGGAGCAGCCCAGCGAATCGCCGGATCGACCAATGAAAGTCTGAAAGCGGAATTGTTACCAGCGATCGCAAGTGGCGAACTCTCCGCAACAGTTGGAATCTCACACCTCACCACATCGCGGCAGCATTTGAAATCGCCGGTGGTGCAGGTTACACGACGGGGTGATGGCTGGGTTTTTCAGGGTAACGTTCCCTGGGTAACTGGCGGACCGGCAGCGGATGTTGTTGTCACCGGCGGAACACTCGATGACAATCGGCAAATTCTCGCTGCGATCCGCACCGATTCTCCCGGATTTCAGGTCGAGAAAACCGTTCACATGCTGGCATTGAACGCATCGCAAACCGGGTCGGTCGCGTTGAACAATGTCGTGGTGCCCAATGCCGATTTAATTGCCGGACCGATCGAAAGGGTGATGTCCGCCGGGCAGGGGGGCGGCACTGGTTCGCTGACAACATCGGCATTGGCGATGGGAGCTGCGCGGGCGTCGATTCGTGGACTGAAAGAAGAAGCTGAACGTCGGGCCGAGTTGCTCGAAATCTGTCAGCCGTTGGAAACGGAACTGGAACGAATTACAACCGACCGGGGTGCTGTCGCAACGGGTCAAGCCGATTCTGACAATCCACATCGTACTGCTGAGAGCATTCGCAGCCGGGCGAACTCTCTGGTGTTGCGTTCGTCACAAGCGTTATTGGCGTCAACGAAGGGGGCGGGGTTTGTAACGGGGCATCTGGCGGAACGAGCTGTCCGGGAAGCGATGTTCTTTCTCGTCTGGTCCTGCCCGCAACCGGTGGTGACAACCGCATTAAGAGAATTTGCGTGTCTGACGGAAGGATCGTGAAGCGAGGGATCAGCCCACTACGCGGCTGGCCTGGCCACTGTCCCTTCAGGCCTTGCCTCTTTTGATTCCATCTTTTCCGAATCGGGTTGCTCACCTGCATTCAGAACTCTGCGATCTACCAGATCATACCTGCCACCATGACCGACCGCTTCGTAGTCCGGTTCGTCTTTTTCCACCTTTCGTTTTGCATCGTAGAATAACGCGCGATTACCGCCCGCCACCGTTGCGACATTTTTCGTCACGATGATCGCTGTGTCTTCGTCGATCCCGATGCCGAGAAATTGTGGATATCTTTTAACGAGCGAGCTCATGTCTTTTAGTCGATTGCGTTGGGAGAAATGTTGATCGACAGCGACCCCCTTGAGAAATCCGAGCCCCTGCTCATAACCCTCTGCCATAATATCCAGATTGCCCAGCGGGTTGCCGCGAGCGAGGTATTCCGCCTGAATCGATGCTCCAGCCGAACTCCCCATGATAACGCCACCCCGATTGAGGACGTCGTGCATCAGGTCGTGGGCTTTTGTGTCGAGGTAAGCATCCACAAATCGCCACTGCCGCCCGCCACCAAACCAGATTCCAGTCGCCGTCTTTAACACGTTTATGTACTCCTCACTTTCGACCTTGTCGAGTGTGCGTTCCGGCAGTACGGTGACTTTCTTCGCGCCTGCGGCACGAAACACTTCAGCAGAGTGACTGCGTGACGGCACAGGATCGGGCATAGCCGTGGGAAGGATCACAATTTCGGCATCCTTGCCGCCGGCCAGTTTGAGAAATTTTGCTTCCATGCCCTTCGGCATTCTACCCCCGCCAATCAAAATCAAAGTTCCGTCCTGGACTTCGGGAGGTCCCGGTTTCCTGGGCGGGAAAGTTCCATCAAACCGCAATCGAACTGTCCGACGGAGCGCTGTCAGATCGGCAAAACGGTTTTTTTCGCTCAGCGTGATTTGTTTGGCTGGTTGTGTTTTCGTTTTGGCCAGGTGAATTCCCACTGTGCCTTCGCCGATAGAGATGATCCGGCGACCACGAATCACCAAAGCTGCATCCGGATCAATTTCGTAACCAATCAGCGTCGGGTCTTTTTTCAAAGCCTCATGCAATGGTGACTCACTGTCTTCGTCAGTGTTGGTCACGTTGATGACCGCATCGGGCAACAGGCTGAATTTCGACGCCATGAGTTTGTCATCATTGTTGACGATAAACTGCGCGAGATGTTTGGCCCCTGCTCCGGCAATGGCGAGCGGTCCTTTTCGCTGCGCCAGTTTCGTAAGCACCTGCTGCAATTCGGATTTCATCAGAGCCGACTTCAATTTGCCTTCCTCTTCCGAGATCAACCACAGACCAGTCGCCTCATTGAGACGACTCTGTTCTTTTTCACTCAATTGTTCGTCAGCTTTCAACTTGATGATTTCAATCGTCTTCGCTTCTTTGATGTCCCATTGCTCGACAAGTCGCGCCGTCAGACCACGGGACATCTGATGATTGTCCAATCGCAGGATTGCAACATTTGCCTGTTTACCCTTGGCTAGATCGAAAAACGTGTTGATCGCTTTTTCCGGCACGTTTTTTCCGGCAACAATCAACGAACCATCAATACCCGCCGGGATGATCCGCTGCAATTCGCGCCTGGTCGGCTCCGGCTCAGAAGACGTGATGATTCCCAAACCTTCCGGACGTGGTGGAAGTGTTTCCGCCTGTGCGAAACTCTCGTCATTAGATGATTTTGGCTGGGCCAGCAGTCGCTTCGCTTCGGCCAGCAGAAAGTCGGGCTCCATAAACGGCTCGTAACTGATATCCTGCCAGCGAATTTTGCCATCGGCGTCGATCAGGTAGGTGCCGTGCAAGGCCATCTCTTCAAAATCGTCGTACGCCCGGTACTGCCTGAAGAGTTCGAGCCTGCCATCGGAGACCAGCGGGAAGGGCATGCCCCCTTCGTACACATCAACCGAATTTTTCAAGTACTGCCGGTCATCGCTGCTGACTGCGATCAGTTCAATGCCCGCTTTGTTGAACTCCTTCGTTTTGGGGGCAAATGCCTGCAACTGCTCTGCACAATGCAGACATCCATGCCCAAGATAGAAGATCACAATCACCGGTTTCCCGGCATAGTCTTTGAGTGAATGCGGTTTGCCAAGATGATCATTTCGCGTCCAGTCGGGAGCGGTTGAGGGTTGCCAGCGAAAGGGACCAAGGGTGTTCAAATCGGGTCGGTCGCCAAGATCATCTGCGACGAAACCTGTGTAACGCCAGTCTTCAGGAAATCCCAATTCTTTGGCGATTGGTGCGAGCCGATCAAAGACCGGCGTCCCGAACTGAATGGAACCGGAAATCGATCGCAATTTCTTGAATTCGTCTTTAGCCTGTTCCTTCTTGCCAGCGGCCCAGAGAATTTCGATATAGGTTGCCAGTGGAACTGTGCGGTTGGTCTGGTTCTTCATCGCCTTTTCGGCTGCCTTGATCGCCGCTTCGTGATGACCGGCCAACACCTGCAATTTGGCCTGCAACAAAGAATTCAGCCTGGCTGTCCTGGCTCGTTTGACAGCCGTTTCAAAGTCCGCATCACGAATGGCGATGTAGGTTTCGATAGCCGCGATTGCCATGTCGATTGATCGTTTGGCGGAGTCCCGCTTCCGTTTGGCGTCGTCGGCTTTCTTCTTTGCGGCCGCTGCCGCTTCTTTTTTCTTCTTTTCCAGTTCCTTCTTATCGTCGTCAGTCAGCTCTTTGGATTGCTCGTCAGGTTTTGTCTTTTCCTGTTCGTCAGGCTCCTTCTCATCGGACTTCTGTTCATTCGATTTTTTCTCGACTTGCTCTGGCACCTCTTCCAACTCGATTTTGCGGTGCTTCAACTCATCGATCGTCGTCCGGGCTTTGTCAATCTGGCCGGTTTCCACATACGCAATCCCCAGATAACGCAATCGTTTTACCTGCTCGGCGTCGCTGTCGGTTGGCGTCAAATGCGGGCCATTGCAAGCAGTGATCATCTCATCCCACAACTCAAATCGCGCGAGCGTGTTAAACAGCCTCAGTCGCCCGTAATAGGCACTGCCCCGTTTGGAGAGCGTGTTGTATTTCGGATGCTGCGGCAGTTCGATCATATTCTTCGCCAAGGCGACCCCTGCCTGCCACTTCCCGATGTATTCGAGGTTTCGGATCAGCCATTCGTTATTATGGGCGAAGTTGTGAATCTGATCCGGCATCACTCCATCGCGCATCATGTTGGCATGATCCACGCGAGCCGAGGCTTCCTGCTGCCAGACCGCATCTTCGTAACGCTTCAGTCGCGAATAGATATGCCCCGGCATATGCCACATGTGCGCAATCCGCGGTGCAGCCGGTCCACAGAGTGCGGAGGAATCGATCACTTTCCCGGGCTCTTTGTAGTCCCAGAGATGAATGCGGTAGTGATGCACCGGATGATGCGGGGCGATGGCGAACAACTCTTTGATCACCTTGTCCACAGCCGCATGATCTTTCTTCACATCTCTCTTATGCTTGTAGAGCGCGTAGCAATGGAAGGCTTTCGCTTCGATGTCGTCTGGATACTTTTTGACGATTTCCGCCAACGCTTCGATGTACTTCTTGCCGCGTCCTTTCGCTTTTTTGTCGACGGTGACGTAATTCTTCGCCGCGTCGATGTACATCCTCTCCCGCTCGCTTGCCTTTTCTTTTCGTTTTACAGCCTCGGCGATGAACTCTTTGGCCCGCTTGCTGTTGCCGGTATTCGCCAACGCCATTCCCCAATAGGTGATGGCACAATCGGGATCGAACATCGCGGCCTGACGAAAGGAACGCTCCGCTTCAAAGTACCAGTAGCCGTGTAACTGGCCGATGCCCTGCTCGACGAACTTCTGGACTTCCGGATGATCGGATGTGACGGGGAACGTGACGTTACCAGTCCCACCCATCAGATAAGCTTTCTGCCGCGGGCCTTCGTTGAAAGCCTCGCCATGCTGGGAGTGTCCAATCGGCAAATCGGAATTTACCTCTTCCGTCGTCAGTTCGTCGGTCGACTTGTCATCTTCCTGGGCGGAAAGCGGCACAGTCGACACAAAGCCGAAGCAGTAGACAAGGAACAGCGAAATGAAGGATCGTGAAGAGATACGCGGCATTGTGCGCAAGTCCTGTGTGTGCTTCCGGGCGATGACACAATGTGGCACCGAATAAATGACCAAATCTGGCGAGAACGTCAATCTGGCCGTTTGGGAAACCGGAAGACGAGGTTGGGGTGGGTCATCGACTTAGGACGATTTCAATGGGTCGATTCTAACCGGGAAATCGTATTTTCGTCAAAGAAATCGGGCGGAACGGGCAGATACTCAGGCTGATGATGTACACCAGACGGAACAAGGCGTAATTGAACTCCGGTTGACAAAAGTAGGGCCAGAGGGACTCGAAACACTCCCAAAAGCTCCGGGAGAAACCGCACTTTCCGATTCAGGCGGCGCAATATCCGGCGCACTTGATGCCGATTTGCTCCGTCTGGTTGCCATCTGGCCCGAACTAACAGACGCGGAGAAAGCCGAGATCAGGGCGATTGTCGATGCTGCCTCCAATGCGAAGTAATGCTGCGAACATTAGAGATCAGCGGGCATACTCTATCCTACGTCTGCCCAGTCAGCACAAAGCACTTCGGCCTGCTCCAGTACAGTTTGCGTAGCTGCTTCCTGCAGATCGGGTGGATATCCGTACCTTCGCAGTATCCGACGGACCATGACACGCATTTTTGATCGGACCGTTTCTTTGATGGTCCAGTCGATTGTCACATTGGCTTTGACTTTCTCGACCAATTCGCGGGCAATGATCGCCAGTTGTTCGTCGCCCATCACGTTGACGGCGCTGCCATTCGTCGATAGAGCGTCATAGAACGCGGTTTCATCGTCGGTGAGACCGAGCTTTTCCCCGCGTTGCTCTGCATCTCTGATTTCTTGAGCCAGTTCGATCAATTGATCGATGACCTCCTGAGTCGTGATCGCCCGGTTGTGGTAGGCTTGGATCGCATTACCCAGCATCTCTGCGAATGAACGCGATTGCACGACGTTCTTCTTCCGTCGTGCCTTGATTTCCCCTTTCAGGAGCTTTTCCAGTAATTCCACTGCTAGGTTTTTGTGAGGCAGATGTTTCACGTCCGCCAGGAACTCGTTGCTCAAAATGGAAATATCCGGTTTCTTGAGTCCAGCAGCGGAGAAGACGTCGATCACTTCATCACCGGATGATACCGCCTCTGAAACAAGCTGGCGAATCGCGTGGTCAAGTTCGGCTGGATCGCGCGGTCCGCCCGAAGTTTTCAGGAATGCCGAGCGAACGGCTTGGAAGAATGCCACATCCTCCCTAATTCGATTGGCCTCTTCGTGCGTTGGACAAAGCGCGAAAGCTCGCGAGAGATCATAGACCGTCCGATTGAATCGCTGTTTCCCTTCTTCTGAATCGGCTGCCAGAATGTGCTGCTGTGCAGACGGTAATAGTGAAAGCCTCTCTGCCGGATTTGGTGACTTCCACGCAGACCAGTCGAAACCGTGGAGCATATCGCAGCAGATTTCGTATTTCTCCAGCATCACGGCGATGGCTTCAGCGGTATCGACGGCTGTCTTGCCTTTGCCGCCGCTCTCGGTATAGGTCGCCATCGCTGCCTTGAGTTGATCAGCAATGCCGAGATAGTCGACCACCAACCCGCCCGGCTTATCCTGAAACACACGATTCACCCTCGCAATGGCCTGCATCAGGCCATGCCCGCGCATCGGTTTGTCGATGTACATCGTCGTCAGGCAGGGGGCATCAAAACCGGTCAGCCACATATCCCGCACGATGACAACCTTGAATTCGCTGGTCGGTTCTTTGAACCGTTTCGCCAGGTCTTTTCGCCGGGCTTTATTGCGAATGTGTCCCTGCCATTCCAAAGGGTCGGATGCCGAGCCGGTCATAATGACCTTGAGAACGCCTTGCTTGTCGTCCTCATTGTGCCAGTCCGGGCGAAGTTCAATGAGTGCGTTGTACAGATCAACCGCAATCCGCCGGCTCATGCAGACGATCATCGCCTTGCCGTCCATCGCTTCCAGTCGGGTTTCCCAATGCTCGATCAGATCGGCAGCGATCAGCTTGATTCTTTTTTCCGACCCGACAACCGCTTCAAGTGCCGCCCACTTCGTCTTCAGCTTCTCTTTTTTGCCTTCTTCTTCACCCTCAGTGATCTCATCAAACTCGGGGTCAAGTTTCGGCAGAATCGACTCATCCAGTTCCAGCTTTGCGATGCGACTTTCGTAATAAATCGGTACGGTTGCACCATCCTCAACCGCCTGCTGAATGTCGTACACATCGATATAATCGCCGAATACGCCTCGGGTATTTTTGTCACCCAGTTCGATCGGCGTGCCGGTGAATCCGATGAACGAGGCGTTCGGCAATGCGTCGCGCATGTGCCGGGCAAAGCCGTCGATCATGTCGTACTGGCTGCGGTGGGCTTCATCGGCGATCACTACGATATTCTTGCGTTCCGAGAGAACGGGATACTTGGCACCCTTTTCTTCGGGGAAGAACTTCTGAATCGTCGTGAAGACGACGCCTCCGGATGCAACCGACAACAATTGCTGCAACGACTCGCGATTCTCAGACTGGTCCGGCTGCTGGCGCATCAACTCGTGGCAGCGGGAAAACTGCCCGAATAACTGGTCGTCCAGATCGTTCCGGTCGGTCAATACGACCAGTGTGGGGTTTTCCATAGCCGGATGAGTCACGACTCGCCCGGCATAAAACGTCATCGACAGGCTTTTGCCTGAACCCTGTGTATGCCAGACGACTCCACACCGCTGATCTCCCTCAGTCGCCTGAATTGTCGCTTCGACAGCTTTCTCGACAGCGTGAAACTGGTGGTACTGGGCAAGAATCTTGCAGACCGAATCGCTGTCGATATCTTCCTCGAAAGCGATGTAATTCTGAACCAGCTTCAGCAATCGGAACTTCTCAAAAATGCCTCGAATCAAAACTTCCAATTCCAGCATTTCCGGCGGCGCGTCACCATCGCCGTCAATCGTTCGCCACGGCTTGAACCACTCCTTACCCGCTGTCAGCGAGCCGACGCGGGCATTCAGGCCGTCAGAAATGCAGAGCAATTCATTATAGGTGAACAGCGACGGAATCTGTTGCTTGTACGTCTGCAACTGGTTCCAGGCATTCCAGATCGTCGCATCTTCATCGAGCGCACTTTTCAACTCGAACACCGCCAACGGCAGACCATTGATGAAGACGACCACATCTGGCCGTCGCTGGTGCTGCCCCTCAATCACAGTAAATTGATTGACTGCCAAGAACTCATTGCCATCAGGATCATCACTTACGAGGCGAACACGGTCACCGGCAATCGAGCCATCCGGACGGTTGTATTCCACTTCCACTCCATCGCGCAGCATCCGATGAAAGGCCCGGTTGTTGACGATCAGGGCGGGGGAATCGGGTGTCAGCACTTTGTGTAGCGCCTCTTCGCGTGCCTGGGTGGGAATGTCCGGATTCAGCCGATCGATGGCATCGCGCAAGCGACCTGCCAGCACGACATCGCTGTATGTATTTCGCTCGGAATGGGGAGAATCCGGTGCAATCTGTTCGCCATTCAGGGTTTCGTAGCCGAGGTCATCAAACCACGACAGAGCAGCATTTTCGACGGTGGATTCGTTGATCGTCACAATCTCGCCTCTAGCCTTCGTCCATTACAAACTTCTCAATGCGATCACCCAGTATGTTCGTCAGTTTCCGAATCGTCGAAACGTACCAACGGAAATCCTCATCCCACTTGTCCTTCTCAGCAATGGCTCCCGGCCGGTTTACCTGGATCACATCGCGCCCCACTTTCCCTTTCCGAAATACGGTGCCGCCATATTCGCCTTCAATGGCCTCTTTCTCTTTCATGAGAGATTCAACAATTTGATCGACAAATTCCCGGTGACCTATAAGTCGTGTAAAGACATGGTCGTGGTCAGTGTATCCTCCCACTTTGAACCAGACTTTTTTCCATCCCACCCGAACAGGCAGCGCTGCCAGGCCGTCCGCCTTACGTGGCTTGAGTTCCATCGCATGTTCCGCAATATACTCATGAAAGGCCAGCCAATACTCCATCCGCTCCGGATGTTTGAAATTCTTGTCCTTGGTCTTCAGCGTGCGAGTCCATTCGTTGGGTGAACTCACGACGTTGAATTTTGGCGCGACATCGGAATCACCAATTTTCCACAACTCAATCTCCAGGCCGAACAACGCCACATCGTCGCTCGTCATTTCGTTCAGCCAGTCAAGCGCTGCGCGATGTTCTTCGGCGAATCGTTGAGCGACCCAGACGATGGTCACTGCGTCCAAACCCGCCGCATAAGTCAACAACTGTCCGAGGTGCTTGTGGTCCGTACGTTCTAACTGGTTTTCAATCAGCACCATACTATCGTCGGATAATTCACGGCAGAGAATGTCGGCACGAAATGGGCCAACACTCTCTTCCTGTCCCTCGACGACGAGGTCCAAATCAATCGCTTGACCCAGCAGGCGGATATTCTCTTTGTCCGCTAACCAAGGCGTGAAATCGGTGGCCTCGTTCGACCAGACATCTCGCAACTCCACTTTCTGGAGACGATTCAGTTTCATTTTCATTGTTCAATCTTTGTCTATTCTGCTTCAGTATCGTCTGATGACTCCGCAATCTTCTCCAAAACCAGTCGCCGTATTTCTGTGCGGTCGACTCTACCTTCCAATTGGTGCGTCCGTTTCGATTTCCGGCAGTGTCGATTGCTGTCCCGGTGCTTACGCTAGCTAAGGGAACGTTCTCAGCGAACCTAAATAAGATCGGCGTCTTCGTCGCCTTCTACAATTGAGGATCCCAATTCCCATCCTCATCGTAGTTCTGGCTGCGCGGAAAACCCGATGATTGCCACACAGCATCGAACGTGGGACGCAGCACTTGATCCATTTCTGCTTCAAAGTCTTCAACCATTACATCCGGCAACAGCAAGATGTCTCGGTCGATTTTATTGTACTCTTTTCCAAATCGCGGCGAACGTCCTCGTACCCACATGGTGAAGCCAGCGACACCGATCATCGAGAGGAAGATGAATACCGGCGTCGATAATCCCAAGTTGCGTTGAAAGTCCAAAAATTGTCTGGCGCAGTTTTTGGCGAACTGCTCGTAGACCGGTGCAATCGTTTTGTCGTCGTCACTCTCTGGATGGAGTGTTGTGCTATCCACGGTCTCGATCGCTCCATTGCGAAATAGCTGAGAGTAACCGAAACACTCGCCATCGGTCGATGATGCAAATGTCAATAGGCCGTCGAGATTCAATCGCCTTTCACCACCGCCATATCCGAGAATCGGCAGTTTGCCGAAGTCATTCAGTAAGTCCGCCATATCGAGCGACGGTGGCTGAGTGAATGATTGGGCCGGCAGAACGTGTATCACGATTTTCGCACAATCAAAGAGACGAACGGGGGTTTCCTCAGCGACAATCTTTCCCAATCGCTCGTCGCGAAATCGGCGTATTCGTTCTGGTAATGCCTCCGATGCGGTGAAAGCACCCCGGATTTCGCCGACATCCATCTGATGCTTGCCAGCATTGTTTCGCGTGTAGAACCGCGATGTCCCTTTGAACGTCACCATGTGGGGCGATGCCCAACTGTTGGGTATCCGCAGAATCAAGACTGGCCCGTTAGAAAACCCTTCGACTGCGTGAAATCGCAGACCGGGGATGCGCGGCTCTAAGCCATTCAGGATGCTCTGTTCCAATCGAAGAACCTCCTTGTCTTTGTCGAAGCCGGCCAAACCAGGAATAGCTGAGGCAACTCCACCGGTATCTTCGATTCCGAAAATCAAATCCCCGCCGGCGGCATTCGCGAACGAGGAAACATCCGCGAGAAATTCCTTCTTTTCGCCATCGCTGTTTCCGGGAAGTTCCTGCTTGAATTCGATGGTCCGCCCTTCCGTAACACCATCGGTCACCAAAGCATCAAGATCATTCTTGTTGATGTCGTCAATCTTGCGGTGAATCACTTGATGTACTCCATGATAGGCAATACGCGGTGTTCGAGCGTTGACTCATCCTCACCCGTTTCTTTATTCACTCTGGTCGTCATGGAACGTCAAAACGCACGAATTATGCAGCATAAATTCATATCATATAGTGGTTTACGGTATCGCGCAACAAATGCGCGATAAACTGCGCGATTCACTAAAATAAAGAAAATGAAATGTTTTTCGCGCATTTCCTGCGCGAAACGGTGCGCGAAAAGGAAAACGCCTATTACTGTGCACTGTATCGTGTAGCCCTTCCTACCCCAGTCTTCTTGGCAATGCCCAGCTCGATAAATTTCTTGAGTTGAAGCCCGCCGGCTCTGGGGCCAATTCCCATCGCTTCCTGATATTGCTTGCGAGTTACCAAGTCCTGTTTCGTCAGCCACTGGTAACCCCTCAACTCTGAATCACTGAGTTGTTCTTTCACATTTTCGCTGAGTGAATCCGTGGCACTCTCCGGACTCCGATAGAAGGTCAAGACAAGGTAAGGATCATCCCATCGATACATGGGGCGTGGAAGTCCATACTTTTCAGGTATTGTTTTCCACGTCTTCATTCCAAAACCGCGTTCCTCAGACATCTTCATTTGAGAAAGCACCAAGTGAAGTTTTGGGTTACGACTCAGCATCGGTGCGTTGAATTGCTGAAGTTGCTCCAGCGTAATCGGAGAGACAGGCTCGCCCGGGCTGCGAATAGTCACCGTCGTCGGCGTGATCTCCAGTTGGCACTTTGCCTGCTCGATATCATAGTCGCGGTGAACCAGGGCATTGACCACGGCTTCGCGGATCAACTCGAACGGAAAAGATTCTTTTTCACCCCGAACCATCGTGTTACGGTCAATGGACATCGGTAACACAGATTTCACCCATTCCTCAACGAGACCAGGGATCAACACCAGTGGCTCATCGAAAGTGCGAGTTTCGTCCTCACCGTTGGGATAGGTAACCGTTGCGAGAAGGCCAGCCTGTTGATAGACAGTTCGGGGTTCCTTGCCAAACAGGATTAGCCCGAATCCACTTGGAACGGAGCGACTATCTTCGCGTTTCAGCAGTTCACTCCGAAGCAGTCTTCGAGCAAATCCTTCAGAACTGACTGCCTCGGAAATGCCTGCGAGTTCGCGATAGGTATCGAGTGCTTCCTGCGAAAAGTCATCGAACGCAGATTCCAAATGGGAGTTCTCCAAAGCAGAGAGCGTGACTGCCTTGCTGGCTTCTTCCTCATCGGCGCGTTCTCTTGCCTGTTTGAGAAACTGATCGTTGAACTCTCGAATCTGATCCTGAAGATCGGGATCGAACATGTGAACGGTGATTCCGTTTTCTTCAAGATACTTGATTCCTTTTCGATCGACTGTCGGATCGGGATCCTCAATTCCAACCCAAACCTCGCTGATGCGTGCCAACACAATTCGTTCTGCACAACCAAGTTTAGGGTGATTGCGGGAACCAGGTGCACATGGTTCCAAAGTGGAAAATAGAATAGCGCCGTCGAGTCGCTCCCCCCGTTTCTTGCGCTCCAGAAGCGAGAATTCCGCATGGTCGCCGAAGCGGAGTTCACCGCGATAGGATGTCTCCAAAAGGCCACCCGGCGCGATCATTACGGCTCCGACGGAAGGCGTCACTTTACCGTCGTCGCGTTTCTCCTGGACGGAGCGGCGCATTGCCTCGATGGATTTTTCCATCATGGCTCGTGGGGAAAACTTCAGCGACTTGACTGGAACTCCAAAGAACTCCTGAATCGCGAAACGTGTGTCTTCAGACGGCGTTGAATGGCCATTCTCAAAACTAGCGATCGCCTTCTGCGAAACTCCAACCGATTCTGCGAGTTGCCGCTGAGTAATACTGTTGATGATTCGGAGAAATCGAATGCGATCTCCAATCGAATTCTCTCGGATACCGTCAGACACCATCCACCTCCTGTTCCGCTTCCGGGACGCGGAGTTCGCCCGACAGCAGCTTCGGGAGCAACGTGTCGCGCAACGCGGCGAGATTTCTGGATTCTTGCGTTAGGTTCTCGATGCGTTGATCGATCGAACCAACCCTGTTCTCGAATGCTTCGACTAATGAATCACCCGGAACTAACAACTCAAGTGATTGAAAGTTGGTCTTGTTAATGGAACCAAAGACTGTTCCCTCTGCTTCATATCGGGCAAAGTCCTCGCCTAAATTCTGCATCGCATAGTAAGTATAAGATCGAGATGCTGTCCTGTGTCGAATAGCTGCCACGCCTCGTCCAACACAGCAGCGTTCGGTTGCCATATTCAAATCACCGACCGGAGCGCGCACACTTATGAGCGTGTCCCCCGCTTCAGCGAAACGGGTCGGAGCGGTGCAAAAGACTCTACGTGTCGGAAAACGGAAGCCGAAGTCACGTCGTCCCTGAAAGAATGGCAGCCCTTCCGCGTGTTCGTTATATGTTGACCCTGGAGGTGACTGCCCCATTGTCAAAGTAAATTCGTCTTTGACCTTTCCAACCTTCCACCCCTGCGGCACGAGTTGGCCATCCACATGCTCGAACGAATCCGGAAACAAGGCGGCGGTGGCGGCGTCCATCCCCTCCGGTTGCCGTCCGTCCATCTTGGCTCGCACCGGGTCGAAGTCGATGAACCAGCTTTTGAAGATCGCCCGGGCGGTCTCTTCGAGTGTCTCATTCATCCGCCGGTTCAGTTCGATCTTGTCATCGAGTGACTTTAAGATATTTCCGATTGATGACTGAATTCTTTCTGGCGGTAGAACGATCGTGAGTCGATCGAGCATTCCATTGTTGAGGCTCGCTCGCGTGGAAAGTGATGACATCGCCGACATTTCACGACGGAATTTCGGACCACGAAAAAAATATGCCGCGTACTCTGGGACGACGTTAATGCTTGGCTTTGGCCTCAAGCGTTTAGTAAACCCATTGAAGGTAGCGTTTTCGTAGTCCTTAAGGGCTACTGAACTCATACCGAGATCTTCTTGAGTTTCACTGGTTCGGGTAAGGAACACATCCCCTCGCCTGACAGAACATCTGCTGCGCTCTTTTTCTGTGGAGTTGACAAGCGCGGTCAACTCATTAGGGACGAATATGTTGTCCAAGACATCCTTGAAAGTGACAAAACCATGTCCAAATCCAAATTCTGAACGTGGTTTTGATAAGCCTGAGATGTAGTCGAAGACATCATTCAGCGCAAATGTCTTCCACTCATTAATACTCGCCATGACCGCCTTACGATTTTATTCTAATGGTTCGCAGGTGACGTACTCGTAGCCAGATACGCGTTCGGTTGAGAACGTGTCACCGACTCGATTGTAAACTTGCGAAACCCCACATTTTATACACTCGTACTTGAAGCGATAAGGAACTTCTGTGAGCGGTACAGTTTTCGGAGTTTCCCAGATCAAATAGTTCGACTTGTGACAGTCATCGCATTTCGCCTGAGTAAAGATTACTTCTGGCATTTCTAAAACCTCTCTCATTGATGCAGCGATTCTTCATTAGTTGAGTGATAATGCCTGCCATTTCCAATCCCTTTTTTAACAGATCATGGCTTTATCCTACTCCTCATCATCACCCTCCGGTGGCGGGTCGAGCTTTTTCGTCTCCTCAAGAAACCGGTCGAAGTCGCTCGTCGGCTGTGTCGCTTCAATCCGGCGTTGCTCGGCGTTGTATTGTGTGAACTGATCCAATGCGAGCGAGTCGGCGACCGTCTTCTTCACTTTGCCGGCGTGTTGCAGAACGTTCCGCTCGTTGAATTCCAGAAACGCATCGAGTTTGCCCACCCATTGGGCCATCATCATCGTCTGCTTCCGTTTCGCCTGATCCTCGGCATAGTCGAGGTACATCGTGACGATGCGATTCAAGCTGCTTAGCTCGTCCTGTGTGAGATAGTTCTTGGCGACCGTCACATCGGTCTTGCGAATCTTGCCGTCGGGGGCGTTCTTCCAGGTGGTGAGGCCCATATTCGGCTGGTCGGCGTCAGCGCGGGATTGGATGATCTCAGCAGCGGTCATGCCAGTGATGGCCCATTCCAGCTTGTTCTGGACGGTGGCGAAGAATTCGCGGGTGACGTCGGCGTCGCGGTCGTAGTCGACACTGAGGGCGTAGATGTCGGTGATCTTCTGATAGAAGCGACGTTCGGAAGCGCGGATATCGCGAATCCGTTCGAGCAGTTCGTCGAAGTAATCCTGCCCGAAGGTGGTCTCGGCGGCTTTGAGGCGTTCGTCATCGAGTGCGAACCCTTTGATCAGATATTCCCGCAGCGTCTGCGTTGCCCAGCGGCGGAACTGCGTGCCACGCGGACTGCGAACCCGATAGCCGATGGCAAGAATCATGTCGAGGTTGTAGTGTTTGGTGGTGTATTCCTTGCCGTCCGGGGCAGTTGTTAAGTAATTCTTAACAACTGACTGTTCCTGTAACTCGTTTTCTTCCAGGATGTTGCGGATATGTTGATTGATGTTGGGCACGGAGGTGTCAAACAACTCGGCAATCAGCCTTTGTGGCATCCAGACGGTTTGACCGTCGACCAAAAGGCGCACGCGGGTGATGCCATCTTCGGTGGCGTAGAACAGGAAGTCGCCTTCGGAGGGTGTGGGGGTCAACTCGTTCACTTGGCGACCTCCACCGGAAAGCCAAGCCCCTTGAGGTTCTTCTTGATCGCCTTTTCGAGTTTGGCCGATTCTTTGAACTGGTCGTGCAGCGTGGCTGTGAGCCGTTTCATCTTTTCGTCGAACGGTTCGTCGTCTTCTTCGAGTTCTTCCGCGCCGACGTAGCGGCCAGGTGTGAGAACGTAGCCGTGCGATTCGATGTCTGCAGTGGTGGCCGATTTGCAGAAGCCGGGGATATCTTCGTAGGTGTGGTCGCAGTCTTTGTCGCCGCGCCAGGCATGGTAGGTATTGGCCAGCCGCTGGATTTCCTCATCGGTGAGTTCGCGGTGTACTCGATCGATCAATTGGCCAAGTTTACGGGCGTCGATGAAAAGGGTTTCGCCCGTTCGCTTGCGGTAGGCTCTGCTTTTCTTGCTGCGTGTGAGAAACCAGAGGCAGACAGGAATCTGTGTTGAGTAGAACAGCTGGCCGGGCAAGGCGACCATGCAATCGACCAAATCTGCCTCGATGATTGCTTTGCGGATATTGCCTTCACCCGACTGGTTGGAACTCATCGAGCCGTTGGCCAGCACGAAGCCGGCACTGCCGGTCGGTGCGAGGTGGTGGATGAAGTGCTGGACCCAGCCGAAGTTGGCGTTCCCTTTTGGGGGTGTGCCGAACTTCCAGCGAACGTCTTCCTGCAGTCCTTCACCACCCCAGTCACTGTCGTTAAAGGGGGGATTGGCGAGAACGTAATCGGCCTTGAGGTCTTTGTGCTGATCGTTGCGGAAACTGTCGGCATGATGCGAGCCGAGGTGGGCTTCGATGCCGCGAATAGCGAGGTTCATTTGTGCCAGCCGCCAGGTGGTGGGGTTGGATTCCTGCCCGTATATGGAGATATCGCCAATGCGTCCGCCGTGGGATTCGACGAACTTTTCGGACTGCACGAACATGCCGCCGGAACCACAGCAGGGATCAAAGACGCGGCCTTTGTAAGGGGCCAGCATTTCAACGAGCGTCTGCACGACGCAACGGGGGGTGTAGAACTGGCCACCCTTTTTGCCTTCCGCACTGGCGAACTCGGAGAGGAAATACTCGTAGACGCGCCCGAGGATGTCTTTGGAGCGGTTCTCCTTATCGCCGAGGCCGATGGTGCCGATCAGGTCGATCAATTCCCCGAGACGCTGTTTGTCGAGTGCAGGCCGGGCGTAGTCTTTGGGCAGCACGCCTTTGAGTTGCTGGTTGTCCCTTTCGATGGCGACCATCGCGTCGTCGATCAGCTTGCCGATGGTGGGTTGTTTCGCGTTACCCTGCAGATGGCCCCAGCGTGCCTCTGGTGGCACCCAGAATACGCCTTCGGCCCGGTATTCGTCCGGGTCTTCAGGATCGGCTCCCTGATCGGCTTCTGCCAGCAACCTTTCGTGGAGTTCAGTGAAGGCGTCGGAAATGTATTTGAGGAATATCAGCCCGAGTACGACATGCTTGTACTCGGCTGCATCCATGTTGTTGCGGAGTTTATCCGCCGCCGCCCAGAGCGTCTGCTCAAATCCGAGTGTCGCCCCGTTGCCGCTTCTGTTTTTTGCAGCTTTTTTCGTTGCCCGCTTTTTTGCCATCTGGTGCTTTCGTTTTTTCGCTGTGATATGCAGTCGATCGTACACGTTTGCATCTGTACATTCCACAAAGGAAATCCGATAATTGGTGTCGACCTGATTGCTCAGGAGTTGAAGGCATAATTCCCATATCATTTAGGCAAAAAGTTTCAGAATGCAGGAGGCAACTGTGGGAGGTGAAGGAAGCGGGAATTGGTATCGATGGGACAAGAAATCGACTGTTGAAGAGTCTCGCGTTCTGGATATCAACGCCTTGCGGAAGGCACTGTATCCCGGTTCTTCGGGAACGGTCACATGGGGATCATCTGGTGGTCATCAATCGTCGGTTGGCTTCAAAGTCAATTGGTGGAATGGTCCGACAGTGACGCTGCAATATCAATTTGTCGATGGGCAGGAATTCGATTTGCCCATTAAGCTGCAATCGACCGCGACGCAGTTCAACGGTCGCAGGTGGTGGTTTACCTGTCCACTCGCACGTAATGGCCGGCCCTGTGATTGCAGAGCAGGTAAACTGTATCTGCCACCGGGGGGCCGGTATTTTGGTTGCCGGACGTGTTACGACCTCACCTACCAAAGCTGTCGGGAATCGCACCAGGTTGAGCGGATTCTCGGTCATCTGGGGATGAGTACAGATGCAGAATTGGTGCAGATGATGAAGGAACGATGGGGTTCACGCGGATAAGATTATCAGGGGGGGGATGGTTGCCATCCCGTTGGATGGCAATGTCATGGAATGCAGGGTAGCCGGCTGATCCCCGGCGAACGATTCAAGCGGGCAAATTGGTTGACTTGCCTGCTACTGCCCGCCTGAATCGGCCCGAATGAAGGCAAGTTGATGAATAAAATTCCGGCTCCTGCAGATCGATTGCACGCTGCACTTCATGATCTAGCCTGTTTTGCGTCCGATCTTCGCCGAGAGTGCGTTGATGCAGAGCAACGGATTGACGGTAGCCGAGCGCCATCTGATCTGGTCTGGAACGAGTTTCACGAACATTGCGACAATTTTGAAAAAGACGCGACCACAGCAGACGAATTGTGGCTTGAATGTCTCAGCCGGATGAAAGCAACGCTTGATCGATTCTGGCAGGCGTGGGAATCATCCCAAGCCGTGCTGAATGAAATGCCGGACGACTTGCTGGAAAAACTTGACGTAATCAGCGGAGTCGCTCATTGGGCGGAACGATGTCGAGCGACGATCGATGCATTGGGAAAGTGGCACTATTGGTCAGGCAATAACGGCAACGAAAACGGAACCGACCTGCAAATGGTCGTCTCCACCATCCGAGAGCAGGGGTTGCCGGAATGGGACGATCCTCTTCGGGAACTCGACAAGTTCAAAGACCATCTCCTTGCAATGCGGAATTGTAAATCATTGGTTGAAACAGAAGCGACCAGTGTCAGCATCATCAGAAGCCAGCGACGAGAACAGAAACAAATAGGGGAACAGATTGCTCAGCAGCGCGAGAAAGCCAAGGTCGCCTTTGAACAGCTACAGAAGTTGGCGAATGAGTCCCGCCGATTTCCGATCGGAACGTTGGTCAAGATTGAAGAAGACACCAGGCGAATGATTCCAGAGATTCTGGATGATGAACAGCGAAAGAAATACTGCTCCGAATGGGCCAAACTAATCGTTCAACTGGTGCACTCTTCCCATCGGGAATACGAGTACGAGTTGGACTGGCCGGGTCGAGACGATTGCCCCGACGCCGAGGAGTTCGTGCGAATTGTCTACATCCACGCAGCCGACGGCGAGCAATCGAAAGTTGCGGCGGAATTAGAAGAAATCTTTAGCGAGGACAGTCCGGACGCCTCTCACTTTGTCTGCTACATCGATGATCTCGCGCGACGACTTTCTGACCAAATGACGGTCCCGGACTCGAAAGACTCCGCTCTTCAATGGATCGCAGAGCCCACTTATCCAATCACCAAATTCAAGCCGCCTGATTTCGGAATTGTACGGTCTGACCTGAATTCAAAGCTGGAAAACAGCGACGCGCAAACTGGTTTTTCACTTCTCGATCGATTCACAGATTCAACGGAAGGACATGTTGAGTTTCTGGAATTTGTTCGAGATGAAGTTCGGTATGCAGCCGAGGCAAAACGGCATCAGTTTCAGGAGAGATACACCGATGAAACGCTTAGTAAAATGATTGATGGCATTCGCTGGTCTGAGTCGCTGCGCAGGGCAGAAGAGATATCTGATTTACCTTCCGAGGAGATCGATGCTGTAAAACGCGTGCTGAAACGGAAATTGACGGTCGGCACAGTGGAGCAGATTGACGAGCTATTGACTCCTGTTGTGAAGTCCCTGCGCGATGCTTTTGAAGACCGGGCCGGATTGGAAGGGAATGTCGCTGACAAATCGTCTGAGGACGCGGTGTCGATCATACAGCGACTCAAAGATGCTGAGCATTATTACCCAGGATGGCTTTGCAGCGGCAGCGGCTACGAAGAAGAGGATGAACTGAAGCCGGAGCATGTATTTCACGATGCTGTTGTGGCTGCGTTCAAGTTTCTAAATATCTATGGCAAAGACAAAACCAAGTGGAAAGACGAGCTTCGGAAGAAATGGCGAAAGATAAGGCATCAAAACCGGAACGGTGATATTTGCGGCAACACAGATTTGGAAGATGCTCACGAAGAATTGGTCGATGAATTCGTCAAGGAGTTGGTAGCGCGGCTGCAGGTTGCCCAGGGTGACAAGCAAGACGCGAAGTTGGATGAGGCAGAGGGAGAAACAGCAGTTGCGAAACGAGCGGGCAAAAAAAGTCCGAAACGTAGCACGGAAAAAGGTGAAGCCGAAACGAAACTGATCGCCGCCCTAACTCAACACCATAAGTATAGTGATGGTAGTTGCCTCAATTTGAATCCGATTGGGAACAATCAGCTTGCGGAAATGGCGGATGTTTCAAATTCCACCGCATCAAAATTCTTCAAAGACCGATTTGATGGCCATACAAAATACCGTAGTGCTTGTCGTGACATGTCAAAACTGGTGGCAGCTCTGAAGTTGTTGAATCAGGAATTCTCACCTCACCACCTTTTTGGCAAATCACCACCTACCGAAACGGAACGAGACGACGAAAACGAGTAAGTGTTCGATCGTTCGATAGGTTTTGTCGAACACTTTGCGAATTACTTCTCGATGCGAAAACCCGCAAAACCAGGTGTTTTGCTGCGAATTAGAGACTGTTCGACATTTTTTGTCGAACGCTGCGCCAACGGGTATGAGTCCAGCGATGTGCTGGGCTCGAACAATAACCCGTTGGAGCATTCTTGATGACATTCACCAATTCCAGCCCTCGTCCCACCGGTTCTCATCCCCAACTGCTTACCCCACTTCAGGCGGCAGACGCTCTCGCCATCAGCCCTCGCAAGTTGTGGCAGATGACCAAAGACGGCGAAATTGCGTCGATCAAGATCGGTCGCCTGGTCCGCTATGACATACGCGATTTACAGCGCTGGATCGAATCGCGGAAACAGTCTGCCGGGTCTTGATCGCTGGTCTCGCGCAAAAGAGAACCCCGTCGAGCGGCAACTCCACGGGGCCACGTTTTTTTCTTCCATCTTCGCTGTAAAAATGGAGGTTTACCGAATTATGCAGTCAATAAATCATCACGTCAATGTGGAATCTGTTAGGAATGCGGCACATGGAAAATGGCGGGAAATTTTACCTGCCATTTGCAATGTTGGTTCACTGGTTCTGGACGAAAAACATCACCCTTGCCCGCGCTGTGGCGGCAAAGATCGCTTCCGAGCGATCGACGTCGAAGTCGGTGCGTTGTTCTGCAACAAATGTTACAATGAAAAGAATGGCGATGGATTCGCAGCCGTGATGTGGCTGACCGGCTGCACATTCCCCAACGCTGTTGATGCAGTTGCTGATCATCTGGGGCTGATTCGTCGAAACGGCCAAAATCCACATCGGACAGTCAACGTCGTCGAAGCCGTCGCACGTCTGAAGCGAATGCCGATCGATGCGCTTCGGCGATATGGTGCACGAATCGCCAAACGAAATGGCAACGATGTCTGTCGAGTGCCGATGTACGGCGCTGATCGAAACGTCTGCGGCAACTTCGACATGGCCACGACCGGTGATCTGCGGAAAGGTATGATCGTCCGAGGGGAAAAGTCTGGGCTGTTTGTGCCGAACGACTGGAAGCCAAATCAGGACGATACCGTTTACATCACCGAAGGGGTGAAGGATGCAGCCGCATTGCTGGATCAAGGTTATGCCACCATCGGCATCTGCGGTCGACAGATCAATGCCAACCTCGCTGGGCTGTTTGCCGATCTGAATGTGGTGATCGTTCCCGATCTCGACAAAGACGGCCAGAGTGGAGCCGAAACGACGGCCAGTTATCTCTTTGGTGTGGCAGCATCGGTCTGCATAGCCCGCCTATCTGGGAAGATGAAAAAAAAGGGCGGCGATGGTGTCCGGGAAATTCTTGCCCGACCAGACGGTGAGAAATTGCTCAAGGAATCGCTGCAGCAAGCAAGGCTATGGGAGCCGAATAGCGAAAAAAAGGGGGGGCATGGTTCGAGGGGGATTACCGAACGATACGAACAATTCCCGGTGGATACTCTGCCAAAGACAATCCGAGAATTCGTGACTGCTGCAGCAAAGGCAATTGGCTGCGATGTTTCATATCTCGTGTTGCCGGTGCTTAGTGTACTGGCGGCAGCGATCGGAAATACGCACCGGCTTCAGCTAAAAAGATCGTGGAATGAACCGGCCATCATCTGGACGGCCATCATCGGTGAGTCAGGAACGATGAAAAGTCCGGCACTCGACCTGGCAGTGTCGCCAGTAAAGCACCGCCAATCACGGGCTTTGTTGCGATACCGCGACGACATGCAGGAGTACGAGGTTCGACAAGCGGTCTACGATCGTGATCTGAATCATTGGAGGCGATCCAAAAAGGGGGGCGATCCACCACAGAAGCCGGAGGAACCAATCGCCGAGCGTTTCTGGTGCGATGATCAGACGGTCGAGGCACTGGCACCACTGCTTCAGAACCAGCCCAGGGGTCTTCTTATGGCTAAGGACGAACTGGCTGGATGGTGGAACAGTTTCGACCAATATCGTTCCGGCAAAGGAGGAGATTCTGCCCGCTGGATAGAGATGTTTGGTGGGCGAGCAATGCAGACGGATCGTAAAACCGGGCCGAAACTGATCTACGTTCCCCGTGCTGCCATCAGTATAGCTGGGGGAATACAGCCCGGTATTTTGCGGCGATGTTTGACGCAAACACATCGGGAATCCGGACTGGCTGCTCGCGTTTTAATGGCATATCCACCAAGACGACCAAAGCGTTGGACGGATAACGATGTGCCAGTACACGTTGCGGATGCTTATGGTTCCGTGGTTGATCGTCTCTATAGCCTTTCGATGGCAACCGATGCGGATGGAGAAGATGTTCCAACCCAGATTTTGATGGCTGCTGAAGCGCAGCGAGAAATGATTGACTTCGTCAATCGCCACGGTGAAGAACAATTGGCGATGTACGGTGACCTATCGTCCGCATGGTCGAAACTGGAGGGTTATGCGCCTCGCCTGGCACTGGTCATTCATCTGACACGTTGGGCATCAGGCGAAGCAATTGATCGCAATACTGTCGATGTCCAGAGTGTTCAGTCAGCCATCACAATGGTCCGCTGGTTCAGCCAGGAAACCAGACGCATCTATTCAATGCTCGATGAATCGGAAACTGAGGGAGAGTACCGGCGTCTGGTGGAGTGGATTGAAAACAAAGGGGGATCAGTCACAGCCCGGGAAGTCCAACAGGGGCATCGACGATACCGAACTGCGGAGGAAGCCGATACTGCCCTGTGTGAATTGCAGGAAGCGGGCATCGGCCATTGGGAACCCACACCACGCGGCCAACGAGGACAGCCAACACGAAGATTTGTCCTGTCTACGGTCTACGGTAATGCCAAAATTCCCGAAAAAGACATCGTTAATGTAGACGTAGACGGAGTAGATGGTGAGGAAAACAGCGATGAGTCTTGGGGGTACGTCTGATGAATGCAGCTGAGTTGTTGATTGACCTCACCTGTCGCGGAGTCCAGATTCGAGTCGACAAAGGCCGTCTGGCCTATTCACCCCGTTCGGCTGTCGATTCCGCAATGATCGCTGAAATAAAGCGGAACAAGACTCAATTGATGAAACTGCTGGAGGATCAGCCGATTCAAGCCAAAGAGCGTCACCGGACAATCACGGCATGGATAGAGTTTTCAAATCGCCGCTATCGCGGCGGCTCGATCGACTGGACACGACTCGATTCAATCGAGCGAAGAATTACTAAGGGAGAAACTCAGTCCGATGTGTGGCAGGCTGTCGCGGAATACATTCGGCAATTAGCGTGAGGTAGTGGAGAGGAGGGGGCAGATTGTTTCCAGTCGGGGCGAATGGACGAGAACCGCCTGCTCTCCGCACTATTATTACCGAAATATCACAGGCAACCGGGGTACATGGATTTCTGCAGCCGGAACGATCTCAAAACCACCCAATAGCCGCGCTTTTTCGCGGGCAAGTTTTGAGGGGCGAGATCGTGGCCTATGAATCGGTTTTCCCAAGCGAACACCAAGTTTCGGTGAAAACTGTGGAATGCATTGAACCAAGTCGCAAGAATTCGCGTATAACTGACAGGATAAGAACACAGACGTTAGAAAGGTATTTTGGCAATGGCATCCATCGCGAAAGAAAAAAATGGACATCGGCGAATCTTGTTCATCGGTTCGGATCGTAAACGCAAGACGATCCGTCTGGGCAAGGTATCCCATCGCGCAGCGGAAACGGTCAAATTCAAAGTCGAGAAGCTGATCGAAGCGAAACTCACCGGCCATGCGATTGATGCGGAAACTTCCCGCTGGGTTGCCGATTTGGAACCTGTTCTGGCTGACAAGCTGGCCCGCGTCGGTTTGATCCCGAAACGGGAAGAACCGGCACAAACTGAGTTGCGGCCGTTTCTGGAGTCCTACATCGAAGGGCGAAACGATCTGAAGCCGGCTTCAAAGACCGCGATGGGCCTGGTCGTCAATGACCTGACTGGCTTCTTCGGGGATTCGCGCGAAGTTGCCAGCATTACGCCGGGTGAAGCCGACGATTTCAAGCAATACCTTATCGGACGCAATCTGGCACAGACAACGATCCACAAGCGGTTGAAGTATGTCCGCTCTTTATTTCGAGCGATGCAACGTCGAAACCTCATTACGTCGAACCCTTTCGCTGATGTGAAGGCGACTGCGCCAAAAACTAGCGACCGTCTTCGGTTCGTCGGTCGCGACAAAATCGACAAGGTTTTGGATGCGTGTCCAGACCATCACTGGCGCACGATCGTTGCGTTGGCACGCTACGGGGGACTGAGATGTCCGAGTGAGGTTCTTTCTCTGCGTTGGCAGGACGTGAATTGGGAAACTGACCGAATCACTGTGCAATCACCTAAGACGGAACACCACGACGGAAAGGCAACCCGAGTGATTCCGATATTCGCGGAATTGCGGCCCTACCTTTCGGAAGCGTTTGAACTGGCCGAAGATGGTGCGGAGTACGTCGTCGATCATCGGTTTCGTCAGAGCGCGAGCGGTCCAAAAGGTTGGTCGAATACAAATCTTCGCACTACCTTTCAAAAAATCATTTGCCGAGCTGGACTGGAAACGTGGCCGAGACTGTTTCACAACCTGCGGGCAAGCCGAGAAACAGAATTGGTCGAGACGTTCCCTGTACAGGTTGTTACGGATTGGCTGGGCAATACGCCGACGGTCGCAATGCAGCATTATCTGATGACGACAGATGACCATTTTGCAAGAGCGGCGCACAATCCGGCGCAGTCAGTGCACGCAAGCAGTCGCGACGATACGCACGAATATTCACCCGCGAACGAAAAAACCCTCGAAAAACGAGGGTTTGCGAACGCCAGCGATTTAGTGCAAATTGGCGTAGTAGGGCCAGAGGGACTCGAACCCCCAACCAACAAATTATGAGTTCAATGGCACTTAGTCTCAACTAAACCCACGGCCTCTGGCCGTGGACTCAAAAAGGTTCGGACCGGTCCGTCGTGGATGCGAATAGAATAAGCTCTCCCCCCAGGGAAAGCCC